>DATKCF010000118.1:0-6865 GCA_035513345.1 Longimicrobiales bacterium
ACCCCTTCGAGTCACTCGCCCGCAGCTCCCCGCAAGCCAACCGACCGGCCGATTGTATAATCGATCAGAGCCGCGCCGAGATCACGGAACGTCGGCGTGCGCGTGCCAGATAGACCGAGAACGTGTCGATCACGGCTGAACTGGAGTTGCGGTCACGGCCGAGGGAGCAGGATTGTCGCTACGCTCGAAGATACTGGCACTGTACGTGGCGCTGGCATTGGCGCCGATGGTGGCGCTCGGGCTGGGGTCGTACATCCAGTCGACGCGATCGGTGGCGGCCCTGGTCACGACGAAGCTGCAGTCGACGGGGCAGCAGGTGGCGGCGGAGATCCGCGCGGGGCACGCGGCGCTGTCGACATCGCTGTCGTTCCTGTCGGACTTTGCCGGACCTCCGATGCGACCGTCGGCGGGCATGGAGCCGTGGCGTTCATTGCTGGAGACGTTCACGTCGATCGAGTACCGGGATCAGGAAGGCCGGGTGCGCTGGTCCGTCGGGTCGGACGCACCGATTCCGTCGGGCGATTGCGTGGCGGCGGACGCCTCGCCGGTCGAAGTGACGGTCCCGGTGCGCGGCGCGGCGGGCTCGGAGATCGCGGGCCTGGTACCGGCGGCGGCGCTGCTGACGGGTCCGACGCTGAACGTTCAGTTCGGCCAGTCGGGCCGGACGTTCGTTCTCGACCGGGTATCGGGGAAGCCGGTTTTCGGGGCGTGCGAAGGCTCGGGTGCGCCTCGCCTGGCCAACGGCCAGCCGCTGGACGGCGAGACGCTGAGCCGGCTCGAGGGCAGTTTCTCGCTGATCCACGAGGAAACCGGGCTGGAAGCGATCGTGGCGGAAGTGCACGACGTGCCGTGGGCCGTGGTGGTGTCGACGGATCCGCAGGAGTTCACGACGCCGTACGCGAAGATGCAGGCGGCCTACCTGGGGCTCGTGCTGTTCATCGCGCTTGGCGCTGGCGGCGCGTTCCTGATGCTGGCGCAGCACTTCATGGCGTCGCTGGAAGAGCTGACGCTGGCGGCGGAGCGAATCGGCGAGGGCGACATGTCGCCGTGGCTGCCGCCGCCGAGCGAGGACGAGGTGGGGCGGTTGTCGAGCGCGTTCAGCCGGATGCTCGAGCGGTTGAAGGCGACGATGCGCCAGAGCCAGGCGGCGTGGCAGGCGGCTGCGGTCGGCGGCGTGGTATCGCAGTTGTCACACGAGATCCGGAATCCGCTGAGCTCGATCCGTCTGAACCTGCAGAGTCTGGAGCGGGAAGTGCGGGCGGGACGGACGCCGGACGATCTGCCCGAGGTTCTGAGCGTGTGCATGCGGGAGATCGAACGGCTGAACGATGCGGTGAGCGGTGTGCTCGAGTTCGGCCGGCCGAGTGCGCCACGGCGGCAGCCGTGCCGGCTGAGCGAGGTGATCGACGAATCATTGGCGCTCATCCGGCCGAGACTGGAACGAGCGGGGATCGATGTGCGGTGGGCCGCGGGTCAGGTCGACGATCGGATCCTGGCGGACCCGCCGCAGCTGCGCGGCGTTTTCCTGAACCTGTTCCTGAACGCGGCCGATGCGATGCCGGGCGGCGGTCAGCTGCGGGTCTGGCTGGACAACCCGCGTGGCCGTTCCGCGGTCCGGGCGCACGTGGCGGACGATGGACCGGGCGTCAGCGCGGATGTCAGGGCGCAGATCTTCGAACCGTTCTTCACTACGCGCGCGGCCGGAACGGGAATCGGGCTGCCGGTGGCCCGCCAGACGATCGAGGCGCACGGCGGCACGCTCGACTTTGCGCAGCGATCGGAAATGGAGGCCGGCGCGGAGTTCGTGATCGTGCTGCCACTGCAGGAAACGGGTGCGGTGACGTCGCCGCCGGGCATGGACAGGCAGGCGAAGTCCGGCGAATCGCCGGAGCGGCTTCGCCAGCGGGCCTGAGCGGAGAAGCGGCAATGGACCCGAAGATCCTGCTGGTCGAGGATGATGACGCGCATCGCGTGGCCATCGAGCGGCATCTGAGCAGGTCCAGCTGGGACGTGACAGCGGTCGAGGACGCTGAGCGGGCACTGGGCGCCCTGAGTTCGACAGCACCGGCGCTCGTGCTCACGGATGTTCGGATGCCGGGAATGTCCGGGATAGAGCTGCTGGACCGGATTCGTGAGTCGACGGGGACGCCGGTGATCGTAATGACGGCGTTCGGCGACATGCAGGGCGCGATCGACGCGATGAAGAAGGGCGCGTTCGATTACCTTACGAAGCCGCTGGACCTGGACGTGCTGGACGAGTCGCTGGAGCGGTGCCTGCGCGAACACTCCGACGAGTCGTCCGCGCGCGTCGATCCAGCACAGAAGGCGGATGTCGAGGGTCTGATCGGCCACGATCCGCGCATGATCTCGATCTACAAGACGATCGGTTCAGTCGCCGGTACCCGGACGCCGATCCTGATTCGTGGCGAGACGGGCACAGGCAAGGAGCTGATCGCGCGGACGATCCATCGGAACGGGCCGGACCCGGGGCAGCCCTTCGTGGCGATCAACTGTACGGCCGTGCCGGAGAGCCTCCTCGAGTCGGAGCTGTTCGGTCACGTGCGCGGCTCGTTCACGGGCGCGGTCGCGGATCGGAAGGGGCGGTTCGAGCTGGCGGGATCCGGCACGATCTTCCTCGATGAGATCGGCGATACGAGCCTGGCGTTCCAGGCGAAGCTGCTGCGCGTGCTGCAGGAGCGGGAGTTCTATCCGATCGGCGGCGAGAAGCCGCGTCGCACGGAGGCGCGGGTTGTTGCGGCGACGCATCGGACGATCGAACGGATGGTCGAGGAGGGTTCGTTCCGTGAGGATCTGTACTTCCGGCTGCGCGTCGTCGAGGTCGCGATCCCGCCGTTGCGCGAGCGACGTGCCGACATTCCGCTGCTGACGCGATACATACTCGGCCGTGTCAGCCGTGATCTGGGCCGCCATTTGCAGGTAGCGGCGGAAGTGCTGGACGTTCTGCTCGGGCACGACTGGCCGGGCAACGTGCGCGAGCTGGAGAACGCACTCACGCGGGCGGCGGTGCTGGCCCGTGGCTCGACGATCACGGCGGAGCACCTGTCGTTGCGGTCGGGTTCGGAGCAGATGCCGGATCCGGATGACCAGAGCCTGGACGCGATGGAGCGCGCCCACGTGCAGCGGGTGCTGGCACAGACGCGGCATAACAAGAGCCGGGCGGCCCAGATCCTGGGCGTGTCACGGCCGAGACTCGACCGGATGATCGCCCGACACGGGCTCACCGGCTGAAAGCAGCTCCATGTGAAGGTGAGGCGATGACGCTATTCGGAGCAGACGGATTGAACAATTCGCGAGGCCTGGCCCGAGGCGCGGCTACGACGCTGACGCTCGTGGCGCTGTTCGCGTGCGACGGCGACACGCTTTATGACGAAGGCACGACCGACGTGCCGCCGCCGCAGGTCACGATCGAACGGCCGGCGGCGAACGCGGAAGTGCTGGCGGGCAGGCCCATTGCGATTCGCGTGTCGGCGTCGGATACGCTCGGCGTATCGCAGATCCGCGTGTCGTATGGCGGCGCGGCGACCGGCGCGATCGAGTTCGAGTTCACGCCTCCGCGCTTCAGCGTCACAGTCGACACCGTGATCACACTTCCGGCCGGGTCGACCGGCCGGCTCGAGGTGCAGGCGACGTCCCGCAACGGTCGAGGCGCTGTGGGTCGCGCGGAATCCGTGTCGCTCAATGTGGCGGCGATCGACCAGATCCTGCCTCTCGTGGGACTCGAGGTGGACGTGCCGGCGCGCGCGGAACTCACGGACAGCCTGATCGTACGCGTCACCGCACGTGACAATGATGGTGGCAGTGGACTGGCCAGACTGGGCTTCACGGCGCTGGTCGTCCTGGAAGGCACGACCGACACGCTGGTTGTCGAGCAGTCGTACACGCTGCCGGCGACGGCAAGCACTGACGTGGTCCATGAGTTCGGGTTCGTTCCGCCGTTCGTGGACGAACGGTCCGTGCCGAGGACAATGACACTCGCCTTCTCGGGCTGGGCGTTCGACGAGGCAGGCAACTGCGGCGCCGGCGTGACCGCAACGGTGCAGAGTGTCGCGTGCGCGACGTTCACAGGCGGCGGCGGCCAGTACGTGGTGGCGCAGAGCATCCCGCTCGAGGCAACGACGACGGCTGTGGCGGGCCGGAGCATAGGGTTGCCGTCGAGCAGCCGGATAGCCGACGCGATGCCGGATGTATCGCGGCGGCGGCTGTACCTGTCGAATCTCGGGCGAAACCGCATCGATGTGCTCGACCTGGTGTCCCGCACGTTCTCGTCGCCGATCGCCGTCGGATCTCAGCCGTGGGGCGTTGATCTCAACCGTGGCGGTGACACGCTGATTGTCGCCAACTCGGGTGGTACGAGCGTGTCGGTCGTGTCACTGAACGGAACACCCGCCGAGAACGTGGCCGCGCGCATCCACACGCCGAACGCGGCGCTGTTCGAGGTCGAGCGGCAGATCGACCTCGGCGGGCTCGAGGTGTACCAGGTGCGGTTCCACGATTTCAGCGACCGGCCACAGTACATCGCGCAGGACGCGTTCGGCCGGCTGCTCTATTCGACTCTCCCGACCATGGCGGCGCCCGACGGCACGATCCGGGTGGCTGAAAAGCAGACGGGCTGGCAGCAGCCGGAAGTCCGCATCCTGCTCGGCCGCGGCGTATTCGAGGCAGACTCGACCAACGTCTCGATCCTCAATGTCGACAGCATTCGCGTGTTCTCGTCACCGACGGGCAGCGACCGGATCCAGATCTACGATCACCGCAACGGGTTCCCGAACACGATCATATCGAGTGGCGTTCTGCCCCTCGATTCGGCGATCGCCACGCTCGTGGCGAATCCCGAGTCGGACATCGAGTGGGCCAGAGGCCGGTACGTCACCGAGCTGATCGGCCTGAGCGACACCACCTTCGTCGCCGCATCGGGGGACAGGCGCAAGATCGCGTTCGGCGAAGGCGTGGTCGATGCCGGCCGGATCATTGTGTGGGATGCGACGACGGCGTCGATCTCGAACGAGATCACGGTCGCAGACCTGGTGAACAACGCATCCGAGCACATTCTCGGTCTCGATCTGAATTCCGATGGCTCGCTCGGCGCCGCCAGGGGCACTGATGCGGCCTATTTCTTCAAGGACGACCTGCGGCTGCAGGGCCGCTTCGAAGCGCCGGTTACGAGCGGCGGATCGGGAGCGAGCCTGCACCCGCAGCACCCGAGCTACAACACGTTCCCGCCGGCATCGGCGAACGCGCTGGCGTTCGTAGCCGACGAGCAGTCGATCCGGATCGTCGACACGATCCACTTCGGCGAGCGCGGAACGATCGCGATCCGGGATCGTGTCGTCGGGCCGCTTCGTGTATCCCAGCCGCTGGCCGGCGAGAACACGGGTTGCTCGCCAGCGGACTGCATAATCGCGAAGGTCTACGCAGTGACCGATGCAGGCGCCGTCGTGATCGTCAACGTGCGCGGCAGGGACGTTTCGTGATGCGCGGCGAGGAGAGGACAACCATGAGACACGCAGTCGCATTCCTGACCCTCGCCGCGGCGATCGGGCTGGGACCTGCCGCCGCGGAGGGTCAGGACTACCGGTTCGGCGCGCACTGGAATGCGGGCGGCACATACTTCACGCCGCTCAATTCGGGTGGCGCGGGCGAGCTGGATATCGAGCTGGATCCCGGCTGGATCGCCGGCCTCCAGTTCGAGCAGTGGCTCGGATCGGGCCGGTTCGGCTGGCGCGTCAACGGCGCCATTTCGCGGCGGCCGCTCTCCGTGCCCGGCGAGAAGCGGAACATCGGGCTCTGGCTGGCCGACATCGATCTGCTCGCGCGGCTCATGCCCGCGGACCCCGCGCGCATGTTCAACATCTTCGTGAGCGCCGGCGTGGGCGCGATCCAGTACCGGCTCGGGGACGGCGAGTTCCTGACCTTTGCGAACGCCGACGCCGCCTACGACGGCAACGATGCGCCGAGGCTCGTCGGCGCCGGCGGCCTGGGCGTCGACTTCCTCACCGGATTGCGCTGGGATGGTGATCCCGTGGGCATCCGCGTCGAGGTCGTGGACCACGTGGCGCTGCGTTCGCCGTTCGATCCGCTCTCCGGTGGCGACTTCTCGCCGATCCACAACGTGCGCCTGGTGCTCGGTGCCTTCACCGGCTGGGGGTTGCTGCGTTGACCGGCTGTAACGCGCTGGGGCCGGGTGCCGCAACGATGCGTTGCAATGCAACGCATGGGCAGAGCCGTCCGTTTTTGGCTAACACGAGCATTTACAACGAGTTGCGGGACAGTCAGCAGCTGTTTGCGCGTGGTACGGGACTTGTCATGGAAGAACGGGCCCACGGGGCTCGTGGGGCGTGGGACAGGTTATCGCGAGTGTTGCGCGGTAACGACAGTCTGGTGGGGCGAAGGGCGCCGCGCCGGGCGACAATCGAACAGGCCGGGCTGCCGGCAGACACGGAGGAGATCCACCATGGAGAAGTTCGAGCAGATGTTCAGGCGTTTCGCGAAGGACGAGTCGGGCCAGGGCCTGGTCGAGTACATTCTGATCATCGCGCTGGTCGCGGTCGGGCTGATTCTGGCGCTGACGGTGTTCCGGAACCAGATCGGTCAGACGTTCGACAACGTGAACGCGCAGCTGAACGCAGCGCCGAGCACGCCGTACTCGCCGGCCAGCTGATCCCGGAAATTCTGCCGGGGCTGGACCCGGTCGTGGCAGGCGATAGCCTGCCTGAGGCGATGAAGCCGAGGAGCGGGGGGGCTCCGAGCCCCCCCGCGACCAGCCGGGTAAGAGGTGCAGAAGCATGAGTTCGGGTCTGATTGCGACGGTGGCCTTCGGGTCGGTGATGGGTGTGGCGCTCGGATG
>DATKCF010000119.1:0-14877 GCA_035513345.1 Longimicrobiales bacterium
GTGACCGGCGGGCGGCGGCGGAACGACCTCCGGCAGGCCACCGACATCAGTGGTCACCACGGGCACGCCGCACGCCATGGCTTCCAGTGCGACCAGGCCGAATGCCTCGTTGACGCTCGGCAGCAGGAACAGGTCCGTACAGGCCAGCAGCTCGGCAACAGAGTTCTGTTTGCCGAGGAAGATGACGCGGTCGGCCACACCCTGCACACTTGCCAGCTCCTGTGCGCGCACACGTCCGGGCCCGTCGCCCACGAGCAGCAGTCTGGCGGGTACTGCGCGATGAATCGCCGTGAACGCCGACACCACATCCTCGACGCGCTTGACCGATCGAAAGTTCGAGATGTGCGTAACGATCGACTCGCCCTGCTTCGCGAACTTGTCGCGCAGGCAGGCATAGGCGTCGCGCTTGTAGCGGTCGAGGTCGACGAAGTTCGGGATCACGCGGATCGCATCTTCGGGAATATCGAAGTGCTGCACTGTCTCGCGACGCAGATACTCCGATACCGCCGTGATGCCGTCAGACTTCGCGATCGAGAACTGCGTTATTGGTCGGTACGACGGATCCTGTCCGATCAGTGTGATGTCCGTGCCGTGCAGCGTCGTCACGATGCGGAAGCGGTCGCGCCCGAGCATTTCCTTCGCGAGCCATGCCGATGTGGCGTGCGGCACTGCATAGTGCGCATGGACCAGGTCCAGGTCGTGCTTCTCCGTGACGTTGTGGATGTACACGCTGAGCGCCAGGTTGTACGGCGGGTGCTCGAACAGCGGGTACGTCGGCACCTCGACTTCGTGATAGAAGATGTTCTCGACGAAGTACGGCAGCCGGAACGGTTGCGCGTACGTGATGAAATGCACTTCGTGACCTCGCCTGGCCAGCTCGATGCCGAGTTCGGTCGCGACGACGCCCGAACCACCGTATACCGGGTAACAACTGATTCCGATCTTCAGTGTGCGACTCCTTTCACGTCCCTGACGACGAGGTCCCTCAACGTTCCGGTCTCGAGTGACGCGTCCAGGCGGACCGCCGTGTCATCGAGCTGGGTGCCGAACCATGTGACTTGCCTGCGTGCATACCGGCGCGTTGCCTGCTGTGTGAGACGGATCGACTCATCGAGCGCCCTCGAACCCCGCGCGTGCGGAACGAACTCGATGTAGCCGGTCGCGTTCATGCCCGGGTCTGCCGCCGTGTATCCGCGGTCGAGCAGCGAGCGCACCTCATCGACGAGTCCGTCCCGGACCATGTCCAGCACCCGGCCCTCGATGCGCCGGACCAGTGAGGCGCGGTCCATACCAAGTACGAACACGCGCGGATGCAGCGGTGGTTCCGCGGGCGGCGCGTTCTGCTGCCACCACGATAGCGGGCGTCCCGTCAGGAGGGCCACTTCGATGCGGCGGACGAGCCGCTGGCGACCGCCGCCGCCCCACCCGTCGAAGCCCGCATTCTCGATGGTGCCGACCCACTGCCGCAGCCGGTCCGTCGACAGCCGATCCAGCATCTGGCGGAGCGACTGCCTGCGCCCGGTCTCGAGCGGCGGCTCGCGAAACATCGGACGGGTCAGTGCACGCAGAAAGAAGCCCGTACCACCCGCCAGGATGGGCGTTGCGCCACGGGCCTGGATCGCGGCGATCCACGCCCTGGCGTCGCGGGCGAAGCGGCCCGCGCTGTAACGTTCGTCGGGATTGACCAGGTCGAAGCCGTGGTGCGGGACACCGGCGCGTTCGTCGAGATCCGGTTTCGCGGTCCCGATATCCATTCCGCGGTAGACCTGGCGAGAGTCCATCGAGATGACTTCGCCACCGATCTCGCGGGCCAGTGCGACGGCGAGGCGAGTCTTCCCCGTCGCGGTGGCGCCGGTAATGACGATCGGATCGTCGTTGGCCTCACCCATGCCGGCCGAAGCGGCGCTCCATCTCTTCGAGCGAGAGCCGGATGACCGTGGGCCGCCCATGCACGTCATGGTACGGCAGCTCGGTGTCGAAGAGTAGGCCGAACAGCTCGTCCATCTCCTGCTGCGACAACTTCTGGCCGGCCTTGATGGCGCCCTTGCAGGCGAACGTCATGGCGATGCGCTCGTGCTGGTTGTGCGCCGCGCGCGTCAGTTCGCTGCCGGTCGCAAGCTCACCCACCATGTCGCGCAGACAGCGCTGCGGATCGAAGTACGGGTGCGGGTTCGGTGCGCTGTGCACGATCACCGTGCGTCCGCCGAATGGTTCGATCTCGAAACCGACACCTTCGAAGAGCGCGCGCAATGAATCGACTACATCGTATTCCGACGGTGTGAGCCGGAGCGTGATCGGGAACAGCAGCCGCTGGCTGGTTGTGGCGCCGTTGCCGAAGCCTGCCATGATCTGCTCGAACAGCACCCGCTCATGCGCCGAATGCTGGTCGATGATGAGCATGCCGCTGCGGGTTTCCGCGATGATGTACATGTCGTGAACCTGCCAGAGCCGCGCACGGCTCTCCGTTCGTGCACCGCCAGGCGCCGCTTCGGCATCGGCCCGTTCGGTATCGGGATCGCCGGGTGCCGCGGGCACGAAGAACGCCAGCTGCCCGATCGGCGGCGCGGCCGGCTCGTCGCCGGATTGCCGTTCGAGCTGTGGCATGCGAGGCAGTCCGGGCCGCGTGTCGAGCGTCGCCGCACTCTCGATACCGGCCAGCGCCGACCGGACCGCCTGCTCGATTGCCGCCTCGACTCGCCACCGTTCCCGGAACCGCACCTCCGCCTTGCTCGGGTGCACGTTCACGTCCACGTCGCCGGCGCGGACACCGATGTAGAGCAGGACCGACGGCCGTGTACCATGCGGCACAGTCGTTCGATAGGCGCGTTCGACGGCACGCACGAGTTCGCGGTCGCGGAACGGCCGCCCTTCGATGTACAGGTGTACTCGCCGGGGGCCCGTCGGCGCCGCATCCGGCCGCTCGACCAGGCCGGCCGCTGAAACGCCCTCGTGAACGTGACGGAGCGCGAGAAAGCGCGCCGCAACATCGTCGCCCCACAGAGCGCCGGCGCGCGACGCCAGGTCCGGTGCAGCAGGCAGTTCGAGCAGCGCACGGCCGTTCGACTCGAGCCGGAACGCCGTTGACAGGTGAGCCAGTGCGTGTGCCTGGACGACGTCGACGATCGCACGCGTCTCGACCGCCGCACTTCGAAGGAACTTCGCCCTTGCCGGTACGTTCACGAACAGATTGCGCACGACAACTGTCGTCCCCACCTGACGGGCACAATCCTCCACGCCCAGAACGCGGCCTGCCGACACGCGCACCCGGGTACCCACACCGCCCTGCTCCGCCGTCTCCAGCGTGGTCCTGCTCACCGACGCGATCGACGGCAACGCCTCGCCCCGGAACCCGAGCGTGCGAACGATTCGCAGATCGTCCGGCACACGGATCTTGCTCGTCGCGTGCCGGTCGAAGCACAGCAGCGCATCGTCGCGGCTCATGCCATGACCGTCGTCCGCCACGCGGATCTCGGTCTTGCCGCCGTTCCGTATCTCGATGTCGATGCGCGTCGCCGCCGCATCGAGTGCGTTCTCGATCAGCTCCTTCACGACCGAAGCCGGCCGCTCGACGACTTCGCCGGCCGCGATCTGATTCGCAAGCGCATCGGGAAGAACCTGGATCCGTCTCGGCATTCGGAAAATGCGTTCAGCGCAACGCGTAGGGGAGCCGCGCCGTCTGCCGGCACGGTCCGGTGAGTCCATGGAAGGTACCGCGATGACGCACCAGAATCACGGGCACCGGCCTGCATTGGCCCCGTTCACTATCAGCGCGCATCGAGTCCGTAGAAGCGACGGGCGTTCGATTCCGTCCGGCGGCCCAGCCCGGCCGCGTCGTCCGACAGGATCAACGCGGCCGCATCACGCGCCAGAACCATCCAGGCCGGCTCGTTGCGCTTGCCCCGGTGCGGTACGGGCGAGAGCCATGGCCCGTCGGTTTCCAGCAGCAGTCTGTCGGCCGGGACGCGGCGCAGCATGTCGGCGCCATCCCATTTTCTGAAGGTCAGCATTCCTCCGAACGAGAAGTACCAGCCCGCATCGAGCGCAGTGTCGAACAGATCCGGGCCACCCGAGAAGCAGTGGAGCACTCCGGTCACGCCGGTTGCGGCACGGATCGCCGCGGCCGTGTCGTCATCCGCCGATCGGTTGTGGACTACTGCGGGCAAACCGGTCTCGGCCGCCAGGGTCAGGTGCCTGTCAAAGGAACGGCGCTGCGCTTCGCGTGGCGAGTTGTCGTAGTGATAGTCGAGGCCGGTCTCGCCGACCGCGACAACGCCGTCATGCCCCAGCAGTTCCGTGATACGCGGCAGTCCGGCCGTGGCCGTGTCGGCCTCGTGCGGATGGATGCCCGCTGTCCACCATATGTCGGGACGTTGCGCGGCGAGCGACTCCGCGCGCAGCGCGTCGTCCGCGTTCGATGCGATGGTCACGATGCCGTTGATCCCGGCCTCGCGGGCGCGGTCGAGCACGGCATCGAGATCGCTCGCGTACGCGTCGTCAGTCAGGTGGCAGTGAGTATCGAACATCATTCGCTCGACCGTGCAATGCGGAAGGCCGCCGTCCCGAACACCGGTGCGGCGGCCTCCTTGTACAATCGGCGGCCCGGCTCGGTCAGACGGCCACCTTGGCGGCGCGCGGAACCCTGGCCTTCTTGCGGTTGCCCGGCCACCGCTTCTCGATCATGAGCAGCGCCGGCGACGCGACGAAGATCGACGAGTAGGTACCGAGAACGATACCGACGATCATGATCAGAGTGAAGTCGCGAATGATCGAGCCGCCGAACAGGAACAACGCCAGCAGCGTGACGAGCGTCGTCGTGGATGTAATGACGGTTCGAGGCAGCGTCTCGTTGATCGATCGGTTGAGCGTGGCCAGGAAGTCCGCTCGCCTGCCGGCGATCGTCAGGTTCTCGCGGATCCGATCGAAGATGACGATCGTATCGTTGAGCGAGTACCCGACAATGGTGAGCACAGCGGCGACCGTCGGCAGTGCGACTTCGAGCTGGAGCACGGCAATCAGAGCGAGCGTGAGCAGGATATCGTGCACGGTCGCGACAATCGAAGCGAGGCCGAATCTCCATTCGAAGCGCATGGCAAGATAGACCAGCGTTGCTGCGAACGAGAGAAGGATCGCGAGCGCCGCCCTCGACTGCAGTTCCCCGCCGACCTTCGCGCCGACCGCTTCTGTCAGAAGCACATCGAACGCGTCCTCACCGTATTGCGCCTCCAGCAGATCCGGTATCGCGTCCGCGGCGCCCGACGTTGCTTCACCCGCGATCGGCGTCCGGATCAGGAACTCATCACCGCTGCCGAACTCGGAGATCTGCGTGCCGGCGAACACCGGCTCGATGAGGGCGCGCAGATCACCGGCCGAGGTCACTCCCTCATCGAACTGCACCTGCATCAGCGTGCCACCGACGAAATCGACACCGTAGTTGAGCCATGAACCGCGCGTCGTCTGAAAAAATACGGCGAAAACCAGGCCGAGCATCAATGCGGCAGCGGATACGATGTACGCCCGCTTTCGCATCCCGATGAAGTCGTAATTCGCGTCCGCGAAAAGTCGTCTCATGGATTGGGTCCGCCCCTCAGATGCTGATCGGCTCCGCGGGCCGCTTCCGATCCAGGTAGATCAGGAAGAACGTCCGCGTGATGTATACCGCCGTGAAGAAGGACGCGAGAATGCCGATCGACAGTGTGACGGCGAACCCGCGGACAGGACCTGTACCGATCTGGTACAGGATCAGCGCAGTGATGAGCGTCGTCAGGTTGGAGTCGACGATAGCCGACATCGCGGCCTTGAAACCCTCGTCGGAAGCCACGCGCGTCGATCGGCCGGCCGCGATCTCTTCGCGTATTCGCTCGAAGATCAGGACGTTCGCGTCCACCGCCATCCCCAGCGACAGAATGAAGCCGGCAATACCCGGCGCGGTCAGGGTCGCGTTGATCGCGGAGAGGCCACCCAGTACGAGAATCACGTACAGCGCAAGCGCCGCCACGGCCAGTGCGCCTGACAGCCGGTAGTAGACGATCATGATCGTGACGACCAGAACGATGCCGATGATTCCCGCGATCTTGCCCTGGTCGATCGAGTCCTGCCCGAGTGCCGGTCCTACGGATCGCTGCTCGAGAATCGCGAGCGGCGCCTGCAGAGCGCCCGCGCGCAGGACCAGCGCAAGGTCGCTTGCTTCCTCCATCGGCGCCTGACCCATGTCGATCTGACCATTCGCGCCGATCGTACTGATCACCTCGGGCGCACTGTGCACCAGCGTATCCAGGACAATCGCAATGCGGTCGCCAATGTGCGCGCTCGTCACCCGCTCGAACTCGCGGCCGCCCCGCCGGTCCAGCTCGAACGTCACGACTGTCTTGTTGAACTGCGGATCGCGCAGCGCGGTCGATCCACGCAGCCGCTGCCCCGTGATGAACGGCTCACGTTCCAGGAAGTACAGCGAACGGTACAGGTCCGCGCCAATCGCTTCCGGCTCGTTCGCCCAGCGCAGTTCACTCTGCCCGCCGGCCGGCGCCCGAGGCATTGCCTGGGCCACGCCCGGCACCGACAGATAAATCTTGACCCGCGCAACATCCTGCTCGCGAACATAGAACTCGCCGGGGCCCGCCTGAAGCAGGATGGACGACAGCGGCTGCCGTGAAACGCCGGGCCTCGTCTGCGCCGAGTCCGCGCTGGCGCTGTCGGCCGAAGCCGAGTCCGCACGGCCGAACAGCCGGTCCCGCAACTCCTGGTCCTCACCGATCGTTGCCGGGTCCGCCGGCACCGCCTCGAGCGAGTCCGGATCGATGTTCGCCGCGATCAGGCGATCCAGGCGAGGCAATGCCTGAACGAACACCTCCGTAGGCAGAACCAGCTTCCATTCGAGGAACGCCTGTCGCTCGATGATCTCCTTTGCCCGTTCCTCGTCCTGGATCCCGGGCAGCTCCACGATGATACGGTCGCTGCCCGACTTCTGGATCAGTGGCTCCTCGACGCCGAACTGCCCGATGCGATTACGCAGGACGTGCAGGTTCTGATCGATCGCGTCGGCCTTCGCTTCCGGCGTCATCGTGCCGTCGGGATCGTCGATTTCGAGCGCGAGGTGCATCCCGCCCTGGAGGTCGAGCCCCAGCTTCACGGGTGTACCGTATTCCATGTACGTGTTGACGAGCAACGCGAGCATGATACCGCAAACGACGACGATGACCGCGATGCGACCCTTGATGGTGCCCAACATGATGCAACCCTCTGTCGAGGTCCGTGCTCGCGCATCCGCTCTGGCGGCGCGGATGCAAGCGTTCAAGGTGGCCGCGCCGCCGGTTATTGTCAACGCAGCGGGCCGGTCACAGCCCCGTCCCGCTGGCGGACGCGGCCCGGCTGGCGAACATGCCGCAGACGGCCGCCTCGCCCATCCGGGCGAGGTCAATCGACGGCCCGCGAGGCGGGCGCCGATCGGTACCGTCTACCCGCTCCTGCCGCGCCCGGAACCGGTAGGTGGCAGGATCGTCGACAGTACGTCCTTCAGGCGGTCGCGGAACTCGAGGTCATTGCGCTCGAACCATGAGCGGGCCGCGGCGCCCAGCCCTGCCTTGTCCGCGCGTGGCATGGCGATGATCCGATCGACCGCGGCCGCGAGGCCGTCCTCATCCACGTGGTAGTTCATGCCCATCTTTCTGGGCTCGGATCGCGCGAACGGCACGAGCACGCCGCGCTCCGGCTGAACGATCTCGTTCATCGGCGGCCCGTCGGTGGTCACGACGACGGCACCGCACGACATGCCTTCGACAATCGAGTGGCCCCATCCCTCGCTGAGTGAGGGACAGAGGTGGATGCCGAACGTGTTCTGCATCAGTCTCAGTTCCGTATCACTGACATAGTTCCGTTCGAGCACTACGTTCGGCGGCACGTGGTCGATCCGATCCAGTCTGTGGTAGAGGACGGTCAGCGTCGGCCAATGCGGGTGGTCGGCCCAGACCTTCAGAAGCGTATCCGTCCCTTTCAGCGAACTTCCACCGGCGAGGTGGAAGAAGCGGTCGTAGTCGGGCGTGGCGCCGTCTGTGCGGCGGTCGGTCGAGGTGAAGCCGATGCGAATGACGGATGGGTGATAGCGCGAGAAGATCTCCTCGGCATGGCGAGTCTTGACCAGCACGTGATCCACGTGCACCAGTGTCGGAACGAGCCGTTTCGCGAACCGCTCCTGGTTCGGAATGAGCAGGAACCGGTCCGCGCGTTTCAGCCACCTCGTTTTCACTCTCTCGAGGAAGATAATGCAATCGTCGCGGTCACCATGGTCGATCAATATGCGCAACGGACTGATCGATCGGTGGTGGGAAACGAGGGGAACGGCGTGACTCGCGGTGGCCACCTCCACGATGATGGCGACATCGCGGTCGATGCCGACGCCGTTCGTGCGGGCGACAATGCGGAGGGACGTCCTCACATCGACCGGGCCACCTCGTGCGCCGCGGGTTCGGCGGTCGGCACACCGGATCCGTGATGCTGGCTCACGCTTCGCGCATCCATCGTCTCACCTCGGCCCACGTCAGTTCAACCGAAAGAGGCCGTGCCGCGCCGATGGCGTCAAGAGCGGACATCAGAGCAGGAGGCCAACCACTCCCATCGGCAGGTGCGCCCCGAGCAGCACGTCGAAGAGGATCAGAATCGCGACGGCGGTGAACGCACCCGCGGCAATGGCGAAGCCTGTGCGCTCACCGGCGCGGAAACGGGCCCAGATGAACACGTAGAACGCGGGCCCCACGACGAATCCGAGAATGGTCGATGCCGCAGGCAGTGCCAGCAACCAGAGGATCGCGCTGATTTCGGCGTGTGTGCGCGTGTGCTCGTCCGGGCCGACACCGCTGATGGCGGCCCCGCGTCCGGCCAGCTGGTCCGCGCTGGCGGCCCGCCTCTGTCTTCGTTCGATCGCCTCGCGGATCAGCCTGTAGCAGAGGAGCGCGGCGAGCGGCACGCCGACCATGCGCGGCACGATCGAAGCCGAAGGCCGAAGGTCGGCCGTAGCCGCCAGCATCACCAGCGTGAACACGAGCAGGACGGCCGTAAAGGCGATCGCCTCGACCGATCCCGTCGAACCGGTGGCCGCGCGGTCCGACTTCATGACCGGCGCCTCCGCAGCCAGATCGGGAACGTCGTGAGAGCAATGAGACCTACGAGTACGACCACCGACGGCCTGGCCCAGAAATCCATCCTGCCCAGCCGTTGCAGATCCAGCGTGAGCTGCAGGTTCTGTTCGAACAACGAACCGAGTACGAGCGCCATCACGAACGCGACGCGCGACCAGTGGTGCTTCTTCATGAGATATCCGACAACACCGAAGAGCATGGCGACCCATACGTCGGATATGCGGCCGCGATAGGCAAGCGCTCCAAGAGTCGCCAGAACAATGATCGGCGGCAGCAGGCGCCGCGTCCGCACGATCGTCAGACGGCACAGCGGCCCTGCTACCGACAGGCCCGCCGCGGACGTGATCCAGTTCGAGAGGAACAGCGACCAGATCAGGGCGAACGTCAACGGCAACCCTTCGTTCATCAGCTCCTGGCCCGGCCTGATCCCGTGAATCGCCATCACGCCGAGCAGGACCGCTGTCCCGGTGCTGGCCGGAATCCCGAGCGCCAGCGTAGGCAGCAACGAGCCGCCATCCTTCGCGTCGTTCGCGGCTTCAGGTGCGATCACGCCACGGATATCGCCGCTGCCCATCGTTGCGGTCCGATCCGTTCGCGCAGCCTCGCCCCACGCGATGAACGCGGCGACCGTACCGCCCAGACCGGGGATCATGCCGACGACGGTGCCGATCGCGGAGCTGCGCAGGAACAGGCCACCGTTGCGGAATACGGCGACAATGCCGTCGACCGTGCTGCCGCCCAGCTCTTCGACGCGGCTCTTGCCCGATATCGTGACGCGGTTGGATGCGCTCAGATCGATGACTTCGGCCAGCGCGAAGATGCCCAGGAAAACGGGCACCACGCTGAGGCCGTCGAGGAGGTACAGCGTTCCGAACGTGAAGCGAGGATCGGCCGTGCGCGGATCGAATCCGATGAAGGCCACCATCAGGCCGAGGCCGGCTGCGGCCAGTCCTTTCGCGACCGAGCCCCGTATGATCGTGCCGATGGCGAGCAGACCCCAGATCGCGAGCAACAGATACTCGGCCGGCCCGATCTTCGGAATGACAGGCGCGACGACGGGGATGAGTGCGATCAGCAGTACCACGCCGAAGCTCGAACCGAGCGCGGATGCGGTCGCCGATGCGGCCAGCGCGGTCCGTGCCAGTCCCTTCTGCGCCATCGGGTAGCCGTCGATCAACGTGGCAGCGTTCGGCGCAGTGCCCGGAATGTTGAGGAGGATGGCCGTCACCGAGCCCATGAAGGTCGCGCCGCCCAGCAGCGCGCCGTAGAGGAGCATGACGTGCAGAGGGTCCCAACCGAAGGTGAGCGGGATCGCCAGCGCCATCAATGCCGCGCCGCTCAGGCCGGGCAGCAACGCCACGACCATTGCGACCAGCGTTCCGCCGATCGGATAGAGGATGTTGGGCCAGGCGAAAACGAGCGTCAGCCCCTCCCAGGCGGCAGACAGGACCGCAGGCGTCAACGGATCCGGCGGGCGGCGGCCGCGGCTACGGGCACGATCGGGCGAACCGCATCCGTGACGGCCCGAATGCCTCGCCTGACGTCTGCGCCAGCAACGATATCGATTGACCGGCCCGCCCGTCGCGCAGCCTCGGCAAAGCCCGGATCGGTCAATGCCGTGTACATGGCCTGCTCCAGGCAATCGCGCAGCATCGGCTCCATACCACCGGGTCCGGCGAAGAGCCGGCCGAACTCGAGATACGCCGCTATCGCGGCGGCCAGGGACCGCGCGCGAGCGGCATCCCCCGCGAACAGCTCCGGCTGTACCGAAATCAGACCGGTCGGCCCCGCGAGGTGCGGGACATCCGGGATTCTCGGGTCAGCCGATCGCTCGGGCGTGATCTGCAGCACCGGGTTCATGCGCGCCAGGTCCGGGACCTGACCGAACGTCTCGATGTCAACGGACGTGATGTCGCAATCGCCGCGCAGCAATCCGAGAATCACCTCCCTGCTGCCCGGGTAGCCCGCCACGTACTCTGTGGAGACACCCAGAAGGTCGGTGACGGCCGCCAGCGTGGCGAAGTTCGAACTGTCGGGGCCCGTGATGCCGGCCACGATGGCCCTGCGGCGCGACAGTGCGATCAGATCGGCGATGCTGCGAACTCCGGTTGCCGGGTTCGCCATGATGACCTGCTGGCGTCGGCTGACGCGCGCGAGAACCGTGAACTCACGGGACAGATCGGGCGTCGTGCTGGAGTCGGGGTTCCGGTTCCACAGGAATCCGGAGCCGTTGAGTATGCCGAGTGTTCTGCCATCCGGACGGGCGCGCGACAGCGTCAGCGCCCCGACGAGTCCGCCCGCTCCAGGCACGTTGTCGATCGCGATCTGGGCACCCAGCGCCCTCTCGATGAACGGTTCGGCAAGCCGGGAATACGTGTCGAACCCTCCGCCCGGCGTCCACCCTACGATCCACCGGATTCGTGCGCCCTCGAGACATTTCGTCCCGCCATCGGTGCGCCGGCTGATCGGCTTCCCGGCGGTCATGCCGGCTGCGACACCCGCAACGCTGCCCGGGCCGCGGCCGATGGCGAGTCCACCGCACATCGCCGCACAGCGTTCCAGCAGCTCGCGCCGGGTGATCCGCTCAGACACGGTCGGTCGGCTCCGGCGTGCCGGATCGCCTGACGAGCAGCGATTGCTTCCCTCGTGAAGTCGTGTACGGCTGGCCCCGTCGAACGCGGAATGTCTGGCCCTCTTGCCAGAACGCACGCGCGACATCGGCACCAGCACTGATTTCCCGCAATGCCTGAAGCACCGCCTCGATCACATGCGCCTCATCTGGAATCGTGACCCGTGGGCTCACTACCAGTGTCAGTCGAGTGTAGCCGTCATCATCGCTTTCCTCGAGCTGATAGTCGAGCGATGAGCCGCCGAACCTGGCCGGCAGCACGTCTTCGAGGATATGCGACATCTCGCTGCCCAGCAGCGACACACCCTCGCCGACCAGCTTCCCGAAGCTCCGGATGCTGCGCAGATGTGTCGTCAGGCCCAGATCTCCGAGCGGGCAGCCGCACGATCGTTCCTCGAGAACCCCGCAGTCGTCGAATTCGACGTTCAACAGCATCTTCGGCGAACTCGGATGTATGGATGTGATGTGGAACGATGTCACCATCTCACCACTGTTCGGTACCTCGCGTGGATACGCCAGAATGAAGTGCGTGTCCATGGCCACGTGAACGTCGCTCTCGCTCGACGGCAGTGCGCAGCCGAGCCCGAGCCGGCCCGACTCGGCCGCGCCGTAGTCCGTCATGACGCGCGCCCCGGAATCGGCAATCTGCTTCGCCTTCGCCAGCGTCAACGGTTCGCCTGCCATGTAAAGCGTCGTGCCTGCAAGGTCCAGCCCCGCCTCACGTGCCGCGACCGCGATCCGCACACCGTTGCTCACCGTCGTGTTCAGGACGGCACTGCCGTGTCGCTCACGCGATGCCGCCATCCACTCCGCAATGATGATTGCGCGATCGAGGGGAACGGCTTCGGGCCAGGGCAGATCCGCCCCATACAGCCGTCCGAGCCCGATCGTGGCACTGTTCGCGAGGCGAAACTTGAGGCTCGGCCGGAAATCACGGTGGATCAGCGGTGTGAACCACCGATCCGGCGGCCGTCCCCACTTCGCTCCGCGCAGGACCGAGTTGATGCCGCTGCCCGACGGCAGCGGTGGCCGCCAGATCGCGAACGGGATGCCGAGCACGCCATGCGCGTCCATCAGCGCCAGCCGCTGTTCGGCCTGCACGGCCAGATGCGTCAGATCCGTTGAAACGCGGCTCGGCGATCCGGTCGATCCGCCCGTGCGGGTCCCGTAGTAGTGCGACAGGTAGGGATTGTCGAACTGCTCCTGCCGTATTGCGATCTCCCGGCCCGCGCGTACGACCGGCTGCCGCCCCTTGAACTCCTCGAACGTGAAATAGACTCCCGCCTCGCGGAGCGTGCGCAACGCGACTTCGATGCCGCGATCCCTGACGAGCGTGCGGAAATCGCCGTATCCGCAACCCGCGACCGCGAGCAGCCCGGTATACGGACTCCGGGCATGACCGAAGAAGCCTCGCTCGGCCACCCGCAGCAGCGCTTCCTCCCGCCCGGCCAGCCGGTGCGCGATCGAGGCGCGTGCCTGTTCCACCGTAATCGTGTTCCGCAGGTACGCGCGCAGCCCCGCGAGGAACCGCCCGTACATGCGCAACTCGCGGATGGCTGTCAGCTGCGGCCTCGGTCGGTACGTGTTGCCCGGGTACTGCGCGTGGTTACGCGGCCACAGTGCGACGCCATTGTCGTTTGTGAACCGGTCAGGAGTCAGCCTCCCTGCGCGGCTGGCGAGAGGTCCTGCGTCGTGGCGTCCCGCACGTATCGCTCCGCCGTGGCAGCACTGAAGAAGCCGTCGTCGCGCAGGCTTTCGGCGGCATCCGCGATGCACCGGACGTACCGCTCGCGGGTCAGCTCTTCGGTTGGCCCCAGCAGACCGAGACGCCGCCATGCCGCGGTCGGTGTTTCGCGGAAGTCCCAGATGCCGTTGCGGTTCATGTCAACGAACAGCTGTTGCTGGTCGAGCGGTTCCACACCCTGCCCGGTGAAGCCGGCGAATGCGGTCGCGCCTTCGCCGTTGCGCGGATACGGATGGAACACACCCAGCGGGCAGGCGACTTCGGGATAGGCTATCGCCGCATTCTCGATCACGCCGTCGTGGTCGGCATCGCCGATGGCTGTCCAGTCGGATCGTGATGGCGTGGGTGCCGATCGTCCTTCAACCAGCGCATCGAGCATATCGATCGCACCGTCCATGACCAGCGACACATCGAGTACCCGGATCCTGCCCGACCGGTTGTCCGGCGGCAGACTCTCGCCACCGTTGTGGCTCATCTGCCGTATCTCGAACATGCGGAACCTCGAGCCGAGTCCCTTGTCCATCAGAATCTTCGCATTCTGCCGCTTGTTGGCCAGGTACGAGTTCGAGACCCATTCCGGTCGATCCGGGGCGCGGTCCCAGATTTTGTTGTACATCTGGTGCACGATCTCGATCTGAGGCCGGAACGCAGCCCTGTCGGCGTCCGAGGCGAACAGGATGTCCCGTCCGTCCCTCATCACGACCGGAAGCCATAGTCCGGTGGCGGCGTCGTCGAGCAGGAATCCGTCGAACACCGGGTCGCCCACCGGATCCGTGTTCAGTCCAGGCGTATAGTTGAGGCTGCGGCCGATCCGCGCGCCGGCAGAATGACCATAGAGGTAGGTTCGCGACGGCTTCGTGCCCAGTCGTTTCCGCAGTGCTGCTTCCGCAACGGCGGCGTAGTCCATGATGATGGCGGAATTGTCATTGAACGCCGCCCAGTCGACGACGGAACCATCATCGAGCGTCGCGATGATCTCGCCGATCCCCTGTTCGGTCGTGCGCTTGGTGACCGCCACCGCATATCCCTTCGACAGCATGACCCGGTCGACCTTGTCGAACGCGGCCAGTGGAGCGGCCGGATCGTAGTACCGGTTCCACACCTTCAACGCACCATTGCGAAAGGACCGGCCGCGTCCGTGCGCCGTGACCCACAGCTTGCCGTTCCAGTCGGCGCGGTCCGCGGGGAAGATCAGCAGGATCGCTGCGCCTCTCAAGCGTTCATAGCGTGCGACGGCGAGAATCCGTTTCCCCGGGTTCGCCGCCTGCTCGAAGATCAGGTCCGGTCCGTTTGTCAGATACTCGTGATACGTTCCCTCATCCACGACGTAGCCTTCGGCCGTACCGTCCAGGCCCAGGTCGAGCCTGATGTAGTCC
>DATKCF010000120.1:0-3054 GCA_035513345.1 Longimicrobiales bacterium
CGCAATGCCGTCGAAGTACGGTTTCACGGCGGGGATGCGACTCATGTCGAGCCTGCCGCCGAGTGATCGGAAACGCTCGAGAGAGGGTTGCGCCTCCCATTCGGCGATCTCCTCCGGCGCGACCGGGAACGGATCGTGGCCGAAGAGGATCTCGGTGAGGGTATCACCCTGCATCGTCGAGTGATAGAGACGCGGCAGGCTGCCATGTCCGTGCCAGAGCCCGCCCGCACCATCGAGGTGATAACTCGGGCTACCGGTGAAAGGCACGGACATCACCATGCCGGCAGTCGCGGTGCGTACACTGAACGCCTCGTAGAGCGGCGCGTCCGACATCGGCAGCGGCACGGTGTCGGCAGTGAAGCGCGGTGCCGATTCCGTGGCTGCCGCCGTCGACTCCACTGCATCTGCCAGGACCTCTTCACCACCGCGCAGTCGTGTTCCGAGCAGCACCGGACGCGGTGCATCATCGGAGCCGGCCGTCGATGCCTCGAAGATGTGGTCCCCATCAATGCCACCTCTGAACACCCAGCCGTAGAAGCTCAGCCTCCTGGGTACGGACCGGACGTACTCGCCATCCAGCGAAAGCAGGCTGTAGCGGTTACCGCGCTGGTCAACGACGACCAGCGTGTCATCCGTCAACCAGGCCAGACCGTTGGCCGCGGAATACTCGCCCGGTCCCTCGCCGGATCGGCCGACCGAGCGGACATGACGACCGCCCGCATCGAAGATACGCAACTCGTTGGCCTGTCGATCGAGCACGTAGATGTTTCCCGACGGATCGACCTCGATGGCGGAGATCGATCCGAACACATCGGGGCCGTCACCTTCCGTCCTGCCCAGAACGAGGTCGTCCACGAGCTGCCATGCGTCACCGCTCGACCACAGGCCGTCCTTCGGATTCGTCACGCGGACAGCGCCGTTGTCGAGTGTTTCGATCGCACCGGACCAGCGGTCGACCGCGTCGCCGGCACCACAAGCGGCGAGCACGCCTGTCCATGCGAGCAGGTGAGCCGCGGCACGGATCGGCAATGTTCTCACTGTGCGCTCCTCTCGTTGAGCGTGCATACCGCGGCCCGCGAGACCCGTTGCGTTCGTGTGCAGCGTTCTCCTTCGCGGCGCCAGGTTGACTACCTGCCGGGCGCTGCGGCCGGCACGCGCTCGTGCGCGAGCACCGGCCTCGTGGCCGGGTGGTTGCCGACCTGGTTCATGGTGCGCGCGTCGTACAGCCGGCCGTTGACCATCACGAGGTCGATGTCCTCGGTGTTGTGGATGTCGTCGAGCGGGTTGCTGCCGAGCACGAGCAGATCGGCGAGCTTGCCCTCCTCGATCGAGCCGATGGCGGAGTCGAATCCGAGCATTGTTGCAGGGTTGATGGTGGCGGACTTGATCGCATTCATGTTGCTCATGCCACCCTGTGTGAACACCCAGATCTCCCAATGTGCGCCGAGACCCTGGAGCTGGCCGTGCGGGCCGATCGCGGTGAGCACGCCGGCCTGATTGAGTGCGTTCGCCGCGCGTGCGACGTCGATGTGGTGATAGTCCGCATCGCCAGCGGCCTTGATGCGGCGCCGCGACCGTGCCTCGACTCCGTTGTTCGGCGTGAACGTCATCAGTCGCTCGTTCTCCCAGACGTTCCAGCGGTCGTAGAAGTAGAACTCGCCGGAGATGCCGCCGTACGAGACGAGAAACGTCGGCGTGTACCCGACCTCGGTCTGCGACCACAGGCGGATCACGTCGTCATACAGGTTCGCGAGCGGCAGGTTGTGCTCGACGGTCGTGTGGCCGTCGATGACCTGGGCGAGATTCTGGTTGAGCGTGGAGCCGCCCTCGGGCACGACATTGATGCCTTCGGCGCGGGCCGCCTGGAGGATCCACTGTCGAGCATCGCGACGCCGCTGGTTGTAGCTCTTCACGCTCTCGGCGCCGGACGCTTTCTGGCGGCGGATGTGCATGAGTGCGTCCTCGTAGCTTTCGGTGCGCGAGCGGGACGGCGTCACGGCGCCGTACAGGATCTGACCGGTGCTGAACAGGCGGGGGCCGACCTTCAGACCGGCGCGCAGCATCTCGGCGTCCGAGAAGATCATCTCGTTGCTGTTGGACGGGTCGTGGGCGGTAGTGACGCCGAACGCGAGATTGACCCAGTAGGGCCAGTCGGTCTCGGCGGTCAGACCGCCGCCCGCGGAACCGAAGTGCGCATGCCCGTCGATCAGGCCCGGCATGAGCGTGCGACCGGCGACATCGACGACATGCGCGCCGGCGGGCACCTGCACCTGCGACGCCGGCCCGACAGCCACGATGCGGTTGCGCTCGACTATGACAGTGCCATTCTCGATCACGCCGTTCGTCGCGCCATGAGCGCCTGGATCGACCGCCGCGGTGATGATGCGGCCGCCGACGAATGCGACAGTGCCGGTCGGGACATCAGACTGTGCGGTGAAACCGATGTCGACGCCGGCAGTGTCCGGCTCCGCCGGTTCGTCGGCCGCGCCGTCGAGGAATGCGAACGTCTCGGCCAGCGTGCGTGTGAAGTACTCCGGTCCGACCAACCAGTGGAGCGTCGATTCGTCCGACCAGTGCAGGAACGTGCCGGACTCGGCCGAGACCTGCCGCACGGGATAGCCGCTCGCATTGCTCGCAAGCGCTACGGAACGGCCTGCGCGCGAGAACCGCGCGATGTACGTGCGCCAGCCCTGCACGAACGCGATCCACGCGTTGTCGGGCGAGACCGCCCACTCCTGCACGTTCGCGCCGGTGAAGTGTGTAACGACATCGCCGCCATTCAGGTCCATGCTCTGGAGCGCGGAACTGCCGCCTTCGTTTCCGTTGAAGAAGAGCCGATCGCCGATCGTATTGAAGAAGGCGGCGCTGCCACTCTCGCGCACGAGCCTGGGCTCACCACCCGCCGCCGCAACGATGTAGATGCCGGTCTCGCCGATGTGCGTGGTGCCTCGCCGCGCGTCGCCGTTCATGCGACGGAACACGATCCATTGGCCGTCCGGCGACCACGACGGCTCGACGAAATGGCCGCGTGACTCGAACAGCACACGACCCGTG
>DATKCF010000121.1:0-5270 GCA_035513345.1 Longimicrobiales bacterium
GGACGTATCGTGGCTACGCCGAGGAAATCGAGAACGGCGCGGCGCAGAACCCGTTGCTCGAGAGCCTCGACCTCACCGCGGTGCACCTCGCGCTCGATCAGCTCGACGAGGCCGCTGCCGCATGGGAGTCGGCGTACGCAGCGGTGCGATCGATTACAGAGACCGACGTTGCGCAACGGCCCGAGGCGTTCGCCGAGTTGAACCGGCTGCTGTACACCACCGAACGACGCCTGTCCGATCCAGCCGGCCTGCCCGACCGGGAGTGGTTCCGGCATCTGGTCTACGCGCCCGGCTTCTATACCGGCTACGGTGTGAAAACCATGCCGGGAATCCGGGAGGCGGTCGAGGACGTGCCAGACCTGGCCGTCGCCCGGACACAGGCCGCACGCGTGGCGGCAGCCCTCGAAGCGTACGCAGCGCAGGTCCGGATGGCCGCGGAGCTGCTCAGTCGGATTTGATCCGGGCCGAGGGGTCTCGACTATCGCCCCCGATCCGTTCCCGTCAACGCTACTCCGCCTCAGCCTCCGACCCATCTCCCTCTCCCCCAACGCGCCCCCGCCCCGCTTGCACTGCGGGAGAGGGGAGGGGGCGGGGAGACGGAGAGGGGTCGGACGATGGAGGCGGACGAGGGTTTGGGGAGAGGGATCAGGGGGGACGGCCGGGGACATCGGTACCGGGGGTGTTTCTCGCCCCCGATCCGTTCCCGTCAACGCTCCGCCTCAGCCTCCGACCCATCTCCCTCTCCGTCAACCCGCCCCCGCCCCGCTTGCACTGCTGGAGAGGGGTTCAGGGACTACGTCCTGTTCCCTACGCGGGTCGCTGCTTTGACAGGCGTCGGGCCGTGCCACAGAATCCCCCGCGGCGCAACCTCATGTCTCGACCGCCGGCAGGCGAAGCCCCCCAACTGAACACGAATCGGACGGGACCAACCGGATGCGCGTGCTGATCGCGGACGATGACGGCGTCTTCGTCGAGCTTGCCAGGCAGCGGATGCGCGCCCTCGGCTGCGACGTCCACGTGGCATACGACTCGCCCACAGCTCTGATGGCCGCCGTCAGGAACCCGCCGGACCTCATCCTTCTCGATATCGGCATGCCTGGCGGCACGGGCCTGCACACGCTCCGGCGCCTCAAGGCATCCGGCCGGACCGAACATGTGCCTGTGGTCGTGATCACCGCGTCGACCGACCCGAAGGTCCGCACCGCCGCCATCGCCGACGGCGCGGTTGCCGTGCTCCTCAAACCCGTCGAGACCGATCTGCTCCGCGAAACCGTGGTCGGCGTCCTCAACGTCGAGCTGACCGACCCCGCCACCGGATGAATCCGGCCGCCGGCGAGGTCGGTCCTCGATCGAACGGGCAGTGCGTCGGCAGCCGGCCGGCTGCCGTCGGCCCACCGGACTTCGTAACAGTCGCGTAACTCGTGGTCCACGATATTGCGGCAACGGTCTCCGCGGTCGGACATTCATGACCATGCCACCCGCCAATCAGATCGACTATCACATGCCTGGACAGAACGAAGTCGGATGATCGAAGACGATCACACGAAGCCGGTGAGGTTCCGGCTGGCCTGGAAGTGGAAGGGCAGCGGCGTCAGCGGCAGCACACCGTGGACGCACCGCGCGGAAGTGGTGGAAGGCTGGCTCGAGAGCTTCAGTCGACGCACGGGCCAGCACGTCGAGCACTGGATCGAAGTGAGTCGGATCGCGACGGTCCGCGAGGCAAGGCCGGCAGATCGCGAAGCCCGGCCGAGCGGCCGCGAAACAACACACGCCTGAGCCGGTCAGACGGCCGCACCGGGGCAATCGAGCGGCTCATCGGAGACGGCCGTCCTCCGTCAGCGCGCGGTCCCTCCGTCAGCGCGCGGTCCCCCCGTTCCCGTCCCGATCCTTGCCGTTCCCCCCGGTCCTCGAGGTTCCCATGTTCCCTGCCGTTGGCCCTAATCCTCGCCGTTGCCGCCGTCCTCGGTGACCACAGTCTGCGTCGCGTATGCGAACTCGATGCCCTCGTTCTCGAAAGCCTCATGGATCCGAAGATTGATGTCCTGCTGGGCGTCCATGTACACGTTATACTCGGGGCTGCGGACGAAGTAGACGGTCTCGAAATCAATGGAGATCTTCCCGTACGACTTGAAGTGCGAGCGGTCGAAGCGCGTGTGCTCCATTGATTCGACGATCTCGCGTATCAAGATAGGGATGCGCTGAAGCTGGTCGCGCGGTGTCTGGTACGTGACGCCGATCGTGAAGCAGATGCGGCGCTCGTACATGCGCCTGAAGTTGCGGATCCGCGAGTCGAGCAGATCGGAGTTGGCGAACACGAGCTGTTCGCCGGAGAGGCTGCGGACGCGCGTTGTCTTGAGCCCGACGTTCTCGATGGTGCCGGCCATGTCGCCCACGACGATGAAGTCGCCGATGACGAAGGGCTTGTCGAGGACGATGGACAGTGACGCGAACAGGTCGCCGAGCACGTTCTGTATTGCGAGAGCGATGGCAATGCCGCCGATGCCGAGGCCGGCGAGCAGGGGCGCGATCTCGACGCCGAGGTTGTCGAGGGCGGCCATAATCAGGACAGCCCATACGAAGAGCCGGATGAGGAACCCGAGCGCGGCCATGGTCGTAGCTTCGGCCGGATCCGCATCGACGGTCGCCTCGATCCGGCGCCGGATCACGGCCGCTATTGCAACATTGGACCACGCCGCGACCTGGAATACGACGACGACCGCCGTGGTCCAGCGGATCATGTTGAGCAGGTTGGCCGGCAGCACGAGGAAACGCGTGGCGGCCCACAAGCCGAGGACCACGAGGAAGACCGACTTGGTGCTGGCCAGGACATCGACGACGATGTCGTCAATGTCGTTTCTCGTCCGTTCGCTGACCGTGCGCAATCTGCGAATGGCGATCGTGACGGCTACACGGAGCACGAGCACGACGACGGCTCCGATGCCGAGCGCGGTGAGCCACGCCTGAACCGTATTTCCCCAGAAGATGGAGTCCAGCATCTGCATGCCGTTGCTTCCTGATCGAGTTCGTTTGGCGCCAACGTATCCGGCGAGGCATCGTGTCGCAAACGCTGGCCGTGTTGTGTTGAGCGTTGCGATGATGTGTGCTTTGGCGGTTCCGGTTCTTGCGACGGTGCCCGGTCCCGTGCTGGCGCTGGCCGTCCAGCAAACGGCAATGCCGGAGGAAGCCTATGCCGATGCAGGCGCGCGCGAGATCGTGCGGCTGGGCCGCGAGCGACGCAACAGTGTCGACCGATCCATAGTCCGCTACACGGCTGGCGTGCAGGAGCGGATGTCGGCGGGTCTGCGCATGGGCGGAATCGAGCGCATCCTTTTCCGGCGCGAGACCGCCGCTCGCATCGACTGGCGCAGCGAAGGACCGGTACGCATCGACGTGCTGGGCGCACGCGAGACGCTGCCGATCTTCATGAAGGGCGTACAGGTGCCGGCCGGACTCGACGAGTTCATGCCTCACCTGGCGTTCGATCCCGTCGACCCCGAAGTCTTCATCCGTCTCGACACGACGTTTCTGCGACACCCGCTCGCGGATGGCGCCGAATCCCACTACCGGTACCGGTCGGGCGACACGACGGTCATCCGGCTTGCCGATGGCCGCGAGATCCGGCTGCTCGAGCTGGTCGTGACACCTCGCCGCGATGATGTCCATCTGTTGTCTGGCTCGTTCTGGTTCGATGAGGACACGCACGCCATCGTGCGCGCCGTGTTCCGGCCGGCACGCGCTCAGCAATGGTCGGCTTACGTGTCCATGAGGGCCGAGCTGACGTACATCACGATCGAGTACGGTCTGTGGGAACTTCGCTGGTGGTTGCCTCGCGTGATCGCGGCGGAAGGCGTGTTGCAGGCTTCGCGGATCGCCATGCTGCTCAGCTACGAGCGTCGGTACTCCGACTATACCGTTGAAGGCGACACGTTGGCGGCGGCGTTGCCGGCGGACTCGACGGCCACGCGTCCGTGCAGGCCACCGTTCCGGATGAGGGTCTCGCTGGACATCGATCCCGGCGCTGATTCGGCGCGGAGTCCGGCGGCGGACTCGGTGCGTCGCGCCCGGCTGGAAGCACGCGAACGGGCGCGAGCCGAGCGGCGAGCGGAGAATCCGGACCTCGTCGCAGCCGATGAGTGCATCGAGTCCTTCGATGTCGTGATCGCCGACAGCAGCGCACTGCTTAACAGCGAGCATCTGCCGCCATCCGTGTGGGACGGCGGTGGCCTGCTGACGGAGTCCGAGCTGGCCGAACTGGCGGAGCTGGTCGACCGGCTGCCCCGGACGCCATGGTTGTTCAGGCCTTCCAGTTTCGCGTTCGGACCCCGCGGTGCGGGTCTCCTCCGGTACAACCGCGTCGAGGCGCTGTCAATCGGCGCTGCGGCAACGCTCGATCTCGGACGTCTCACCGTGTCAGCCGAAGCCCGGATCGGCACTGCGGATCTCGAGCCCAACGGCGAGGTTTCGGTGGGCGGTGTGACACCGGGTGGGCAGCGTCGCCTGACGGCATACCGCAGGTTGACGGCCGCGAATCCGGATACCCGGCCGTTCGCCACGGGCAACTCGATGAACGCGTTGGTGCTGGGCCGCGACGATGGCGCATACTTTCGGACGATCGGCGGCGAACTGACGTTTGCACCGGCCCTTTCCGCGTCGCAGTGGTATGACATCCGTCTGTACGGCGAGCACCAGAAGCGGGCATCGACGGAGACGGATTTCAGCCTTCGGCATCTGGTCGACGGCGATCACGTGTTCGGCCCGAACATCGACGCGGCGCGCGCCGACCAGTTCGGCGCCAGCCTCACACTGCGGACTTCCGGCGGCATCGATCCGGCCTCGGTCCGCTGGGGCATCGAAGGCGGCGCCAGCGCCGAAACTGGCACGTTCGGGTTCGTGAAGCCGTGGGCCCTCGCACGGACCACGCTGCCCCTGGGCAACAGTGCGTTTTCAGCGGAACTCGCGTCCGGCACTTCTACCGGCGACGTGCCGGTTCAGAGCGCGTGGTATCTGGGTGGGCCGGGCACGCTGCGCGGATACGGCGGCGCGGTTGCGAGGGGCGATTCGTTCTGGCGCGCCCGCGCCGAACTCTCGCGGGGGCCGCCCGCGATTCGCCTGACACTCTTTTCCGACCTCGGTTGGGCCGGCCCTCGTGCCGCGTTCGGCACGCGCGATGCCCTGGCCTCGGCCGGTCTGGGCTTCTCGTTCCTCGATGGCCTGGTCCGCTTCGACCTGGCTCGCGCGCTCGAACCGCCGACGGGCTGGCGCTTCGATTT
>DATKCF010000122.1:0-2997 GCA_035513345.1 Longimicrobiales bacterium
CGCAATGCCGTCGAAGTACGGTTTCACGGCGGGGATGCGACTCATGTCGAGCCTGCCGCCGAGTGATCGGAAACGCTCGAGAGAGGGTTGCGCCTCCCATTCGGCGATCTCCTCCGGCGCGACCGGGAACGGATCGTGGCCAAAGAGGATCTCGGTGAGGGTATCACCCTGCATTGTCGAGTGATAGAGACGCGGCAGGCTGCCATGTCCATGCCAGAGCCCGCCCGCACCATCGAGGTGATAATCCGGGCTACCGGTAAAGGGCACGGACATTACCATGCCAGCGGTCGCGGTGCGTACACTGAACGCCTCGTAGAGCGGCGCGTCCGACATCGGCAGCGGCACGGTGTCGGCAGTGAAGCGTGGTGCCGATTCCGTGGCTGCCGCCGCCGACTGCACTGCATCTGCCAGGACCTCTTCACCACCGCGCAGTCGTGTTCCGAGCAGCACCGGACGCAGTGCATCCTCCGGGCCGACCGTCGATACTTCGAAGATGCGGTCCCCATCGATGCCACCGCTGAACGCCCAGCCGTAGAAACCCAGCCTCCTGGGTACGGACCGGACGTACTCGCCATCCAGCGAAAGCAGGCTGTACCGGTTACCGCGCTGGTCGACGACGACGAGCGTGTCATCCGCCAGCCAGGCCAGACCGTTGGCGGCGGAGTACTCGCCGGGTCCCTCTCCGGCTCGGCCGACCGAGCGGACATGACGACCGCCCGCATCGAAGATACGCAGCTCGTTCGCCTGTCGATCGAGCACGTAGATGTTTCCCGACGGATCGACTTCGATGGCCGAGATCGATCCGAACACATCGGGGCCATCGCCTTCCGTTCTGCCCAGAACGAGGTCGTCCACGAGCTGCCATGCATCACCGCCCGACCACAGGCCGTCCTCCGGATTCGTCACGCGGACAGCGCCGTTGTCGAGTGTCTCGATCGCACCGGACCAGCGGTCGACCGCGTCGCCAGCACCACAAGCGGCGAGCAGACCCGTCAATGCGAGCAGGTGAGCCGCGGCACGGATCGGCAATGTTCTCATTGCAGCGTTCTCCTTCGCGGCGCTCAGGTTGACTACCTGACCGGCGCTCCGGCCGGTACGCGCTCGTGCGCGAGCACCGGCCGAGTGGACGGATGGTTACCGACCTGGTTCATGGTGCGCGCGTCGTACAGACGGCCGTTCACCATCACGAGGTCGATGTCCTCGGTGTTGTGGATGTCGTCGAGCGGGTTGCTGCCGAGCACGAGCAGGTCGGCGAGCTTGCCCTCCTCGATCGAGCCGATGTGCGCATCGAAGCCGAGCATGCGGGCCGGGTTGATCGTGGCGGACCTGATCGCGTTCATGGTGCTCATGCCACCCTGTGCGAACGCCCAGATCTCCCAGTGTGCGCCGAGACCCTGGAGCTGACCGTGCTGGCCGATCGACGTGAGCACGCCGGCCTGATTGAGTGCGTTCGCCGCACGTGCGACGTCGATGTGGTGGTAGTCCTCGTCGCCAGCGGCCTTGATGCGGCGCCGCGAGCGCGGCTCGACTCCGTTGCGCGGCGTGAACGTCAACAGTCGCTCGTTCTCCCAGACATCGAAGCGGTCGTAGAAATAGAACTCGCCGGAGATGCCGCCGTACGAGACGAGGAACGTCGGCGTGTAGCCGACATCGGTCTCCGCCCAGAGCCGGATCACGTCGTCGTAGAGATTCGCGAGCGGCAGGTTGTGCTCGACGGTCGTGTGGCCGTCAATGACCTGCGCCAGGTTCTGGTTGAGCGTCGAGCCGCCCTCGGGCACGACATTGATGCCTTCGGCGTCGGCCGCCTGGAGGATCCACTGGCGAGCGTCGCGACGCCGCTGGTTGTAGCTCTTCACGCTCTCGGCACCCGACGCTTTCTGGCGGCGGATGTGCATGAGCGCGTCCTCGTAGCCTTCGGTGCGTGAGCGGAACGGCGTCACCGCGCCATAGAGAATCTGTCCGGTGCTGAACAGACGCGGTCCGACCTTCAAACCGGCGCGCAGCATCTCGGCGTCCGTGAAGATCATCTCGTTGCTGTTGGACGGGTCGTGGCCGGTGGTGATGCCGAAGGCGAGGCTGACCCAGTAGGGCCAGTCGGTCTCGGCGGTCAGACCGCCGCCCGCGGAACCGAAGTGCGCATGCCCGTCGATCAGGCCCGGCATGAGCGTGCGACCGGCGACATCGACAACATGCGCGCCCGCGGGCACCTGCACCTGCGACGCCGGCCCGACAGCCACGATGCGGTTGCGCTCGACGACGACAGCGCCGTTCTCGATCACGCCGTTCGTCGCGCCGTGAGCGGCTGGATCGACCGCCGCCGTGATGATGCGGCCGCCGACGAATGCGACAGTGCCGGTCGGGACATCAGACTGTGCGGTGAAACCGATATCGACACCAGCAGTGTCCGGCTCCGCCGGTTCGTCGGCCGCGCCGTCGAGGAATGCGAACGTCTCGGCCAGCGTGCGTGTGAAGTACTCCGGTCCGACCATCCAGTGGAGCGTCGAGTCGTCCGACCAGTGCAGGAACGTGCCGGACTCGGCCGAGACCTGCCGCACGGGATAGCCGCTCGCATTGCTCGCAAGCGCTACGGAACGGCCTGCGCGCGAGAAGCGCGCGATGTACGTGCGCCAGCCCTGCACGAACGCGATCCACGCATTGTCGGGCGAGACCGCCCACTCCTGCACGTTCGCGCCGGTGAAGTGTGTAACGACATCGCCGCCATTCAGGTCCATGCTCTGGAGCGCGGAACTGCCGCCTTCGTTTCCGTTGAAGAAGAGCCGATCCCCGATCGTATTGAAGAAGGCGGCGCTGCCACTCTCGCGCACGAGCCTGGGCTCACCGCCCGCCGCCGCAACAATGTAGATGCCGGTCTCGCCGATGTGCGTGGTGCCTCGCCGCGCGTCGCCGTTCATGCGACGGAACACGATCCATTGGCCGTCCGGCGACCACGACGGCTCGACGAAATGGCCGCGTGACTCGAACAGCACACGACCCGTG
>DATKCF010000123.1:0-32756 GCA_035513345.1 Longimicrobiales bacterium
GACCCATGACCAGGCTCACTGTCGCTCTCATCATGCTCACGACGGCTCTGGCCGTCCCGGCGGCCGGACAGACCGCCCCAACGGCGATCGTCGGTGCCACACTCATTGATGGCAACGGCGGGCCGGCCGTTCCGAACACGACGATCGTCGTCCGCGATGGCCGGATCGCGGGTATCGGTCCGACCGGCTCCGTGACGGTCCCGGCCGACGCGCGGGTCATCGACGCGACTGGCCGGTTCGCGACGCCCGGGTTCATCGACACGAACGTCCACATCTCGCTCTACAACAACGGCGAATCGATGGTGCGCTACGAGGACCGATTCACGGAGCTGGTCCTCGAGACCGCGCAGATGGTACTGAAACACGGAGTCACGACGGTCCGCGACAGTTACGGCGCACTGCTCCCGCTGATCGCGGTCCGCGACTCGATCGACGCCGGCCACGTCGTCGGCCCTCGCATTCTCGTAGCGGGCAACATCGTCGGCTGGGGCGGTCCCAAGTCGCCGCTGTTCTCGAACGCAACGCCGGAAACGTACTTCGACGAGCAGATGATGGACTTCATCGCGCAGGGCTCGGGTGAGGAGCTGCTCGAGATGGGGCCCGCCGAGCTGCGCGTCGCGATGAACGCGTATCTCGACAAGGGTCCGGATTTCGTGAAGTACGGCGGCACGAGCCACACGAACAACCTCATCACGTTCTCGCCGCGGCAGCAGGAGGCGATCGTAGAGGAGGTCCACAGGCGGGGACTCTTCGTGGAGGTGCATTCGACGAATCCGGAGCCGCTGCGGCTGTCCGTGCTGGCCGGCATCGATCTCATTCAGCATCCGGAGGTGCACGACATCGAGATGCCGGACGATCTGGTCGAGCTGATCGTCGAGCGCAACGTGATCTGCTCGATCCTGTCGAACGGCATCACGGGCAAGCCGTGGGCCGACTACGAGAAGTCGCGCGCACGGGCCGACTCGGCGCGTGCGGACTCGGTCGCGAACGATACCGTCACCGAACGTCAGAAGACAGGCTGGGAAATCAGGCAGGAGCGCAGAGCGACGCGGCTCGCGTTGCGCCGGCTGAACGCCGAGAAGCTGATCCGCGGCGGCTGCCTCATGACGCCCTCGACCGACACCTATCTCAGGGGTGCTCCTGAATTCCTGCGGACGCCGCGCAACGACCAGCACTTCATGCCGGGGACCGCGACACTGAGCGCCATTGAGGGCCTCGTCGAGCTGGGCATGACCGCCTCCGAAGCGATTGTCGCGGCCACACGCAACGGCGCGGTCGCATCGCAGGCGCTCGACGAGTACGGCACAATCGAGACCGGCAAGCTGGCCGACATTCTGCTCCTCGATGCGGATCCGCTGGCGGACATCACGAACATACGCAAGCTGTCGATGGTGATGAAGAACGGCGAGGTCATCGACCACGACAGGCTGCCCGAGAAGCGCCTCTGGACCGGTCGGGACCGCTGACGCAATTCGGACACCGACCGGACCATTCCGATGCCATTTCGTTCAAAGAAATATCCGGAATATTTTCAACGGACTGATGCTGCGGAAGCGCCCGTATCCTCCGAGTGCTCCGCGCGCTCCGCGGTGAATGACTGCGCGCGATGTCAGCCAAGCCGGCAACCCAGAATCCAAACCGAAAACGAGGACAAGCATGAAGCTCACCTTGCTCGGCACCGGAACTCCCGCGCCCTCTCTCGACCGGCAGAGTTCCGGCTACCTCCTCGAGGTCGGCGACGACGTTCTCGTCCTCGATCACGGACCCGGCGCCCATCACCGGCTGATCGAGTGCGGCCACGCGGCAATCGATGTCACGCACGCGTTCTTCACGCACCTGCATTACGACCATTGCATGGATTATGGCCGCCTGGTGCTCCAGCGGTGGGACATGGGTGCGGGCAGCATACCGGACCTCGACGTGTACGGCCCGCCGCCCATTGCGCGCATGACCGATCTGCTGTTCGGTGAGGATGGCGTGTATGGTCCGGACATCCGCGCGCGCGTCGATCACCGGAGCAGCCGGGACGTATACGAAGCGCGAGGCGGGAGCCTGCCGCGCGCGCGGCCGGCGCCGAACGTATCGGAAGTCGTTGCCGGCGACGTTATCCGCGGCAACGGCTGGACCGTCACTGTCGGCTACGCCTCACATGCGCAGCCGCAGCTCGAGTGCGTCGCGTACCGCATCGACAGCGACGAAGGCTCAGTCTGCTACTCCGGCGACAGTGGTCTGTGTGACGAACTCGTCGAGCTTGCGACGGGCTGCGACGTGCTCATCCAGATGAACCACCATTTCACCGGGTCGGAGCCGAGCGCGTCCTACCGCGCAGCCTGCGGAAATCACCGGGACAATGCCGTGCTTGCGCAGCGGGCCGGCGTGAAGACGCTCGTGCTGACGCACCTGCTCGTGCAGATCGATCAGCCAGCGATCCGCGAACGGATCGTCCACGAGATCCAGCAGGACTACGACGGTCGTGTGATCTGGGGCGAGGACCGAATGCGCATTCCGGTGCGGGCGGCGGACGTGTCGGCCATCGAGGAGCCTGCTTCGCCCGGCCGCAAGTCGGAACCGTGATCGGCCGGCCGCTGGAGGACTCCCCGCCGGCAGCCTCCCGGATCTACGGGACTCGGCTGTGTCGACGACGCCCCGTTGCAGCTCAGTCCGCGGCCTGCCCTCCGCGGTAGGCCGCCTCGACGATGCGGAGCGTCTCGAGGTTGTCCTCGGGCCGCGTCTCGAACGGCTGGCCGTCCGCTAGCCGGTCGATGAAATGCGCGATGGTGCCCTCCCATGACGCGCGGTAGTTCGCATCGAGGTCGACGCGGACCTCCTCGGCGATCCCGCCGGCGGAGCGAAGCGTATCGCCGATCAGTGTGATCGTGCCTCGCGTGCCGAGGATCTCGAGCCGGTCGTACTGCGCGGCCGGCTCGCCGACCGCCATGAAATCGCCGATGAGCGTGACGGCGGCGCCACGCGGACCGGACATCAGTAGCGTGGCCCGGTCCTCGCCACGAATGGCCGTACATGTTTTTCCCAGACAGGCACCCAGCAGCTCGAGCGGCCCGAGCAGGAACCGCAGCGTGTCGACGTGGTGGATCAGCACCTCCATGAGCAGCATGCGCTCGAGACCGGCCAGCATGGGCTGTCGGACGAGGGCAGGGAGCTGGCCACTGGAATCAGGCAGAAGGCCGGAGGTCAGCACCGACATGCGCACCGTCCGGACGTCGCCGACCCGATCCTGCTCGAGCCAGCGCCCGATCAGGCGGTAGTGCGGCCGGAACCGCCAGTTCTCGTGCACCATGAGCCGCGCATTGTCACCGATGTCGGCGACGAGCCGTTCCGCTTCCTCGAGCGTCGGTGCGAGCGGCTTCTGACAGAGGATGGCGATACCGCGGTCGGCCGCGACCCGTGCGATCGGTGCGTGGAACTCGCGTGGCGCCGCAATGTCGACCGCATCGATGGCGACATCGTCGAGCAGCGCTTCCGCCGAGTCGTACGTTCGTGCGATGCCGTACTCGTCCGCGCGCGATCGAGCGGCTGCACGATCGGGGTCCGCGATTGCAACCACCCTGGCCCGCGACCGCAGCGACTGCCATCCAGCGAGGTGGTGGGCCGCCGCCCAGCCGGCCCCGATCAGGCCGATGCGCGTGACGCTACCGTGCATGGTGTCTCATCGCGGCTGTCCGCTGATGACGGCATCCGGGATCCACAGGATGACGCCGGGCACAAGAACCGCGATCAGCACGACGGCCAGCGAGATGAGGTAGAACGGCGCGAGCGCGCGGAGTGCGGCGCCGATCGACGTTTCACCGAGGTCCGCCGCGATCAGCAGGCAGAGACCGTAGGGCGGAGTGATCAACCCGATCGCCAGTGTCAGCACGACGACGATTCCCATGTGATACGGATCGATGCCGCCGGCCGTGGCGACTTCACCGACGATCGGCTGCATGATGATGATCGCGGGAATCGCGTCCATGAACGAGCCGAGCACGAGAAAGATCACGATGACCGCCGCGAAGATGCGCAGCGGCGAGCTGAGCACGCCGACATCGCCGAGCCATGTCACAATGCTCTGCGGCACCGAATAATAGGCGAGAACCCAGCCCCACAGTGACGCCGCGGCAACGCACAGTAGCGACAGCGAGAACAGGCCGATGCTGTCCTCAGTGAGCCGGAACAGCCGGCGAGGACCGAGGCTGCGCGTCAACGCCGACAGAAGCAGCACGTACAGAACCGCGACGACCGATGCCTCCGTGGCAGTGAATACGCCGGCCAGGATCCCGCCAATGACGATGAGCGGGATGAACAGTGCGGGCCACGCGGACCGCGTCGTCGCGAGCAGCCGCCGCGGCGAGAACGACGCGGTCTCCGTGATGCCGCCACGGAAAGCGACACGCCACGCCCACACCATCTGGCCGCCGCCGATCAGGATGCCGGGAACGATGCCGGCCAGGAACATCGCGCCGACCGAAAGACCCGCCGTGGCCGCATAGATGATCATCATCAGGCTGGGCGGGATGATGTTGCCGAGCGTCGAGGACGCGGCCGTGATACCGACGGCGAACGGCGCGCTGTAGCCTTCTCTCCGCATTGCCGGAATCATGACCGATCCCACACCGAGCGTGTCGGCCGACGAAACGCCGGAGATGCCGGCGAAGATCATGGACACGGTCACATTGACATGCGCCAGCCCGCCTCGCAGCCAGCCGACACCGGCACGCGCAAAGTCGATCAGCTTCACCGAGACGCCGGTCTCGTTCATGGCCTGTCCGACGAACAGAAAGAACGGAACGGCCAGCAAAGGGAAGTTGTTCAGCCCCACCCAGATCCGCTGCGGCACGATCGTCATGGCCACATCGCCCTGCGCCGCGATCGCGATCGTCGCCGAGATCAGCATCGCGAACGCGATCGGCACGCGAACCAGCACGAGGATGGCGAACGAGCCCAGCAGCAGCCAGATCATTCGCCGCCCGGCGCCGGTTGATCCGCGGGCGGCCGGCCCGACCGCAGCCCGCGCACATCCGCCAGCAGGTTTCCGACCGTATAGACGAATGTCAGTGCCGCGAATACCGGAACCGCAGCGAAGACCAGACCCATGTCGACGTTCGAGTTGGTAGCCGTCCGAAGCAGGCCCGCCCGCGCATAGTCGATGCCGAGCACGAACAGCAGCACTGAAAAGGCCAGAACACACAGGTGCGGCACGAGGTCGAGGATGACACGCGCCGCCCCGCCCGTGACCGCTCGCCTGCCCATGCCGATGTCCAGAACGAAGTGGCGCCGGCTCCGCACGCTCATCGCCGCACCGAGCAGCACGGTCCAGAAGAACAGGAACCGCGCAACTTCCTCGGACCAGATGAACGGGATGTGCAGGACGAAGCGGGTCAGCACCTGAAGCGCGACGACCACCGTGAGCGCAGCGAACAGCACGACGGCGAGCGCCGCGTTGATGCGAAGCAGCAGATCGAGCGCACCTCCCGACCGTTCAGCGGGCCGCGTCACGGACCCTCGCGAGCAGGTCCTCGAGCGCCAGCTCCGCAGCGACGCGTTCCTGGATCGGAATCGCCTTCGCACGGAGCGTGGCGGGGTCGATCGCGGAGACCGTCACTCGGTATCGCCCCTGCATCTCCTCGAGCGCGGACGCATTGCTCGAGGCCATCAGATCGCGCTGCCAGATCGCGGCCTTCCGGGCCTCGTCATGGACGATCGCGCGGTATTCCTCGGGCAGCCCGGCAAGCGTCCGCTCACTCACGAACAGACCCATCGGCAGGATCAGGTGGTTCGTCGGCGCGATGTACGGCGCCGCCTCGTAGAAACGGTTGGCCAGCACCGAGACCGCCTCGTTCTCCGCGCCATCGATGACACCCGCCTGCAGTGCCGAGTAGACCTCCGAATACGGCATCGGTACGGGAAGCGCGCCGAACACCTGCCAGGTCAGTGCGTCGGCTTCGCCACCCATCACGCGGATCTTCAGATTGGCCAGGTCCGCGCCACTCTCGACCGGCCGCCTGCTGTTGATGAGGACACGGTATCCGGAAGTGAACGTCGAGAGCAGCCGGATCGAGTACGCGCTGTTGCACGCATCATCGAGGATGTCGCCGACCTCACCATCGAAAACGGCAGCGAAGTGAGCTTCGTCCTCGAAAAGGAACGGAGCACCGAACAGGCCCAGCTCGGGACAGAACTGGCTGGCATGGCTGAACGCCGCAAGCGCGATGTCGAGTGTGCCGAGGTACAGTCCCTCGATCTGTTCGGGCGAGTCACCCAGCTGCGCGGCGGGAAAGACCGTGATACGCACCTCGCCGCCCGTGACCGAGTCGACGGCCTCGGCGAAACGCTCCGCGGCCAGATCATAGGGGTGGCCCCGGCTCTGATCGTGGCCCAGCCTGAGCGCGAAGCCGTCTTCGTCCGTTCCGCATGACGTGGCCAGTGCGATTCCGGCCAGTACGAGAGCCATGGGTGTCGTTCGGTTCATTCGTGCGACTGTTCAAAGTGAAGGTTCCGACATGATGCCGGCCGTGTCACCCGCGAACCGCCCGGCGCCCTGTGCCGGGATCGCGCTGCCGGAAACATCCGTGCGCTCGTCGGCCGCCGATCCTGCCGGCGCACGAGTCAACGCTGGCGCCCGACCCCGTTGCGCCGCAAACTCCACGATCGCACCGGAGACGATTCGAGGATGAACGACACGCCCGACGATACGGCCGAGCCAGGCGGCTTCTCACGCCGCCTGACCCGGTATGGAGATCCCGGCTTCGCCCGGTTCCTGCGGGACGCGTTCCTCGGCGCGGCCGGCCTGACCGGTGACGCGACCGACAGGCCGGTCGTCGGCATCGCCACGACCGAAAGCGAATTCAACCCCTGCCACGCCTCGGCGCCGCAGCTCATCGCGGCGATTCGCCGTGGCGTGACACTGGCCGGCGGCCTGCCCCTGACGTTTCCGACAATATCCTTGCACGAGTCGTTTGCGTATCCGACCAGCATGCTGCTCCGCAACCTCATGGCCATGGACACCGAGGAGATGCTGCGGGCGCTGCCGGTCGACGCCGTCGTGCTCGTCGGCGGCTGCGACAAGACGATACCCGCCCAGATCATGGCCGCCGTGAGCGCGGACGTGCCGGCACTCGTCGCGCCTGTCGGTCCGATGCTCGCCGGTAACGACGAAGGCGAGCGCATCGGCGCGTGCACGGACTGCCGCAGGCTCTGGGCTGCCTGGCGCGCGGGCGAGATCGACCGCGCCAGCCTGGAACAGTCCCGCGATCAACTGACGCCGACACACGGAACGTGCATGGTCATGGGTACCGCCAGCACAATGGCCTGCATCGCGGAAACGCTCGGCTTCGTTCTGCCCGGCGGCGGCTCGATCCCCGCCGTCCACTCCGAACGACTGCGGTTCGGCGAACGGACCGGCACACGCGCCACCGCGCTCGCCCGCAATCGCGGGCCGACGCCACGCTCGCTCGTCACCGCCGCATCGATACGCAACGCGATCACCGTGCTCCAGGCGATCGGCGGCTCGACCAACGCCGTCATCCACCTGGCCGCCATAGCCGGTCGCGCCGGCATACCATTCGATCTCGCCGATCTCGACAGCGCGGGCCGCGACCTGCCCGTGCTCGTCGACCTCAAGCCCGTCGGGACCGGCTTCATGCAGGACTTCCACGATGCAGGCGGGCTGCCCGCGCTGATGCGACGCATCGCGCAGCGGCTCGATCTGCGGACACCGACCGCTGACGGCCGCACCATCGGCGATGTCCTCGACACCTGGCCCGCCCGTATCGACGATCGCGTCATACGCGACACCGCGGATCCAGTCGCCGCAGGACCCGCGATCGCCACTCTGCGCGGCAACCTCGCGCCCGACGGCGCCGTGCTGAAGGCGGCCGCCGCCAGCCCCGCACTGCTCCAGCACGAAGGCCCGGCGCTCGTCTTCGATGGTCTCGCCGATCTCGACGCTCGTATCGATGATCCGGACCTCCCTGTAGCGGCCGATCACGTTCTCGTCCTGCGGGGCGCCGGTCCCGTTGGCGGTCCCGGCATGCCCGAAGCCGGGTCCATCCCGATTCCCGCGAAGCTCGCCCGACAGGGCGTGCGCGACATGGTGCGAGTATCGGATGCGCGCATGAGCGGAACCGCACGCGGCACCGTGATCCTGCACGTTGCACCGGAAGCGGCAGTCGGCGGACCGCTCGCGCTCATCAGGGATGGCGACACCGTTCGCCTCGACTTCGCGGCGCGACGCCTCGACCTCCTCGTCGATGACGATGAGCTGGGCCGTCGCCGTGATACCCTCGAACGGCCTTCGCTCCCGCCACGCGGGTACGCGCGGCTGTACGCCGAACACGTCACCCAGGCCGATGCCGGCTGCGACTTCGACTTTCTGCGCGAGCCGCGCTCCCCTTGATCACCGACGCCCGGGACTGTCACGCTCACGTCATCGGTGAGCCTGACCGGTTCCCGCTGTGGGATGGTCGCGATTACGACCCGCCCATCGCGACGCTCGACGACTATCTCGCCATGCTCGACAGATACGGCATCACGAACGGCGTCCTCGTACAGCCCAGCATCCATCGCTTCGACAACCGCTGCATGCTCGACGCGCTCGACCGCGCCGGTGGACGTCTGTTCGGCATCGCCGTACCGCATCCCGATTCGACGGCCCGCGACCTCGAGCAACTCCACGACCACGGCGTCCGCGGCGTACGCTGCAACGCGGTGAACGCCGGCGGCCTCGATGTCGCCTGCGTCCGTGAATGGCAGCCCGTCATGCGTGCTCTCGGCTGGCACGTCGAATTCCAGATCACGCCGGAAACTACACCCGACCCACGCGCCCTCGCCGGCGCGTTCGACCTGCCGGTGGTCATCGACCACTTGGGCCGACCGCACATCGGCGACGGCCCCGGATCACCGTGGTTCGCCCGACTGATCGAAGCCGTCCGCGACGGTGCCTGCTTCGTGAAGCTGTCCGCGCCCTACCGGGTCTCGAGCGAACCGCCACCCTGGCCGGACGTCACGCCGTTCGCTCGCGCTCTGCTCGAAGCGAACCCCGCCGCATGCCTCTGGGCCAGCGACTGGCCCCACATCGACACCCGCCCCGCAATCGACGCCGAAGACGTGTTCGCGACGATCACCGATTGGCTCCCCACACCAACGCTCCGCCAGGTCGTACTGTGCGACGCGCCGCGAAGCCTGTTCACTCCGCCCTGAACCCGGACCCACCGAACCCTCGAGCCGGAGCCCGGACCCGAACCTGAGCCCGTCCGTTTCACCACCAGGTATACGGACTCGACCCGTCCGCCGGGCTCTCGAAGAAGCCGAGCGGCGGCGCATCGTCCTGCCAGTCGAGTTCGTCGGTCTGCGGTGCCGGCAGCGCGTTCCAGTCGGGCGGCTCGACGCCCATGAGCGCGCGCACGAAGAAGTCGTTGCGCTTGCGCGTTCCGTTCAGCCCTGTCGCGCCGTGGCCGCCATTCGGTACGACCAGCAGCTCGAACGACTTGTCGGCACGGATCAGCGCATCGACCAGCTGCATGGTCGACGCCGGGTCGACGTTCGTGTCCAGCTCGCCGACCGCAAGGAACAGCTTGCCCTTGAGCCGATGCGCGTTCGCCACGTTCGATGACGCTTCGTAATGCGGCGCGATCGGCCAGCCCATCCACTGCTCGTTCCACCAGATCTTGTCCATCCGGTTGTCGTGACAGCCCGAGCTGGCGAACGCGGCATCGTAGAAGTCGCCGTGGAAGAGAACGCCGCCCGCCGCGTTCTGGCCGCCCGCCGATCCGCCGTACAGACCGACGCGCGTCGTGTCGTACCACTCGTACTTCGATGCTGCGGCGCGGTGCCACAGTATGCGGTCCGGGAAACCGGCATCGCCGAGGTTCCGCCACGCGACATCGTGGAACGCCTTCGACCGGTTGTTCGTACCCATGCCGTCGATCTGCACCATGATGAAGCCGAGCTCGGCCGTCGGCAGCAGATTCTGACCGCCGCCCCACGCCTTCGGTACGAACGAACCCTGCGGTCCCGCATAGATCTGCTCGAGGACCGGATACTCCCGACCGGGATCCAACGTCATCGGGCGGACGATGATCCCCCAGATGTCCGTCTGGCCGTCACGGCCCTTCGCGACGAACGGCTCGGGCGGGATCCAGCCCGTTGCCAGCAACGCGGACATGTCGCCACGCTCCAGCTCCATCACTCGCCGGCCGTCCGAGGCACGCCGCAGCTCGACGATCGGCGGCATGTCCACACGCGAGTACGTGTCCACGTAGAAACGACGGTCCGGCGACCAGTCGATGTCGTGCGTGCCGTCGCCTTCCGTGTACGCCAGCAGACCCGTGCCGTCGAAGTTGATACGGTAGAAGTGCACGAAGTACGGGTCCTGCTCCGGGTTCATGCCGAGCGCGCGGAAATGGATCTGCCGGTTCGCGACATCGACGCTGTCCACCGACGACACGATCCACTCGCCCTTCGTCACCTGGTTCTTCACCTGACCCGTCACGCCATCGTACAGGTACAGGTGGCTCCACCCATCGCGCTCCGACATCCACAGGATCTCCCGGCCGTCATCGATGTCGTGGCGCCAGACGTGCCCCGTGTCCCGCAGCCCCGAAGTCGCGGCTCGATACGACACGAACGTTTCCGACCGCTCGTCGATCAAAACCCTCGCCGCGCCCGTCGTGCCGTCCACCTCGATCACGCGATACGCCTGATGCCCGCGCTGATTGTACTCGAACGTCCACGACCCGCTGTCCTCTCGCCACTCCGGACGCGAGATCTGGTACGGGTTCGGGAACAGCGCGTCATCCACGAAGATCTGCGACCGCGTCTCGACGTCGAACAGCACCGGCTGGTTGCGATCCAGAACGTCGCCCGGCTTCCGGTACAGCACACACGGCGACCGCTGCGGAGGACACGTCCGGTTCGCCAGTGTCTCCGTCGTTTCGTGCTTCGGTTGCAACTGGTCCGACGGCGACGACCGCACGAAATGCACGATCCGCGAATGGCCCGGCCGCTGCCGGTACGCCACCAGCTTCCTCGAGTCCGGCGACCACTCGATCGAACGAAGCTGGTACTCATCACCTTCGGAGCCGTCCCAGCTCACCATCGTGTAATCCGGCGCGGCGCCTCGCCCGCCGCGGCCGCCGGGGAAGCCGCCCCGTCCTCCGCGTCCGGTCGGCTCATCGCGCACCGGACGAATGGCGACATTGTAGTTCTGGATGAACGCCTCGAGACGCCCGTCCGGCGAGCGCACCGGTTCCGCGTCCTCACCGCCCGCACCACCGCCCCGGCCGAAACCCTGCTGGCCGAACGCGCCGCCCGGACCCTGCGGGCGAGCCGCGCCGACCCGTTCGCACGCGTACGTCGCGAGCATGCACCGCCAACGCGATCCGTCCGCATCCGCCTCGATCGCCGACCGCCCGGACACGTACTCGAACCCGGTGAACGGCAGTGTGATCTCGCTGTACGTCTCACCGGTCGCCGACGACAGCCCCGCCGCGAGCCTCGCGTGATCGAACGCGGGCTGCTTCGCTGCCGTCGTCGCATTCACCAGCACGAAGCGCGCACCGCCTTCGACCGTCACGCGGTACCAGAACTCGCTGCCATCGCCCAGCCAGTTCATTTCACCTGCCAGGCCGATCGTCAGGCTGTCGAGCTGCTCGCGTATGCCGGCGGCTCTCTCGTAGTCGGCAAGGGTGCCCTGCCCGAGCGTTGCGCCTGGGGCGGCGAGCAGCAGGATGAGGGAAGAGGAGCACCACATGCTGGATTTCACGGGGAACTCCTTTCGCGGCGAGGCGCCGGCCAGTAGAGTGTGTATCCGGATAAAGTATGCAATCAATCGCCTGACGACTCCATCGTCAACCACCGCGGAGCTGATAACACATGTCGCCTCGGTGCCCGACCCGAACGATCGCCTGCGCCACCCTCATTGCCGCCGCGGCCTGGCCAGCCAGCGCACAGACTGGCGCAGCCGTGTCCGGGCCGGGCTGGGAGCGGGAAGCGCCGGCGCTGGGCGCCCTCGTGGCGTTCGAGCGGGAGTCCAGTAATCTGCGAGTGGCCGTCGTCCGGTACGAGGAGGACCGCGCGGCACTGCGTCGGCGCCACGACGTGGAGTACTCGCCGGTTCGCCGTCAGCGGTTGCGGGATCTGGCCAACGGCTGGCTGCGGCGGTTGGGCGAGGTCGACTTCGGGTCACTGAACCGCGAGGGCCAGATCGATGCGATCCTGCTGCGCAGCCAGATCGAGTTCGAGCTGGCGATGCTGGAGGAGGAAGAGCAGGCGGCGGCGTCGATGTCGTCGCTCGTGCCGTTCGCGGACACGATCCGTCTGCTTCAGGAGCGGCGGCGCGAAGGCGAGCGAGCGGACCCGCGCTCATCGGCGGGCACACTGGCGGCGCTCGAGGCGCAGCTCGCGGATCTCGAGTCGAGGTTGCGTGACCCGGCGCGGCGCTCTGCGTTCGGCCCGGTCAGTCCGGTCCTGGCGAACCGGGCCGCGGAGTGGGTCGAGTCCCTCACGCGCACACTGGCGAGCTGGCACGGATACTTCGGCGGCTACGATCCGCTCTTCACGTGGTGGGCGGCGGAGCCGTACGCGGCTGCGAACCGGGCGCTGGTTTCATACGCGGCCGCGCTGCGGGACGAGCTGGGTCGGACGCCGGACGCCGACATCGTCGTCGGCCAGCCGATCGGTGAAGCCGGCCTGCGCGCGCACCTGCTTCACGAGATGATCCCGTACACGGCGGAGGAGCTGATCGCGATCGCCGAACACGAGTTCGCGTGGATGGAGCAGGAGCTGATCCGCGCATCTCGCGAGATGGGCTACGGCGATGACTGGCGGGCCGCGCAGGAAGCCGTGAAGGAGATGGGGCCACCGCCGGGCGGCAAGCCGGGCGTCATCATCGAGATCGAGAACGACTCGCGCGCGTTCATCGAGCAGAACGCCGAAGTGACAGTGCCGCCCGTCGCGGGTGAAGTGTGGCGCATCGAGATGATGTCGCCGCAGCGGCAGCTCATCAATCCGTTCTTCAGCGGCGGCGAAGTGATCTCGGTGTCCTATCCGACCAACACCATGCCGCACGATGCGAAGCTGATGAGCATGCGCGGCAACAACCCGCACTTCAATCGCGCGACGGTGCACCACGAGCTGATTCCCGGCCACCATCTGCAGTCGTTCATGACGAACCGGTTCAACAATCACCGCAACCTGTTCAATACGCCGTTCTGGCGCGAAGGATGGGCGCTGTACTGGGAGATTCTCCTGTGGGAGCGGGACTTTCCGCGCGGGCCGGAGGATCGCATCGGCATGCTGTTCTGGAGGATGCACCGTGCGGCCCGGATCATCTTCTCGCTGAGCTTCCATCTCGAGCGGATGACGCCCGGCGAAGCGGTCGACTTCCTGGTGGACCGGGTGGGTCACGAACGGGCGAACGCGGAAGCCGAGGTGCGACGGTCGTTCCAGGGCAACTACTCGCCGCTGTACCAGGTCGCCTACATGATCGGCGGCATGCAGTTCCGCGCGTTGTACGACGAGCTGGTCACAGCCGGCCGGATGACCGAGAGGGAGTACCACGATGCAGTGCTGCAAGGCGGTGTCATGCCGGTCGCGATGGTTCGCGCGCGTCTCGACGACCGCATCGACCTGAGCGCGGACTGGAGTCCGGCCTGGCGGTTCGCGGGCGATCCCAGCGCGGTTCGTGCGCGGAACGCGCGCTGACGCAGGGCAGGAGCGCGGTCTGACGTCGTCGCGCGACTTCCGATTCAGTACCGCTGCGGTGCCGAATCGGAAGTCACTCGGCGCGTGCCGAGTCGGGTCTTTTCCTGCTCGACGTACCCCTCGGCCTCGCGCAGCAGGGCCTGGGCGTCGAAGACGATGCCGTCCTTGATCGTCCACTTGACGCCACCGTGGGAACCCTGCTCGTCGCGCGGGACGATGCCGTACACGCCGTAGCCGCGGCCGTACATCACCTTGAAGTTGTCGATCGGATTGCCGTTGACGACGGCGAGGTCCGCGATGCAACCGACGCGGATGCCGCAGTGGTTGTCCCAGCCGAGGACCTTCGCGGCGTTGGTCGTCGCGACGCGGATGATGTCGATCGGGTGCAGCCCGGCCTCCTGCAACAGTTCCAGTTCGCGGATCAGCTGGATCCCGCCAACCTCGCCTTCGTCGCTGCCGGCCGTGAGCAGGCCGCCCATGCGATGAAACTCGCGGACGTACTTCATCCAGATCGCGAAGAAGTTCTTCCAGTTGATCTCGTCGGAGGTCTTCCACTCGCGGTGGTACGAACCGTGGACGGTCGAGTCGGGCGCTTCCTCGAGGAGCGCGGGGTGCGCGAACGTCTGACGCCACGGTGATGTGATTGCGCGCGGGAAGTCGCGGTTCTTCTCGTAGACGACCATTGTGGGGTCCCACGCGGTGCCGTTGGCGAGCATGGTCTCGAGCACGGCCATGACGCGTTCGGGATGCCGGTCGGCCTCGGGCCAGAGCATGGCGGCCCAGCGGAAGCGGTCCAGCTCGTCCCAGTAGTTGTAGTCGGCGGGGAAGCTCTGCGAGCCGAGGAGCGCGGCATCCGGGATGCCGTACCAGTGCTCGATGCTGGCGACGCCGGCGTTCGACGCGATGCGCGCATCAGTCTCCGAGACCTTGAGGTCCACCATGGTCGGCATGCCGAGCTTGCGGCCCTCGTCGGCGATCGCCGCCATGACATCCGGATAGTGGCCCGGACTCTTGCTGACCTTGATGCAGTCGGCGCCCAGCTCCTGGAAGCGGTGGACCATGGCGCGCGCTTTCTCCGGCGTGTCGCCTGCGTCCCACTCGCGGAGCGGCAACGGCCAGCGCTGGCAGAGCACGAGTCGAGGGGCGACGATGCCGTTCTGATCGCTCAGGCGGCGCTGCTGCGCCAGCGTCTCGATGCCGGCGCCGGAGCCGGCGTCGCGGACGGTAGTGATGCCGTGACCGAGGTAGAGGCGGTAGGCGTAGTCGAGCGCGCGGTCGCCCAGGTCGCCGCCATCCGGGCGCAGGTGCGCGTGCATCTCGATCAGGCCCGGGATCACGTACATGCCGGCGACATCGATCACGCGGTCGCCCGTCGGGCGACGAGCGGCAGTGCCGCCCGCCGCGTTCACGGGGTCGACCGGAACGACGTCGACGATGCGGTTCCCTTCGATCACGATGTCGAGCGGACCCTCGGGCGGCATGGCGCGGTTGGTGCCGGGCGTACCGCGCCCGCTGACGATCGTCGCGTTGCGCAGCACGAGCCGGCCGTAGCGCTCGCCGGGGGTCGTGCCGAGCGGAATCGTTTCGGTCGCGGCCTGCGCATGGACGAGCGCGGGTGTGATGAGCACCGCAACCAGGACCGGGGCAGCGAGTCTCGAGTGCATTCGGGTCGCGCGCATCATGGAACCTCGATACGGGGGGATCTGGCGAGACGGCCACGCTGCCGGAAATTGCGCGGGCGACGCCGCTCCGGCAATCCGCTGGTCCCGGCGCCGGTGTCGGGGCGGGCGCAAGAAGGGGGATAATGGGATGACCAGGATTTCGGCCGAGCAACGCCTCCTGCGAGCGATGGTCGCGGATCCCGGCTACCTCTGGGCGCGTCAGTGCTATGCCGCCTTTCCGGGCGCCACCGGTCGGCTCGAGGAGTCATTGGTGGCGATCCGGCACGCGCAGCGGCTCGATCCGTTGTCGGCATTCGCGACGGGCCCAAATTACACGGATTCGCAAATACGGTGACGATTGAATGGAGAGGCCCCTAGCAGGAAGACGGCACCGTTCTCGCACAGGGGCACAGGGAGCACAGTGTCACGGGCACGTTCAGGTGGCCACATGGCGGATGCCTGCACGCCTCGGCGATCGCGCTGGACCTCTGTGCCCCTGTGCTCCTCATGCCCCTGCGTGAGAACGATGCCGTGGTGATGGTTGACACGACACGGGCGATGGAAATGCCTCGAAGGCCAGGGTGGGCAATACGTCAGCGAGTTTTCGTACCGGACGACTAAGGTAACGGCGAGCGGGTGCGGCCTATGAGCGGAGGAACCGGATCAGCGGGCGGCCGAAGACGAAGACGGTTGCCCAGCCCGTGAGGGCGCCAGGCAGCAGCGCCGCGGCGAACAGGAGCGCCTCGCCGGGACCGGTTGCTTCGCTCATGACGAACACCGCGCCGACGGGGATGATCGCGATGCAGCACAGCCAAAGGAGCAGCAGCCCGGCGGTAAGCTGGCGCGCGACCAGTACGACGCCCGCGATGAGTCCCGCCATGGTCGCGCCGAGGAGGCCCATGTGCCAGGCGAAACGGAACCGGTATGCAACCACGAAGAGGAGCAGGGTCAGGACCGAGGCGAGGTTGCCGATGACCGTCCAGCCGAGCCAGCGCATGCGCGGTCCGAACCAGTCTATCGACTTGACCTTCCCCTCGTAACGTGCTGCCATTCTGCGCCCGGCGAGGGCGGCGAGCAGCGCGACGGCGGCAGCCAGCGCACCGGCGCCGGCTGGCACCGGCAAGCCCGGCTCAGGCACGAACGTGATGACGAATGCCCAGGGCACCACCGCGATGCCGATAGCGAGTCCGAGCCAGCGTGCCCAGAAGCGGCCGCTGACCAGCCCCGCGATCGACAGAATAAGCGGAACCAGCAGCAGCCACAGCGGGCGACGGGATTCGCCGCCAGGCGTGAACACGGAGCCCATCGCCGCCACCAGCAGCGCACCGAGCACGAACAGTGCCGCGACGGCGATGATCGTTCGAACGCGGCCGGCCGTGCCAGTCGCCTCCGGTCTCCTCGACGACACGTGATCGTCCTTCATGCTCTCGCCTCCGGATCGCCATTCTGGATGAACCGTTCAGCGGTGGACCTGGAAGTAGCTCGAGTGTCCCTACCGTAGTAGCTCGAGTTGACGTACTTGATGATGATCGAGCCGGCCGCACCCGGAACATTATGGCTTCGGGCGCGCGCGTCTCGACGACCGCATCGACCTGAGCGCGGACTGGAGTCCGGCCTGGCGGTTCGCGGGCGATCCGGGAAGATAGCCAGGCGCGGCTATCCTCCGCCGGACCTGCCCGGCTCGTCCCTCGCCCATGACGGCCCGGGCAGCGGGCTCGCCCGCTCGGCCGCGTTCCAGTCGCGCTCGAGGAAGCGGTCGATCGAAGTGGCGAGATGCTGCGCGTGCGCCTGCGCCGGCGGTGAAACCGCGGCAGCGGATGCCACCCGCTCGCGGATCCGGCGCAGGCCCCATTCGGCCGCCGCGCGCGCTTCGGCCGTGGCGTCGTCGTCGGATGCGAGCGCGAAGAGCTCTTCGGCCACCACACCCTGAACGACACGGGCGAGCACATCGGCCTCGCCGTTGGCGGGCCGGCTCCACGCGTCCTCGACCAGCCAGTCAACGACCTCCGCGAGCGATGGCAGCGACGTGTCGCGCGCGTGGAACGCGACCACTCGCGCGGCCCGCGCGGGGTGCAACACGCCGCCGACGATCTCGCTCGCGAGCGTGCGGGCCGCGCCGACCTGGTCGAACGCCGGCTCGGCCGCCGACGCGAACCGGGGCGTGCCCCCATTCCAGCCGAACGACTCTGGAGCGAGCTGCGCGAGTACTCGCTCGGGGATCGCCAGCGCGTCGGGGGAGAGCGCCTCGGACAGCAGCCCCATGGCCTGCGCGACGCGCTCGGCCGGCACGAGCTCCGTGGCCGGCTGCGAATCGCCGCGAACGCCGTAGCGGTATTCCAACCCGCCGATCGTCTTGATCGCGGCCTCGTACGTGGCCCGGTGGTGGAAGTACACCGCCGCGAGCCGCTGCCAGAGCTTGTGCATTGGCTCGCCGGGCGCGATCGCCCGCACGTCGAACTGCGCGAGGGCGACACGCCGCACCTCAATCACGCGATCGAGCTCGTCGAGCGGATCGGAGCCGTTCATCCACCACGAGGCGTCGGGATACGAGTTGTCGGCGCCCGCGTCCGGGTTGGTGATGAAGCGCCAGCCACGCTCCTGGGCCTCGATCATCAGGCCGTCGAGGAACTCGTCGAGCAACTGGCCGGGCGGCGGGCCCGCGTAGGCGTAGCGGATGGCGAGCGTGTCGTACGCCCCCGGCCCGTGGCGGTAGGCGCCTGAGAGATCGATCCGCTCGCCATCCAGCGTGATCACGGGCGCCGGATAGTCCATGACCGACGCGTGTCCATAGCTGATCGCGATGAAGTTGTGAGCGAGCCCGAGCGTGTGGCCGATCTCGTGCGCGGTGTGTTGCCGGCGGCGCATCATGACATACTCCTCGGGGCCGACGCCCGGCCCGCCCGCACCGTAACCCTCGCCGTCCGCCCCCGCGAACGCCGCATACGTGTTGTAGTTGGCGAGGGACCGGTACGAGTCCATGCGCACGGCCGCCTTGATGATCTCGCCCGTGCGCGGATCCCGGAACGAGGGGCCGATCGACGACCCCGCCTCGGTACGGTGCACCCACTGGATCACGTGGTAGCGCGCGTCCATTGGATCCATGTCGGCCGGCATGTCCTCGATCCGGAACGCGTCGATGAAGCCAGCCGCCTCGAACACCTCGTTCCACCACGCACCGCCCTCGCGGAAGGCCGACCGGTACGGCTCCGGGATCGCCGGATCCAGGTAGTACACGATCGGCTCGACGGGCTCGCTCATGGCCGCCGACGGATCGCGCTTCACGAGGCGGTGCCGGCTCGCCCAGGACCCCTCGTAGTCCTCGTCGAAACCCCGCGCGAAGTCGTAGAACGACACGTTGAAGAGCCCGACCCTCGGATCGAACCGGCGAGGCTCGTACCCGTCATCCGGCAGGCGGACCAGCGAGTGGTGCTGGCGCATGGTGAGCGCGCGGCCGTCCGGCGTGTGCCGCTGGATCTCGCTACCCGGCCGGTCGCTCGCGAACGTGAGCGACGCCTCGATCTCGGTGTTCTCCGGGAACGCCTTCGTGCGCGGGCGCCAGATAGCGCTCCGCTCGCGGTCGAGCGAGAACGAGCCCTGATCGGCGCGCCGGAGCCGCTCCGCGAAGGCGACCGCGTCGCGGAGGAAGAATGCGGTGGCGTCGACGAGCATGCGGCCGTCCTGCTCGGCCACCGCCCTGAAGGCGCCGACGGTCGAGGTCGGGAAGGATTCCTCGACCGATCGCACGAGGGCTTCGCTGGCGCCCCCGGTAGCGCGGAAGCGCGGGTTCTCGAGCACGAGCAGCGCCTTCGGGCCCACGCGCTCGAAGCGGGCGACGTGCTCGTCCATGATCGTGCCGCGGTCCAGGCCGAGCGCGTTCGATCCCACGCCGGTGGCCATCGAGGTCAGGTAGAGAAACGGCTCGCCGAAGCGGGGGATTTCGAGCAGGAGCCGGCCCTGCGAGTCGTCCCAGTACAGGGAGAAGAAGCCCGGCTGGGCCTCCATGCCGCGGGTGTAGTCGTCGATCGTGGGCAGCCCTTCCTCCTCCTGGGCCGCCACCGGTCGCGTGGTGCAGGCCACACCGACGAGCGCCACAGTCAGCGCCGCGAGGTGGACAGGCAGCCGGCCGAGCAGGCGGCCGGAAGGAGGGGTGCGGCCAGCGTACCGGGACAAGGGCGTCATCGTGCTCTCCGGGATCGGGCAATCAGTCGGAACGCCCGCATAGTGAGGATGCGCACCGGCCTCGCGCAAACGCTCGCGGATGGACTCGTTCAATCCGGGATTCCGCTGAAGTCGCGGGTCAGCCTGCTCTATCGAGGATCGCCAGCCATTCGGTATATGGCAGGCGACGACTCGGCTCGGACCGCGGCCGCGATGACGCGGAGTTCAGGTGGGAACAGCGAGTGGTGCAGCTGATCGTTCAGTCCCATTCCTCGTCCAGCCGTTTCGAGGAACACCCGATCGAGCTGCCAGCGGGGAGGAGCCGCCACAGAGCCACATCATACTTCGTTCCTGCGTTCAGTTGAGCCGGCGGCTCTGATTCGATTGCGCCCGTTGGGACGACACCGTAGGTCACAGGCGGAAAGATCGTGTTGCCGGCTGCCGGATCTTCCGACCCGAACCCTAGACTTGCGATCACCCACTGGTCTGAAGCATCAAGTTCAACCAGAAGGAGGGCCAGCGCACACGGCGGCGCCCAATCGATCGTCACCGATTGCCCAACCGCGACCGTGGCACTCATCGACCCGACATCAGATCCGCAGTTCTCCATCGGAGCTCCAGGATCATCCGAGCATGCGAGCAGCGCTGTTACCAGAACCGGTAGAATGACGATCAGGGTCTGCATTGAGCCAGCCGGCGACCTCGCGTTCGAGCGAGAACGTCTCGACGCGGTCGAAGTGGCTCTGCAGCTCGTACACGCCGCGTTCGATCGGGATTTCGTAATAGTCGAAGCCCGCCGAATCGAGGGTGGATCGGCGCTCCGGTGGGCCGGCAGGCAACTCGCTGATGCCGAAGGCACGGGGCGGCGTTGCCGCTCCGGAGCCGATCCCGCGGACCGGCTCCGGATTCCAGGTCAGTCAGTCCGAGATGCCCGGGAAGTCGCCCGCCTTCACGATAGAGAGCTTCAACGGGTCGATCCACTTGCGGAACGCGGCATTGACCTGCTCGACCGTGATCTCGGACATCGCGCTCTCGAGCCGGACCTGCCAGTCCATGGTGCGGTCGAAGTAGAGCTGCTGCGAGAGCTGGCCGGCCAGGACGCGGTCGTTGCCGCGGCTGACCTGGCTCGACTGCAGGTACCCCGACGTCGCGGCCGCCAGCTCCTCGGCTGTGAAGCCCTCCTCGATGACGCGGTTCAGCTACTCCATGAACGCCTGTTCGAGTTTCTGCACGTTCTCCGGCGCATAGATCGCGAAGGCCTGGAATGCCCCCGATTGCTCGATCGGATGGCCGGAAATGCCCGAGGCGCCACTGTAGGAGATGCCCTCGTTCTGCCGGATGCGCACCGCCAGCCGCGAGTTGAGGAATCCGCCGCCGAGCATGAAGTTGCCCATCAGGAGCGCAGGATAGTCATCACTGTCGCTGAGCGGCAGGTTCAATCCGGCGATGAAGAAGGCGTTCGGCTTGTCCGGCGTCCTGTTCGTCTCGTTGATCGGTTCCACGTCGAAGTAACGGTCTCCGAGTCTTTCGGTCGGCGCCTCCGCGACCCAGTCGCCGAAGATCTCCTCGACGATCGGCATGACTGCTTCGCGATCGAAGTCTCCGACAATGGCCATGTGGCCGCGCGTCGCTCCGTAGAACTCGCTGTGGAACTGGCGCGCTTCCTCGAGCGTGACGTTCCGCAGCGCGGTTTCGCGGCGGATCCGACGCTGCCCGCCGGTGGTCGTTGATGCCGGGCCCGATCCACGTACACGTTGCCGGGCACGCGGTTCTCAGATCCAGCCGACGACCCAGAAGACATAGACCGCGGCCATGGCGGCAACGCCGTTGACCAGGGTTACGCCGCCGTAGCTCAGAAGTGCGGACCGCAGCGGCATCTTCGACAGCGACGTGCACACCCAGAAGTAGCTCGAGTTGACGTACTTGACGATGACCGAGCCGGATGCGCCGGCCAGCATCGTCGCCTCCGGGCTGAGCTGCAGGGTGGACATCATCGGCGCCGCCACCGACGCCGCGGTGATGACGCCGACGGTGGTCGATCCGGTAATCATGTTGCCCGCCACGCCGAGCACGAACGGGAGAAAGATCGCCGGCAGCCCGCTTGCGCCCACCGCCTGCGCAATGGCGTCCACGGCGGGCGTTTCCCTCAGGATCTGGCTCAGCGCGCCGCCCAGGCCCGTGACCATGATGATCATGGCGGAGGTCCGCAGCGCGCTCTCGATCCATTCGCCGGCACGCGGCGCCGCCTGTACTTGCGTCGTGTTGCGGTAGGCGAGCAGCACGCCGATGCCGAGCGCCACGACCGGCCAGCCGAGATACAGCATGGCGGCGTTGACGATGTGCTCTGGCGGCAGGATCGACGCGGCGACGCTCTGGCCGGCGATGAGCGACAGGGGTACGACGATCGGCGCGTACGCCCGCCACGTCGTCGGCAGCTCGGCCTCACGCCCCTGTTCCACGAACGACTGACCGACGAACTCCGCAGACGGCGGCGACTCGATACGTGGGCCCACGATCGCGGCAAACGCCCAGCCGGCGAACGATGCAATGAAGGTGATGACGCTGCCGTAGAGGATGACGAGGCCCAGATCGGCCCCGACGATCGCCACGGCCGCCAGTGGTCCCGGCGTTGGCGGAACGATGGCGTGCGTGAGCTGCATCGCCCCGACCAGTCCGGTCGCCATGACGCCCATGTTCGCGCCGCTCTTGATGGCGGCCGAGTGTACGAGCGGATTGAGGATGACGTAGCCGACGTCGGAGAAGATCGCCAGACCGATCACGAAGCCGCTGAGCGTCAGCGCCAGCGGCATGTGCTTCGTCCCCACCGCCCGGATCATCGACAGCGTGATTCGCTCGATGCCGCCGGTGTGCTTCAGGGCCTCTGCGATGATCGACCCGACGACGATGACCACCGCGATGCCTTGAATCGTTCGACCGAAGCCCTGCTCGAAGGCGGTGATGAACGCGCGCTGGTCGATGCCCGGGAGCAGGCCGAGGAGCAGGATCGGCACGAGCAGCGCGATGAACACGTGCCACTTCAAGCGCGCCATCGCGAGGAAGAGCAAGGCGATCACGGCCAGCAGACCGAGAATCGCCACGACCGTGCTGTCGGTGATCACGTCGGGCGATCAGCCGACCGCGGCCACTCCCTCGATCGGCGCAGGGTGCCAGCGGGGTTTGGCGGCGACGGCCGCGCGGATGCGGCGGAGGACCTCCTCGTCGGTGGGATACGGCGAGGTGAGGCCAGGCCTCAACGGCAACGGGATCTCGTCCATCCGGTAGACGGTCCCAGGCGCGCTGACGCCGGTGACGGCGGTGGTGATATGCACGCGCGCGAGCCGGCTCGTGTGCGTCACCTTCGGGTCGAGCACGATCGTGGGAATGCGCGCGAGATGGTCGATGGCCGGCTGCGGCATCGTGGCCCCCGGATCCGCGCCGGCGATGAGCGCGGCGTCATTGTCGCCTCTGACCAGCAGATCGATGGTCGAGAACTCTCCTGGGTTGAATCTGGGATATCCGCGCGACAGATTGATCCCGAAGGGGTAGCCCGTCGTCCATCGCAGCACCACATCCGCGCCGGTGACGTTGCCGTGGCCGCGCATCGGCATACACACGAACTTGGTGAACGCGTTGAGCTCGGCCGCCAGCGTCAGAATCGCGCCGGAGTTCATGTGCTTGCCGCGCGTCATCGACAGGCCCATGCCGAAGAAGATGACGCCGAACCGGGCGCGCTTCATCCGAGCCACGATGTCCTGCAGCTGGTCGACCGTCGTGCCGGTCTCCGCGACGACCGCGGGATCCACACGCTGGTTCTTGAGCAGCGCGCGCAGCGTGGTGGCGACCTCGAAGTCCTTGCCGGGCCGTATCTGCAGGAAGATGTCGGCGGCCTTGGCGCTCATCGTCTCGCGAATGTCCACGAGCACCATCGTGCGGCCCTTGCGTCCCTCCGGCACGAACTTGCCCTTCTGGGTCAGCGTGTACTTCGTGAAGTGCCGTGGATGGCACTCGGCGGGATTCCCGCCCCAATACACGATGAAGTCCGCTCGGTTCTTGACTTCACCCAATGTGCACGTGATCTTGCCACCCAACTGGGCGGCTATCTCGGTGGGGCCGTGTCAAAGCGAGGTGTGGCTGTCGACCACACCTCCGATCATCTCGCTGAGGGCCACGGCCTCGCGCTGCGCCTCGCACGTAATGTTGCTGAGGCCGTAGACCAGCGGCATGTCGGCGTCATGGAGGAATGCGGCCGCGGCGGCAACCGCGTCGTCGACCGTTGCCTCCTTCCCGTCGATGAGCGCATCCGGATACAACCGCTCCGCGGTGTGGTTGCGGAACCAGGACTCGCCAAGGCTGCAGGCGTTCTTGGCCTTGACAATGCGATCACCGTCGACATGCAGCTCCATGTCGTCGCAGACGCAGCCGCAGAACGTGCACGTGGCGTTCTTTACGACGGTGAGGCTCATGGCACCCTCTTAGGCGTCATCTCCACCCTGACCGGGTGGCATGACGAACGTTCAACCAAGCTCCCGGCCGCGATAACTCCCGCGGATGCGCCGCGGCATGTAGCGTCCGGCCTCGACGAGCTCCCACGGCTGGATGTGCGCGTCGGGCACGGCCGTCGTATCCAACGATGCGTCCGGACCGCCCGGACCAGCGTCGACAGCGACTCTCCGGAGTTCGTCATCCAACGGGTTCAACGTCGACCTCCCAGCCCTTCGACGTGGGCATTCCAGTCCCATCCGTATTTCGACCCATCAGTTGGCAGGTCGGTGGTCCATAGGGGACGAAGATCATTCCCTGCGGAACCTTCCCCTCGACGCACTTGAACACCACTTCGGCGTACTCGGATCGGACCCGTACGCTGCTGCCCTGGACGATCCCGACCGCCTTCATATCCTCGGGATGCATGTTCAGGGTCCCGACAATCGCCTGATACTCAGGCGTGTCCTTGCCAACGTTGATCTGCTGGCCCTGCTTCGTCGTGCGGCCCGCGTTCATGATGAAGCGGCGTTCCATGGCTCGTCGATGATACAAGGTCCACGGCCCAGGGCCAACACCCAGGGCCTGGGCCGGGCCGAGCGCGCGGCCAGTAAGCCCTTGGCCACGAAGAGCACAAAGACGGTTTAGCCACCAAGAACACAAAGTTCACAAAGGGTGGTATTCAACCCAGCGGGCGATTATTGCCCGACGGGTCGCGGCGCGCCACCCGGCACGGCGGCGGTATGATCGGGCGCGATCCGAGCCGGAGGTCATGATGAACAGTCGCCGCAGAATCTGGCGGAACGCGCTGCACGGCGTCGCGATAATGGCGGCGCTCGCCTTCCTCGAGGTGCCGGCCGGCGCTCAGACGCCCCCGCCCACGCCCTGGGGCGATCCGGACCTGCAGGGCACCTGGGATTTCACGACCATCACGCCGCTCGAGCGGCCTGCCCAGTTCGCGGGCCGGGAATTCCTGACCGACGCGGAGGCCGCGACGATCGAGCAGGAGATCAATCGCCGCCGATTCGAATCCGAGGAGAAGGATCCGGGGGCGTTCGCTCCAGCGGCCGGCGATCCCAACGATCCCGGCATCTACAACCTCGGGTGGTGGTGGGAGCCGGAAGGGCGCAAGCTCGTGCAGACGCGGCGCACCTCGCTCGTCATCGATCCGCCCGACGGACGGCTCCCGGCGCTGACGCCGCAGGCCCAGGCCACGTTCTCGCATCGCGAAGAGATTCGCCAGCGCCGCTACGAGCCCGCCGACCTGCCGCTGGCCGAGCGGTGCATCCTCGGCTTCAACTCGGGTCCGCCGATGGTGCCGGGTCCCTACAACAATCTCGTCCAGCTCTTTCAGGCCCCGGGCTACGTCGTCATCGTCAACGAAATGGTGCACGACGCGCGGATCGTGCCGCTCGACGGGCGGGCGCACGTGGGATCGAGCATTCAGCTCTGGACCGGAGACGCACGCGGCCGCTGGGAGGGCGACACGCTCGTCGTCGAGACGAGGAACTTCACCGATCACGGCACGGGGACTTTCGGATCGCCGGGACTGAGCGATCGGAACATGCATCTCGTCGAGCGCTTCACGCGCGTCGACGACCGCACGCTCGTCTATCAGTTCACGGTCAACGATCCCACGGTCTGGACGCGCCCATGGACCGCCGAAGTCCCGATGCGCCGCATCGACGGCTTCGTCATGGAATACGGGTGTCACGAGGGGAACTACGGTCTGGCGAATATCCTGGCCGGCGCCCGCGCCGAGGAGCGCGCTGGGCGGTGACGCCGATCTCGCTCTTGCCTGTTATCCTGGGCCTGTCATGCCGCCGCCGGTTCGTCTGACGGATGCCGTCGAAGATCGCTTCTGGCAAGGCGTCGAGCACGCTGGGAGGTTCTTCATGGGAGACGCCGACGTCCAGAAGGCCCTCGACAAGCTGGTGCGGACGCTCGACGACCTGCGCATCCCGTACGCGATCATCGGCGCCATGGCGCTCAATGAGTTCGGCTACCGGCGCGTCACGGTCGACGTCGACGTGCTGCTGACGGCGGAGGGCCTGGCCACGCTCAGAGCCAGCACGCTGGGTCGGGGCTACATCGAAAAATTCCCTGGGAGCCGCGGATTGCGGGATCCGGAACACGGCGTTGATATCGACGTCGTGCTCGCGGGATCGTACCCGGGTGACGGCCAACCGAAACCCGTTGCCTTTCCCGATCCTGCCGTGAGCGCGGAACGCGGAGCACGCGTGGCGCTGCTGCCGCTCGCGACGCTGGTCGAGCTCAAGCTCGCCTCGGGCATGACCGCGCCGCACCGCCTCAAGGACCTCGCGGATGTGTTGGAAGTGATTCGCGCGCTGAAGTTGTCCCAGGATTTCGCGGAGCGTCTCGATCCCTACGTGCAGAAAAAGTACCTCGACCTCTGGCGCGCCGCGCAGGTCCGCGATCCCGAGTAGCCAGCGGCCTGTGAACCGGTGGATTGCTGGTTCGAGTCCAGCCCGAGGAGCCATCGAACACAAAACAAAAAGAATCAGCTGCTTACGCGGTCTAGTCCTGGCTTGACTCGGCGTTGCACAGCGTCGTTGACATGAACGAGCGCCAGAGCCATCATCCGCATCGTGCCAGCGGGGCAGGTGGGGGGCGGGAGAGAGCCTGGCATCCGCTGCCGATCACCACTTTTTCGGGAGCACGAAATGACGAAGCGATTGTGGGCAGGTGTCGTCGTATGCGGGGCGCTGTTGGCGGTCGGCTCCCTGCAGGCTCATCATTCCCTGGCGGGTACGTATGACCTGAACAATACGGAGCGGGCAACCGGCGTGGTTCTGAAGATCGCGTTTACGAACCCGCACGGAGCGCTGACTATCGAGATCAAGGACAAGGAGGGCGTGGCAAAGGCGTGGATCCTGACGACGGGCTCCATCAACGTCCTGGCAAACGCCGGGGTCTCCGCCACCGGCCCGAATCGGCTCAAGGCAGGAGACGTCATCCAGGTCTCCTTCAATCCGTCGCGAAACGGCAGCAACCTGGGGTTTCTCAGATCGATGACGTTGCCAGACAAAACAGAAGCGGACTTTTCCCCCGACTGACGCGTAGCCGACACCAGGGAGGCCTCCAATGGCGTTTCATAAAGGCATGATCGGTCCTGCGATCGCGCTCGCACTCGCGTTCACGCTCGCTGCCCCGTTAGCGGCCGCTGCACAAGGTCGCGGTGGCGGCGCTCCACCATACACTCCCGCGGCAGACGCCAGGGACCTCCGCTCTGTGCTGTTCAACTGGGGCTGGCATCTGGGCATGCTGCGCAGCAGTGAGGAACGCGATCTGATTGCGTCGCTCGAATATCAGGGGAACGGCACCATTCAAGTGGATGGGCAGCCCTGCACGCTGACGACGTATCGCATCAGCACCAACTACCAGACATCGGGTCAGCGGACGCAGATCTCGTGCACGCGGCCCGATGGCCAGACGTACTCCAACATCGAAGTGCTCAGTGGCGCGTACGCCTGGAACGAAGACATCCCAGGGGCGGAGCTCATCGAAGGACAGGGGCAAGCGACGCCGATGGCGGCAGCCACCGAGGAGCGGATGATTCGCCTGTGGGCAAGTCCGCAGGGTGCGCTCAAGTCCGCTCTGGCGGGGATCCAGGATCCCCCGCTCTTTGCGGTCAGGCCAGGCACCCAGGTGCCCGCCGATGTCGCGACGGCAGGTAAGACGTCGGTCGTGTGGGAGGGCGGAACGCCGGTCGTGACGTTCCCGATCCCGGGCGTCCCCGGGGCCACCGCGACAGCGACGCTCGACGCGAAGCTCATGGCTGAACGCGTCGTCGTCCGACACGGAACGAACACCACCGAGTTCGTGTACAGCGACTATCGGGACTGGAACAATCCGCTCCACCCGGCCGAGGCGTTTGTCGCCGGCAGGATGACGGAACGGCGGAACGGCACGGTCGTGCGCGACATCACGACCACGTGGACGGAAACGGGACAGATGTACGTCGTGATGCCCGTGCCCGCCAGCGTCAGGGCGGCCATCACGCCGACGCTGCAGCCTCCCAACTGGGTGTCGGGATTCGATCTGCCGGAGTCGCAAGCGGCGGCGACCCAGGTCGAGACGCCGCGGCTGCCCAACGGCAAGCCCGACCTGACGGGGAACTGGACGTCGCCCCATGGCGGCCCGCCCGGGTCCGGGACGCGCCGCTGTGGTCCAACGCAGTCAGCGGATTGCCACCCGGGACACAACTTCACCGTCGACTATGCGTGGATCTCGCCCCCCCGGTACGGCCCGAATCGCCCGCTCTACAAGCCCGAGTTCTGGGACAAGGTGCAGGAACTCGACATGTGGACGAACAAATATGATCCCGTCATGACCTGTCAGCCGCTGGGAAATCCGCGGCAGGGGCCGCCACGCCGCATCGTCCATACCGAGAAAGACATCATCTTCCTGTACGGCATGTACGGCGATTACGGGGGCGGAAACGCCGAGCATCGCGTGATCCCGACCGACGGCCGCGAGCACAATCCGAATACGGCGAGACTGGCGACCTACTACGGGTACACCGTGGGGCAGTGGGAGGGCGACACGCTGGTGCTCGACTCCATTTCCTTCGTCGATTCGACCTGGCTGGGACGTGGCGGTCTGTTCCACTCCGGCGACATGCGGATCACCGAAAAGCTCACGCGCCGGGGCGACGAGATCCTGTACGAAGTCACCGTCGAGGATCCCGAGTCGTTCCTCGAGCCCTGGGTCATGACGCCGCGCATCATGCGCCTGAACACGGGCAACGACGCCGGGCTCATTCCCGAGCGTGCGAACTGCGAAGTCTACGAAACCGGGAACATCACCACTCAGCTTCGGCACTGACCCGCGAAGCGACAGAGGGACGCTGATCGAGATCAATCAGCGTCACTCGATTCCTGCCAGGTTTGAGTAACCCGTTACGATCGCCCTACGAGAGCTCGAGCGATTGAAGCCGGGGGTTTTACAGCTGTCGAATCCTATGCGGACCGGGCTCCGATTTTGACCGCGCTCGGACTTCAGACGTCGTGAGCGTTCCTCCGATGGCTTCCGGATTGGCAAGGATCAAGTCGATGGATAGGCTCGAGGGATTGCCGTTTCAGCAGGGGCAGCACATATGTGCTGTATACGATACGCGCGACGAGCAGCTCGCCGTGGCGGCGGCGTACTTGGCCGACGGTCTGCGGATTGGTGAACGTTGCCTCTACGCGACTGACTCACTGCCCGGCCTAGCGGATTTCCGCAGCAGATTGCGAGCATTGGGAGTGGATGCCGGCAACGAAGAGCGCAGAAGGGCGTTGGTGCTGCTTACGAGCGAGCAGGCACATCTTCGCGACGGTCAGTTCGACTGTGAGCGCATGCTGCGCATGCTGAATGACGCGGTCGAAGAAGCGCTGAATGACGGTTTTGTGGGGCTGCGCACCTGCGGCGACATGTCGTGGCTGATCGACAAGCCGCCCGGCTCGCACCAGGTGGTCGAGTACGAAGCAGTCCTCAACCAATTCTTCCTGAACGTACGGGGCCTTGGTATGTGCCAGTACGATCGGCGGCGCCTGCCGGCTGGATTGCTGGATCACGCCGGCTTGGTTGCACACTCGACGATCGTCGTCGACGGCGCGCACCAGGAAAACCCGTACTATGATGTCGAGTCGGACGGACGCGCGGAGCGCCGGCATCCAGCAGCAATCGACGAGACGTTGGGGAAGTTGCGGCATCAAGATTGACCTGCGAGGATGCGTCCCGGGACCGCCGTTCGCGTTCGATATCCGCGCCATCACGCAGGCCCTGACTTGATGCCGCAGAAGCCCGCCACGGTCGCGCACAGCACGTCCGCATCGAGAGGTGTTCCCAGGTGCGCGTCGTGTCCCGCACCAAGCGCGGCCTCACGGTGCTGTTCGCTCGTGTAGGCGGTCAAGGCGAGCGCGGGGATCTGCTGGTCCTGCCCCGTCGAGCGCAGCAGCCGAATCAGCTGGTAGCCATCCGTGTCGCTGTGCTCAGCACGAGATGTCAGCGTATCGCAACCGCTGTCGCATCACGACGAGCGAGGGCTGCCGTAATCCCAGGGTTGCCTGATAGATTTGTGGGCACGATGACCGACCTTGGGATGAACGAGCGCGCGTGGGCGCTGGCCGACCGCGCCGTCGCGCGCGCGGCCGAGTGGCGGCTCGCCGTGCAGACGCTCCCGAGCGGCGCGCGCGTGCTGGATGCGGGCGTGAACGTGCCAGGCGGTCTCGCCGCCGGGCGATGGCTGGCGCGGCTGTGCATGGGCGGGCTCGGACACGTGCAGTACGTGCCCGTGACGATCGGCGGCGAGTCGTGGCCCGGCGTGCAGGTATGGACCGACCACCCCGCGGAGTGCTGCATGGCCTCGCAATACGCCGGATGGGCGATCAATCCGGAGGGGTTCTTCGCGATGGGCTCCGGTCCGCTGCGCGCGCGCGCCCGCGTCGAGAAGGAGCTCTTTGGGAAGCTGGGCTACCGCGAGCAGGGCGAGCGGGGCGTGCTCGTGCTCGAAGGGCGGACGCTGCCGACCGACGATGTCGCCGCATGGGTCGCGAGCAAGGCGGGTCTCTCACCCGCAGGAATCACGTTCGCCATCGCGCCGACCGCCAGCCTCGCCGGCGGCGTGCAGATCGTCGCCCGTATCATCGAGACCGGCCTGCACAAGATGGACGCGCTCGGCTTCGACGTGACGCGCGTCGTCAGCGCGATCGGCACGGCGCCCCTGCCGCCCGTCGCGAAGAACGACCTGCGCGCGATCGGCCGCACGAACGATTGCGTGCTCTACGGCGGCCAGGCGCGCTACACCATCCGCGCAGACGACGAGAAGCTGGCGCACCTGGCCGAGCATCTGCCGTCATCCTCGTCGAGCGACTACGGCACGCCGTTCTACGAGATCTTCCGCCGGTACGACAACGACTTCTATAAGATCGACCCGATGCTGTTCAGCCCTGCCGAGGTCTGGATCACGAGCGCGTCCACCGGCCGCACGTTCCACGCCGGCCGCCTCAATCCCGACGTGCTTGGCGCCTCGCTGTTCGGCAACTGAGGCGCGGGCGTGAAGGTCGTCATCCTCAGCGCGCGGCAGGGCTGGCACACCGACGAGCTGTGCCGCGCGCTGGGCGAGCGCGGGCACGTCGGGCAGGTCGTCCCCTACGAACAGCTCGTCGCGCGGATCTCCAGCGTCCCACACGGCCGACCTGAAGGTCGGCCTCTACGCCGCGGAGTTGGCGATTCCCATGCGGTTTCCGATTCTCAGCCAGACTCCGACCTCGAGCTCGTAGAGGCCGACCTTCAGGTCGGCCTGCCCGACCCGATCTCCGTCTTCGAGGCCGATGCCGTGCTGGCGCGGATCATCCCCAACGGATCGCTCGAGCAGATCATCTACCGCGTGGATGCGCTGCACTGGATCGAGGCGCGCGGAATCCCGGTGATGAACTCGCCGCGTGCGATTGAGCGCTCGGTCGACAAGTTCTATACGACGGCGCTGCTGCACGAGGCCGGATTGCCGGTGCCGGAGACGGTGGTCTGCGAGTCGGTGGCCGACGCCATGCCCGCGATCCGCGCAATGCTCGCGCGGGGCGGCGAGGTGATCGTCAAGCCGCTCTTCGGCTCGATGGGCCACGGCATGGTGCGCGTGGGCGATCCGGAGCTCGCCTTTCGAGTCGTTCGCCCGCTGGAGCAGATGCGCTCGGTCTTCTATCTGCAGCGCGCCATCGATCACGACGGCCGCGACGTGCGCGCGTTCGTCGTCGGCGGCCGTGTGGTGGGCGCCATCGAGCGGACCGCTTCCATCGGCGAATGGCGAACGAACGTGGCGCGCGGCGGCGCCGCGCGGGCCTGCGAGCTGCCGTCCGCCTGGGAGGCGCTTGCGCTGCGTGCCGCAGCCTCCGTCGGTGCGGAGTACGCCGGCGTCGACCTCCTGCCGTCAACGGACGGCAGCGCGTTCGTCCTCGAGGTCAACGGCATTCCGGGATGGCAGGGACTGCAGCAGGCCACCGCCCTCGACGTGGCCGGCGCCATCGTCGACCACCTGGTCCGGCGCGTCGCGGCACGAACGGCCGCCGCCGCCGATGCGGTGGGTCCAGCGGGCGCCGCCATATGAAGAAGCCGCAGCACGAGGCCGTGGCGGCGCGTGCCGACGACGAGCGTGCCGACGCGGCACGCGTCGCAGCGGCGGCGCAGTTGGCGTGCCTGCTCGAGGTGACTGCGCCCAAGCCGGGAAACGTATCGCCGGGCCGCCACTTCGCCGACACGCGCTACGAAGATTTCCTCGCCAGCGCGGCGGCGATCGGCGCGCCGCTGGCGGGCGCCGGCGATCGCCCGATCGGCGCGACCGTTCGTCTGGCGATCGAATCGACATCCTGCTGGACGCGATCGAATACGAACCTCGGGATCGTGCTGCTGTTCGCGCCCATTGCACGGGCCGCGCTGACTCTCGTCGAGTCTTCACGATCCTCCGATGACCGGTGCCACGATCTGCGGAATGGTGTCGCACTCGCGCTCGAGAGGACGGACGTGGAGGATGCGCGAGACGTGTATGCCGCGATCCGACAGGCGAGCCCTGGCGGGCTCGGCCGCGCCGACGAGCAGGACGTCGCGGAGGAGCCGACCGATTCGCTGCTCGAGGTGATGCGGCTCGCCGCGCACCGCGATGGGATTGCGCGGGAGTACGCCACGGGCTTCGAGCGCACGTTCGAGAGCGGCGTGCCGGCGCTCGCGCGCGCGCGCGGCGACGGCCTCTCGTGGGACGAT
>DATKCF010000124.1:0-43441 GCA_035513345.1 Longimicrobiales bacterium
AGGCGGTGGAATCCCCGCCAGCCGGTGCGGCGGCCACGGTCCGGGGAATCGACCGGCCCAGAGGCGGTGAAACCTCCGCAAGCTGGTGCGCTTCTTCCCCCGTGGTGGAGCGTGGCCCATTCTTTCGAGGCTGGACGTCTCTTGATGGGCCAGAACGGCAGTGCGACGGGACAGTCGACAACGGGCGGCGGAGGCGAATAGAGAATGGCGGGTGCGACGCACCTCGAGTGCACAATGTGCGGCAAGACGTATGAGAGCGAGGTCGTGTGGCGGCTGTCGGCCTGTTGCGAGAAGCCGCTGTACGCGCGCTACGACCTCGAGGCGATCGGGAAGGTGTTCCGTCCGGAGTCGCTGGCTGGTCGGGAGCCGACGATGTGGCGGTATGCGGAAGTGTTGCCGGTCCGGGAGGCGAGGTACCGGCTGACGCTGGGCGAGGGGTACACGCCGTTGCTGGACTCGCCGCGACTCGCGGCGGCGCTCGGTGTGGCGAGGGTGTGGGTCAAGGACGAGGGCCAGAATCCGACGGCGAGTTTCAAGGCGAGAGGCCTGGGGATGGCGGTAGCGAGGGCTGTCGAACTGGGTGTGGCGGAGGTTGCGATTCCGTCGGCGGGCAATGCGGGCTCGGCCGCGGCGGCGTACGCGGCTGCCGCGGGCATTCCGGCGCACGTGGTTGTGCCGCGGGACACGCCGTTGCCAATCATCGAGGAGACGCGCAGCCTGGGCGCGGATCTGGAGTTGATCGATGGGCTGATCACGGACGCGGGGTCGCGCGTGGCGGCGGGCTGTGCGGAGCACGGCTGGTTCGACCTGTCGACACTGAAGGAGCCCTACCGTGTAGAGGGCAAGAAGACGATGGGCTACGAGTTGTTCGAGCAGCTCGGTGGCCGGCTGCCTGATGTCATCGTGTATCCGACGGGCGGCGGTACGGGCCTGGTCGGCATGTGGAAGGCGTTCGATGAGATGCAGAGGATGGGCTGGATCGGGGATGAACGGCCGCGCATGGTGACGGTGCAGGCGGAAGGATGCGCGCCGGTCGTGCGCGCATTCGAGCGAGGCGACGACGTGGCCGAGCCGTGGGCGGACGCGCACACCTTCGCGGCGGGGCTGCGGGTTCCGAAGGCGGTCGGCGATTTCCTGATGCTGCGCGCACTGAGGGAATCGAACGGCGCGGCGATTGCCGTACCTGATGAGGCAATGGCGGATGCGGTCCTGCTGATGGGCGCCATGACAGGCGTATTCGGTGCGCCCGAGGGTGGCGCGGCAGTCGCGGCGACACAGCGGCTGCGCGAACGTGGAGAGATTTCCGCCGACGCGGAAGTCGTGATATTCAACACGGGAAGCGGATTGAAATACGTCGCCTGCCAGCACTGACGCGGCGGGCGTGAGGCGGACTGTGAGGGAGATGCGGAATTGATGTTCGGGCGCATTGTCGTGGCGTTCGTGATGATCGGCGCGCTGGCGGCGCTCGGTGCGTACTGGATCGGGCCGGGCGTGGTGCCGCGCGCGCATCTGCGCCTGCTCGCGCTGGATGCGGAGAGCCGTTTCGCCGAGGAAGCGGACCTGCCCGCAGCGGAACGATCGCCGGGCGAGGATGTGCTCCAGCCGCTGATCCTTGCCGTCGGCAACACGGGCGCGCGCGAGTCGGGCGTGCACTCGATCACGCTGGCCACGCCCGGCTGGATCCGCCTGCACGGTGCGGACGGGCCGATCGAACCCGCGGAGGACAGAGTCGACGAACCGCTTCGCAAGTACGTGTTCGCGCTGGACACCGAGTCGATCGAGCCGGGTGCGCTGCCGCGCGTGCCGGCCAGCCTTGGCAGAATGTGGGTGTCCATCGACGCGCCCGCCATCACGTGCCATCTGCGCTGGGACGGCGTGCCCGAGTTCGTGCCGGCGCCGCCGTGGAACACGGTCGCGTTGCGCCACGTCGCGGTGTTCTATTCGATCGAGGGCGAACGCGACCGGCATACGGGCGTGCTTACGCTCGGTCTGGATGCGGCCGGCGTCCCGCGGGAGCCCGTTCCCTACAGTGCGGGCGACCCGGTCGTTCGACGGCCCGGCGTCACTATCCCACCCACGGACAGCCTCGTGTTGCACGGCGAACGGACAGTGACGTGCGGTGCACCCGGTCGTCGAGTGGAGTTGCACATCGCGATGTGGCGTACGGGCGAGGGCTGGCTCCGCATCGTGTCACACGATGGGCTGCCGCGCCGACTGTTGTTCGACGAGAACGGCGATGGCCGCATCGAGCGCGAGTCGTGGGACGGCGATGCGGACGGCCTGTTCGAAGCCAGCCGCACGACCTCGTACACGCCGCCGGCCTACCTGATGCCTCTCGTCACTGCACCTGTCGACACCGTGCCCATCGACACTGCCCGTGTCGACACCATCGGACGGGTGCGGTAGGCGTGCTGTTCGGCACAGTTGCGGCCGTCCTGGCGGCTGTCGGCGGAGCGCTGTACGTGTTGCGACTTCGCGAGCAGGCTGCGTCGGAGCGTGTCACGGACGAGATGATCGAGCAGATCGAGGAGACGGGCCGGGTCGAGCTGGAGGAGCCGCTCGACTTCGGCGAGATCGCGGATGAGGAATCGCGGTTCTGGGAAGAGGAGCCCTGGGACGAAGCCGACGAGTACTGAGCGGTGTCGCCTCAGACGCTCTGGAAATCGGTTTCGGCGTACGGTTCGCCGTTCGCGCCCGTAATGACGCGGTAGTCGCGGAACAGGTTGGGCGCTTCGTCGAGCAGCACGCGCAGGGTTTCGAGTGCGAGGTTGCGGATCTCGGTGTCGGCAGCTGGCGACCCGCGCAGTTCGATGAAGTGGCGCCAGGCGCGACAGTTGCCGGTCACGACGACCTTCGTTTCGGCCGCGTTCGGCAGAACGCTGCGCGCGGTCTGGCGCGCGCGCTTGCGTCGGAGCGTTTTCGACGGCTCGTCCTGCACCTGTTCCTCGATCTGGCCGAGCAGGGTGCGGTAGTCTTCGAGCGAGCGCTCGCAGCTGCGCGACCATACGTCGAACGCGGGCGAATCCTTTTCGATCTCGGGTGGCAGTACGAACGCGACCTCGGATTCGTCGACGTACCGCTGGCTGAGCTGCGAGTACGAGAAATGGCGATGCCGGATGAGTTCGTGCGTGAGCGCGCGGCTGACGCCCTCGAACAGCAATGTCCAGACGGCGTGCTCGAGGACGCTGCCGTGCCGGACCTTCAGGATGTTGGCGAGGTACTCGGTGTTCGTGGTGCGGCCGGGGATCATGCGATGACCACCCTCGAAGCCGGCATCCGCGCCGAAGCTCAGATAACAGAGACGGCCGGCGAACTCGGCGATTTCCTCGGCCGCGACGTCGCTGTCGCTCGTCCAGTTGATGTGGGCCGCGCCATCGTATTGCTGGCGGGCGAGCACCGTGACTCTCGGCTTGAAAAAGATGTGCATTGGGGTCATCTGGGTATGCGGAATCAGAGAGCGGAAGGTATCGTAAGAGTGAGGCCCGGGCCAGAGGCCACATGCCTCGGAAACGGCACAGACCGGAAGAATCACATGACAACCATAGCGTTTCAGCGGACACCGAACCCGAACGCGGGCAAGTTCGTGGTCGGCCGGCAGGTGGTGGAAGGCAAGGCATCAAAGTCGTTCTTCAGCGCCGGGCAGGCTGCGGGAACGCCTGTGGCCGAGGCGCTGTTCGAGCTGGACGGCGTGTCGAACATCTTCATGGTCGAGGACTTCATCACGGTCACGAAGGCGGCGGACGCGGACTGGGAGGATCTGGCGCCGAGGGTGATCGAGACGATTGGGGCGAACCTCGCGTGAGTGCAGCATTTCGCGGGTGCCTTGCCGCCCTCCGCCGGCCGCGTGGGTGTGCGTCGCGCTGGATCGGGTTCGGCATGGTGGTCGCGCTGGCGGGCCGGCCCGCGGCCGTGGTGGCGCAGCACCCCTGTTTCGACGGTTCGGCGGACATCGAGACGGGGTGCACGATCGAGACACCGCGCTGGATGGCCGAGTTCGCGACGCTGAGCGCGAACGGCGTGATTGGCGGTCTGACGGCCGGCCTGGTCCGTCATTTCCGCGGCGATTCGTTCGCGGACGCATTTGTGGCGGGCGCCCTCGGCGGCGTGACCACATATGCGGGCAAGCGGGTGGTTGCGGAGCGGTTCGCGGGGGCCGGCATGCTGGGCCGGGTGGTCTCGGCCGCGGGCGCATCGATGGTTCGCAACGCGACATCGGGCGAGCTTCTGCTGTCGCGGCTCACCGTGCCGGTCGGACCGGTGTGGGTCGAACTCCGGCGCGGTCCGGGTGGCACCGCGCTGGGCGCGCGGATCGACCCCGCGGCGCTCGGCTGGCTGGTGTACGGGTTGGCGGAAGCCGAGCTGGACCTGGACGCAGGCGAGTCGCTGTCGGCCGGAGCGGCAGTGTTCCGGACGCGCGGCAAGCTGCTGTCGTTCGGCGACGACAAAACACACGCGGCCGGCGTGACGAACGCGGGCGTCATCTTCCTGGCGGATGTTCCGGCGTACGGCGAGTCGTTCGAACGGCGAGCGCTGGCGCACGAGCGGGTTCATGTACTCCAGGAGGATGCGCTGGCGATCATGTGGACCGATCCGCTGGCGGGTCGAGCGTTGCGCGGGCTCGGCCCGGACTCACCGACTCGCCACATCGCGGTCAATGTGTCGACCGAACTGATGCGTGCACTGGCGAGGTTCGAATCACGACATGAGGCGCGGCCATGGGAGATGGAATCGATCTTCCTGGCGAGGTGAGGCGGCTGATCCCGGCGAGGCTTCTGCTGCCACTGCTGGTGGCGGGCTGCATCGATTTCGTCGAGCCCGACCTGCCGGAGCGCGGCGCGCCCGCCGTGATCCAGGCCGCGATCCGCCTGACCGACCTGGGCGATGCCCAGCTCGAAGCGCTCCTCGCGCCCGGTCTGGACAGGTCTGGTCTGCGCCGAGAGGTAACGCGCGACACCGTGATCGTGCTGGGCAGGACGGTCACGCCGGACAGCATCGCGCGCAATGGCAGCCGCCGCTACCGTGACTCGTGGTCGGCACCCGCCGCAGTGGTCGCCGGGCCTGTGACGTTCCGCGCGCCGTCGCTCGAGAATCTCATCGCGTCGCCTCCGGAACTGATCTGGACGGGTGCGCGAAGGCTCGGACCGGACACGATCGACCTCGTGCGCGGCCAGGATCTGGTGCTCGTGGTCGGGCCGGGCGCAGGCTCCGGCCTTCCCTCGCCGGACGTGCAGCAGTGGTTCCTGCGTCTCGAAGGCGACGACGGCGCGTTCAACATCAGTGCGGATGGCCCGCCGCCCGATACCATACAGGTGCCGGCGCGCTGGATCCCCGAGGGCGGACAGGTCGCCACTCGTCTGATCTACGCACAATCCGCCGTTTTCGAGGACACACCTGGTGACTACATCGGTCTGATCACACTCGACATCCGTTTGCACTGGACGGTGCGCGTGCAGGCTCCGGGCGCGGGCGAGCGGCGATGATGTCGCACGACTTCGCCGCCCGGCGGCGGCGTGTATTCGACGCGATCGGCCCGTCGTCGGCGCTCGTGATCGGCGCATCGCCCGAGCTGCGTGCCGGTGTCGATACCGAACTCAAGTACGTCGTCGACGCCGATGTCTGGTACCTGACCGGCCACGCTGAGCCCGAGACAGTCGCCCTGCTGCGTCGGTCTGGCGACGACTGCTCGTTCATCCTCTTCGTTCGCCCGCGCGATCCGGCCCGCGAACTCTGGACGGGCGCTCGCGCCGGCGTCGAATCGGCCGTCGAACGGTGGGGCGCCGACGAGGCCTGGCCGATCGCCGAACTGGCCGACCGCCTGCCGAAGCTGATCGCCGAATCCGATGACGTGTTTGCCCGGCTTTCAGCCGGCCGTCCGGATGTCGAGGATGTGGTCACGCGTGCCATGGCCACGGCCAGACGTTCGCGGCCGCGGACCGGAAAAGGACCGTTCCGGCTCATCGATCCGGGGTCGTTCCTGGGTGAGATGCGGATGACAAAGGACGCCGCCGAGCTGGAGGCGATGCGGGCGGCCGCCCGCATCACTGTCGAGTCGTTCACGGAATCGGCCCACTCGATCCGGGCGGGCGCGGGCGAGTGGGAAGTCGAAGCGTCGATAGAGGGCGGATTCCGCAGGCGAGGCGCGAGCGGTCCGGCGTTTCCGACGATCGCCGCATCGGGGCCGAACGCGACCGTGCTCCACCACATCGCAAACGACCGCACGATTCAGGATGGCGATCTCGTGCTGGTCGACGCGGGTGCGCGCCACGCGATGTACTGCGCTGACATGACGCGGACGTTCCCGACGTCGAAGAGTTTCGATGGCGCTGGCCTCGCCGTCTACGACATCGTTCTCGCGGCGCACGATGCCGCGATCGCCGCGGCCGCACCGGGCCGCACGATCCGCGACGTGCACGATGCGGCGTCCCGCGTGCTGGTCGCCGGCATGCTGGATCTCGGCCTTGTAGCCGGTGACCTCGACGCCCTTCTGAGCGAGGATTCGGACGCGAGGCGGTTCTATCCGCACCGGACATCGCACTGGCTCGGCCTGGATGTGCACGATGCCGGTCCCTATGCGAAGCGCGATGGCAGTCCGTGGACGCTCCAGCCGGGTATGATCCTTACGGTCGAGCCTGGCCTGTACGTTGCACAATGGGTGGAAACGGTGCCCGAGGCGCTTCGCGGCATCGGTGTCCGCATCGAGGATGACGTCCTGATCACGGCGGACGGCCGCGAGGTTCTGACGGCTGGTGTGCCGGTAGCGGCCGATGATGTGGCAGCACTGAGGGGTTGAACGATGGAACCACCGCGGACGCAGGGCGAGCCGGACTCGCCGCCCGAGCCGCAGTACGAGCCGGCTGCGACGACGCGACAGGTTCCCCGCCTGCCTGGCACCTCCGTGCCGCGCTCGAGCGGACTGCTGCTCGTCGTCGCGACCGTCCTCGTCGTCGAGATCGTGCAGATCGTCGGCATCACCATCCCCGCTCCGGCCGCACTGCTTCTGCTTGTCGTCGCCTACGCTACGTACCTCGACGGCATACGCGTCGGCATCGTCGCCGGCGTGATCGCGGTAGGCTACGAGATCTACGATCTGATCCAGCGCGGTACGGTGCTGTCCGATGCATCGAGCCCGAGCATGCGTGCGGCCGGGCTGGCGCTGATCACGATTCTCGTGATCGTTCTGATCGGCGCGTTCCGGCGCCGGCTCGATGCGGTGCTGTCGAACGAACGCAGGCTGCTGGTCGAAGCCGAGACCAAGAGCAACGAGCTGGTGGAAGCGTTGTCGAACGTGGAGCGAGCGCAGGACGCGATCCGGTTCCAGGCCAGGCTGCTGGACGCGGTCGGACAGGCGGTGATGGCAACTGACGGATGGGGCCACATCGTGTACTGGAACGGCCCGGCCGCGAAGCTGTTCGGTGTCTCGGCCTCGGACGCCGCTCGCAACTCCATCACCGACCTGATGCCGGACCCTCCCGGCAGCGTGGGCACGCTCGATCGGCTGCGGCGGGGCGCGGGCGGTTCGGGCGAGATCGAAGTCACGCGGCCCGACGGCACGCGAGTGACCGTTCTGTTCCATGATGCGCCGATCCGCGACGACGCGGAGGAGCGTTCGGTCGGTCTCGTTCGTGTTGCGACCGATGTGACACGGCGCAAGCACGTCGAACGCGCGCAGCGGCTGCTCGCTGAAGCGGGCTCCGCGCTGGCCGCGTCAATGGACTACCAGACGACGATCCGCAGTGTCGCCGAACTGTGCGTTCCGTCGTTCGCCGACTGCTGCCTGATCGATGTCGTGGAGGATGATGGCACGGCCAGGCGACTGGAGGCAGCGCACGTCGACCCGACGCTCGAAGCCGAGGCGCGCGCGGCCGGCGTGCCGTACCATGTCGGGCCGGACTCGCAGAATCCGGTTGCCCAGGTCATTTCGACGGGCATGGCGCGCTTCTATCGCCAGATCACGGAATCGTCGCTTCGCGAGTGGCTCGACGCGGCACACGCCGACTGGTTGCGCAGGCTCGGGTTCCACTCGGCGATCATTGCGCCGTTGCGCGCGGGCGGCACGACGCTGGGCGCGATCTCGTTCTACCGTCACGTATCGAAGTCGGCGTACGGTGAGGCGGACGTGCTGCTGGCGGAGGAACTGGCGAACCGGGCGGCGACGGCGATCCATCATGCGCGTCTGTTCGAGTCGGCGATGATCGCGAACCGCGCCAAGTCCGACTTCCTGGCCGTAATGTCGCACGAGTTGCGAACGCCGCTCACAACGATCACCGGCTACACGGACCTGATGCTGGCTGACGTGCCGACAGCGCTGGATGCCAAGCACCACTCGTACGTCCAGCGGATCCGTCTGGCCGCATCGCACCTGTTGAGCCTGATCGAGCAGATCCTGATCTATGCCAGGTTCGAGGCACGACGCGAACAGACGCAGCCGGAGCGCGTCCGTGTCGCGGAAGTGCTGCGCGACGCGGCGGCACTGATCGAGCCAGTCGCCCGGGAACGGGGCATCAGCTTCAACATCGAGCCGGTGGATGCCGATACGTTCATCGAGTCGGACAAGACGAAGCTTCGCCAGATCCTGTTGAACCTGCTGGCGAACGCGGTGAAGTTCACGGACGATGGCGAGGTCCGGCTTGCGGCGGTGGCTTCGAACGGCAACGTGACGTTCACTGTACGCGATACGGGGATCGGCATCGAGGCTCGCCACCTGGCCAGCATCTTCGACCCGTTCTGGCAGGTCGATCAGTCATCGACACGTCGGGCGGGTGGCGCCGGTCTCGGACTCAGTGTGACCCGCAAGCTCGCGCGAATGCTGGGTGGTGAAGTCGGCGTGACCAGCGAACCGGGTGGTGGCACGACATTCACGGTCCGGTTGCCGCTGATCTGGGCGCCGGCCGACACCGAGCCGGGCCCTGTCGGAACGGGCATCGGAGCCGGTCCGCTTGACCCGGTGCCACCGGATGGCTAGACTAAACAGACAACTGTAAGACCGGCGGATGGATTTGTTCGGCCGCTTGCTACCGCCGCGGTGTCGCCTTTCCGGGGACATCGAATCAAAAGCCTAAAGTGCCGGGACATCGATTCTGGATACCGAGGCCCCGCACTGGATCATGCGGGGCCTTTTCTGTCCAGGGGGAAAGCCGTACATGTCACGATCCGCTTACATTGAGACGCTTGCTCGCCGTGTTCTCGTATTCGACGGTGCGATGGGCACGAGTATTCAGGGGCTCGGCCTGAGCGCGTCGGATTTCGGCGGTCCGGATCTCGACGGCTGCAACGACCATCTGGTGCTGTCACGGCCGGACGCGATCGAGTCGGTCCACGCATCGTTCCTGGAAGTGGGCTGTGACGTTCTCGAAACCAACACGTTCCGCGCGAACCGGCTGACACTCGGCGAGTACGGCCTGGGCGACCGTGCTATCGACATCAACCGGGCCGCGGCGAAGCTCGCGCGCGGCGTGGCCGACCGTTTTTCGAGCGAGCACCGGCCACGCTTCGTGGCAGGCAGCATCGGTCCGAGCGGATTCCTTCCCAGCACGTCGGACCCGACGCTCGGCGCGATCACGTTCAATGAGCTGGCGGAAGTGTTCGCCGAGCAGGCCAGGGGACTGGTCGAGGGCGGCGTCGATGTGCTGCTGATCGAGACCAGCCAGGACATCCTGGAAGTGAAAGCGCAGATCGCCGGCATCCGCAGGTTCTTCCGCGAGTCCGGCACGCGTGTGCCGATCCAGGCGCAGGTCACACTCGACACATCCGAGCGCATGCTGCTCGGCACCGACATCGAAGCGTCGCTCGTGATCCTCGAAGCGATGCGTGTCGATGTCGTAGGCCTGAACTGTTCGACCGGTCCGGAACACATGCGGCAGCCGGTCCGCTATCTGTGCGACAACTCGGTTCTGCCGGTGAGCGTGATCCCGAACGCCGGCATCCCGCACAACGAAGGTGGCGAGGCGGTCTATCCACTGACGCCATCGGAACTGGCTGCGGCGCACGAGGAGTTCGTCACGAAGATCGGCGTGTCGATCGTCGGCGGCTGCTGTGGCACCACGCCCGAGCATATGCGGGCTGTCGTCGAGCGCGTATCGGGCCGCGAGCCACTGAAGCGCGAACTGACGCGTCGCCAGCGCACTGCCAGCGCAATGACGGCGTTCGACATGCACCAGGTTCCGCCGCCCACGCTGATCGGCGAGCGCGTCAACTCGCAGGGCTCGCGTGCGGTCAAGCGGATGCTGCTCGAAGACGACTACGAGGGCATCCTCGAGATCGCGCGCAGCCAGGTCGATGGCGGTGCGCACCTGCTCGATGTCTGCGTCGCGCTCACCGAACGACAGGACGAACTCGAGCAGATGGGCAGGCTCGTCAAGATGCTCGCGCAGACCGTCGAAACGCCGCTCGTGATCGATTCGACCGAATCCGATGTTGTCGAGGCAGCGCTCCGGCACTATCCGGGTCGCGCCATAGTCAACTCGATCAACCTCGAGAACGGACGCGAGCGCATCGATACCGTGGTGCCGCACGTCGTCGAGCACGGCGCGGCCGTGATCGCGCTCACGATCGACGAAGCGGGCATGGCCAAGACCGCCGACCGCAAGTTCGAGATCGCTCGCCGTATCCATGACATCGTCACTGAGGAGTACGGACTCGACCCCGGCGACCTGATCTTCGATGACCTCACATTCACTCTCGCGACCGGCGACGCCGAGTTCCGCCGCAGCGCGGTCGAAACACTGGATGGGATTCGCAGGATAAAGAGCGAACTGCCCGGCGTGTTCACGAGCCTCGGCGTGTCGAACGTGTCGTTCGGCCTGCAGAAACACGCACGCGCCATCCTCAACTCCGTGTTCCTGCACCATTGCATCGAGGCGGGCCTCGACATGGCGATCGTCAATCCCGCGCACATCACACCGTACGCGGAGATCGATCTCGAGCAGCGCGCGCTGGCCGACGACCTCATCTTCGACAGCCGCGAGGACGCGCTCGCACGCTTCATCGCGCATTTCGACAACGTCACCGTCGAGGCCGAGTCCGATACCGACCCGACGGAGGGGATGGAACCTGAGGAAGCGATCCACTGGAAGATTCTGCACCGCAAGAAAGAGGGGATTGAAGACTGGGTAGACAGGGCGGTCGCGAAGCGCATGGAAGGGAACTCGAGTCTGGGGCGGGTTTCTGGGGCGGGTTTCTCGGGTTCGAGCGTGGCTGGCGACCGGGGCGTGGCCGACTCCCGGTCACCAGAAACCTCGAGCGTTGTTGCCGAAACGAACTCAGCTGGTTCCGCTGACCGCCCCGCCAGGCGCGAACCCCAGAAACCAGCCCCAGAAACCAGCCCAAAAACCGACTCCCCCGAGGACGCCGCCGGCATATCGGTGCTGAACACCGTTCTCCTGCCAGCCATGAAAGAGGTCGGCGACAAGTTCGGCGCGGGCGAGCTGATCCTGCCGTTCGTGCTGCAGTCGGCGGAAGTGATGAAGCGGGCAGTCGCGCGCGTCGAGACGTACCTCGATCGTGTCGAGGGTCAGACGAAGGGGAAGGTCGTGCTGGCCACCGTGTTCGGTGACGTTCACGACATCGGCAAGAGCCTCGTCAACACGATTCTGTCAAACAACGGCTATACCGTATACGATCTCGGTAAACAGGTGCCCGTCAACACGATCATCGAGAAGGCCGTCGAGGTGAACGCGGACGCGATCGGCCTGTCCGCGCTGCTCGTTTCGACATCGAAGCAGATGCCGCTGTGCGTCAAGGAACTGCACGCGCGCGGCCTCGCCTTCCCGATCCTGATCGGCGGCGCCGCGATCAATCCGTCGTTCGGCCGGATGGCATCGTACGTGGACCAGGAGGCGGACGACCTCTATCCGGCGGGCGTCTGGTATTGCAAGGACGCGTTCGAGGGTCTTTCGACGATCGACAGCCTGGTCGACACGGCGGTCCGCGACGACTTCGTGAAGCGTCGCCATACGGAAGTCCGCGAGGGCGTTCTGAAGCGCGCGGCGCTCGTCGCGAAGACGAAGGCGACGCCCCGCCCATCACGGAACGGCGGACTGTCACGCAATGTCGACATCCCGAACGCACCGTTCCATGGAGTCAGGGTGCTGGACCGGCTGCCGCTGGCCGACCTGTTCCGGTACATCGACACGAACACATTGTACCGACTGCACTGGGGCGCGAAGAACGCCAAGGGCGAGCATTGGGAACAACTCGTGAAGGATGAGTTCGAGCCGCGGCTCGCGCGCTACAGAAAGGAAGCGCTCGCCGGTGGCTGGACCACGCCGCGTGCAGTCTATGGCTACTATCCAGCGGCGGCGGAAGGCGACACACTGGTGATCTTCGATCCCGACGCACCCGGCCGCGAGATCGAGCGGTTCCCGTTCCCTCGCCAGGCCGATCGCGACGAACTGTGCTTGGCCGACTACTTCACGCCGATCGACAGCGGCAGACGCGATGTCGTCGCCCTCCAGATCGTGACCGTTGGCGACGCACTGCTCAACAAGTCCGAGTCGCTGATTCACAGTGGCGAGTACGGCGAGGGCTACTACCTGCACGGGTTCGGCGTGCGACTGGCCGAAGCCGGCGCCGAACACGTGAACAAGGTCATCCGGTCGGAACTCGGCCTCGACGGCCGCCGCGGGCTGCGATACTCGTGGGGCTACCCCGCGTGCCCGGACCATACCCAGCACTCGATCGTGTTCCGGCTCCTGCCCGCCGGCGATGCACTGGGCATGGAAGTGACCGAGGCCGGTGCGCTCGTGCCCGAACTCTCGACCGCCGCGCTCGTGGTGCATCATCCGGAGGCGAAGTACTTCAGTACTTGAGAGAACGTTTCTGGGGCTGGTTTCTGGGGCGGGTTTCTGGGGGGCGCGGCTGGCGGGCGCGATGGCCGGGATGGCTATTCCCGCGCCCGAGCGCAGGGGTGAGGGTGTGAGAGGAGGGAGAGCAAATGGCACCGTTCGCACACAGGCGGTTGCGGGTCTACGGGGCGGCGGTCGAGGCTTCGCGAATCGTGTACGGAGCGACGCGGCACGTGCCACAACGGTGCGTGTCGCTGTCGGACCAGCTTCTGAGGGCGTGCACGTCGATGGTGCTCAACCTGGCGGACGGCGTTGCGGAGTACTCGCCGGGCGAGAAGGCGAGGTTCTTATCGGATGGCTCGCCGTTCCGCCGCCGAAGCGAGCGCCGCATTGGACCTGCTGGTCGCGTTCGGCGCCATCGACCACGAACCCGCCCATCGCGGAACCGACCGTCTGGAGGCGATCGCCGGCATGCTGACCCGAATGATCATTGCAACGCAGGATCCAGCCAACCGGAAGCCCGTCCCGCGGTCCGAAAGGCTCCGGACAGGTGCGGCCGCCGCCGCCCCACCGCCATCCGCGACCCCCAGAAGCCAGCCCCAGAAACCAGCCCCAGAAACGTACTCAATTTGACCAGCGAATGAACTTCAACGATCTCCTCACCGACAAGCGCCCCCACGTTTTCGACGGCGCCATGGGCACGATGCTCTACGCCCGTGGCGTGTTCATCAACAGTTGCTACGACGAGTTGAACGTGAAGGACCCGGACCTGATCCGTGACATCCACAGGCGGTACATGAAGGCGGGCGCGGAGCTGCTGGAGACGAACAGCTTTGGCGCGAACCGGGTGAAGCTGTCGGAGCACGGTCTGGACTCGCGGGTCATCGAGATCAATGCGCGGGCGGCGCAGCTGGCGAAGGAAGTCGCGGGCGATCGTGCGCTTGTTGCGGGTGCGATCGGTCCGCTGGGTATACGGATCGAGCCGTACGGTCCGACGTCGCTGCAGGAGGCGAGAGCGTTTTTCAGGGAGCAGGTCGAGGGGCTGCTCGAGGGTGGTGCGGACTTCATCCTGCTCGAGACGTTCGCGGACCTTGCGGAGATTCAGCAGGCGATGCATGCAGTGCGCGAAGTGTCCGACGTGCCGGTCCTGTGCCAGATGACGATTCAGGAGGATGGCAACACGACGTTCGGCACGTCGGCGGAAGTACTGACGAAGCGGCTCGACCAGTGGGGCGCGGACGCGATCGGGCTCAACTGCTCGGTCGGTCCGGCGGGCGTGCTGAGCGCCGTCGAGCACATGGTGTCGGCCACAGACAAGAAGATATCGGCACAGCCCAACGCGGGACTGCCGCGCGAGATCCAGGGTCGCAAGATGTACATGGCTTCGCCCGACTACATGGCGAAGTACGCGAAGCGGCTGATCCAGGCGGGCGTCAAGTTCGTCGGCGGTTGTTGTGGGACGACGCCGGAGCATATCCGCGCGATCAGTGACGCGGTGTACGCGCTCGCGCCGCGTCGTGTGTCGGTGCGCGTCGAGTCCGTTCCCGAAACGCCACCGGACATCGAGATCACGCCGTTCGGCGACCGGTCGAACTGGGGTCGCAAGCTGGCGGCTGGAGAACTGGTCACGACGGTCGAGATCGTGCCGCCGCGCGGTATCGGGCCCGCGAAGATGCTGGCTGGCGTGAAGCTGCTGCGCGCGGCGGGCGTCGACGGCGTGAACGTGCCGGACGGCCCGCGCGCACAGATGCGGATGGGCGTACTGCCGACGGCCACATTGATCGAGCAGGTCGGCGGAATCGAGACGATCGTCCACTACTGTTGCCGCGACCGGAACCTGCTCGGCATGCTGTCGGACCTGCTGGGCGCACACGCGCTCGGATTGCGCAACATGCTGCTCATCACAGGCGACCCGCCGAAGATGGGCCCGTATCCGGAAGCGACGGCCGTGTTCGACATCGACTCGATCGGGCTGACCAACCTGGTGAACGGGCTGAACCACGGCCTCGACCCGGGCGGTAACGCGATCGGCAATCCGACATCGTTCACGATCGGTGTGGGTGTGAACCCGGGCGCGCCCGACCTCGAGTACGAGCTGAACCGCTTCTACTGGAAGGTCGATGCCGGCGCCGAGTACGCGATCACGCAGCCCGTGTTCGATCCCGACCAGCTCCTGCATTTCCTCGAACAGATCGAGAAGCGGGGCATGCGGATCCCGATTGTCGCCGGCATCTGGCCACTCGTGTCGGGCCGCAACGCCGAGTTCATGGCGAACGAGGTGCCTGGCGTCGTCGTGCCACCCGACATTGTGGCCCGCATGCAGGACGCGAGTGCGGCCAGTCGCGAGATGGGTCTCGAAACCGGCATCACGATCGCGCGTGAGATGCTGGCCCGCGTCCGCGACAGCGTCCAGGGCATCCAGGTCAGCGCGCCGTTCGGCAAGGTCGCGTTCGCGCTACAGGTCTTCGACGGCATTCCCGGCATCGACGCGCAAGCCGAAGAGCCGCCGATCGAACCCGGCGAGTCGCTCGGGTTCACTCCACCCTGGAAGGGCAGTGCACCGGCGGCCGGCGTCCGGCCCCAGCCTCAGCCCGAGCCTCAGCCGTAGCGCGGGTCTAATGCTGATCAGCAAGGGCGTCGCCCTCGGCAACGACTATCTCGTGATCGATGCTGCCGATCTGCCGTGGCCGCTCACGCCGGACCGGTGCAGGGCGATCTGCGACAGGCACGACGGCGTCGGCTCGGACGGCATCCTGGTCATCGATGTGTCGAGCGGCCTCTCGCTGCGCATCCTGAATCCGGACGGCAGTGAAGCGGAGAAGAGCGGCAACGGCCTGCGCATTCTTGCGGCCTGGCTGTACGTCCGCGGCATGGTCCGGACCGACTGGTTCACGGTCCGCCTCATCAGTGACACGGTACGGATGCGGGTCGAAAGCGAGCGTGACGACGGCGGTGTCGTCGTGCGCGCCGAGATGGGACGTGCGTCGTTCGACGCGGGGTCGGTCGGGTTCGCGGGCCGTGGCGAGATCATTGCCCGGCCGATCGACCTGCCCGACGGTGGCACGGCTGACATCACGACCGTATCGATGGCCAATCCGCACTGTGTCGTGTTCGTCGACCGGTTCGATCGTGATGACTTTCTGAAGCGCGCGCCGCAGTTGTGCACTCACGAGAGGTTTGCTCACGGCACGAACGTCCAGTTCGCGACCGTGCCCGGGCCCGGATCGCTCGACATCCACATCTGGGAGCGGGGCGTCGGCGAAACGCTGGCGTCAGGGTCGAGCGCGTGCGCCGCGGCGGCCGCCGCGGTGCGTCTCGGATTGCTGCGTCCCGGACCCATCGAGGTCCGCATGCGCGGCGGCATTGCCGATGTCGAGGTAGGCGACACGTACGCGATCCGGCTGCGCGGCCCGGCCCGCATGGTGTTCGCAGCAAGGATCCCGCCATCCCAGGTGGCGGCCTGGGGCCGGCTGTAGCGGGAAAGAATGTCCGGCTGCCTGCGTGGAGTCGGTGCCGTCCGGATAAGGCGGGCGACAAGAGGCGGGCGACCGGCTAGCCGCTAGGTTCGGACCCGTGCGGTCAGGACGATCGCGGCCAGAAAGAAGAGTCCGTTGGGGACCCACGCCGCCAGGTACGGGTCCATGATGCCGGCTTCGCCGACGGCCGACATCACGCGGAACAGCATGAGATACACGATGGTGATGCCGAGTGATACGCCGATGCCGTAGGCGGGTCCGCTGCGGGCGCCGGAATTGGCGAGCGGTGCGCCGAACAGGATGATGATGAACGTGGCTACGGGTATCGCGATCTTCTCGGCCTGGCTGAACATCAGCTCATTGGGCTCGCCGCCGGATCGCTGCAGCGCGGCAATGAAGCGGCCCATCTCGGCGTACCGCATCTCGTCGGGCTCCTTCGGCTCGGCCAGCAGCTCGTCGGGGCTTTCCTCGAGATGGACGGGGATCATCGTCCGGAACTGGATCGTGGACTCGTGCATGTCGGATGACACGGTCCGGTAGAACCCGTTCGTGAACGACCACCCGGCAATGGAATCCCATGTGGCTTCGCGGGCGAACGCGCTGACGGTCGGTGTGGTCGCGCCATCGCCTTCACGCTGGATCGAGATGCCGTAGACGCGACCGGCGTCGAGATCGAGACGGCGGATGCCGTAGACGGTACCATCCTCGGCGCGGTAGACGAAGTCGTTTCGCGAGCCGCGATACTCGATACGGCTGCCGAACAGCTCGGCGGACCGGCGCAGCGTTATCGGTACGACTTCGGACAGCGCGAGGCCGGCGATCGTCAGCAGCAGCCCGAGCAGCGGCAGCATGCGGGTCGCGCGGTAGAAGCTGATGCCACCGGCCTTGGCCGCAGCCAGTTCGGAGTGCCGCGTCATCGAACTGACGGTGAACACGGTCGCGATCAGCCCGGCGATCGGCAGCGAGAAGACGACGAACTGCGGCAGCTTGAACAGGTAGCCGAGCGCGACATCGCCGAGCGGGATCGCGCGCTCCGTGTACGTGTCGATATTGTCCGTCCAGTCGCCCAGGATGAACAGCATCGGCGCGGCCAGCGCGAACAGGAAGAAAAGGCGGAGGAACTCGCGTGTGATGTAGCGGTCGAGCGTGAGGATCATCGCCTCAGTCCCCGCCCGCGGTGACCGCGGAACGGCGGCGAAACGGCCGGGCCAGGAACCCGCGAACCGAGGACCACAGATCGTCCCAGCCACCGCCGCGCGCGGATGATGTCTCTCTTCCGATACGGGCGAGTCCAAGCAGCGCGAGTACGGCGAAAATGACGTTGGGTGCCCACGGCCCGGACCACGGTATGATCTGACCGCGATCGCCCAGCGACTCGCCGCCGATCAGCGACATGTAGTAGACGCCGAAAACGAACAGCGAGATGGCGATGACCATGCCGGCTCCGCCGCGCGGGAACCGGACGGCAATGGGTGCGCCGACGAGGACGAAGACAATGCACGCCACCGGTATCGCGAATTTCTTGTGGTACTCGACGCTGAGCCGGTTGATCTCGAGCTGGCGAGCGTCGATCTGGTTGCGCAGCACGGTCAGCTCGAGCGACGTCCGCCGCGTGCTGCGGTCCTGCGCGGTCCACTCGTTGCGGGTGATGCCCTGGCCGATCAGCTCGGCGGCGCGGACGCCACCCGAGCTGGGCGCGAACCGCGCTTCGTCGGGCTCCAGTGCGACCGGCCCGGCCAGTGCACGGCGGACGCCGTCGACCGCATGGGAGGCCGCCACCGCCGACAACGAATCAAGCTGGACCCTGGCCGAATCGATCCGGCCGGACAGCATCGAAAGTGACATTTCGCGATCGCTGCGGTACGACTCGTCGACCCGCGTAAGTTCGTCGCCCACACCTTCGAGAACCTGCATGTGCTGGCCGAAACTGATCCGCTGGAACTCGGCCGGATCGCTCACGTCGGTCTCGATTATGAACCCGTCGTACAGTGTGAGCAAAAGGTTCGTCTGGTCGGCGTTCCACGCCATGCGGCCGCTGTCGGAGTAGATCGTGCGCACGCCCAGGCCCAGGCTCATGTCGTAGATGACCACATCCGTGAGCGCGTTGTTGGCGTGGTCGATGCTCGCGGCCTGAAGGTAGAAGTGCGAACGCAGATTGCGTGAGGGCCGGATCGGGTTGACCACCTGCTCCTTCAATGTCAGCGTCGGACTCTTGCGTCCGATGTCCGACATCAGATTCTTCAGCTTGTGGTTCGTCTCCGGCAGGACCGAATCGTTGAACCAGACCATCGCGCCGGCCAGCACGACGCCCGCCACGACCAGCGGCGCGATGATCGAGAGCAGGTTCGTGCCGCTGGCCTTCAGCGCGGTGATCTCGTTGTCCGCCGTCAGCTGGCTGAACGTGTAGAGCACGGACACGAGGACCGCCATTGGCAGCGTGAGCGCAATGATGTGCGGCAGAGACAGCCCGAGTACCTCGAGGATGACGCGCGGCGACAGGCCCTTGCCAGCCAGCTCGCCGAACCTGCGGGCCACCGTGTTGATGAAAAGCAGACTCGTCAGCACCGCCAGGGAGAAGACGAATGGCGCAATGTGCGAGCGCAGGAGGTAGCGCGTCAGTAACCGCATGGTTCGGCGTTTGACCTCGGGATTGCCGTCCGCCCGCGTCCGCACGGGCGGCGTTCGGGCTCGCAACTGGTACTCCGCGCACGGCACAGGGTTCGTCCACCGGACGGTCGCGGTACTGGCGTCGTCGCCTACGATTCGTTGAGAACGGTGTAAGTGCCGATTATATTCGGAGTTGTGAGCAGTCACAAGCCCGCGGCCCGGCCCGGACCGGACGACGCAGACCGCCTGGACGCCGGCGCGGTTCGCCGCATCAGGCACCTCTGGCCCGTCCTCCTGTTGCTGATCGTCGGCACGCCCGTGCCGGCGCAGGTCACGGGCGGGCCGCCATGGTTGCGTCCGCCGCCCCTGGTACCGGACAGCGTGGTTCGCCCGCTCGTGCTCGGGCTGACACGGCTGCCTTTGTTCGTGCCCATGGACGTTCAGCTCGCCCCGATCGACTCGCTCATGTTGTTCATGACCGTACCGTTCCGCGAATACCTGCGGCGTTGGTCGGTACCGGAACCGGAATGGCGGCTGAGCGGCCTGCCGCGGGACCGGGAAGGCGACACTGCGGCAGCAGCGGATCCGGCGCCCTCCGATCTTTCGACGCTGTTCCTGCCGCCGCCCGCGGCACCCGCGGACACGGCTGCGGACGAGCTGCTGCCCGGCGCGCTCGGCCGATACGCCGACCTGAACATGACAGTGGGCGGATACGGCGAGCTGGGCGGGTCGTGGCAGCGGTTCCAGCCGTGCGATCCGAGCCTCCACGTCGACTGCAATCCCGGGTTGTTCCCGCAGTTGCGGCCGGACGTGCAGTTCAACGTGCAGGTCAACGGCACGATTACCGAACGCATCCACGTGAACGTCGACTACGATCAGGTGCGCGAGGAGACGTTCAATTCGAACCAGATCCAGGTGTTCTACCAGGGGCTGCCGAACGAGGTACTCCAGCACGTCGAGGTGGGCGACGTGCAGTTCCGGCTGCCGCGCTCGCGTTACCTGACGGAGAGCGTTCCCGCGGGCAACTTCGGGGTCACGGCCAGCGGCCAGCTCGGTCCGGTCGACTTCCAGACGGTATGGGCGCAGCAGCGCGGCGACCTGACCACGCGCGAGTTCCGGCTGGCGGGCGGCGCGAACGAAGGGCTGGTACAGGACGACCGTATCGTTCTCGATGACGCCGACTATATCAAGGGTCAGTTCTTTTTCCTTGCCGACCCGTCGAACTTCACGGGCTACCCGCACATCGATGCGCCGCTGTTGCGCGCGACGGAGGCGCCGGCGACGATCCGGCCGGTACAGGGCGGCGTGATCGAGGTGTTCCGCGACGAACGGATCCCGCCGCAGTCGAATCAGCAGCAGAGCAACCTGTTCCTTGCCGATGCGCTGACAGCGGACGGCACGGTCCTGCACAGCGGCCAGTTCCGCCGCCTCGAGCCGGACCAGGACTACATCGTGCACCAGAGCGGGTTGTGGATCATGCTGCGCTCGGCGTTGCGGCGGGATGAAGCGCTCGCGATCGCGTACCTGACGGAGTCCGGCGATACGGTCGGTACATTGAACGCGGAGCAGTCGCCGCCGGGAACGGTGCCCGTGCTTCGCCTGTTGCGAAGTCCGGCCGCCACCCACCAGCCGGGCTCGCCCACGTGGGACCTCGAGATGCACCAGGTCTACCGCGTGGTCGGCTCGAGCGGCCTCGACCCGGGCAGCCTTCAGCTCACGATCTCGCTCGGCGACATTGTCGGCGGCCAGACGTTCCGCGAAGCGCCGTCCGGCCAGGTCACGTACCTGCGCCTGTTCGGTCTCGACGAGGACGCGCCGGCCGAACGCGTCGATGGCGCGCAGGTCTTCCAGCCGGATGCGCTCACTGCCGGCGCAACTACCGGTGCGCGCATTTCCGGTACGTACATCATCTTTCCGACGCTCGAACCGTTCCTCGATCCGCCACCCGTTCCGAGCGCGAACCTGAGCGCTGCCGAAGCGAAAGCGCTGCTCGGCAATGATGCGAACGGCACGATCTACGAGAACACGGACCCGGTCATCCGCGAGAACGCCGGCCGGTTCCGTCTGAACATCGAGTACCGCGTCAATGTCGAGGGCCTGGTCGACTCGTTCAACCTGGGCGTGTTCGGCATCCGCGAGGGCAGCGAGCGCATCACGGTCGGCGACCAGCTGCTGGCCAGGGATGTCGACTACTTCATCGACTACGAGCTCGGCCAGGTCACGCTGGCCAGTCCGCAGACGCTGTTCGGTGCGAACCCGGACGCCGAGATCCGCGCGCAATGGGAACAGCGGTCGCTCTTCGACATCGCGCCCACCAGCATGTTCGGCGCGAACGCGACGTATCGGCTGGGCTCGCGCGGCACGCTCAACTTCGTCGGACTCTACCAGTCGCAGAGGACGCTGTACGCGCGGCCGGAACTCGGCACCGAGCCCGCCTCATCGTTCATGGGCGGCGTGACGGCGGATCTCGACCTTGGCGGACAATGGCTCGACCGAGCGTTGTCGAGCGTGCCCGGCCTGCGCACACAGGGCGGCGCCAGTGTCCGGCTGACGGGCGAAGTCGCGTTGTCGCAGCAGGACCCGAATCAGCGCGGTGAGGCCTGGTTCGAGGACTTCGAGGCCACCAACGAGACGGCGATCGATCCGCGACGCCAGCAGTGGAAGCTCGGCTCTCGACCGGACGACCCGACGGGCGATCAGGGCCTGCTGCCCGTGCCGACCGACGCGACCACGGCCGCGCGGCTCGTCTGGCAGCACGACTTCGCGACCGCCACCGGCGAGGTCGGCGGTAGCCTGGTGCCGCAACGTGACATCGACCGCCAGATCAACATCATCGGCAACCAGCTGCCGGAACCGGCGATGTGGCTCACCTTCGGCGACTCGACAGTGCTGCCGGGCCAGCGCGTGTGGCGCTCGATCACGACGGTGCTGTCGACGTCGGGCCGCGACATGACGCGCGACGAGTTCATCGAGTTCTATGTCCGCGCCGGCGTCAATGAGCCGACCGCGTTGATCCTCGACCTCGGCACGGTGAGCGAAGACGCGATGTACATCGACGCGGCGGGCGCAACGTCGGGCACGTATCCGGACGGCCGGCCGTGGGGCCTCGGCATCCTCGACGAAGAGGCACGGCTGGCGGAGCGCGAAGTCTGGGGCGCGGCCGCCGACGCGCGCGGCCTCTGGAACCAGAACTGCCAGGCGACACCGCTCCAGGCATACCCGCTCGGCGACAGCCGCTCGAACTGTACCCGCGGCAACGGTGTCGCAGACACCGAGGACCTCGACAACAACGGTGTCCTCGACCAGAACGACGGACCGTCGTTCCGCTACGTCGTGCGGCTCGATGAGCTGTCGCCGTACCTCGTGCGCGACACGGCCCAGACGGGCACGGCGTTCCGGCTCTACCGCATTCCGTTGCGCGATGGTGTGCCGGTCAATGGCGCGGTCCAGGGCACGTTCCGTTTCATCCGCCACCTGCGCATGACACTGGCGGGCGAACCGGGCTCGGCGGCGCGCGGCGAAGTGCAGCTGGCGATCGCGCGCATGCGCATCATCGGATCGAGCTGGACCAAGCGTGATGTGTTCGGCATCATCGCGGGCCTGATCGGCGACGAGCCGAGTCCGAACGCTGCATTGACGGAATTGACGGTCGGACCGGTCAGCCGGCTGACGGACGGTGTCGCCTACTCACCGCCGCCCGGCATCACCGATCAGGCGCAGGACCCGAGCGCGGAGTTCGGCGGCAGGGGCATCGAGGTCAACGAGAAGGGACAGCGCATCCGCTACGACGGCCTCGCGCCCGATGACCGCGCGGAGATCTATTTCCGCTATCCGCAGCAGGCCAGGAGCTTCATGGAATACCGGCGTCTGCGTGTCTGGGCGCTGGCGAAGCGGGGCACATGGGGCGCGAGCGGCGGTGAACGGCTGCTGCTCAAGGTCGGCACGGACGCGCGCAACTACTACCTGTACAGGACGGCACTGCCGGCCGCGATCGGCGACCGCGACGCGAATCCGGGCGACTGGAGTCCGGAAATCCTGATCGACTTCGAGCGGTGGTTCGAACTGCGCGCGCGTGCCGCCGAGCGCCAGGCCCGCGGCATTGCCGCCGCGATCGACACGGTCTGGAGCGCGGACAGCACGTACGCCGTCGTGCTCGAGGACCAGGCGCGCGCGCCGAACCTCGCCGCTGTCCGCGAGTTCTCGATAGCCGTGCACAACGGCGATGGCATCCCGATCGACGGCGAAGTCTGGATCAACGACATCCGGCTCGACCTCGCCGTCCGCGATCCTGGCGGCGCGGCCAATGTCACGTTCGATGTCGCGAGCGATGTGGTCTCCGGCTCCGTCAGCTACGCCACGCAGGGTGGTGTCTTCCGCCAGCTCAACACCGACGCGAGTTACGTGTCGACCGGCGACCTCAGCATGAACGGCCGGCTCCAGCTCGACCGAATGCTGCCCGCCGCATGGGGACTGAGCATGCCGGTCAGTGTCACACACACGCGGTCCGCGCGCGATCCGACGTTCCTCGAACGCAGCGACGTGCGCGCCGATGGTCTGGATGGCCTGCGCGATGCGGGCGCAGGCCGCACGAGCGTCGGCGTGCGCGTGAGCAAACAGACGCCGAGCGCATCACCGGTGCTCCGGCTGCTCGTGGATCCGACAATACTCACGTTCGGATACGACCGCGCGCACACGAACACGATCACGTCGCGCAATGAAGCCGCCGGCCTGCGCGCCGGCATCGACTGGACGCGTCTGCTCGCGCAACGCGACATCGATATCATGCCCGGCTTCCTCGAGTCCGCGCTCCGCGCCCTCGCGCCCGCCGCCATCGAGAACAGCGCGTTCTTCGAGCGGCTCGTCAGCGGGCGGATGCGCTGGACCCCGCAACGCCTCGAGTTTGGAACGGACTACATCGACTCCAACGCGAAGGCGTTCCGGTACACGTCGATCCTGGTCGACCCGGCCGACACCATTCTCGCGCCGATCGAGTCGCCTCGCGAGCTGCTCGAGAATCGCGCGCTCATCGCATTCGCGCCGTTCAGCGACCTGACCGCCGACCTGTCCATACGCAGCGGACGCGACCTGCTCGAGCCCGAACGCGCAACGCAACAGCCACTCGCGCAGCAGGCGCTTCGCGATGCGCGTGGATCCCTCGCCGGCGCGGACATCGGATGGGAAACGAATCGCACCATGACGGCGTCGCTCGCGTTCCGTCCGGTGCTAGCGACCTGGCTGCGGCCCACGTACGCGTGGACGAACCAGTACAGGACGGCGCGCGACCCGTCGTACTTCGAGATCGAGACCGCCGGCACCGACTCGATGGCGCTGCTCCAGAGACGCTTCGGCAGCGACCGACAGATCAGCCGCCGGCTCGATTTCCAGCCGACCGCCCTGATCCGCGCGCTCGGACCCGACTCGGCCGACGGCTTCGGTGGTGCCCTCAGGAGCCTGATCGGCGCGGTCCAGACCATCAACATCACATGGAACACGGCACTCGGCTCGCAGTTCGACCGCGAAACCGCAGAGCCGGGCTTCGGCTACCGGCTCGGCTTCGGTAGCCTCGGCTCGTTCCGCACGATCGATGGCGACACCGCGATCGCAGCGACCGAACGCAGCGACGTCCGCATGGGCACCACCGCCGGCCTGCCGCTCGGGCTCCAGCTCAATGTCACCTACACCGATGGCCAGACCAACGGGTTCGACATCCGCGGCGGACAGCGCAGACAGCAGGCGACGACATGGCCGTCGGTCCGTCTCGCATGGCCGAACGTTCCGGTCCCGTCCGCGGTCCGGGGCGTGGTCCTGGCCGCTTCGGTCCAGGCCGGCTACGAACTCGCCGAACGCACCAACATCTACGGCACCGGCAACCCGCAGATCCGCGGCAGCCGGGAAAAACGCTATCCGGCCGCCGTCAGCCTCACGTTCCCCGCCGGGATCCGGGCCACGTGGAACGGCACCTTCATCCGCGGCACGAGCGCCGATCCGACCGGCGATGGCGAACAGCGCGGCGCCAACCACGCGGTTCAGCTCGGCGGCAACTTCGATCCGCCCGGCCTCCTCGGCGAGAAATTCACTCGCCCGATCAATGCGCTGCTGGCTTTCACCGAGGACACACAGCGGCGCTGCCGGTTCCGAACGACGGCCGGCACGACCGCCGACTGTGTCGCGTTCCTCGACACGTCGAACCGCAACGTCAACTTCACGCTCGACACGGTCGTTTCCGACATTACGGTGGGCATGCAGTTCAGCTACACGAGCAGGCTGAACCGTGTCGGCGCAACGACAGGATCGAGTCAGTTCCAGGCGAAGCTGTTCGGCCGGTTCCGGTTTGAGGGAGGAGGCTGAGGACGGTCCGGGTCGCGAGCGGAGGAACAACTGTTTCACGCTGGGGACGCTGGGGGAGCGGACGCGGCCACGGATTTGAACTTGTTGTTGAACTCACGGCGGAGCACGGGTCGACGTGCACCCGCGCCCGATCGCCGCCAGACGTTCCGGCCTGTGGGTGTCCACTGACCCCCGCCCGATCCTGACTGGCCACGACCAGGACCCGGATCCCGAGAGAGTTCACCAAAAAAATCCCCGGCTGCCCGCTCGGAGTCGGCGCCATCAGGAGGCGAAAGAACAGCAGCGTCCTCCGCCCCCACCGCGTCCCCAGCGTGAAACAGTTGTTCCTCCGCTCGCGATTCCGCTCGCGATCCGGAACGCACGCGTGCCCGCGCGGTACATTCACGCTTATGACCAACCTGCGAGGTCCAATGATGGTCGCCGCCGTGGCACTGCCGCTGATCCTGGCGTGCGCCGGTCAGCAACCGGGCGACGGGGCGAACGCGAACGCACCGGAGTTCTCGGGCGACAGCGCCTTCGCGCACGTGCGCACACAGGTCGAGTTCGGACCGCGCTACCCGGGCTCGCCGGGCCACGCGGCGCAGCTCGCGTGGATGGACGAGTACCTGCGTGCACGCGCGGATACGGTCGTGCTCCAGCAGTTCACGCACGAGACGGTCGAGGGCGAAACGCTGGCGCTCACCAACGTGTTCGCACGGTTCCGGCCGGATCTCGGCACGCGGGTTCTGCTGCTTGCGCACTGGGACACGCGGCCCAGGGCCGATAACGAAATGGATGCGGACCTCAGGAACGAGCCGATCGACGGCGCCAATGACGGTGCGAGCGGTACGGCTGTCCTGCTCGAAATGGCCGATGTCCTGTTCCGCCATTCGCCGCCGATCGGCGTCGATCTACTCTTCGTGGACGGAGAGGACTGGAGCGCCATGGACCTGCTGATCGGGTCGGAGTACTTCGCGGCCAACCTGCCGGCCGGGTACCGTCCGCTATACGGCATCCTGCTCGACATGGTTGGCGACGCGAACCCGGTCTACAAGGTCGAGCAGCACTCGCAGGACTACGCGCCTGAAGTGGTCGAGCGGGTCTGGCTGCAGGCGGAGGACCTCGGGCTGGGCGGCATCTTCAGCCGTCAGCGGACCGGTTACATCGAGGACGACCACGTGCCGCTGAACCGCGCCGGGATCCGGACGATCGACATCATCGACTTCGATTACGGCCCGGGCAACGCGTACTGGCACACCACGCAGGATCGCATCGAGAACACCTCGCCGAAGGGCCTCGATGCGGTCGGCAAGGTGGTTACCGCGCTGATCTACCGGGGCGGCTGAGCCGACCCCCTGGCCGGCGGGTCCCCGCCCGGCCTCTCCCGAACGAAAAGCATGGTCTGGCGGTCGTGAACCCGCCTTAAAGAGACGCGCCCCCCGGTGCCGATACTTTCGAGCGTATGGGGGTCGCGTACCGAGGACTCCAATGGCGCTGCCGCTGAAGCTGACACGTGACGAATCGCGGGCGATCGCGTTCGTCGGGCTGCTGCTGGCCATATCGGCGGGCGCTCGTGTGCTGGACCGGCCGGCCAGGCTGGCTGTCGATGCTTCGCCGGTCGATATCGATGCGCTGGAAGCGGCCAGCAGGCAAAGGAAGGAACTCGACAGGCCGCTCGTACCGGGCGAGACGATCGACCCGAACACGGCGACGGTCGATCAGATCGCACGGTTGCCGGGAGCGGGCAGGACGATTGCCGCAAGGGTCGTCGCGGAACGCGAAACAGCGCCGTTCCGCACGGCGGAGGACCTGGATCGGGTCCCCGGCGTGGGCCCGGCGACAGTCGAGAAGTGGCGGCCGCACTTGCGGTTACCGCCGGCAGGAACGGGAGCGATGGCGGTCCTGAGACCGCCTGGACCGACAGACCCGAGGGTCAGCGTCGGCACGCACCTCGACCTGAACGGCGCGACGGCGGCCGATCTGGAGAAGTTGCCGGGGATCGGGCCGGTGCTGGCCCGGCGGATCGTCGCCTGGCGTGATTCGGTCGGTCGCTTCACGGCAGTCGAGCAACTCGAGGAAGTGCGGGGCGTTGGCCCCGCGATGATGCGCCGACTGGCGCCGCTGGTCCGGATCGGGAGTTGAAGGTCGGACCGGTCGAACGGGAATCGATGAACCCGCCAATGGGCCGGGTCCAGGGGTAGACGACGGAACGAAATGGCATCGACCCCCACACTTGCACCACCGCCCGCGAGGGATCGGGTCGGCGAATTCCTGCTGCGCGAAGGGCTGATCAACGACGAACAGCTCCGCAAGGGCCTCGAGGATTCCCGCTCGAACGGTACGCGTCTCGGCTTCTCGCTCATCAAGCTCGGCGCGATCTCCGAGGCCGACCTCACGCGCGCACTCGCTCGTCAGTACCGCGTGCCGCCGGTCGATCTCGATCGCGTCAAGATCGATCCCAAGCTGATCCGCCTGTTCCCGGCCGACCTCGCCCAGAAGCATCACGTGCTGCCGATCCGACGGATCGGCCGGATGCTGACTGTCGCGATGGCGGACCCGACGGACGCGAGCGCGATCGACAGCATCAAGTTCATCACGCGCTGCGACATCGAGCCCGTCATTGTCGGCGAGGCCACGCTAAAGCGACACCTCGAGGAGCACTACTCACAGAGGGAGGATGACCACCTCCAGGAGATCCTCGAAGCGATCGAGAGCGATGGCGACATCGAACTCGTCGAGGACACCGAAGAGGAGATCAGCGCGGCCGCGCTCCAGGCGCAGGTCGATGACGCACCCGTCGTCAAGCTGATCAACGGAATCCTCCAGGACGCCGTACAGCGCGGTGCCTCCGACATCCACATCGAGCCGTTCGAACACGAACTCCGTGTCCGCTACCGCATCGACGGCGTGCTCAACGAGATCATGAAGCCGCCCTACAAGATGAAGGCGGCCATATCATCGCGCGTGAAGATCCTGGCCAACCTCAACATCGCCGAGCGGCGCATCCCGCAGGACGGCCGCATCAAGCTCAAGATCCGCAACCGCGTGATCGATTTCCGCGTGTCCGTGCTGCCCGTGATCTTCGGCGAAAAGATCGTGCTCCGTATCCTCGACCAGAGCAATCTGGTGTTCGATCTCGAGAAGTTCGGAATCGAGCCGAAGGCGCTGCGCGACTTCATGAATGCCATCATGAACCCGTACGGCATGGTGCTGGTCACCGGCCCGACGGGCTCGGGCAAGACGACTACGCTTTACTCGGCGCTCCAGAAGATCAACACCGAGTACGTCAACATCATGACAGCCGAGGATCCGGTCGAGTACAACATCGGCGGGATCAACCAGGTCCTTGTCCGCAGCGAGATCGGCATGACGTTCGCCGCCGCACTGCGCTCGTTCCTGCGCCAGGACCCGAACATCATCATGGTCGGTGAGATCCGCGACATCGAAACGGGCGGCATCGCCATCAAGGCCGCACTCACGGGTCACCTCGTGCTCTCGACACTGCATACCAACGACGCGCCATCGACCATCACCCGAATGATCGACATGGGCCTCGAGCCGTTCAATGTCGCCGGCGCTCTCAACTGCGTCACCGCACAGCGACTGGTCCGCCGCATCTGCGTCAACTGCAAGGAAGAGACGACGTATCCCGCGGAGTACTTGGAAGCGGCCGGCATCACGCAGTCGTCTTCGACCCGCGTGTTCTACAAGGGCAAGGGCTGCGACACGTGCGCCGGCTCAGGCTACAAGGGACGCGCGGGCCTGTATGAAGTCATGCACATCAGCGCCGAGATCCGGCGACTGATCATGCACGGCGCCAGCACGGACGAACTGCGCGACCAGGGACTCCGCGAAGGCATGCTCACGCTGCGAATGGATGGCATGCTCAAGGCATCGCGCGGCACTACGACCCTCGAAGAAGTCATCAAGGAGACCGCAGCCGTATGAGCATGACCGCAACCGCATCCACGGGCACCAGCCAGATCAATCTGCGCTCGTTGCTCGATGAGATGAACGATCGCGGCGCAAGCGACCTGCACATCACGGCCGGCGAACGCCCGAAGCTCCGTATCGATGGCCAGATCGTGAACTCGTCGTGCGAGTTTGTCCTCACGCCGCGTGATACGCTGGCAACCGCGTACTCGATCCTGACCGAAGTCCAGAAGAAGCGTTTCGAAACCGAGGACGAACTCGACTTCTCGTTCGGCATTGCCAACCTGTCGCGGTTCCGCGGCAACGTCTACAAGCAGCGCGGCTGCGTGGCCATGGCGATCCGGCAGATCCCCTACGAGATCAAGACCTTCTCCGAACTCGGTCTGCCGCCGATCGTCGAGACCTTCGCCGAGAAGCCGCGTGGCCTCGTCCTGCTCACCGGCCCGACCGGGTCCGGCAAGAGCACGACGCTCGCGTCCATGGTCGACAAGATCAATCGCACCGAGCGTGGCCACATCCTGACTGTCGAAGATCCGATCGAGTTCGTGCACAAGCACCAGAACTGCATCGTCAACCAGCGCGAAGTCGGCGCTGATACGCGCTCGTTCTCCGCCGCGCTCAAGTACGCACTGCGACAGGACCCCGACGTCGTCCTGATCGGCGAGATGCGTGACCTCGAGACCATCGCGTCCGCGCTCACCATCGCAGAGACCGGCCACCTCGCGCTCGCTACGCTCCACACCAACTCGGCCGCGGAAACCATCAACCGCATCATCGACGTGTTCCCGCCGACACAGCAGGCGCAGATCAGGGCGCAGCTGTCGTTCGTGCTCGAAGGCGTGGTCACCCAGACACTACTGCCCCGCGCCCGCGGCGGCGGCCGCGTCATTGCCTGTGAAATCATGGTCTGCACGCCCGCCGTTCGGGCCTGCATCCGTGACGACAAGATCCACCAGATCTATTCCATCATGCAGGCCGGAAAGAAGTTCGGCATGCAGACGCTCAATGACGCACTCTTCCAGCTGTACATGCAGAGCGAAGTCACGCTCGAGGACTGTCTCCAGTTCTCGTCGGACCCGAACGAATTCCTGCGCATGGCTGGCAAGAGCATGCCAAGCTGAATGAGGTAGGCAATGCCGAATTTCACCTATTCCGCCCGCACAGCCACCGGTGATCTACAGGCCGGTGAACTGAACGTCAGGTCCCGCGACGAGGTCGTCGGCTACCTGCGCAAGCAGCGCATGGTGCCGATCAAGATCGACGAGAAGAAGTCCGGTGGCGGGCTCGCCGGCATCGGCCGCGGCGTCACGCTCCGCGAGATCGTCATTTTCACGCGACAATTCGCAACGATGATCAACGCCGGCCTGCCCCTCGTCCAGTCGCTCGACATCCTGGCCAAACAGTCCGAGAATCCGAAGCTGCGCACGATCGTCGAACAGGTCCAGTACGACGTCGAGTCCGGCCACACCCTGGCCGACGCCATGCGCTCGCACCCCAAGATCTTCACCGACCTGTTCGTCAACATGGTCGCCGCAGGCGAGGCCGGCGGTATCCTCGACACCATCCTGCTCCGCCTGGCCGTCTTCATGGAAAAGGCCGACGCCCTGCGCCGCAAGATCAAGGGCGCCATGATCTACCCGGGCGTCGTGCTCGGTGTCGCCATCATCGCCATTACCGTGCTCCTGCTCTTCGTCATCCCCGTCTTCCAGAGCATGTTCGCGCAGGCCGGCGTAGCACTGCCAGGTCCGACACAGTTCGTCATCATGCTGTCCGAGTTCCTCACCGGGCAGTGGTACGTCGTCTTCGGCGGCGCGGGCGCAGTTGCGTTCGCCATCAACCGCTACTACAAGACGCCCCAGGGCCAGCTCGTCATCGACCGGATCATCCTCAGGATGCCGGTCGTCGGGCCGCTCCAGCGCAAAGCCGCCATCGCGCGCTTCACGCGCACGCTCGGCACACTCGTCAGCTCCGGCGTCGCCATTCTCGACGGCCTCGAGATCACCGCCAAGACGTCCGGCAACCGCGTCGTCCACGACGCCGTCATGGAATCGCGTGCCAGCATTGCCGGTGGTGACACCATCTCCGAACCGCTCAAGCGGTCCGGCGTGTTCCCGCCCATGGTCACCCAGATGATCAACGTGGGTGAACAGACCGGCGGCCTCGATGAGATGCTGACCAAGATCGCCGACTTCTACGATGACGAAGTCGACGCGGCCGTCCAGGCCCTGCTGTCCGCACTCGAGCCGATCATGATCGTGTTCCTCGGCGTCATCGTCGGTGGCATGATCGTCGCCATGTACCTGCCGATCTTCGACATGATCAACGCGGTCGGCCGGTAGGAGCAGTATAGGGCGACATGAGTTTTGTCCGAAATGCGACATGAGTTTTGTCGATGGCGACATGAGTTTTGTCCAAACGTTGATGTCACGTGTGAGGTGAGCCGGCCCAAACCGGCCACAGGCAGCACGATCGAGGCGCCGCACCGGGACCTGTCCCGGGCGGCGCTTCGTCGTGAAATCGGCTGCGGCCAGGTTGCGCTCGTGGACAACTTCGTGTCGCGCGACGGACATTTTCATGTCGCGTGCACGGACCGGGGTGTTGTCACGTCACGAGATGCAGCGGTCAAGGTGAAATGCGACACGAGTTCTGTCCACGGATCGGGCCGATTTCACGACATTGAGTTTTGTCCGAAGGCCGTGCGACGGCGGATCTGCAGGGCTGACAACGCGCTAGCTCATTCCGATCGCGTCACACCTGATGAGCCAAGCGTGAAATCGGTGGTCTCGGTCCTCGTTTGCGACACTTCGATTTCACAGCGGCGCACGGCGGATCGCCGGTGCCTCGGGGATACAGGTGTTGACGAGGCAGGCGGGATCACCACGCTTGGCCTTGCGGGGTGGCGAGCTCCCATCCTCCGGGTTACGAAAGCAGCTTGCCCGAGCCTCGCCCTCCGCACGGATTCACCCCGGACGCAATGATGCAAGGCCACGGCTCGGGTTACTCAAACGCGGCGGGCTGAAAGGCTGTCGACGAGTGAGAACTGTCACGAATGTTTCGGGACCGCTCTCATGCCTGCCCGATGACCCTATAAGAAATGAGCCGCGGCTTCTTATCTGCCGGGGCTCTGCTCCTGGCGTCCACTCCCGGGGGCGGCTCAGGGTCCCCGCTCAGGAGCACATGGCCCCGTGACGCGCCTATTTCGCGTCGGAAAGCGGCGTCCCGCGCCGCGCGGTTTGACCCGCGCCATCCTCGGCGTGACCCCCTGCGCCGGCCGCTTCGCCGGTTGCCTTGCGCCGCACGGACCGAGACATTGTGGGAATACAGTCCTTGGGTAAGCATCAAGTACATGACCATCTCAGCTCTCCCTCGGCGCGAACAACGCGGCAGCAGGGCACGGTGCGTTCTTCTGACGGACGGCCGCCCGGGCGAAGTCGCCTCGCGTCTGAGCAGCCTTGCCGCTCCCTTCGCAACCGTCAACGCACACGAGCATTTCTGGATGCCGAGTGGCTTCATGGCACCTGAGGAGGCTAGGCTCGTCGACACCGAAGGTCTTCTGTCCCCGAAGCATCGGGACATTGTGACGAGTTGGTGGTTGGCTGTGCGCGCCCGTGCGAACACTCCGAACTGGGACATCGCCACCACCGCTTCCGTTGAGGAGAGGGAGGGGCTGGTGCTCGTGGAAGCAAAGGCCCATACCGGCGAGTTGAAGCGCTCCGGCCACGGGATCCGGAACGAGCACAACCTCAGGCGAATCCGGGGCGCCGTCGAGGAAGCGAACGCGGCGCTGAGGGAAGGCAATTCAGGCTGGTGCTTGTCGTGCGACTCGCATTACCAACTCGCCAACCGCTTCGCCTGGTCGTGGAAGCTGGCCTCGCTGCGCGTTCCTGTGTTGCTCGTGTATCTGGGCTTCCTAAACGCAGTCGAGATGGTAGATCAGGGGGAGCCGTTCGCGGACCCAGCGGCATGGGAGCGGGCCGTCCGCTCCCACGCGGCAGGGGTGATCCCTGAAGAGGTGTGGGAACGCCAGCTCCACGTCGACGGGACACCGCTACGAGCGGTCATCCGCTCGGTAGAGCTGCCCTTGGTCTAGCACCCAATGTGAACCTCGTCGATACCACCGCACCGACATGAACCTGGCAACTGCGACGGATCTCCAGCGCTGGGCCGACCTGCGGGAATCGCAGGGTACCCTACCGCAGCTAGTGCGTCGCCTGATCTCGGCTACTGGCAACGGTCTAGTCAGACTGTCGATCCGAGCCGGAGAGGGCGTGGCGCTTCCCGGCTGGGACGGCGTCGTCGACGCTTCTGACGCAGATGCTCATGTCCCGGCGGGCAGATCCGTGTGGGAGATGGGCGTTGGTGGCGATCCGGCAGCGAAGGCGAACCGGGACTACCGGAAGCGAACCAACGACCCCGGGGATGCTGATCCGGCAGAGGCGGTCTTCGCCTTCGTGACCCCGAGAAGGTGGCCTGGGAAGGACGACTGGATCCGCGCCAAGGTTGGCGAAGGCGTATGGAAGGACGTCATGGCGTATGATGCGGATGATCTTGAGACGTGGCTGGAGCGTGCGCCGCATGTCCATGCTTGGATCTCAGCTCTGCTCGGCAAGGACCCATACGAGGTCGAGAGCCTGGAGACCTGGTGGGAGAGTTGGGCTGCCGCCACGATGCCGCCGCTGCCGCCAAAATTGCTGATAACATCGCGCGAAGCCGAAATGGAGCGGGTACGGGAGGTGCCCACCTCGGCTCCCGCCAGCCTCACTGTCTCTGGAGACAGCCAAGACGAGGCAACCGCGTTCGTTGCTGCCGCCCTGCATTCACCACCCGGGTCGGCACCGAGTAATCTGGAGCGAGCGCTGATCGTGCGCACGGCGTCCGCTTGGCGCCGAGTCGCTGTCAGCGATCACCCGATGGTATTGGTGCCCCTTTTTGCGAATCCGGAGGTCTCAACAGCGGTTGCGCGCGGCCATGCGGTGGTCGTCCCCTTGGGGCGGGAGGTTGAGGCCAGTAGCGGAGTCAGCTTGCCCCGTCTGCGGAGGGCAGAGATCGAAAACGGCCTGTCGGCGATGGGGATTCCGGAGGAACGCGCCAGGTCTCTCGCAAGCATCGGACGATTGAGTCTGCTTTCCCTCCGGCGCGCCCTGTCCGTCCATCCAGAGTTGCAGCGGCCGGCATGGGCACAAGCGGATTACGCTCGCGAGGTCTTGCCAGCGGTTCTCGCCGGCCGCTGGAGCGAACGTCGGGAAGGTGATCGAGCGGCAGTGAGCCAGCTCGCTGGCCGGCCGTACGAGGAGCTCTCTGCAGAGTTGACGCGCTGGGCCAATGCATCGGATCCCCCGCTGCGACGAGTTGGGGATGTTTGGCTGGTAGCGGCGAAGGATGACGCGTGGGAACTGCTGGCTCGATACGCGACCGACGACGATCTGGATCGATTCGAGACGGTGGCTAAAGAAGTCGTTGGAGGCGAAGATCCCACGGTAGGCCTCCCCCATGATGAACGTCTCGTCGCACCCCTTCTCGGTAAGGGGCGCGAGCATTCCGGGCACTTGATCGAGGGGTTGGCCGATACACTGGCGCTCATGGCCGCCACGTCGGACCGGGTAGCACTACCCGGCGGTCGTCGCGGCCAGCAACTGGCCGCCACTGTTGTGCGTTCGTTACTTGAAACGGCCAACCAGGATCAGTCAGGCCACCGCTGGATCGCAATCGCCAATTCTCTGCCTCTCTTGGCAGAAGCCGCTCCGGAGGTCTTCCTGACCGCTGCTGAGGCTGGCCTGGCAGGGGATGATCCCGTACTGCTCAAGGTATTCCAGGATGGGGATGAGTTCGATTCCTTCTTCGGCGGCTCGGCGCACTCCTCCCTCCTCTGGGCGGTCGAGGGTATCGCCTGGTCTACCGACCACCTTGCGCGCGCGGCTCTTCTGCTGGCGCGTCTGAGCACCCTTGATCCAGGCGGGAGGCTGGTCAACCGCCCCTCGGCCAGTCTTCGGGACGTGCTGCTGATGTGGCGGCCCGGGACATCGGCTACGATAGACCAGCGGCTACAAGTCGTGGATCTCATCCGGCGCCGTGAACCCGAGGTCGGATGGAACCTGCTCCTTCAGCTCATCCCGTCAGGACACGAATCCGCAACGAGGACGCATTCGCCAAGGTGGAGGAGCTGGAGGCCGGAGGAGGAGCAGGGGGTCACCTATGGAGACATCGGTCACGCGGTGCGCGAACTGGCGAGGCGCGCCTTGGAGGACGCGGGGGCTCGCGGCGATCGGTGGGCCGCGCTCCTGAGCCGCATTGCCGACCTGCCCGGCGACATGCGCCAGAGCGTGGTGGATGAGCTGGCCGATCCGGAACTCCAGTTCAACGACGGCGACAAGGCAATAGTGACAGGCGAGCTTCACAGGCTCATCGGTACGCACCGGGAGTTCGCCGAGGCGGACTGGGCGATGGCGCCGGCGGATGTCGATCGCCTTGAGCAGGTCCTTCCCAGACTCGAGCCGGCGAGCCCACTGGCTCGAAATGCCTGGCTATTCCAGTCAGGAGCATCACCCCGTCGTCGACGGCGTGACCCGGAGGCGCAGGACCTCCCAGATGCACAACGGGAGGCGATGGTTGAGTGTCTCGCCGCGGTCAGTGTGGAGCAGATCCTCGAGTGGGCGGAGACGTTCGGTACCAACGGCTACAGTCAGCATGCCATTGGGTGGGCCCTCGCAGCGGCTGGCCTCGAAGGAACTGACGCCCACATCGCGCTGCTAGAAGCACTGGCCGCCGACAGTGCGCAGCGGAGAACTGTTGCCGCGGCGTACATCTCGAGGACGGCGCAGGCGCATGCGTTGGAGCTGCCCGGGTGGGCCTACGAGAACCTGAACGGTACGGGCGCAGCGTGGGGTGTGGATCACAAAGCCAACTTCCTCGCCGTATTGCCACCGACTGAAGAGTTCTGGTCCTTCATCGAGTCGCTCGGTGCCGACGTGGAGCGGGCGTACTGGCAGCGCATGGGACCCTACAATCTCCCAATGGATCAACCTTCACGCGATCGCGCTGCACGGAAGCTGCTCGAATACGATCAGCCGTATACATCTGTGACGCTCCTGGATCCGCACGGTGATGCTGACGCACCCCCCTTGGATCTGATAGCTGAAGCGCTTGAGGCCGCCGCGAGGACCGAACCGGCCGGGGCGCTCGACAGCATGTTCTCGTACCACGTGGATCGGCTCCTCACCCGGTTGGAGGAAGCCTCGTTCGCTGAAGAGCGCCTCGCCCGGATCGAATGGAGCTACCTGCCGCTGTTCAGGTACGAGAATCGGCCGATGCGGGTCCTCCACCGCACTCTGGCGAATGAGCCGGAGTTCTTCGTACAGGTGATCGGAACCATCTATCGGGCTGAAGGTGAGGAGCCTCGGGAGCTTTCACCCGAGGAGGCCGGCAGGGTGGCGACGGCGAGGGATCTTCTCGAGTCGTGGCGCCGCGTGCCGGGCAGCGCCGAGGACGGGTCGATTGATGCCGAAGCGCTGAACGATTGGGTCGACGTTGCTCGCGCACAGCTCGCGGAGAACGGCCGCTTGGGGGTAGGTGATCATCGCATTGGGCAGGTCCTGCGATATGGTCCGGGCCCCCATGAGGATCAGTGGCCGGCGCCAGAGATCTGTGACCTGATTGACCGGCTCGAAAGCGACGAGCTCGATGGCGGATTCAGGATCGAAGTCATCAATAGCAGGGGCGTGACGACGCGTGCACAAACCGCCGGTGGACAGCAAGAGCGCGCTCTGGCCGAGCAGTATCGCCAGTACGCCGAGGCGGCCCGGCTGCGCTGGCCACGGACAGCAGCCCTGATGAGGAGCCTTGCAGACTCCTACGACGCGGACGCAGATCGTGAAGACGCCGACGCCGCACTCACTGAGGACCTCTGGGGATAAGCCGCGCCGTAGCTCAGCTAGCATTCTGCCCATTTATGAAAGGGGAATTCGGCCGGCCGCCCGCGTTATGATAAACGAGCCGTGCAGTGATGACACCCGTCACTCGTCGACGTGCGACATTGATAATGTCCAAACGTTGATGTCGCGTGTGAGGTGAGCCGGCCCAATCCGACCTTAGGCAGCACGATCGAGGCGCCGCACCGGGACCTGCCCTGGGCGGCGATTCGTCTTGGAACCGGCTGCGGTCCGGGTACGTCGTGCACAATTTCGTGTCGCGCGCGGTGGACATTATCGTGTCGCGCGACCGGGCAGGGGCGTTATCACGCCACGAGATGCGGGGGCCGAGGGGAAATGCGACATGAGTTCTGTCCACGAATTGGCCCGATTCCACGAAATTGAGTTTTGTCCAAGGGCTTCACGGCGGGCGGATCTGCAGGAATGACAAGCCGCTAGCTCATTCAGCGCGCGTCAACCTCCCTGCACCATGCGTGAAATCACCGGGTTGTGCTCCTCATCGCGACCACGGTTTCACACCGGCGGCCGGCCGGATGGCCGGCGCCGGGCACAGCCATGACGAGGCAGGAGGGTCACAGCGGTCGGTGTTCGCCCGCGATTCACCGTCTGCACGGATTTGTAGGGCGCTGTGGTGGACGGTCATAGGCACCGAACCAGGGCGGGGTGTCGATGCTGGCTCCCGGCTTCGTTTGCGGGGTGTCACATGGGAAGGTCATTATCCCGTTGGCGACGGCTTCATGGACACCGTCCAACGCCCGCCGCCGCGCCGGTCAGGAGGCGTGCCCCCGGCCAATGCCGGACCATCGATCAGCCGAACCAGAAGGCTAGATGCCGAACAACGACGGCGTTGCTACCGACCTCACCCGGGCCGAGACTCTTTGGAAGGCGGCGGACGCTTTGCGCGGCCAGATCGATGCCGCCGAGTACAAGCACGTCGTCCTCGGCTTGCTCTTCCTGAAGTACATTTCCGATTCCTTCGAGGCGCGCCGGGTCGAGCTCAAGGCTGAGCTCGAGGCCGACCGCATCAGCGGCCGCCAGCTCGAGAGCCTGCTTGAGAACCGCGACGAGTACACCGCCGAGCGCATCTTCTGGGTGCCGCCGGAGGCCCGCTGGCAGAACCTCCAGAATCAGGCTGCGCGCCCCGACATCGCCACGCTGATCGACGATGCCATCCTCGCGGTAGAGCGCGACAACCCGAATCTCAAGGGCAAGCTCCCGCGCGACTACGCCCGGCGCGGCATTGCGCCGGAGAAGATGAAGGGGTTGATCGACCTGATTGCGGACATCGGCTTCAAAGGCGATCGGGCGAAGGCACGCGATACGCTCGGCCGCGTCTACGAGTACTTCCTTGGCAAGTTCGCCCAGGCGGAGGGCAAGCTCGGCGGCGAGTTCTTCACGCCGCGCCCCGTGGTGCGGCTGCTCGTCGAGATGCTCAAGCCCTACGAGGGCCGTGTATATGACCCCTGCTGTGGCTCAGCGGGCATGTTTGTGCAGTCAGAGCGCTTCGTGGAGGCCCATGATGGCCGGAAGACCGACATCTCGATCTTCGGGCAGGAGTCGAATCCGACCACATGGCGACTAGCCCACATGAATCTGGCTATTCGGGGGATCGAGGCCAACCTCGGCCCGCAGCCCGCCGACACGTTCCTGCGCAACCTGCACCCCGACCTCAAGGCCGACTACATCCTCGCCAATCCACCGTTCAACATCTCGGATTGGTCAGGGCCGTTGCTTGCCGATGACGTTCGCTGGCGCTTCGGCACACCACCCGCCGGCAACGCGAATTTCGCCTGGATCCAGCATTTCATCCACCACCTCGCACCTCCCAACGGGCATGGTGGTGGCGTAGCCGGCTTCGTCATGGCGAACGGTTCGCTGTCGACGGGCACGGGAGGCGAAGGTGAGATCCGCCAGCGCATCGTTGAAGCGGATCTCGTCGACTGCATTGTGGCACTGCCGGCGCAGCTCTTCCTGACCACCGGCATTCCCGCATGCCTCTGGTTCCTGACGCGCGAAAAGAGCGGCCAGAACATAAAGCACGGCGGCCGCGACCGTGCCGGCGAGGCCCTGTTCATCGATGCGCGCAAGCTCGGCAGCATGCAGACCCGCACCCTGCGCGTGCTCACCGGGGGCGACGATGGCGACACTATGCTGGCCGACGGAATGGGTGACCCCAAGCCTGAATCGGACATCGGGCGCATCGTCTACGCCTTCCGGCAGTGGCGCGGCGAGCCGGCGCCCGACTGGTGGAACGAGGAAGAGCATGGTGCGTGGGAATACCGCGACGAGCCTGGCTTCTGTAGAGCTGAGACGATCAAGGGCATCGGCAAGCACGGCTTCGTGCTCACTCCCGGCCGGTACGTCGGTACCGAAGAGCAGGAGGACGATGGCGAACCGTTCGCGGAGAAGTACCCGCGGCTCGTGACTGAATTGGAGGAGTGCTTTGCGGAGGGGGATCGGTTGAGCGCCGCTATTCGGGGAGCGTTGTCGAGGATCGCCTATGACGACTGAGACAGGCCCGGGAGTGCTATTGGAGCGGCCACGGGGCTGGGAGTGTCTGCCCTTGGAAAGACTCGTCGATACGTCCCGAGGGATCTCCTATGGCGTCGTCCAACCCGGAAAAAACGAAGTCGATGGTATCCCTATCGTACGAGTGAACAACGTTCGTAACGGGCGTGTCGAGAGTACAGACGTTCTAAGGATCGCTCGCCATATCGAGTCGAAGCACGAAAGGACCCGACTGCGAGGGGGTGAGGTGCTCCTCTCACTCGTGGGGACATTGGGCGAATGTGCAGTTGCCGCAGAGGAACTGCGTGGGTGGAATGTTGCTCGCGCCATAGGCGTCATCCCAGCCGCCCCGGGAATTGATCCGCGCTGGATAGCGATCTGCCTGCGGTCCGCGCCGGTGCAGGCACTGATGAGAGCCTGGGCAACCACCACAGTGCAGGCAACTCTGAACCTGCGAGACGTGCGGCGCCTACCAATCCTGCTGCCGCCGGAACAACTCAGGGCGGACATTACGGAAACCGTGAGCTCGCTGGATGACAAGATCGAGCAGAACCGGCTTACAGCCCGGGCGCTGGAGCGGCTCGCGCGGGCCGTGTTCCGGGCGTGGTTTGTGGACTTCGAGCCAGTCAAGGCCAAAGTCGACGGGGCGACCAACTTCCCCTCGATGCCGCAGCATGTCTTTGACGCGCTCCCAACCCGCTTCGTTGATTCACATATTGGCCCCGTGCCTGAGGCTTGGACCGTCGGAGTTCTCGGTGATGTGTTTGAACTCGGTCTCGGCGGGCAATGGGGAGGCGAAATCGAGAGCGCCGCCGAGTCGTACCCGGCTAGGTGCCTGCGTGGGATCGACTGTCACGAACTGGCCAACGGATCGCGACCTGACGTGCCGCTGAGGTGGCTCAAACCAACTCTCGCAGCGAAACGGAGGCTCGATGACGGCGTGGTTCTCGTGGAGGGATCCGGTTCGTACTGTGGGCGAAGTTTACTTTGGCGAGAGTCGTTGCAGAGTCTCTACACAGAACACGTTCTGTACTCCAACTTCACGAAGCGATTGAACCCGCGTCGCGGAGTGCCCAACGCTGTCGTCGCGTGGTATCAGATGAAGGCTGCCTACGACAATGGCGTCATTGCCAACCACAGGACAGGCAGTGCATTCCCGAATCTGGATGTGAAAGGGATGCTGAACTCACACGCCGTCGCTATTCCTGACATGGTGACAGCGGCAGCGTTTTCAGATTTCGTTGCCTCTACTACGGGGCCTCACTGGATCGCCGAGAACTCGAAGCTCGGCGAGATACGTGACTACTTGCTGCCAAAGCTCTTGAGCCGCGAGGTCCGCGCGGAGGCCATGCATGACTGAGCCTTCCTTGCCACAAGCGCCTGTCCGGATAGTGGCAGCACGCGCGGCGGAGCTCGACTGCCCACTTCCACTGGCTTTCAGGGACGAGCAACAGATCAACGCTACCGAGACCATCCAGACCAGCTTCATCACGCTGACGTTGAGCACAGCCGGGCCGCTCCGCGTATGACGAGGTCGCCCACTGAGCAACTCGTCGAGGATGCCGCGGCCGTTTACTTCGGCATGGTGGCAGTTGCAATCGAGCGCGGCATCGAGATCGACGACGCCGGCGAGCGTGGCAGCGCCACCGAGGTGATGCTGACGGGCCGCCTCACCGCTGCGCTGCATCGGCTCAATCCAGGTCTGCCGCACGGCGCGGTAGAGGACGTCGTGCGCATCCTCTCGCGTCCGCCTCACCCGACGCTGATTCAGAACAACCGCTGGTTCCATTCGCTGCTAACCGACGGAGTCGAGATCGAGTACCGCGACGCGGCGAGCGGCGAAACGCGTGGGGGGCGCGCGCGGCTCGTCGATTTCGAAACTCCAACTTCGAACGACCTGCTCGTAGTGCGCCAACTGACCGTGACCGGGCCATCAGGTAAGAGCGTCCGCCCTGACCTGACGGTATTCCTGAACGGGATGCCGGTCGTTGTTATGGAACTGAAGGACCCGGCCGATACGCAGGCGGACCTCGGCGTAGCGATCGATCAGTTCGGCCGCTACATGGGAATCGCGCCCGACCTGTTCGTGCCGAACATGATGCTGGTCGTCTCGGATGGGATGCTGACCCGTGTGGGATCCATCACCAGCGGTCGCAGCCGTTTTGGGCCCTGGAGGCCTCTCAACGACGACGGAGGTGGTGCGCCAACGCTGGAGGCACTCATCCGGGGCCTGTTCGAGTCAGGCACGCTTGTCGACTACCTCCGGACCTGTGTCGCGTTCGAGGAGGACGAGCGCGGAGAGATCGCGAAGAAGATCGCCGGCTATCACCAGTTCCGTGCAGTTCGCAAGGCGCGCGAGAGCGTGCTCGACCATCTCAAGCCTCCCTCAGGAGATGGCGACGGCCGCGGCGGCGTGATCTGGCACACGCAGGGCTCGGGGAAGTCGCTCACCATGCTGATGCTGGCCGGAGCGCTGATCCGCGAACCGCGCATGACGAATCCGACAATCGTCATGATCACGGACCGCAACGACCTCGACGACCAACTCTTCGACACCTTTGCGGCGGGGCGTGCGCTCCTGCGTCAGACGCCGGTCCAGGCCGAGAGCCGTCAGCACCTGAAGGAACTCCTCGACCGTGCGTCGGGAGGAGTGGTGTTCGCCACGATCCAGAAGTTCGCCGAAGAGCACGGTGTGATCTCGGAGCGCTCGAACGTCGTGGTCATGGCCGACGAGGCGCATCGTAGCCAGTACGGGTTCGTCGAGGGTGGCGCCCGCTGGATGCGCGAGGCACTGCCGAACGCGACCTTCGTGGGCTTCACGGGCACGCCGCTCGAGCGCGACGACAAGAACACCATCCACGTTTTCGGCGAGTACGCGGATGTCTACGACATCCGACAGGCCGTCGAAGATGGGGCGACCAGGCCGCTCTACTACGAGTCCCGTATCGTCAAGCTGACGGTGAACGAGCCCGGGTTGCGCGTGGCCGAACAACGGGTGGAGTACCTGACCAAAGCCGACGACAGCGGCGAGGCGGCTGAAGACGACATCAGGGTTCCGCTGGAGACGCTCGTCGGCGCGCAGGAGCGGATTGAGCGACTTGCGTCGTTCATCGTCGAACACTGGGAGAAGCGCCGCGCGGCCATGGAGGGCAAAGCCATGGTCGTCACTATGAGCCGCGACATCGCGGCGCGCCTCTACGAGGCGATTCGCGCGTTGCGTCCCGATTGGCATGATCCCGACGATGAGCGGGGCGTCATGAAAGTCGTCATCACGGGTGCGGCGGATGATCCCGAGCCCATCCGAAACCACGTGCGTACCAAGGCGGCCCGGAAGCGGCTGGCGGAGCGCTTCAAGGCGCCGGACGATGAACTGCGCCTGGTGATCGTTGTCGACATGTGGCTGACGGGCTTCGACTGCCCGCCGGCGCACACGATGTATCTGGACAAGCCCTTGGCTGGGCACAACCTGATGCAAGCGATCGCGCGGGTGAACCGCGTCTACGGCGAGAAGCCCGGTGGTCTGATCGTCGACATGCTCGGCCTGGCCGACCAGTTGGCGGACGCGCTGGCCACCTATACGCAGGCCGGCGGCACCGGACAGGCGGTCAGGGAAGTGCAGGACGAGGCCGTCCCTGCGATGAACGCGGCCTTCGAGAAGTTGCGCAGCTTCTTTCATGGCTGCGACTACGAGGCTGCACTGGACGCGCAGCCGGTGGATGTTCTGCCGGTCTACCTGCGAGCGATTGACCACGTCTTCGGCCAGCCCGACGGCTGGAAGCGATTGCGCACGCTCGTGAAGGAGCTCGCCTCGGCATTCGCGCTCTCTGTGCCGCGCCCTGAAACGGAGGCGATCGCTCCGCATCTGGCTTTCTTCCAGCGGACC
>DATKCF010000125.1:0-71839 GCA_035513345.1 Longimicrobiales bacterium
CTGTGTGGGTTGGACCACTTCGGGATCGGTCGCTTTGCTGGCCGGTGACGAGATCAGCCGTCGCGCAGGACGATTGCCGGTTCCGTGCGCGCGGCGCGACCGGCCGGCACAGCGATCGCCAGCAGCGCAGCCGCGCCGAGCAGGATGGCCGCCGCGCCGAGCGCCGCCGGGTCCTCTGGCGAAACGCCGAACAGTGATGCTTCGAGGACTCGTGTCGCCGCCAACGCACCGGCCACGCCGACGACCAGGCCCAGCCCCACCGCGACCGACTCCTGTCCGATCACCATGTCGAGGGGAGCATGAGACGGACGAGCCACTCTGGCGGCCGCCCGGGGGCCGAGGCGCCGCGACCATCGCCGCGGCGCCTCGCCGGAATCGGATCAGCGGCTGCCTGCCGGGCCGGCGCCACGGCCGCGGCCCGCGGGCGGAGCGGGCAGCGCATCGACGATCTGGATCATACGCTGGCGCATTGCGTCGTCGGGCAACGGCCCGTGGGCCGCACCGAGGTTGTCGATCATGTGCCGGGCCTGGCTTGTGGCCGGCGTGACGCACGTGATTGCGGGGTGCGACGCGGCGAACTTGATGAAGAACTGCGCCCATGTGGCGGCGCCGATCTCCTGAGCGAGGCTCGGAACGGGCCGGTCGCCGACGCGCTGCCACAGACGGTTGCGGCCGAACGGCACGTACACGAGGACACCGATCCTGCGTTCGATGGCGAGCGGGAGCACGGCTTCCTCGGCGGAACGGTTGTCGATGGCGTAGTCGATGCCGATGAAGTCGAGGGGCTCGTTGCGCATGACCTGCATCAGCTCGGGATAGGCGTTCTCGCTGGTGGTGGTCACGCCGGTGTAACGGATCCGGCCCTGCTGCTTCATCTCGTTGAGGATGCCGAGTTGCGTTGGGATATCGCCGAGGTTGTGCACCTGGATCAGGTCGATTACCGGTTTGCGGAGTCGCTCGAAGGAGGTTTCGATCTGCGCGCGCGCCGCGGCCGGATCGGCGACACCGTTGCCGCGACCCGCGACGTTCACCTTGGTAGCCCAGAAGATGCGGTCGGTGATGCCGAGTTCCGCCGCGATCGAGCCGGCGACTTCCTCCGAGGCGCCATAGCTCGGTGCCGTGTCGAACACGCTGCCGCCATTCGCGACGAGTGCGTCAAGCACCTCGCGGAGCGCGCTGTAGTCCTCACTGCGGGCAACCTGTGAGAACGTGGCGGAGCTGCCGAGCCCGACGAGCGGCACCTGTTCGCCCGTCGACGGGATTGCCCGTGTCAGGAGCGGCTGAAATGGGACCGTGCCGGCGGTTCCCGTTCCGCTGGACGAACTCGAGCAGTTGAGGGTCGTGAGTGCAGCGCCGGCGCCGAGCGTGATGCCGAGCCATTCGCGTCGTGTGACCATTGGCGGATCTCCTCCGGGAGCTGTGCTTGACTGGGGTGAGCGGTGTCCTGAGAGTCGACGCACGAGACGGGCGGAGCGTTGGGTCGGGGAACGGCTGGGGCATCGTTCGAGAGACGTTTCTGGGGCGGGTTTCCGGGGCTGGTTTCTGGGGTGGCGGCAGGCTGGGAGGTCGGCGCGGCTGTCCAGTGTCACACGGGGCGGCTATGATCGGGTGATGAGTACGGAGAAGACGCCGCTTCCGTCGCAGTTGGCGGCGATCGTGGACGCCGATGCGCACTGCCTGGTTGTTGCTGGTGCGGGCACGGGCAAGACGTTCACGGTCGTGCATCGGATCCTGTACGCGCTCGGCGTGCCGGTGGCGGGCCGGACGCATCCGCACCCGTGCACGCTGGATGAGATCGCGGCGATCACGTTCACGAACCAGGCGGCGAACGAGCTGAAGGAGGACCTGCGGCAGGCGATGCGCGCTGCGGGCCGTCGGCAGGATGCGTATGCGGTCGACCACGCGCGCATCGGCACGATCCACGGTTTCTGCGGTGAGCTGCTGCGCGAGAACTCGTTGCGCCGCGGCGTGCCGCCGTCGTCCGTGGTGCTCGAGGAGGGCGAAGCGACATCGCGCGCGACGCAGGCTGCGCGTGACGCTCTGGTCGAGGCGCTCGAAACCGGTGCGGTTCCGGGCCTTGCCGAGCTGCTGGCGATGTGGGAGACATCGCGCGTCGACCGCTGGATCGTCGACCTGATGAAGCAACCCGACCTGGTCGCGTCGCTTACGGCAGAGCCGGCCGGTCTCGACGAGCGGGAACGCGCGGTCGCAGGCCTGGCGAAGCTCGCGATCGAAAGACACGTCGCGCGGCTCATCGATGATGGTGTGCTCGACTTCGACCGCATGATCCTGTGGATGCGCGACCTGCTGCGCGATGACGCCGACGCCCGTCGTTCGCTCCAGCGCAGCCTGCGACTCCTGATCATCGACGAGTTCCAGGACGTCGACCCGGCACAGAAGGAGATCGCGTACGCGATCGGCGAGCCGACCACCGGCCGCACCGACACCCCTCGCCTCATGCTGGTCGGCGATCCGAAGCAGAGCATATACCGGTTCCGGCGCGCCGATGTAACTGTCTGGAACGGCGTCGAGGCGGAGTTCGGAACGGTGCCGCATTGCAGCGTGCATGCGCTCGAGGAGAACTTCCGCGGCGTGCCCGCCATCCTGGCGTTCGTGGATGCATCTGTCGGTGTTCTGCTCGATCGACCCGTGCGCCCGGGCGACAATGCGGAAGCCGGCACTGCGGCGCACCCGGATGACCGGGCGATCCGCACACATTCGGCGTATGAGGTGCGCTACCGGCCGGTCTCGGCCACGCGAGAGGCCGGCGTCGACACGCGGCCGGTCGAGCTGTACGTCACACCCTCGAACGCACAGGGCAAGTCATACCTGGCGGGTGAAGTGCGGTGGGCGGAAGCGCAGGCGATCGCTCGCCGGGCCCGCGAGCTGCACGACACGGGAACGCCATGGCGAAACATGGTGCTGCTCCTTGCGGCGTGGGCCAACGAACAGGTTTACACCGGAGCGCTGCGCGATGCCGGCGCACCCGTCTACGTGCTGCGGGATGTCGGCTTTTACGACCAGCGCGAAGTCGTCGACATGATCCTGGCGCTTCAGGCCGCCCGCGACCCCTCCGATGATACGGCGCTGATCGGCTGGCTGCGCAGCCCGTTCGTGGGTCTGCGTGACGACTCGCTTCTTCATATCGCGCGCCAGGCCGGTTATCCGCCGTACTGGCCGAAACTGCGTGACATCGACCTGCCCGATCCCGCCGAATCCGAGCGGCTGCGCGGCGCGATCGAACTGCTGTGGGACGCGATCCAGCTACGCGACCGCGTCCCCGCGGCCGAGTTGCTCGACCGCATGCTCCGCGATACCGGTTACCTTGCCCACCTGCAATTGCTCGGTGCGGAGGGACTCCACCCGATTGCGAACGTACGCCGCTTCATGGACCATGCGCGCGAAATGAACGCTGTTGGTATCGGCGACCTGCTGCGCGCGATACGCGAGTCCCGCGAACGCGACGACCGCGTCGGCGTCGCGCGACTGCACGATGCCACTGAGGATGTCCTGCTCGTCACATCGATCCACGTCTCGAAGGGACTCGAATGGCCCGTCGTTTTCTGGGCCGACCTCGGCGCATGGTCGCGCGGGATCAGCGAAGAACTGCTCATCTCGCGAGACACGATACGGCTCGGTACGCCCGAAGCCGCCAGGGATGAAGCGCCCGATTGGCAGGCGCTGCGCCAGCAACTGACGGATGAGGCCGAGGCCGAACGCAAACGACTGTGGTACGTCGCCTCGACACGGGCCCGTGACCGCCTTGTCATCTCCGGCATCGCGCGCGGTCTCACAAAGGCGGGTTCACTGGGCTACGAGATGCTGCAACTGTTCCCCACTCTGGGAGACCCGGAGACCACCACCCTCGAATACGAGGGCGCCGATGGCACGACGTACCAGGCAGTCGTCCGCGAGACGCCCGACCCGGCCAGCATCGAGTCGGACCGACCCCCGCACCGGGCGGGTGCCGCACCCATCGTTGAATCGCCGGCCGCCACGGAGCCGGATTCGCTCGTCATGCCTCCGGCGGCGGTTCCGACGCCGGTCGGCCTCACCCGCCATTCGGCGACCGAGTTCCTGGCGCACGCCCGCTGCCCCCGCCGCCACGCGTTCAAGTACGTGCTCGGCATCCGCGAGCCCGCGCTGAAATCGTCGAGCAACGAGCTGATCTCGGCGGTCGCGCGCGGACAGATTGTACATGACGTGCTCGAGCGACATGCCGAGGATGCGGAGTTGGACGTGCTGCTCGAGGATGCGATCGGCCGCTGGGACGACAATGCGCCGGCGCCCGACTCCGATCGCGGCATCCGCTATCGCGAGCACCTGGCCGATGAGGTCACCCGCATTCTCGATCACCCCGACTACGCCGGTATCGTGGCCAGGCCGGGCGCGCGCCGTGAACTCGCGTTCCTCCATATTCTGCCCGATGGCGCTGTCGCGCAGGGGTTCATGGACCTGGCCGCGCCCGACGCCGCAGGCGATGGTGTCGAGCTGCTCGACGTGAAGACGACACAGTGCGACGCGGATGTCGCGGTTAAGAAGGCCGAACACTACGGACCGCAGCGCGATGTCTATGCGGTCGCGGCCGAAGCGATCACGGGCCGACCCGTCACCCGTTTCGCGTTCCAGTTCTCTCGCGCGCGGACGCAGATTGCCGTTGATCTAGACGATCGGGGCAGACACGAGGCCCGCGGCCGTGTCGCCCGCCATGTGCACGACATCGAATGGCCCGATGGCGACGTGCCGCCACTCACGACGTTCGCCAGAGAGTGCAACTTCTGCGGGTACCGTCGCGTCGGCCTTTGTCCCGGCGTGAATACGGGCGACCGTGACCCCCGCAGCGTACTGCGTCGCCTGCGCAACGACAGGTTCCGCCGCTCGTTCAACCTGAGAGGGGCCGACCTCGATTATCTGCGCGAGAAGGGCATTGCGACCGCGCTCGAACACGCGCACGACTTCATTGCGAAACGGCTCGCGCCCGCGCAGCCCGCCAACGATGGCAGGCAGACGCCATGGCGAGGACATCCTGTGTTCGTAGCGCAGCACGCAACCGCCACGTGCTGCCGCGTCTGCCTCGAACAATGGCACGGCATCGAGCGCGGCAGACCGCTGTCGAATCGCGACAGCGCATACGTCGTCAACGTCATCGAAGCGTGGCTGTCGCTGTACGACCCGGACACACTGAAGGACGGACCGACGGGAACCCAGCTCGAGCTGCTCTGAGGGACCGCCCATCATTGCCGGTTCCGCAAACGGATTGTGTGTTGGCCCGCGAATGGCCATAGTCCATGCGCACGGTCACAGGATTGCGCACGCGAATGGTTGCACACGCGAGAGGAGTGCCACGTACGATGTCGCATGAGCCCGACGGACCCGCGCCGCCAGACGAGTTGCCAGGTACGATGTCGCACGAACCCGAAGGAGCCGCGCCGCCAGAGGATCGAAAGCAGATCCTGCCGCCGCGACTGGCCATACTGCCGCTCGTCGCGCTCGGCCTGAACAGCAGTGTCGCGAAGGACATTGCCGCGCGCGGAATCGCAACCGTGCGCGACATCGCGGCTCACGGCACCGACCGGCTCGCGCCCGGCCATGGACTGAACGAGGAATCCGTCGCACTGCTTTGGAGCCGGTACGAAGCGCTCCTGCGTGGTGATTTCGATCCTACGTTGTCCATCGCCGGCACATTGCCCGACGAGCTGAACGAACTGGTCATCCGCGCCGGCATTGTTCGCGTCGACCGCACTGTCGGACTCCTGCGCAACGTCCGTGGGCTCGATGGCGACCGGCTCACACTGGACGGAGGTGCACGCAAGCTCGGCATCACACGCGAGCGCGCCCGCCAGATTCGCAATCATGCCGAGTACCGCATCGGCAGCCTGATCGGATGGTTCGAGCCCCGCTCGCTTCGCCTGGCGAGGGAGACCGTCGCGCGCGCCGGTGGGTCCGCCCCCCTCTCCCACGTCGCATGGTCCGTCGGCCTCATGATGCCGCCCGGCACCATCGATGCGGACAACTACTGCCGCTGGATCCTCGGTCTGGCCGGCGATCCCGGCGCCCGCCTCGACCGGGATAGCGACATCGTCACCGGACCCGACCCGACTGTCGTGGGCACCGGTGATCACGACATCGAAGCGACGCCCCAGCCAGAGCAGGAATAACCGGAATGAACGCGCACGATGGGTGGATGCCACGCCTCAACGACACCCTGCGGATCCAGCGCGTCGCTGGCGAGTCGATCCTCCTCGACACCGCCAGCGAACGCGTTCATCAGCTCAACGAAGTCGGTACCTTCATCCTCGACCGCTGCGACGGGACCAGGACCGTCAGCCGCATCGTCGCCGACATCATCGAGCAATATGACGTCCCCGACGGGACCGCGACCCGTGACGCCACCGAGATGCTCGACACGTTGAAAACGCTCGGCATCGTCGTCTGAGCCGGGCCCCGTTTCGGGCTGAGAACCCTGAGGAACTCGGGCTCGTTTTCTCAGGCTGAGAACCCACGGGAACTCGGGCTTCGTTTCTGGTTTCTGGGGCGAGTTTCTCGGGTTCGCGGACCGACGGTCAGGGCGAACGTGGCTGCGCCCCGCGTCACCAGAACCCGCGAACGCCGTTGCCGTACCAACCGCCGGCAACCCCGCCTCGCGCGAACCCCAGAAACCAGCCCCAGAAACCAGAAACCAGAAACGATCCCAGAAACCGGCCCAGAAAGCCAGACACCATCCCTCGAGCAATATTGAAGACCGTGGCGACACGGCAGCGGATCGGACCGTTGACTCGCGGCGGGCGTTCATCCGGCGAGCTGCATACGCGGCGCCCGCCCTCCTGACGCTGACTGCGGCGCCGGCCTTCGCGAGCACGGGCTCGAACGGTCCGGGCGGCAGTGGCGGCGGCGGCACGTGCACGTCGAGAAAGCGGCCGCGAGGCTTCTGGGCGCGGCTGTTCCAGCACCTGTTCGGCAAGAAGAATTGCTGAGGGCCTGAGGCGCCGGTCTTTCAGCGCGGCCGGAACGGCGCGCTGAGACGGCGTACAACGAAGCCCGGCCGAAAGCGCCGCGGCTCCCGGCGGGGGAACGCCACGTTCCACGGAACGTGGGCGATGTTCCGCCAGGCGGGCCGCGGCGCTATCAGTGAATCCAGCACGGTTTCCAGCACATGGAGCGAGAGGAACCGGCCGGACCTTCGCCCGCGGGCGACGTGTCGGTCGAAGATGGCGTGGATCATCCGCAGTGACGTTGCGTTGACGAAGTGTTGACGTTCGACGAGCGTGGCTGTCAGCGTGGCGGGTCCCCGCCAGGCGTCGTGCCGTTCGAGCCAGGTGAGCAGGATGGCCAGGCACGCGCCCGCGAAGGAGTCGCGCGACCAGTTTGCGACGCGGTCCCAATCCACATCACAACTGTCGATCAGGACGACTGCGTCGACGAGCGGGCGAGGCGTGATGCGCAGTCCAAGCAGGCCCGCGACATCGCGGCACCAGCCGGCGGCAATGAGCATGAGGTCGAGTTCGGGCGACAGGAACCTTGCCGTCGTCGAACCGAACGGCGATTCACGCGTTTCGCTGTCGATACTCGCGGTGTCGAACGGTGCATCGCGGGCTGCCGCGCTCGTGGACGGAAGCAGTGCGTGGTGCAGCTCGACGTACACCTTTCGTTCGGGGTGGCGCAACGGCGGCGCATGGTGCAGTCTTTCGCCGCGGTCCGCGACGGTCACTTAGCCGAGCCGGCGCAGTGTCCCGACGGAATCGTCGATTGCGCCGGCCGGCACGAGCACGTCGACGTCGCCCATGATGCGCAGGTGCGGTTCCGGATAGTACCGTGATGCGTACGCGATTCCCTTCAGCAGCGTCGGCTCGATGCCGGTGGAGCGCAACGCGATGACGATTTCGTCGACGGCGGCGAACAGATCCGACGTGAGCACACGGGAAGTCAGGTCAGCGCCATGCAGGAGCGCTTCGCTTCCCTTTGCGTTCTTGAATCCGTTGGCCGGCCGAAGTCGGTGGAGCAGCGGTCCGAGCCCCGACTCGACGAGCCGTTCGATGTCGGCACAGTCGACGCCGTCGGCGAGGCGAGGTTCGCCATTCGAAAGCGCGCGCAGCAGCGCGGGCAACAGAGCGCTCGTCGCGTGTTCGTTCATGACAGTCTGACCATGCGTGCTCCCGGCCATGGCGGTATCCTGCGTTTCTCCGGTCTCCGGCGCGAGGTCCGTATCCGCGCGGACGGCGCTGCGCTCGACCACCTGCGCATGAACTTCGCCGCCATGACGGTGGCCGGCGAGGGCGAGCCGCAGCTCGACTACGAAGTGTCGGGCGACGACGCGGCAGGCTGGCGTCTGCGTCGAAACGGCACTGCCATAGCCATGGCCGACCCGGTCGATGGCGATCCGCTGGTGCTGCGAACGCTGGGCGAACTCACGTACGTCATCGAGAGCGATCTCATCGTCCAGCTTCAGTTGCTGCGGCCCGATCTGCTGTTCGTGCACGCGGCCGCGCTCGAACTCGATGGCGCCGTTCACCTCGTGACCGGCCCGTCCGGCGCCGGCAAGTCCACGACATGCTGGGGACTGCTGCACGAAGGGTTCCGCTACCTGAGTGACGAGATCGCGCCCGTCGATATCGCCACGTTCGCCGTTTCCGCCTACCCGCACGCACTGTGCATGAAGCGCGATCCGCCGGCCAGCCATCCCGTACCCGAGCCGGTCCGCCGGACATCGCGCGGCCTGCACGTCCCGATCGACGCGGACCGGCTCGCATCGACCGACCCGCCGAGGGTCCTGCGTTCGATCTTCTTCGTCGACCATGATCCCGATCGCGTCGATCCATTCGTCTATCCGGTCAGCAGGGCCGAAGCGGCTGCTCGTATCTATCCGAACATCCTCAATGCGCTCGCGCACGACAATGACGGGCTTGCCGCCGCGGCCGCGCTCGCGGCGAACGTCCATGCGTTCCGGCTCCAGGCCGCGGACCTGTCCGCCACCTGCCGGCTCGTTCGCGATACCGTCGAGCGGATCACGTTGTAACCTGAAGAGGCAGGATCGGGCGACCGGTACGGCGACCCTGTCAGGCTGATTTGTGCGTTGGCGAGTGGGCGGCCATAGTCAATGCGATGATACGGACTGAACAACTGTCGCGCAGTTACGGTGACAAGCAGGCGTTGGTCGACCTGAGTATCGAGGTCGAGCCGGGCGAGATTCTCGGGTTCCTCGGACCGAACGGGGCGGGGAAGTCGACCACCGTGAAAATCCTGACCGGGCTGATACGGCCGTCAGCGGGCCGCGCCGTGGTAGCGGGTTTCGACGTGGTCGAGCATCCGCTGGAGGTCAAGCGGCGTATCGGCTATGTGCCCGAGACGGCAGCGCTCTACGAAGCGCTTACGGCAGCGGAGTACCTCGAGCTGGTCGCGTGCCTGCACCACATGGATCCGAAGACGGCCGCCGCCCGGCGAGACGAGCTGCTCGAGCTGTTCGGCCTCGGCGACGCGCGCAACCAGCGCATGACGGAGTACTCGAAGGGGATGCGCCAGAAGGTCGTGATGGTCGCGGCGCTGCTGCACCGGCCTGAAGTGCTGTTCCTCGATGAGCCGTTCGACGGTCTGGACGCCAACGCGGCAGCCGTGTCCAAGGAGTTGCTCAAGCGACTTGCCAGCCAGGGCCGTACGATCCTCTTCTGCTCGCACATTCTCGAAGTCGTCGAACGCGTCTGCTCGCGCATCGTCATCATCAACGATGGCCGTCAGATCGCGGCTGGCACCGCCGGCTCGATCCGGGAAGCGACGGGTGCGGCCACGCTCGAACAGGCGTTCAGCCGGCTTACCGGTGTACGTGATGTAGGCGACGTCGCGACCGACCTCCTCTCGGCGCTGGACCGCACGTGAACCGGCTGCTGACCGCGCTCGGTGTCGACTACGCGCAGTGGAAGGCATTGACTGTAGCGTCGCTGAAGATTGACCTGCGCGCCGGTTCGTTCGGCGGCGCACGCACCAGCCGCAACGCCAGCGGCAGAAAGGCCATCATCGGCCAGGCCATCTTCTACGGCATGCTCGGCGTAGTGATGGCAATGACGATCTGGAATCTGGGCGACCGGTTCGTGGCCTCGACGCTGTTGTACAGCTACACCATCGTGATGGTCGGAACCGCCATGCTCGTCGATCATAACACGGCCATCACGTCGCCGACCGACTATGGCGTCCTCGGATATCAGCCGGTCACGTCGCGCACGTACTTTGCCTGCAAGCTCACCAGCGCGCTGGTCTACACGTTCGCTATGAGCACGGCACTGGCCGTCTTGCCGGCGATCGCGCTCTTCATCCGGTACGGCATTGCGGTGGGCGTGGCCGGCGTGCTCGCACTGTACGTCTGCGCGACGGCAGTCGCGCTCGCGATCGTGGCCGGCTATGCGTGGCTCATGCAGCGAGTCGGCACGCGCCGGCTGCAGAGCGCACTGTCGTACGTGCAGATGGCGACCGGCATGCTCGTCTACGGTGGCTTCATCCTCACGTCCGGTGCTGTGTCGCGCAACACCCTTGCCGAGTTCACAGTCGAGCGCACGCCGTGGCTGATGTTCTATCCGGCGACGTGGTTCGCAAGCTGGCTCGAGCTTGCCGATGGCAGCACACTGCCGCTCGACATTGCGCCCGTGATCGCATCGATCGCGATTGTCGCGTGGCTCGCGACACGGCTGCGCGGCCGACTCTCGCTCGAGTACTCCGCTCGCCTGGCCGAACTCGCGGCCACGACGTCCCTCTCATCGTCGACCAGCGCCACGCTCCGTCCCGGCCGGTGGTTCCGCACGGGCGAGGCAAGGGCGGTCGCGATCCTCGTACGCAGCCATTTCCGCAACGATCTCAAGTTCCGCATGGGCGTGCTCGCGGTCGTTCCGCTGACTCTCGTCTACCTGCTGCTCGGCCTTCGCGAGGCCGCCGCGGGCGGCCCGGCGGGCGCGGGCGGCGGCAGCTTCTCGATGGTCTCGATCGCCGTGATGTTGTTCCCCATGCTGCTCAAACAGCATCTCGCGCACAGCGATTCGTTCCGGGCGTCATGGATCTTCTTCTCGACACCCGCGGACCAGACGGACGTGATCCGGTCGGCGAAAAACGTGCTGCTTGCGTTCTTCCTGCTGCCGTACCTTGCCTTCGTGGGCGCCGCCCTGGCGTTCGTGACGCGCGACTGGGCGTACGTCGTCGTCTATCTGCTGCTGCTCGGCTCGCTCAGTCACATCGCTCTGCTGATGCTGACGCTGATCCGGCCCGAGCTGCCGTTCTCGAAGCCGGTCGAGAAGGCAAGGGGATCGTCGGGCATCATCGGTGCCATGGTCGTCGTCTCGATTCTCGGTGCGGCACTGCCATTCATTGCGCGCGCCGTACGGGTCGACACGGTCGCGACGGTTGTTGCGTTCGCTGTCATCGCGGCGGTCACGCTCGCGCTCGACCGGCTGACCCGACTCCGCATCGAGCGACAGGCCGTACGCCTCGAGTTCCAGGGCTGAAGCGCCAGCGGTTTCATTGACGCAACCGGCCATGCGTCGGGTGATCATGGCCAAAGCGGTCTCCCTGTGTCACTATTGGATTGCAGAGTCATCCATGTCGAGGCAGGCCGACGACGACGGCGACAGCCGCATCGGCCGCGGCTTCGACGTTGAGGAGCAACCGCATCGATGTCAGGCAAGACCGGAGGCAACTCGCCGTGCCCGTGCGGCTCGGGCCGGAAGTACAGGAACTGCTGCCTGCCGCGCCGATCCGAGGAGCGGGGCGGGAGCTGGAAAGCGGAAGCGGCGGCCGCGCTGGTGTGGGAGGCCGACGTGTTCCCCATGGCAGTGCAGGACGACGAACCGCACGGCCGGCCGACGATGACGCTGGTGACCGCGGCGGGCTACGTCGTCGAGATGCGCACGAGCGTGAAACCGCTCGGCGAGGTGTCCGCGATCGCGAACCAGATCGAGGGCGCTGTGGTCGCTGCGGCCGCCAGCCTCGGCAACTATCCGGTCGAGCTGGTGGTGCGGCACGAAACAGTGGGAGCGGCGCTGGCGAAGCGACTGTCCGACCGGAGCGTCACGGTCCGCACCGGTGCGCTCGTCGATTGGGAGCTGGCGGCACGTACCGCCCATTCCGAAATCACCCGGACGGACCTGTGGCCAACGTTGTCCGCGCCCGACAGCTGGTTCGCCTGGGGAATAGGCCCGAAGGCCATCGCGAGGTTCTTCGACGCCATCGCCACGCTGTTTCGGGCCGCTGGCCGGGACCATCTCGTCGGGAACAACTCCGCCGAAGTCGGCCTGCCGGACCAGACCTTGTGGAGCGTCCGCTGTCTGCGCGACGCCGACGGCCATTTCGCCATCACGCTCTTCGAGGACCCGGATGACGCGTGGGCGAATGATCCGGGCGAGGGCCTGCCAGACTGGTTCGGTGTCGTCATCATGATCGGATTCCGGAACCGCGCCGACCTACCGGTTGCCGTTCAAAAGGAGATTGCGTCGGGCGGCTGGACGCTGGCCTCGCCCGACGCGTGTCCGGCCATACTCGTCGTGAACACGCCGGGCGGCGGGCTGTCGCGCGAACTTGCGGGCCGCGCAACGAGCGCGATTACGGCGCTGGCCGCGTTCGCCGCCGACCGCGTCGCCGATCTCGAGTCCGGCCATGGCGGCCGCCCCATTCGGTGGGCGAACCACCAACTACGTGCGACGGTCACGTTCACGCCCAACGCTCCGTTCCAGTGGCCGATGCCCGACCAGGTGGCGGCCGCCTGCTCGACCGGTCCGGGTGCCTTGCCCGCCGCGGTCATCGATCCGGCGCTCACGGCCGAAGCGCTCGCGCGCGACGCCCACCGCATGATCCAGGCGTTCGACGCCTCACTCGAGGCAGCCGGACTGAAACAGCAGAGTGTGAGACGACACGTTTCGAACGCCCTCTCGTTGCTCGACTATCTGATCGGCGACTGCCAGGTGCCGCCGGCCGCAGCCACCGAGCGCGATCTCCGCATCTTCATGTACGACTGGTTTCCCCGCCAGCAGGAATCGCACGCCAGCATCGCATCGCTCCGCACTTCGTTGCGCAAGTTCTTCGCATGGATCGATGTCGAGTACGGCATCCGGTACCCGTGGGCACGCCCCATTCTCGATGACGTCGGGTCGTTTGCCATCCGCGCGGATAGCGCGCCCGCGCCGCACGTGTCCGACGACCAGCTCCTCAACTGGATCCGACCTGTCTACCTCGACCTCGTCGGCCGACTGATGGTCCCGTCCATCGAACTCGCAGGTGACGACCAGTGGCTGCCGAGGTCGGGTTCCATCGAGGAACGCCTCTGGAAACGACTCGAACGTTCGTGGATGGGCTGGCGCGATGAACTGATCAGGGCCGGCGTCACCGACCGCGTCGCGCTCCGGAGCGCTCTGCTCGAAAGACAGACGCAGTGGACCCTCTCGCCGCCCGCTCACGGCGCCGACACTCGGTCCATTCGACAGATCGTCCTCGACGAACGCGCCGACCGCAACGCTGCAGAGTCCGCGACCGCGAATGTGCGACGCAACGCCATGAGGTCCGTCGGCCGCACAACCGGCCACGCCGGTTCGACCGCGTCGCCCGACTCACGCATCTGGCGGCTCCACGTCTCCATCGACGGTATCGATCCACCCGTCTGGCGCCGCCTCGAAGTGTCCGGCAACGTTACGCTCCGACAGCTCCACTACATCCTTCAGCACGCCCTCGGCTGGTCGGACGCGCACCTGCACCGCTTCCAGGTCGGCGAACAGTCCTGGGGTGAGCCGGACCCCGAGGGCTGGCTCGACTTCCACGATGATCAGACCACTCGCCTGTGCGACATCGCCGGTGCCGAGGATGCCGGCGTGCTCTACCAATACGACTTCGGCGACTCCTGGAAGCACAGTATCGTCGTCGAGCGCATCTTCACCGTTGCAGATCCTCTGCCGTATCCTCGCCTCGTCGATGGCGAGCGCGCCTGCCCGCCCGAGGACTGCGGCGGCGCATGGGGCTACCAGGAACTGCTCGGAGTCCTCGACGATCCGGCCCACCATCAGCATGATGAACTGCTCGATTGGCTGGGCGACGACTTCGATCCCGAATCGTTCGACGCAGCCGCGGTTGACCAGCGGCTGGCCGCGTTCCGCTCCGACCCGGGCGATGCGGAGGTCGCCGCGCACAACGTGCGCGCCGTTCTGGCAACACTCGACGAAGCTGCCGCCAACAGCATCTGGCCTGCCGGTATCGTCTCGGCCGCCCGCAACCTGATCGAGGCCCACGCCGCCGCTGACCCCGGCGAGTTCGCCCGCCTGCGCAAGCCGGCCGTCTGGGCGGCCGCCGCGCTCCACGCCGCATGGAGGCTGGCAGGCCCCGTCGCCGCGCCCACCGCTACCGCCCTGGCCGACCAGTTCGATGTCTCGACCGCCGCCGTTGCCTCACGAAGTCACACGCTGCGCAAGCACGGATCGCTCGCCACAGCCGGCCAGCGCCTGCCGGACGACCACGCGTCACCCGCGGGCTACAGCGCCTCGCCTGATCGCACGGACGCGGACGCCGATGCCGGCACAGCCGAAACGGATGGCGGCCGTTCGTCCAACGGTCCCCGGCGAGGCCAGCTGCGACTCCTGTAGGGCAGGGATTGTGGTTGCCCGCGGAATCGGTTGGGCAGGCGATTCCGGGGCAGGCTTTTCGCGGGCACGCGTTTCTGGGGCTGGTTTTTGGGGCGAGTTTCTGGGGGGGCTCTCGCCGTCAGCCGAGATCACCGGGCGGGGCACAGGTGACATGTGCGTGGCCGCCAGCGGCAGGGCAACTCCTGTCGGCAGGCGCGGCAAACCCTCGGCAAACCCGCCGCGACAAAGCAGGCCATCCGTGCAGATCCGCGGCGGGGTTTGTCCCGTTGACCGCGCCTGGCGCGGTCAATCGTGCGCAGGCGTTTCAGCGACGAGGGTGTTTGTCCCTCTGCCCGCGCCTGGCGCGGGCGATCGTACACGGGCGTGTCAGCGACGCGGTGTTTGATCGCCGGATCGCCGCCGCCTCGCGGGCCGGCGTCTACTGCAGCCGGATCGGCTCGACGCTGCCGTTGTGGCGGCTCTGCTCGGCGGCGAAGCCCATCAGATGGCTCTCGATGGATACGTCGATCGTCGAACTCAGCAGCGATGCGTTCTGTGTCGCCACGGCTTCGACCCAGTTCGCCACGAGTCGCCAGTCGCCGCCACCGTGACCGTCGGCGGCGAACCGATCGACGTTGAGCGCGCTGCTTTCCAGAACTGTTGATTGCCGCGTGCGGAAGTCGACGATCCGCATCTGGCTCATGTCGCCTTCGATGTAGCCCATGCTGCCCATGACGCGCGTGCGTCGCCCACCGAACGGCGTGAAAGCCTCCATGCTGAAGCTTGCCGTTACGCCGCCGGCGAACAGGATGTTCGCGACGTAGTGGTCGCACTGGTCGTTGTCCATTCGGTACACACAACGGCCGTAGTCCGTCGTTCGCAGATAGTCGAGAATTGCGGAGTCCCACTCTGTTCGATCATCTGGCAGATCGAACACGTAGAGTCGCTGCCGGTCACGATGGTAGATGCGGAGCGCCGAGTACGGGCAGGTGCTCTCGACCGCGCAACCGTCCATGCAGCGCGCCGTGCTTCCCTGCGGCGCGTTCGCCGCGGTGAACCAGGAGAGGTCGCCGAATGCGTGGATGCTCGAGCTCTCTCGGCCGATCATCCAGCGGAGGATGTCCAGGTCGTGGCTCGATTTGGCGAGTATGATCGGCGTGGTGGTGACACTGTCATGCCAGTTGCCTCGAACGTACGAGTGCGCCATGTGAACGTGCTCGATCGGCTCCATGTGCTGGATGCTGACGACCTGACCGATGGCGTCGGACTGCATGAGTTCGCGCATCCTGACGAAGTATGGTGCGTATCGCAGGACGTGACAGACGGCCACTATCCGGCCGGTCTCCCGGCTGCGGGCCAGGATGTCGCGGCACTCCTGTTCGGATGGGGAGATCGGCTTCTCGAGGAGTACATCGTAGCCGAGGCGTAACGCCTCCATGCACGGCCCGTAATGCAGGTCATCGGGAGTGCTGATGATGATCGCGTCGGCAAACTTCGGGCGTTCGAACACGTGCTCCCATGTGACGAACCGGCGGTCGTCCGCTATGGCGTGCTTGCTCGCGTAGCGCTCCTGCCGGATCGGGATCGGCTCGGCCACGCCGACGATGCGGAGCCGGTCGGGATACTCGGCGGCGTAGTCGCCGTAGACGTTGCCGCGCGAGCCGGCGCCCAGTGTGACGGCGGTCACGGGCTCGGCCAGCCGGGTGAGCAACGTGTCGTCGGGAAGGATGAGCGGCTCGCCATGCTCGTTGCGCGCATGCATCGACCACGGAAAGAACGCGCCGCCGACCCAGACGCCGAGAGTCTTCAGGGAATCCCTGCGCGAAACGCGGTTCGCCATGATGGTCTCCATCGACGTGAGCGGTGACGCCGGTCAGCGTATCATGCTTGACGGGTTCCCGCCAACGGACCGCGGTCCGCGCGCACACATGGCCAGAGAGCGGCGCGGGAACGCGCGCGCCGCCGGGGTTTACTGAAGACGATACATCCAGACCGAGGAGGCAGCATGCTCGTCCGTGATCTCCTTCAGAGGAAGCGGTCCGAGACGGTGACGGTCCGGCCCGGCGACCGGGTGATCACGGCCGCGGAGATGCTCATGAGGCACGGGATCGGTGCACTGCCGGTTGTCGAGGCCGGCGTTCCGATCGGGCTCCTGTCGGAGCGCGATATCGTGCGGGCCGCGGCGGTCAACGTCGACGGGCTTGCCAGGACCGCGGTCGAGCAGAGTATGCGCCGGCCCGCGCCCACCTGCTCGGCCGATGACCCGATCCCCGTCGTGATGGCACGCATGACGCGCGACCGGCTGCGTCACCTCGTCGTGACCGAGAACGGCCGTCTGGCCGGCGTGATCTCGGTAGGCGACCTGGTCAAGTACCGGCTCGACGAACTCGAAACCGAGACCGGTGTGCTCCGGGACTACGTGGCCGGGCAGCGGGCTGGCAGTACGATCCCGGGTCCTCGCCGTTGACCGGGATTCGCCAGTTCATGGAACGACTGATCACGAGCCTCCACCACGTGACGGCTACCGTTACGAACGCGCAGGCAGATCTCGACCACTACGCGGGCGTCCTCGGCCTGCGGCTGGTCAAGAAGACGGTCAACTTCGACAACCACAACGTCTACCACTTCTACTACGGCAACGAGGTCGGCTCACCGTCGACCATCATGACGACGTTCCCGTACGAGGGCTACGGCGTTCCGGTCGGCAGGAAGGGCGCCGGCCAGATCACCGTGACGTCGTTCTCGGTGCCCGACGCATCGCTCGGCTTCTGGGAGGACCGTCTGAGGGCGGCCGGAGTGACGGGCAGACCGATGCGCACGGCGGCAGGCGAGGACGCGATCGAGTTCGACGATCCGTCAGGGCTGCATCTGCGACTGGTCGGCACGCGGAGCGACGATCGGCCGCCCTGGCTCACTGCCGGCATCGACGCGGCCGCGGCCGTCCGCGGGCTGCATACCGTCACGCTGTCGATACGCGAGCCGGAGCCGTCGGTCCGCTTTCTGACGGATGTCCTCGGATTCGAGATCACGCATCGGGACGACGACTTCATCCGTCTGGGTGCGGGCTCGGACGGCACCGGCCGCGTTCTCGATATCGTTCGCGCGTCGGACTCGCCGGCCTCGTTGAACGGTCTGGGCACCGTGCACCACGTCGCGCTCGCTGTCGCCGACAGCAGCGAGCAGATCCGCATCCGCGAGCATCTGCTGGCGCTCGGCTTCCCGGTCACCGAGGTGCGCGACCGCCAGTATTTCACCTCGATCTACTTCCGCGAGCCGGGCGGCGTGCTCTACGAAGTCGCGACAGCCGGGCCGGGCTTCCTGGTCGACGAGGAGCGGCCCGCGCTCGGCTGCGGACTGATGTTGCCACCGTGGGAGGAGCCGCATCGCAGAACGATCGAGACGCACCTCCCGCCCGTGCGGCACGACTGATGGAATCACGAACGGATCCGCACGCCGCACAGCCCGTCGGACAATGGGGCGCGCCGCTCGGTGAAAGCGCGGCCGCCATGATCCTCGTGCACGGACGCAATGCGGCGCCGCGCAACGTCCTCGATGTCGCGGTCGTGCTGGACCGGCCCGCGTTCACGCATCTCGCGCCCGCCGCAGCCGGCAACACGTGGTACCCGTACAGCTTCATGGCGGACACGTCGATGAACGAGCCCGGCCTGTCGTCGGCACTCGCGATGCTGAACGACCTCGTCGATCGCGTCGCCGCGCATGGCGTGCAGCGCCGCCACATCATACTCCTCGGCTTTTCGCAGGGCGCATGCCTCGCCGCGGAGTTCGCCGTGCGCAACGCAACGCGCTACGGCGGTGTCGTCGCATACAGCGGCGGCCTCATCGGACCGCCCGGTACGACATGGGAGTATCCCGGCTCGTTCGACGGCACGCCGGTGTTCCTGGGCTGCAGCGATATCGACAGCCACGTTCCGCTCGAGCGCGTCGAAGAGAGCGCCGCCGTGTTCGAACGCATGGGCGCCGCGGTCGAGAAGCGCATCTATCCCGGCATGGGTCATCTCGTCAACGAGGACGAGATCGCATACGTGCAGACGCTGATGGACGACGTCGTCGAAGACGCAACCTGATGGACCGCGTCGAATCGGGTGGGCGACGTCGCGCCACAGCGATCCTGTCGCTCCGCGATGCGATCGCATTGCACGTCCATGATGGCGACACCGTGGCCCTCGAGGGCTTCACGCACCTGATCCCGCACGCCGCGGGGCACGAGATCATCAGGCAGCGTCGTCGTGATCTCACGCTGATCCGGCTGACTCCGGACATCATCCATGACCAGTTGATCGGTGTCGGCGCCGCGAGGAAGCTCGTTTTCGCGTGGGGCGGCAACCCCGGGGTGGGCTCGCTGTACAGGTTCCGCGATGCGATCGAGAACGGCTGGCCGCATCCGATCGAGATCGTCGAGCACTCGCACGGGTCCATGGCCGCCGCATGGGTGGCCGGCGCCTCGCGACTTCCGTTCGGCGCTCTGCGCGGCGCCGCCGGCACCGACCTGCCCGCGCACAGTCCCGCGTTCCGCACGATCGAGTGCCCGTTCACCGGCGAAACGCTGACGGCCGTCGCCGCGCACCGGCCGGACGTCACCATCATCCACGCGCAGCGCGCCGACGAAATCGGCAACATCCAGATCCGTGGCATGACCGGCGTACTGAAGGAAGCGGTGCTCGCCGCGGATCGCGCGATTGTGACCGTCGAGGAGATCGTGCCGCACATCGAACGGGTGAGCGGCGATCTGCTCATCCCGGCCGAAGTCATCGATGCGGTGTGTCACGTGCCCGAGGGCGCGTACCCGTCCTACGCGCAGGGTCATACTCGCCGGGACAACGTGTTCTATCGCGAGTGGGACGACATCTCGCGCAGCCGCGACCGGTTCACCGCGTGGATCGACGAGTACGTCCATGGCACGACGGACGTGGCCGGTTTCCTCGCGCGGCTGCGCGCTACATGACGGCGCTGCCCACGCCCGAGGAAGTGATGACGGTCGTCGCTGCACGCGCACTGCGCAACGGCCAGTGGTGCTTCGTCGGCATCGGGCTGCCCAACGTGGCCGCCAACCTGGCCAGGCGGTTGCACGCGCCCGACCTCGTGCTCGTCTACGAGTCCGGCACCATCGACTCGCGCCCCGATGTGCTGCCGCTCTCGATCGGTGATGGCGAACTGGCCGAGACCGCCCGCGTCGTCGTCTCCGTGCCCGAGATCTTCGCGTACTGGCTTCAGGCCGGCCGCATGGATGTCGGCTTCCTCGGCGCAGCTCAGATCGACCGCTTCGCCAACCTCAACACAACCGTCATCGGCAGCTACGCCTCGCCGCGCGTCCGCCTGCCGGGCGGCGGCGGCGCCCCCGACATCGCGGCGAACGCCCGCGAAGTCATCGTGATGGCTCGCCACTCGACCCGCATGTTCGTCGAGTCACTCGACTTCCGCACTTCGGTCGGCCATGCCGAAGGCGGAGACTCACGCCAGCGACTCGGTCTGCCCGGCCGCGGACCGACGCGCGTCATCACGGACCTCGGTGTTCTCGAGCCGGACCCCGTCACGCACGAGCTGGTGCTGAGCGCCGTTCACACCGGCGTCGACGTGTCGCACGTCGTGCAATCGACGGGCTGGCCCCTGCGCGTGGCGGAACCGCCCGCAATCACGCCGGCCGTCGAGCCGCTCGAGCTGGAAACGCTGCGGGAACTGCTGCGGCGGAGCGCGGAATCGCACGCGAGTCGAAGTCGCTGATCGACGGGCCCGGCCAACTGCTTCCGCGCCGCGGCTCAGCATGCCGTGACCACCGTTGCTGCCGGCGGACCGATTCAGCCCATGTGCCGGCCGCGCGCTGCGCGGCACATCCCCAGAAAATACAGGAGCAACCCCATGTCGGGATCCAGAATCCGCTGGTTCGTGGCTGCATCCGTTTCCGCGTTGTGTGCGTGTGCCGGCGAATCCGGCACGGTCGAGGTGGCCGGCGAGTGCGCCGATGCGAATCAGGCACAGGTCTGCACGTGGACGACGATGCAGGGCGACGCCGTGGTCGAATTCGGCGCGACGATCCCGCTTGCGGCGATCGAGAACGCGCCCCGGGAGGTAGCCATGGCATGGCCGCCACCCTCCGTCGCGGCCATCGATCTGCCCGAGGCCGCGGCGCCGAGCGGATTCAACCACATGACGATCTACTGGGAGCCGATGGGACACGGGCCGGCCGTCTACATGGTGCCGCACTTCGATTTCCACTTGTACACGATCACGTCGGCGGACCGGCTCGCGATCGACTGCGCCGATGAGTCGAAGCCGTCCGCGCTGCCGGCGGCCTACAGCCTGCCGGACGAGGAGCTGCCCCCGGAGATCGCCGAAGCCATAGGCGTCAGCACGCTGGTCGGCGTCTGCGTCCCCGAGATGGGCATGCATGCGCTGCCGACGGCCGAACTCGCCAGCACGGAAACCTTCAACAGCACCATGGTGATCGGGTACTATCGCGGGCAGAACATCTTCATCGAGCCGATGGTCGCGCAGTCCCTGCTCCTCGAACGCCGTTCCTTCGACATCCCGGTGCCCGCTGTACCCGGACTCGAGGGCAGGCAGCCGACCACGTTCCAGGCGATTTACAACGCGGACCAGGACGCGTACCGGTTCGTGTTCTCGGGCATGACGTCGCCGAACTGAGAGGTGGACGCGCGTCGCTGCGCAACGCATCATTGACCCGAGCCGACACGGGCGCCACGCGACAGGATCACGACGGACCTCCCGTGTCGGCATCGGACCAGGCATGAACGCGGGCATCGCACCGATCGACAACACCGTTGTGCTGCGTGAGCTGCTGGGGCGATCGGCGATTCGCTGGGCGACACGTCGGAAGGCATGGACCCGACCGCTCGGGCAGCCGCGTTCGGCGAGGTACGCGACTGCCTGTCGAACCCGTTCGCGGATGGACGGGCGGTCGGCCTGCCGTCGGACGACACGCAACTGGCATTCTGGACGTTGCGCCGACTCAACGAGGATGGCGGCCTCGTGCCCGACCGCCTGGCCCGCGAGTTATGCACCCACCAGATCTTCGGGATCGGCCAGACCGTCCGCGGCTTTATCCGACGCTACCGCGACGAGGGTCTGCCGTGGGAACAAACCGGCGTCCGGTCCGCGGGCAACGGCGCTCTCATACGCATCGCGCCAGTCCTCGTACCTCACCTGGCCTCACCCATGCCCTCGCCGTACGCGGATGCCGCGCTCGCCGCGACGATCACGCACGACGACACGGCATCCGTCGGTAGCTGTGTCGCCTTCACCTCGATGCTCTGGGCGTTGCTCGAACGCACGTCACCGCCGCCCGCTGTCTGGTGGATTGACACGTTCACCGACACATTGCGCGCAATCGAGACGGACACAATGTACCGTCCACGCAGGCCGGGGCTCGAGTGGTCCGGGTCGCTTTCCGCCTTCATCGACACGCATGTCCGCGACACGCTCGACCAGGGCATCGACTGCCGCACCGCGTGCGATCGCTGGTACTCGGGTGCCTACCTGCTCGAGACCGTACCGTCCGTCCTGCACATCCTGGCCATGCATGGCGACGATGCCGAGGAAGCGATCGTGCGGGCCGTCAATGACACGCGTGACAACGACACGATCGCGGCGATCGTGGGCGCGGCCGTGGGTGCGCTGCCCGGACGTAGCGGGCTGCCCGCCCGCTGGATCACGGGCCTGGCCGGCCGCACCGGCGAGTCCGACGACGGAGAGGTATTTCGCCTCATCGCCGAAGCGGAGCGGTTGTGGGTCCACTAGTGGCGCTATTGCCCCGCGATGTCCGCACCGTAGTTTGATCGGCCCGGCGCGTGACTTCGAAGGGTAAGGTCTGGATGGCGACGCGAACGGACGCGCTGATGGAGGCCGTCACGGAGACGGTGGTGGATCGGGTCGAGGCTGCGGACCGCGAGCTGGCCCGCAAGTTCGTGCAACTCTTCTATGCCGACGCGCGCGCCGACCTGTTCTCCAGGCGCGACGCCGCGACGCTGGCGGAGATGGCGATTGGCGCCTTCCGCTTCCTGCGCGAGGCGAGCCCGGACCGCGTTGCAGTCCAGGTACTGAACTTCGCGGATACTGACTCAACGGCCAATGCGCCGGTCACCATCATTCGCACCCTCGTCACGGACCGGCCGTTCGTCGTCGATACGATCCGTGAGTACCTGACGTCGTGTGACCTCGATATCGAGTGGTTCATCTATCGTGTCCTGCACGTCGAGCGCGATGCAGCCGGTCGCATTGTCGAGTTGGGGCCCCGCGCGGAGGGCGGTCCTCGCGAGTCCCTGACGCACTGCGAGGTGCAGTACGTCGGGGATCTCGCAAAGCACGACGAGATCGCGACGGCAATCCAGCGCAGCCTCGAGGATGTCGTCAGGGCAACCGACGACTTCGGAAGCATGGTCGAGGCTGCGCGCGATACGATCCGGTACCTCGAGGAGCGCGCTGACAGTGTTCCGGATCAGGCAGGCGAGATCAGGGAGATCGAGGAGTTCGTCCGCTGGCTCGTCGATGGCGGCTTCGTGTTTCTCGGCTATCGCTCCTATTCGATTATCGATGTTGACGGCACGCGCGCGGTTGTGGTGGACGCCGGGTCCGGACTCGGCATACTGCGTGACGAGAGCACCTCCTCGTTTGCACGGCCCGTGCCGCTCGACAGCCTGACACCGGGCCTGCGTGAGCGCGTCGAGAGCGGACGTTTGCTCATCACGAGCAAGACCAACGCGCCGTCGACGGTTCACCGGCGAACACGCATGGACTACATCGGCGTGAAAAAGCTGGACGATGCGGGTCGCATCACGGGTGAGCGACGATTCATCGGACTGCTCACGTCGAAGGCGAACGCCGAGGATGCGGAGCGCATCCCGATCCTGCGCGAGAAGCTGCGAACCATCGTCACGGACGCGGGCGCCATTCCCGGCACACACGACTACAAGGAGATCATCACGATCTTCAACTCGATGCCGAAGGAGGAGCTGTTCCTGACCTCCGCGCAGGAGATCGGCGCCGAGATCCGCACAGTGCTCCAGCTCTACCACACACACGAGGTCAAGGTGACGCTACACCCCGACCCGCTCGGGCGAGGCGTCTCCGTCATGGCGATCCTGCCGAAGAAGACGTTCTCGGGCGCGGTGCGCAAGGCCATCGAGGACACACTCGTCGAGCGATTCGGTGGCACGATCCTGAACTATCACCTTGCGCTCAGCGGCGGCGATCAGGCGAGACTGCACTTCCATCTGGGCACCACGCCGGAGCGCATCGGCGCTGTCGATCCCGAAGACATCGAGCACCGCATCCGCAGGCTGATCCGGACGTGGTCTGATCGTGTCCGACTCGAGCTCGAACGTGACCGGCCGCCCGACCAGGCGCGCCGGCTCGCGGAACGGTACGCCCGCGAGTTCAACGCGGAGTATCAGGCGGCCACGCCACCGGGCATTGCGCGCGACGACATCCTCCAACTCGAAGCGATGGCGGCCAGTGAGCAGCGGGTTGCGGTTCGCCTGTTCGCAACCGAGCCGCCGGACCCTCGCCGCGTGGTTGCACGATATGCCCATCTGAAGCTGTACCTCATCGGCGAGCGCCTGGTGTTGTCGGACTTCATGCCGATCCTGGAGAATGCCGGACTGCGTGTGCTGTTCGTGCGCCCGTTCGAACTGGTCGGCGAGGGTGGTCCGCGTTCGACCATCTACCTGTTCGCGGTCCAGGATCCGGCCGGGCGTCCGATCGACGTCGAACGTCAGGGCGCTCTGCTGGCCGAGTTGCTCCTGGCCGTGCATGCCGGTGATGCGACGAGCGATGAGCTGAACGGGCTGGTCCTCAAGGCCGATCTCGAGTGGCGATCCGTCGACCTGTTGCGCGCGTACTGCGAGTACGCCTTCCAGGTCGGCGCGGTGCCGAGCCGACGGTCGCTCGTGAGCGCACTGACGGCGCATCCGGAATCGGCTGCGCTGCTGGTCCGGCTGTTCGCGGCGAAGTTCGATCCGGCGGCGGCGGCCGACCACGCCGACCGCGTGACGGCCGGCGCCCGGCTCAGAGACGAGTTTATTGCATCGCTGGCGAACGTGCTGTCGCTAACCGAGGATCGCGCATTGCGCCAGATCCTCCGCCTCGTCGACGCTACCGTGCGCACGAACTTCTACCGCCATGGTGGCGGGCAACCGACGTTCCGCTCCGGTGGTGTGCCGTACATTTCGCTGAAGTTCTCCGGCGAGGCAATGCAGGCGACCGTGCGTAACAGGCTGCTCTTCGAAGTATGGGTCCACTCCTCGCGCATGTCTGGCGTGCACCTGCGCACGGCGCGCGTCGCGCGCGGCGGAATTCGCCTGAGCGACCGTCCCGACGACTTCCGGACCGAAGTGCTCGGACTCGTACGCACGCAAGCGCTGAAGAACGCGGTGATCGTGCCGGGCGGCTCGAAAGGTGGCTTCATTGCTCCGCGTGCGCAGGGCGATGCCGCAGCCAGGGCGGCAGAAGTGACCGGGCAGTACAGCACGCTGATGCGCGGGCTTCTCGACATTACCGACAACCTGATCGATGGCGAAGTGCGAACGCCGGACGGCGTCATCGCTCATGACGAGCCCGATCCATACCTCGTGATCGCAGCTGACAAGGGCACTGCCCACCTGTCCGATGTCGCCAACGCGGTCGCGGCCGAGTACGGATTCTGGCTCGCTGATGCGTTCGCGTCCGGCGGTTCTCACGGCTACGACCACAAGGCGCTCGCCATTACGGCGAAGGGCGCATGGGAATGCGTGCGCCGTCATTTCCACGAGATCGAGCACGACACGCAGAGTGTGCCGTTCACTGTAGTCGGTATTGGCGACATGAGCGGCGACGTGTTCGGCAACGGTATGCTGCTCTCGCGTCAGATCCGTCTCATCGCCGCCTTCGACCACCGGCACATCATGGTCGATCCCGACCCGGATCCGGCCACCTCCTATCGAGAGCGCGAGCGGCTCTTCGGCGCCGGCCGGACGAGCTGGGACGACTACGATCGTGAAGTGCTCAGCGAGGGTGGCTTCATCGTGTCACGTGGAGCCAAGTCCGTGCCGCTTCCGGCCCGGGCCCGGCAGGCACTCGGCCTGCCCGAAGACACCGTTGCGCTGGATGGCGAATCCCTGATCCGGGCCGTCCTGTGCGCGCCCGCGGACCTGCTCTGGAACGGCGGCATCGGCACGTACGTGAAAGCGTCCGACGAGCGACACGGCGATGTCGGCGATCCGACGTGCGACACGGTCCGTGTCGATGCGCGCGAGCTGCGCGTGAGGGTGATCGGCGAGGGCGGAAACCTCGGACTGACGCAGGCGGCGCGCGTCGAGTACGCTCTGAATGGCGGGCGGCTGAACGCCGACGCCGTCGACAACGCCGGCGGTGTGGACCTGTCGGATCACGAAGTCAATCTGAAGATCCTGCTGAACGCCGTGGTGAACGCGGGTGCACTCGGCGTCGACGAGCGTAACGTGTTGATCGAGACGCTTGCATCCGAAGTGGTTGAACTGACCCTGCGCGACGTTCAGTCGCAGAGCCTGGCCGTCTCGATGGACGAGCATCGAGCCGAAGAGAGCGTAGACGATTTCCACTCGCTCATGCAGCATCTCGAGCGCGTCGGCCTGCTCGATCGAGCGGCGGAGAAACTTCCGTCCCAGGAAGTGCTGCTCGAGCGGCGAGCGCGCGGCCGCGCCCTGACTCGCCCCGAACTCGCGTTGACGCTCGCATGGTCCAAGCTCTGGCTCAAGCAGCAACTGCTCGACAGTGCATTGCCCGACGACGCCTCGGCCGAGCCGTACCTGCACACGTATTTCCCGCCGACCGCGCGCCGTGTGGCGGGACCCGACGCACTCCGCTCCCACCGACTCAGTCGCGAGATCGTCGTGACACAACTCGTCAACGACATGATCGATCTCATGGGCGCCACGTTCACGTTCCGTATGATGCGTGACACGGGAGCGCAACCGCCCGAGATCGCGCGCGCGTGGCTGATCGCGTCCCGCGTGTGCGGCGCACGCGAACTGCGCGCCGCGCTCGAGCGCGTCGAACTCGAGGTTCCCGCGCCGGTCTTCTACTTCTGGCTTCGTGGACTCGAGCGAGTGCTCGAACGCATCGCGCGATGGGTGCTTGCCAACGTGTCGCCGGAGACGGCCGCAACCACCGTCATAGCGCAGCACACCGATGGCCTCGAACGGCTCCGGAGCCAGTTCCTCGACCTTGTCGCCGCCGACGACCGCGCCACCATCGAGAACCGGATCCGTGAGATGCGCAAGCTCACGGACAGGGATGATCTCGCCGAGCAGTTGACGACACTGCGCTATCTCGATCAGCTCCTCGATATCCTGCGCGTCGCCCGCGACACCGGCGCCGACGCCGTGCGCTCCGCGCGTGCCTACTACCTGATCGCGGAACTCCTCGAGCTGTCCTGGCTGCGACAGGCACTCACACAGGTGACGCAGAGTCGGTGGGAGCAACGGCTGGCGCAGGGCCTGCTCGACGATGTCGGCCGCGCACACCGCGCGCTGACGGCCGTCGTCGCGGGCGGCGACGGCGCCGCCGAACCAATCGAGGACGTCGTCGCTCGCCTGCACGATCGCCTGGCCCACGACATCACGCAGTTCCGTGCACTGCTCGGCGAGATCCGAGCCGACACCGGCGACCCGGCCCTCGCAGCCCTCGCCGTCGCGGTCCGCCAGTTGCGACACTTCAGCCGGCGCGCCTGACACACGGCTCCGTGGATCGCGACCGTTTCGCCAGATGCCTGCTGGACCTCGCCGTCGGCGATGCGCTCGGCACCACACTCGAGTTCCAGCCGCCCGGTACGTTCGTGCGGGACCGCGCGGCCGGACACCAGACCTGACGAATGTCGCAAAGAACGACGGTCAGCGTCCTCTACCGCCCGCTCGTCTGGCGAGGTCTCGCATTCGTTGCGGTGTATGCCGGCGCTGTGGCCGGGCTCCTGGCGGGAACAGGTGTCAGCGAGCGAGACGTCGCGGGGATCGCCCAGTGCTTGTACTACGCGCTCGGGCTGTTCGTGCTCGGCGGTCTCGACCTGGGCACTCCGGTGGGCGGCCCGTTCCATGGTCGGGTGCTCCTGTGGACCGCGTACTTCGCGGCGCCCATGATCACGGCGTCCGCGCTGATCGAGGCAGCCGCTCGTCTGATCGGTCATGCCGCGCTGCGCATCCGGCCGCTGTACGACCATATCGTTCTCGGCGGTGCAGGACGGCTCACGATGCTGTACGTGCGCAAGCTCCGGGAGCATGATCGACGACGGACGATCGTGGTGGTCGAGCGCGATCCGAACCATCCGTCGCTCGCGCTGTTGCGCGAGGCCTACCGCGCCCTGATAGTCAGCGGCGATATCACGAGCAACGAAGTGCTCCGGCGGCTCCGCGTGCAGCGCGCGCACCGCGTGCTGCTGCTGACCGGCGACGACTTCGCGAACCTCGACGCGGCATCGAAGATCGTGAAGCTCGCGCCCGAACGGGCCGGCCGCATCGTCGTTCACGTCGCCGACCTCGGGTTCATGCGCGAGACCGCGGAATCGAGTGTTGCTCGCGTCTGCGAGATCTTCAATGGCCACGAGTTCGCCGCCACGAACCTCGTGCACGCACACCTGCTCGACCGCTTCCAGCGCACCGCCGAACGTGACCTCGTGGTCCTTGCCGGGTTCGGCCGGTTCGGCCAGACCGTGCTGAATCAGTTGCAGCACCATGCGAAGGGTCGCATCGGCCGCGTCGTCATCGTCGACGAGAAGGCCACACGCAATGCGCGTGAATTCGATCACCATGTCGGCTTCGCGGACGACTATGAACGTCTGATCATCGATGGCGATCTTCTCGACTCCGACATCTGGCTGCGGGTCGGCGAAGTGGTCGATGCCGGAGGGTATGATCCCGTCGTCATCATGGGGTCGGGTGACGACGGCACGAACCTCCATGCCGCGCTCGTGGTCCGGCGGCAGCATCCGTCCGCGTACGTGATCGTCCGCAGCTTCCGCGCATCGCCGTTCACCGCCGAGATGGCAAGCGACGCCGGTGTGCACGCAATAAGCCTGGCCGAACTGATCGAGAACGGCATGCCGGGCAGCTGGTTCTAGGCTTGTGTGAAGGGGCATTCGACGGCCAGGACGTGTCACCCGAGAGCTCCTGACAGGGTGATCCTGGAAGCCGGTGCGCTACGCCACAACGGGCGGTCCGGGCCAGGTGGTCAGCGCGGGAGCGAGCCCCACCTGTTCAGGCCTCCGACCCAGGCCACATATCCGTCGGGCCGAATCAACACGGCGGTGGGAGTCGCGACCGCCCCGATTACCGGAAGCTCCTGCGTACCAGGCATTTGGCGTCGATCAGTTCGATCGTGCGGAGGTTCGCAGCCGAACCGGGGAGCGCCATGGCGGAATCCGGCGGTACGTGCGTCCGGAACTGGAGCGCTTTGACGCATGTCAAGCAGTACATGGCAGGGTGTGGCGGAGGGCGCCGCGATTCACTACCGTGCGTATCGGGGAAGGCTGGTGGAGCGATGGTCATGCGAATCGGTTCGAAATGCACATGGTGCCTGCTCGCACATGCGGTCGGGCTGGCCGGCTGCGGCCCGGGTCCGCGGCTCTCGAATCCGAACGGTGCGCAGTTCGATCAGGCCGGCTTCTCGGTCGCGATCGAGGGCAATCGCGCCATTGTCGGTGTTCCGAAGAGCGACACACTCGACTCGAACGCCGGCAAGGCGCTGATCTACACGCGCAGCGGCAATGCCTGGCAACTCGAGGCGACGATCGTGTCGTCCTCGCCGTCGCTCAACGGACAGCTCGGTTGGTCCGTCGACATTGACGGCGATCGCGCGATCGCGGGCGTGTTCGGCGACGCGACCGTCGGCGCCGTCACGGGCGCTGCCCGCATCTTCGAGCGCGACGGCGGCACGTGGAGCGAAGTTGCAGCAGTTTTCGGTGACACGGCCGACGGTGATGGCTTCGGCATCTCGGTCGCAATCGATGGCGACTTCGCCGTTGTCGGGGCGCCATACCCGGCGGCTCCGTTCTTCACGGGGCCGGGCCGCGCATGGGTCTACCGGCGTGATGCGGGCTCCGGTCAATGGCACTTCGACGCGGAACTGGGCGCGAGTGACAGCATCGACTACATCGAGTTCGGCGTGTCCGTGGCCATTGACAGCAATGTCGTCGTGGTCGGTGCCGGGAAGGGAATCGCGAACGGCGTGACCATTGGCGGCGCTGTCTATGTTTTCCGCCGACAATCCGGTGGATGGGTGGAGGAGGCGAAGCTGACGGCCAACGACGCTGCGTATCACGATTTCCTGGGCAGGTCGGTTTCGGTTGCTGGCAATGCGGTTCTTGTGGGGGCGAAAGGCGAGGATGCAAATGGGGATGGCGCGGGCGCGGCATACGTCTTCGTGCGCAACGCCGGTACAGGCATCTGGTCGCAGACGCAGAAGCTGATCGCGAGCGATGGCGCATCGGGCGACGAGTTCGGTTACGCCGTCGGCATCGATGGACCGCGCGCCATCGTAGGCGCGTGGCTCGCCGATGGCGCCGTCGGCACTTCGGGTGCCGCCTACCATTTCCGCAGCTCGCTCGGCGGATGGCAGCTCGGACAGAAGCGCTTCATGTCCAACGGCGAGTACGGCGATGGCTACGGTGCGGCGGTCGGCGTTTCCGGCGACTGCGCCATCATTGGTGTCGTCAACGAGGACGTGGGTGACCAGAAGAACGTAGGCGGCGCGTACATCCACTGCGGCCTGCCGGGGATGGTTCCGCCGGATTTCGAGCTCGACATCATCTGCTGCGTGAGTCCGCCCGACTGGCTGGGTCCCGTCGTACTGACCTCGCGAATCACGAACAAGAGCGAATCGCGCGTGATCGGACGTCGCACGATCGAGTGGATTGCAGCCGATGGCACGGTGGTCATGACGTCGGACGATGAGAGCGTGACGGTTGCGCCGGGCGAGGCGCTGGAAGCACGCCATATCCTGAGCGTGTCCGAGGCCGCGCGCGCCGTGGAAGCGCGAGTCCTCTTTGCCGATCAGCACGGCGTGCGCAACGCCAGCACGCGAATCGGGAATCGGTAGCGGATCCGCGATGCCATGACAGAGCGCGGGGTGGGTTCGGGCACCTGCGACAGCTTTCGTTCTGAACGTTCACGTTCCGGGAGGGATGATGCAGTCCGAGACTCGAAGCTACGACGCCATTGTGGTCGGATCCGGTATCTCCGGCGGCTGGGCAGCGAAGGAGTTGACGGAGAAGGGTCTTCGCGTGCTGATGCTGGAGCGCGGCAAGAACGTCGAGCACATCAAGGACTATGTGAACGCCACGAAGGGGCCGTGGGAGTATCCTCACCGCGGTGGCCGCACGCGCGCGATGGAGGAGGCGTACCCTGTCCTGAAGCGTGACTATCCGCTGAACGAGAAGAACCTCGACTGGTGGGCGTCCGATCAGGATTCGCCATACACGGAGATCAAGCGGTTCGACTGGTATCGCGGATATCAGGTGGGCGGGCGCTCTCTGATGTGGGGCCGGCAGAGCTACCGGCTGAGCGATTACGATTTCGAGGCCAACGCGCGGGACGGCATTGGCACCGACTGGCCGATCCGCTACGCGGAAATCGCGCCGTGGTACGATCATGTCGAGCGGCACGCCGGCATCTCCGGTTCGCGCGAGGGCCTGCCGCAGCTTCCCGATGGCGAGTTCCAGCCGCCGATGCCGCTCAATTGCGGCGAGGAGCTGATCGCCGGACGGCTGTTGCAGCAGTTTGATGGGCAGCGCCGGATGATTCCGGGACGGGTCGCCAACCTCACGCAGGCGCTGCCCGGGCGTTCTCCCTGTCAGCATCGCAACGCATGCTGGTTGGGCTGCCCGTTCGGATCATACTTCAGCACGCAGTCCTCGACGCTCCCGGCCGCCATGGCCACCGGCCGGCTGACGTTGCGGCCGTTCTCGATTGTCACCGAGGTGATCTACGACCGCGACCTCGGCCGGGCTACGGGCGTGCGCGTCATGGATGCGATAACGGAGCAGGTCACCGACTACAGCGCGCGCGTCATCTTCCTGTGCGCATCCACGCTCAACTCGACGTGGCTCCTCATGCGTTCCGCCACGGATGTGTGGCCGGACGGACTTGGCAGCAGTTCCGGCGAGCTCGGACACAACCTGATGGACCACCATTTCCGCGTCGGCGCGTCCGGCCAGCTCGACGGTCTGGAGGATCACTACTTCTTCGGCCGCCGTCCCAACGGCTTCTACATCCCGCGCTACCGAAACCTGTTTGGCGACCGGCGCGACTATTTGCGAGGCTTCGGCTACCAGGGCAGTGCCGGCCGCCAGGGGTGGTCGCGCGCGGTCGCGGAGCTGGGTGTGGGCGGCGCCTTCAAGGATGCGACGTCGCTGCCCGGCCAGTGGACGATCGGCGCGACAGCGTTCGGCGAGATGCTGCCCAGCCATTCGAACCGCGTCACGATCGACGAGTCGAAGACCGACAGGTGGGGATTGCCCGTGCTCGCCATCGATTGCGAGATCGGCGAGAACGAACGTCTCATGCGCGTGGACATGGCCAATGACATGGCGGAGATGCTCGATGCGACCGGCGTGCGGGACGTCGAAACCTACGACAACGAGTACTATCCCGGCATGGGCATCCACGAAATGGGCACCGCACGCATGGGCCGTGATCGACGGTCGTCCGTGCTCAATGCGAACAACCAGGTGTGGGACTGTCCCAATGTCTTCGTCACGGATGGCTCGTGCATGGCGTCCGCGGCGAGCCAGAACCCGTCTCTGACGTACATGGCGCTCACCGCACGCGCGGCCGATTTCGCCGTGAACGAGCTCAGCCGCCGCAATCTCTAGCCACTCGCGGAAGGACGAACATGTCATCATACAGTGAACAGGACCGCCTGGTCGATGGGCGGCATGGAATCCGGATCACGCGCCGCGACGCGATTCAGCGAGTGACCGTGATGCTCGGCGGCATCACACTCGTCGGCGGTAACGCCTTGATCACGGCATGCACGGACGATCGCACTGACCTGTCCTACACTGCGGTCGGTGACCTGTTCTCTGCCGAGGACGTCGCGCTCCTGGACGAGATAGCGGACACGATCCTGCCCGAAACGGATACGCCCGGTGCAAAGGCGGCCGCGGTCGGTCCGTTCATGGCGCTCATGGTCAACGACGTCTATTCGCTCGATGACCAGCAGATCTTCGTCGAGGGCATGCGCCAGCTGAATGCTGAATGCGAGAGCATGCACGGTGTCGCGTTCATGGCGGCGACACCGCAGCAGCGGCTCGAGCTGCTGGAGCAGCTTGACCGCGAGCAGAAGGCGCACATGGATTCGCACGAAGAAGCACGCAGACAAGCGCGCGAGGAGGTCGTCGCCGATGCGCCAGAAGACGCACGCAGCGGCGATCCGACACTGAACCCGGAGATCACCGCCGACGCACCCACGCACTATTTCCGGATGATGAAGGAATTGACCCTGCTCGGCTACTTCACCTCCGAGATCGGCTACAACCAGGCGATGCGCTACGTGGAAACGCCAGGACGTTTCGACCCGTGCGTCCCGCACTCGCCCGGAGAACGGGCCTGGGCACCGCACGCATGAACACCGTCCCGGGCCGCGCTCGAGTGTATCACTCTGGAATGCGATTACCGGCGGATCGTGGCACGCGAACCAGACAGGCGACCAGTCCACCGAGTGCGAGTGCACGTCCGCCACCCAGTAGTTGCCGAAGCCATCGTGCGCAAGCGGAAGAGCGTGCGGGAAGATCTCGTCCAGACCGAACCCGTCCAGCATGGGTCGGAGCCACCACAGGATCAACCACGACAGGGAATCGACATGGATCGCGTACGACAGATGTTCAGCACGCACCCGGACCCGGCGAGCGACGCGGGGGACGAGGCCTTCGCGCTCGTGAGCGCCGCAGCGGAATGCGCCTATACCTGCACCGCATGCGCCGACGCGTGCCTCGCCGAGGACGACCCTGCCGCTCTCCGGAAGTGCATCCGCCTCAACCTCGACTGTGCCGGGATCTGCTCCGAGACGGCGCTGCTCATCGCGCGGCCCGGCTCCCAGGACCGGAGGGTCCTCGAGGCTCAGCTCCAGGCTTGCGCCACCGGGTGCCGCGCGTGTGCCGAGGAGTGCGAGGAGCACGCCGGTCACATGGAGCACTGCCGGATCTGCGCCGAGGCGTGCCGCGAGTGCGAGCGGGCATGCAGGCAGATGACCAACGCACTCGTCGCCTGACCAACGCGCTCATCGCCTGACCAACAATCATGAGCAAGACGACGCTCACGGCCGGCCAGCTCCGTCGCCGCCGGGTCCCATGGGCCGTTCGCGGAACGCCGGCGCGATCCGTTCGACCTCGCCGCCCGGGGCCCAGATGACGAGCGCGCGGACCGGCGTGTCGCCCACGACGCGGTGCACGACCGTGTCGCCCGGCCGGACCATGCGCGCCGAGCCTGGCCGCAAACACTACATCATCGGTTACCGCGCTGCGCCGCTCGCGTTCGCGCGCGAGATCCAGGCGGACTCGACGTCCTCTCGAACCGGAGCGCCTCGCGACGAGCCTGAGCATCTTCGGTTTCCATCGAGCGCAGGCCGACATGTCGCAGGGTGTTGTCAGCCATGGCGCAACGCCCAGGGTGGAAGCGGCACAGCTGCGGGCCGGTGCCCTCGCGTTGGCGGGACGCGGCAGTTGGGACACGGCCCTCGAGTTCCTGCACGACTACACGCGCAGCGCCATGCACGCTCAGGGCGCTCTGGGCGTACGGCCTCGCGGCCGCTGGCGCATGGGTCGGCGCGCTGCACCCTGACTCGGTGCTCGCGTTGCGCGAGGCCGCGCTCCTGTCCGAGCCCGCGGACACACCCGACGGCGTCGCGGAGATCGCATGGCCCGATGGCCTGGTCGCATGCACACGCGGCGATGCTGACGCACTGCGCGCCGCGCGCGGGCGGCTCGGCGGCAGCCCCGCCGAACACGCAGTCACGCTGGATGCGTCCCTCGCCGCATTTGAGACCGCATTGGCGGGACGTGTCGACGAAGCAGCGCGCGACCTCGCACGGATCGAGTGGGACAACGCCGATGCGGCGCGCCAGTTCGAGCTCGGATCACGACACCCGTTCGTTACCGCCATTGATCGTCTGGCCACCGGACGCTGGTTGCTGGCCGCGGGTGACACCGCACAGGCCGTCCGCATGCTGCTGTCGCACGAGACCGAGCTGCCCGGCTCGCTGCACCCGTTGCCTGTCGCCAACATGATCCTCGGCTCGCTCGCCTTGCCGACGCTCGCCCGCATCGAGGAAGTCCGCGGACTCGCCGATCGGGCTGCAACTTCGGCATCCGGGAGGGCCGCCCCCGCGGAATCGCACCGATCGCCAGAAGGTCGCTCCGCAGCCCCTGAAGACCACACCAATAAAAACATCAGATCCGTACCCCGCGTCCTGCTCCCCCTCCGGCGTCCTCTGCGCGAAACAAGTCCGTTCCCCGTCGTTCCCACGAATCGGTTCGATGCACGCGCAGGCGACCGGATTGCCCACCTGACCTCCGCGTCGGATATTGGTCCGATCCGGGGGTCGCGAGCGCAGCCGCCGGAGCCGTCGTGGTCCGGACCTCCTCACTCGAAGGGTGTCGGCATGGCAAGGATCAATTTTGGACGTGTGGTTGTGGGCGCGATCGTCGCCGGCCTGGTGATCAATGTTGTCGAGACGATCGTCAACATGTTCATCATGGCGCACGCGATGGAGGAGCTGCTCGCGTCGCTGAACCTGGGGCCGCTGGGCGGCGTGGCGCTGGGCGGCTACGTCGTGCTCGCGTTCGTTCTCGGGTTCCTGATTGTCTGGACGTACGCTGCTATCCGGCCGCGGTACGGGCCGGGCCCGTGGACGGCGATGCGTGCGGGCCTGGCCGTGTGGGCCGCGTTCTATCTGTTGGGCGCCGGCTCGAACTGGCTCATGGGCATCGTGCCGGGCCCGCTCTACCTGCACACGCTGCTCTACACGCTGCCGATGATGCTGGCGGCGGCGGTGGCCGGCGGCATGATGTACCGGGAGGAAGCGCGGGTAGCGAACGTGCCATGAGCACCCGGGTTTGAGAACGATGTCGTGCTCCACGGTTCACATCGCGTGCTCGGTGAGCCGTGAATACCTGCTTCCGCTGGCCGTCGTGCTGCATTCGCTGGTCGAGCGGCTGCGGTCGGGCGCTGCCGCGAAGCTGTACCTGATCCACGAGGATATTCCTCGTGAGACGATCGATGTGATCGGCTCGATCGTCGAAACCGAGGGCATCGTGCCGTCGCCCGAACAGATCGCGGCCGCGCCGCAGCAGGGGCGGTTCCGGCGACAGGCCGCGTATCCGATCCTGCTGCCGGAGCTGCTGCCGCCCGGCGTCGAGCGCGTTCTCTTTCTCGACGTGGACCTGCTGGTGCTGGACGACGTGACCGAACTCTGGGAAACGGACCTCGAGGGCCGGGTGTTCGGCGCCGCGCCGGATGCGGCCGTGCCGAAGTGCTCGGCCGGGCGAGGCGTGAAGGGTTGGCGCGAGCGGGGCATCTCCGAGGATGCGTCGTACTTCAACTGCGGAGTACTGCTCATCGACCTTCCGCGCTGGCGGGAACGCGAGATCACGCCGCGGATCCACGACTATCTGCGGAAGACGGAGCAGGTGGATTTCCTTCATCAGGAAGCGCTGAACGCCGTCGCCTGGAACGACTGGCGCCCGGTGGATCGGCGCTGGAACCTGCTGGCGAGCCTGGACGGTCGGTCGTATCAATCCCCTGCGTGTACGGAGTGGCGAAATCCGGGGATCGTTCACTTTGCCGGCCGGATGAAGCCGTGGCGAGGTCCGGTCGGCGGTCCGTTCAACGAACCGTACCAGAACGTGCTCGGCCGTGTCATCAGAAAGGTGCCCGGCGAGCCGACCGACGCGCGCGACCGGATGCTGAGCTGGTATGACCGGCACGCGCGGAACGTGCTCTATCCGCTCGAGCGCGCGCTCTGGAAGACGAGGCTGTTCTGAGACCGAAGCTTTCGATCCTCCTGCCGGCGACACACGGTCCTGAGAGCGTGCGTCCGGCGTTGCAGGCGTGGGAAGCGCAGACCCGGCGCGACCAGCTCGAGATCCTGATTCTGTGCCCGACCACGGAAGTCGGGACCGAGCTGACCGCGGGTCAGGTGATCGTTCCCACCGGATCCAGGGACCTGCACGAAGCGCGCGCATGGGGAGCGATGCACGCTTCCGCCGACTACGTGATGCTTGCCGAAGACCACTGTCTGCCCGACCCGGACTGGGCCGAGGCCATGCTCGATCGGCTCGACGAGGGATGGGATGCGATCGGCCCGGCACTGCGTCCCGGCAACCGGACCACCATGTGGGCGGAGGGCTCGTTCCTGATCGGGTACGGCCAGTGGATGGATCCGATCGAGCGAGGACCGGTCGACGTCCTGTGCGGATGGAACGTCACCATCAGGACGGACCTGATCAGAGAGCGCGGCGACCGCCTGCCCCGGGATCTGATCCTGGGGGCGTTCCTCATGCGGGACTTTGCGCGGGAAGGCCGCAGGTTCTTCCTGGAGAGTCGCGCGAAGATGCGACACTTCGATCCGCCCGGCGGACTGCGCGAACTGAAGCTGGTCTACCTCGTCGGACTCGGGTTCGGCGCGATACGGACGACCGGCTGGCCCCGGATCGGGCGGCTGCTGTATCCGCTGGCCGCACCGGCCATCGCGGCACTCCACTGGCGCCGCGCACTGCGTCAATACTTTCGCGCGGGCCGCGCCTGTCTGAGGGGCACCAGCGTGTTCTCGTCGATGCTGCTGGCAGTGGCCTGGGCCGGTGGCGAAAGCGTCGGCGCCGCAAAGGGTCTGGCGGCCGTCACGTCACGGCTCTGGGTGACCGAGATCAAACCCGTCAGTGCCGAGGACGTCGCGCTGTCCGACCGGACCGAAGCGGCGATGGGCATTGGTCCATCCCGAACGATGCATCCGGCGAGCAAGGGCCGCGGTCCGGTCACCTGATCGGACGGCAGGTCGCCGTCCCGGACGGTTTGGAACCGAGGCGCCCGGCTCGCTACATTCCCGGTCGATGCTCAAACATTCGCCATTCCATCCACGGACCTCGCCGATCGTGCGTGCCGGGACCTGGCGCCGCTGGGCCGGGCACCTCATGGCGAGCGCCTACGAACCGGTGCCGGACGTCGAGTACGCGGCGGTCCGGAACGCAGCCGCGCTCTTCGACGTGTCGCCACTCTACAAGTACCGGATCGGCGGGCGTGACGCGGCCCGGCTGCTGGACCGTCTGGTGCCGCGGGACGTCTTGAAGTGCGCTGTCGGCCGGGTGCTCTACACACCGTGGTGCGACGACGCGGGCAAGGTCATCGATGACGGCACGATCCAGCGGCTCGATGACGCGACCTACCGGCTGACGAGCGCGGAGCCGAACCTGCGCTGGCTCGGGATGAGCGCGGTCGGGATGGACGTGACGATCGAGGATGAGTCGGACCGCATCGGCGCGCTCGCGTTGCAGGGTCCTCTGGCGCGCGAGATCCTCGCCCAGGTCTCGCCGGCGGATCTGGACGGGCTGCGCTACTTCCGGCTGACACACACGGCAGTCGGCGGGGTGCCGGTGACGATCACGCGCACGGGCTACACGGGCGACCTCGGCTACGAGATCTGGGTCGATGCGACGGATGCGGTGCACGTGTGGGACACGCTTGTCGGCAAGGGCCGCACGTACGGCATCACGCCGGCCGGTATCTGGGCGCTCGACATCGCGCGCATCGAAGCCGGTCTCGTGATGCTCGGCGTCGATTACTTCTCGTCGCGTCGCGCGATGATCGAGGACCAGAAGTCCTCGCCTTTCGAGCTGGGCCTCGGTTGGACCGTTCGCTTCGACAAGGGGCCATACACCGGAAAGCGGGCGTTGCGCGAAGAGTCCGGCCGTGGTGCGGCATGGGGCTTCGTCGGCCTCGACGTCGACTGGAACTCGCTCGAGCGGCTGCACGCGGAACGCGGACTGTCGCCGCACGTCCCGACGATCGCGTGGCGGACGAGTGCGCCGGTCTATCGTGGAGGCAGACAGATTGGCTATGCCACGAGCGGCTGCTGGTCGCCGTTGCTCAAGCGGTACTTCGCGCTGGCGCACCTGCGCGCGCCGCACTTCGAACCGGGCACTGCCGTCGAACTCGAGGTAACGGTCGAACACCGGCGGCAGCGGGCGAAAGCGACAGTGCGCAAGCTGCCGTTCTACGATCCCGCCAGGAAGCGCGCGTGATACGGTACGACGCGATCGTGATCGGTGGCGGCCACAACGGACTGGTCGCGGCCGCGTATCTCGCGCGTGCGGGCCGGAAAGTGCTTGTGCTCGAGAAGCGACACGTGCTCGGCGGCGCGGCCGTTACCGAGGAGATCTTTCCGGGGTTCCGGTTCTCGGTCTTCTCGTACGTCGTGAGCTTGTTGCGTCCCGAGATCATCCGCGACCTGGACCTGCCACGGCACGGGCTCCAGATCCTGCCCCTCGAGAGCACGATCACGCCGCTCGACGACGGCGATTACCTGGCCTCGTGGTCGGATCCCGACGAGAACCGTCGCGAACTGTGCCGCCATTCATCGCGCGACGCGGATGCACTGGTCCCGTTCGGCCGCCTCATGCATCACATGGCGAGGGCGGTGAAGCCGATCCTCGGGATGGTGCCGCCGGACCCGGCATCGCTCGCGCCGTCGGACTTGCGCGGCATGCTTCGGCTCGGCCGTCACTTCCGCTCGATGGGCGCCGATCGGTTCCATGCGCTCTACAAGCTCATGACAATGAGCAGTGCGGACTATCTCGACGAGTGGTTCGAGTTTGATGGATTGAAGGCGACGAAGTCGGCGAGCGGCATTATCGGCACGTTCCTCGGCCCGCGTTCGCCCGGCTCCGCGTACGTTCTGCTGCACCACTACATGGGCGAGATCGATGGCGCGTTCCGCGCGTGGGGTTTCCAGAAGGGCGGGACGGGCGCGATCAGCAACGCGATCGCGGATGCGGCGAAGTCGTTTGGTGCGGAGATCCGGACTGACTCGCCGGTCGCACAGGTGATCGTGCGCGATGGTCGCGCGACCGGTGTCGCGCTCGAAAACGGCGAGGAGATCGCGGCGAGCGATGTCGTGTCCGGCCTCGATCCGCACAGGACACTGACGCAGCTCATCGATGCGCGCGAACTGCCGACCGAGCTGCGCGATTCACTGCGCCGTTATCGGTACCGCGGCTCGTCGGGCAAGGTGAACCTCGCGCTCGACGGGCTGCCCGAGTTCACGTGCATGCCCGGGCCGGGGCCGCACATGCGCGGCGCGTTCTCGATCAGTCCGGGCATCGACTATCTCGAGCGCGCGTACGACGACGCAAAGTACGGCGAGTTCTCGAAGCATCCGTACATGGACATCGTGATTCCGTCCATGATCGATCCCGGCATGGCACCGCCCGGCAAGCATGTGATGAGCGTGTTCGTGCAATACGCGCCGTATCATCTGAACGGCGGCTGGACGGATGAGAAACGCGACGCGTTCGGCGACGCGGTAATTGAAACGCTGTCGCGCTACGCGCCGAACCTGAAGTCGATCCTGCTGCACCGGCAGGTGCTGACGCCGCTCGACATCGAGACCATCACGGGGCTCACGGAAGGCAACATCTTCCAGGGCGAGCTGGCGTTGCACCAGCTCTTCTTCATGCGGCCGGCACCCGAGTGGGCGAAGTACCGCACGCCGGTGCGCCGCTACTGGCAGTGCGGTGCGGGCACGCACCCGGGCGGCGGCATAATGGGCGCATCGGGCCGGCTGGCCGCGCTCGAGATTCTGGGTCGGCACTGATGCCAGGCGACGTGTACGATGCGATCGTGATCGGCGCGGACGTGAACGGGCTCGCGGCCGCCGCAATGCTCGCTCGCGCGGGCCGTCGCACACTCGTGCTCGAGCGCAGTGACGTGGTCGGCGGATCGTACGCGGCGTTCGAGTTCGCGCCGGGGTTCCGCGCGGCGCCGCTCGGTCTCGACGGCGGCTGGCTGCCGCCGGCCGTAGTGCGCGGCCTCGTACTCGATTCGATTCCGCCAGACGCGGACGATGCGATCCGCGCCGCGAAGGGTGGCGCCTCCGGCAGCCGTAAAGGTGGCGCTCGCGATTCGACTGCGCTCTTCCTGCACGACCAGCCGACTCTCAGCGTCGCGGTCGAGCCGGGCCGGTTCCTGGGCGTCCCGTCCGGTCCCGGCAGCGTCGGCGGAATCGCGTCGTTCTCTGCACGCGACACGGCAGCGTGGCCCGGCTTCGTCGAACGGATGCGCTCGATGACGAGGTTCCTCGAGTCGCTGTACCAGCAGCCGGCGCCCGACCTCGACGCGAGTGGCGCGGGCGAGCTGGTGAGTCTGGGACGACTCGCGCTGCGGCTGCGCCGACTCCGCCGCGCCGGTATGACCGACCTGCTGCGCACGGTCCCGATGTCGGTGGCGGAGCTTGTCGACGATGCGTTCGAATCCGATGCGCTGAAAGCGGCGATCGCATCGGTCGGCGTGCGCGGGATCCGGCAGGGTCCACGCTCCCGCGGCACCGCATTCACTCTGCTGCACAACCTGATCGGCGCGGGTACGGCGCCTTCGCCGGCCTGGGCGGGGCGATTCCCGCCGGGCGGTCCCGGGCCTCTCACGGCCGCATTCGAATCGGCGGCCAGGCGCGAAGGCGTGATGATCCGCACGAACGTGCCGGTTGCGCGCATTCTCGTGCGTGACTACGCGGCCGCGGGCATCGTGCTCGAGGACGGCGAGGAGATCGCGGGCCGCGTCGTACTGTCGAGCGCGGACCCGTCGCGGACGCTGCTCGGCATGGTCGACCCTGTTTGGCTCGACCCCGAGTTCGTGCACGCCGTTCGCAACATCCGGTATCGCGGCTGCACGTCGTTCGTGCTGTATGCGCTAGACGCGATGCCGGAGCTGCCGGGACTGGTGAATCCCGAAACGGCGCTGGCGGGCACTGTGTCGCTTTCACCGACCATGGAATCGCTTGAACGCGCCTATGACGCGACGAAGTACGGCCGCATTGCGGAGCGGCCGCATATCGAGATCATGGCGCCGTCGCTGCGCTGGTCGGGCCAGGCGCCAGCGGGCCGGCACGTGATGGTTGCGCGCGTGCACTATTCGCCGTATTCGATGCGCGAGGGCGCAGAGGCGGCCGCGGGCGGTGGCTGGACAGGGGTGGTGCGGGATGCTCTGGCGGATCGGGTGACTGCGGCGATCGGCTGTGTGTCGCCGGGTTTTGCCGACCGGGTTCTGCACCGCGCGACACTTTCGCCGCGCGACATCGAGGAGCGGTACGGGTACACGGAGGGCGCAGCTTCGCAGGGGGAGATGATGCTCGACCAGATCCTGTTCATGCGGCCGGTCGCCGGATGGTCGCGTTACGCGATGCCGATCGCCGGTCTGTACCTGTGCGGCGCGGGAACGCATCCGGGTCCGGGCATCGCGGGCGGCCCCGGCTGGCTGGCGGCGGCTGAGGTGCTGCGAGCCGGACGGGTTGGTCGCGCGTGAGGCCGGTCGTGTCGCTCGTGGCGATCGTCGTCGTCGGCTACGTGGCGTGGGCCACACTGCTCTTCGTCATGCAGCGCAGCATGATGTTCCCCGGTGCGGGCATGGCGGGCGGCGGCAGCCGTGTCGGAGCGCCGCTGCCCGCCGGTGTCGAACAGGTGTGGATCGACACTCCCGCGGGCGCTGTCGAAGGGTGGTTCCTGCGAGCGGACGGATCCGGTAGCTTGCCCGCCGTGATCTTCGCGCACGGCAACGCCGAGTTGATCGAGCATGCGCTGCAGGACGCGCGCGATCTCCGCGACATCGGCCTGTCAGTCCTGCTCGTCGAGTATCCCGGATACGGCAGGTCAGCGGGGCGGCCCGCCCGGCGATCGATCGGGGACGTATTTCTCGCGGCGTACGACCAGCTCGTTTCGCGGCCCGACATCGACGATGAGCGGATCGTCGGCCTCGGCCGGTCGCTGGGCGCCGGCGCGATCACCGATCTCGCGCGCGTCCGCCCGCTTCGGGCGCTCGTGCTGCAGTCCCCGTTCACGTCCGTGGCTGATCTGGCGAAGCGGTATTTCCTGCCGCCAATGCTGGCGAGGGACGCATTCGACAACGTCGCGGTGCTGAGCGAGTTTCCGGGGCCCGTCCTGCTCATTCACGGAACGCGGGACCGCATTATTCCGCACTCGAACAGCGAACGACTGGCGAGAGTGGCGGCGGCCGCAGAACTTCTGAGTCTGGAATGCGGCCACAATGACTGCCCGCCGGACCGCGCGGCATACATGACGGCGCTTGACGACTTCCTCGAGCGGGCGGACGTACTGCCCGCGGACTCCCGCGGAACGGGCGGTGCCCGGACGAGTGAGCATCAATGACGACATTTCACGCAACGACCGGGACGTACGAGCAGGGTGCCAGGACGCTGCCACGCAGGTGTTACACGTCGCCGGACATCCTGGCCGAAGAGACGAGTCGCATCTTCGCCCGGCAGTGGAACTGCGTCGGCCGGACATCCGCTGTCTCGAAGCCCGGCGACCATTTTCTGGCCGATGTCGCCGGCGAATCGCTGATCGTGCTGCGCGACAGTCACGGCACGCTGCGTGCCTTCTTCAACGTATGCCGGCACCGCGGCACGCGGCTGTGCGAGGAACCGGCCGGCCGGTTCTCCGAAACGATCCAGTGTCCGTACCATGCGTGGACGTACACGACGGACGGCCGACTCATCGGTGCTCCGCACATGCACGATGTCGACGGCTTCAATCCTGCCCACTATCCGCTGCACGCGGCGTCGATTGCGGAGTGGGAGGGCTTCCTGTTCGTGAACATCGCCGAACAGCCGGCCACGTTCGAGGAATCGTGGGCGCCCATGATCGGCCGCCTGTCCCGCTTCAACCTGGCCGGCCTGCGCGCCGGACACCGCGTCAACTACGACGTCCACGCCAACTGGAAGCTCGTCTTCCAGAACTACTCCGAGTGCCTGCACTGTCCCGTAATCCATCCGGAACTGGCGGCGGTGCTGCCGTACCGCAGCGGCGCGAACGACCTGGTGCGCGGCCCGTTCCTCGGCGGGTACATGGAGTTGACCGAGCCGAACGAGAGCGCCACGATGAGCGGACGTGCGTGCGGTCGCCTTGTGCACGGCGATCTGCCGGCCGAGGATCGCCGTCGCGCGTTCTACTACTCGCTCATGCCGAACCTGCTGCTCAGCATCCACCCGGATTACGTGAACTACTACATGATCACGCCGGTCGCCGTCGATCGGACGACAGTCACTTCGCAATGGCTGTTCCATCCGGACAATGAAGGCGACACCGCGTTCAATCCCGACGACGCGATCTCGTTCTGGGACGTCACGAACCGCCAGGACTGGGACATCGTTGCGCGCAGCCAGCGCGGCATCTCGTCGAGGAAATACTCACCAGGGCCGTACTCGCCGCGCGAGAGCATCCCGGCGGCATGGGACCGCGAGTACCTGCATCAGATGGGCTGAGCGGAAAGCTGCGGAATGTGTGAACCCCGCCGGCATCACAACAGCATGGGTGGTGCGCGGTGGAGTGGCACGACGAGCAGGGGACGGCGAACGGACCTCGTGACGGCGGAAGCCACGCTGCCGAGCAGTGCGCGGGGCACGGAGCCGTAGCCGTGCGTGCCCATTACGAGCAGGTCCGGTCTGACCTCGTCGTTCACGCGGCTGATTCCATCGACGGCCAGCGGTGCGGAGAGGCCGCGTGGTCGGAATGTGATCCGGGTGTCGTCGGGCAGCCGAAGGCGGGCCGCGGCGATCTCGGTCTCGAGCATGGGCTCGGCGGCGAACGGCCTGTAGCCCGCCGATGCGAAGGCGTACACGTGCAGGATCTCGACGACGGCCGAACCGCCTGGAGGAGCGAGCGAACCGCCAAGCCAGTCGACGACGGTCTGGAGCGCGTGACGGGCGTGCGGCGAGAAGTCCGTTGCGGCGAGAACATGGCGGATCGGGTGCGTGAGCGGCTCGTGCGCGAGGAGACAGGGCTGATCGGATGATGCGAGTACCCGTTCCGCGGTCGTACCAAGCAGATCGGGAACCGATGCGCGCGGTTGGTGACGTCCAAGGACGATCACGTCGGCGGATATCTGGTTTGCGAAGCGCGGGATCTGTCGACCAGGCGTGCCGATCTCGACAACGGCCTTCACGCCTGAAGCATCCCTTCCAAGAATCCGGTTCCGCTGATCCTCGAGCTGCAGCCGGATACTCTCCAGTTGCGCTTCCCTCGTCACCTGGTCAACGGTGCCCGTCCGATTCTGGACGGCGGCTCGAGGGACACAATGCAGGAGATACAGCTCGGAGCCGCTGTCGTTGGCAAGCGCCGAGCCGGCCTGAATTGCTGCGATCGATCCCTCGGTAAGATCGGAGAAAACGAGTACCGTGCGCACGTCGTTCTTCAATGGGATCACTCCCCCGGCAAGGGTTGTGGCCGGCGGTCAAGGTCGGTCGGAAAAGGACCGGTGAAACCGCCGCGCGGGTTCGGTCCCGCCGGACCAGCGTACGCGGAGCGGAACCAGTCGATGAACTCGCCGGCCGCCGCTTCGGAGTAGAGGATCGGGATGCCTCCGCATTGTTCCACCCACGCGACATCATCCTCGTCGAAGACTCGCACCAGTACGGGCGCCTGCGGCTTCAGATCCAGGAGGTGCTGGTTGTCGCGTGGGCGGCGGATCGTCGAGCTGATCAGTCGGGCCCGCTGCACGCCCGCCTTCTGCAGGACCCCGGGATCGGACGAATCGCCATGGACGCAATCGACATCGCCGTCGCGCAGCCGGGCGACAATCTCCGGGTCGTCGTCGATCACCACGACGGATGCGCCCTCGGCCAGGAGCGTTTCCAGTAGTGGCATTCCGCCGGATCCGCACCCGATGAGTACAATGTGCTGGTCGTGGTGTGCCTCGCCCGCGACTCTGCCAGCCGTCGGGTGCATCTGAAGGAGGCGTCGGACGAGTTGCTCGCGTGCCAGGAACGGCGTGAGCACCATCGTGGCGACGGTCACCAGCGCCAGAGTACTGAATGCGTCAGCTGCGAGCTGCCCCAGCAGGAGTGCGTGCAGCCCGACGACAAGCGACAGCTCGCTGGTCTGCGACAGGGTGAGCCCCGCTTCGAGCGCGGGTCGCGCGACGAAACCCGCGCGCTCCGCAACCACGGTCACCACAATCGGAGTTGCGACAACGACGACAAGCGTGAGGACGACGGCGTGCAGGAGAACCTGCGGGCCAGGCGTGCTCAGGATACCACCCAGAGCGAAGAAAAAGATGGTCGTGAAAAATGAAACCACGGGCGTGAGCGGTCCGCGGACGAGCGCGTTCAGGGGGAACGATGACAGGGAAAAGCCGGCAAGAAACGCTCCGGCCGCGAGCGGCAGCGCGAGCTGGTCGGCAATGCCGATGAAAACGAACAGCACGGCAAGCGCACCGAGGAGCAGCACTTCCTCTTCGTGCTGGAGCTTCACGATCGCGGGGGTCAGCCAGCGCTGGGCGACGAACGCAAGCACGACGAGCGTCGCCGTTCCCAGGACACCGCCTGCCACTGCCGTCCAGCCGCCAGGCAACCGCGTGAGTACGGGAGTAAGCAGGATGATCAGCACGTTCTGGAGGAGCAGCACGCCGATGACGAGTCGGCCGTACGGCTCGAAGAACTGCTTGCGTTGCTGCAAGAGCCTGACGATCACCAGTGTCGAGCTTGCCGTGAGTGCGAGGCCGAGATACAGCGCGGCGACCAGATCGAAGCCGAGGGCCAGGGCACTGAGCAGTCCGAGCAGTCCGAGCGTGATGAACTGGGCCAGACCCACGCGCACAGCCGCGCGTTTCTGGGCTCTGACCTGCCGAGGACTCAGTTCGATGCCGAGGACGAACATGAGGAACGTGAGTCCGAGGACGAGCGCATCCTGAAGGAGGTCCCGCGGAAGCAGCCCGATCCGGCCCACCGCGAAGCCGATGATCAGGAGCAACGGCGTCGCGGGCAGATTGAGCCATCGCACGAACGCGTACGCGGCGGATCCACCCGCCATGAACAGCGCGATCTCGATCATCCGCCCACGACTCCCATGTCACGGAACAGAGTCGCCATGCGCCTCGTTCCAGCGCCCTTCGAGACGATCAGGTGATCGGCGCCGATCTCTCGAAGCTCATCGATTGCCGCCGGATCGAATGCGTGGATGCTGCTCGCCACGCCCGCCTGTCTGCAACGGTACGCCAGCAGCGTGTTCGCATCCTCGATCTGCAGCGCGGAGACGAGCAGCCGGGCCCGCTCGAGTCCCGCCTCTTCGAGGACCGATGGCAAATCGGCGCTTCCCAGGACAGTGCGACAGGGGACCTGTGCGAGCTTGCGTGCGTCGCTGTCGACCGCCACCACCGCTTCACCCTCGGCCAGCAGATCCCGCACGATCCGCCGGCCCAGCGCATTCATCCCGACGACAATCACATGATCACGTGGCGCTACGTCCGCAGCAGTCGCTTCAGGCTCCGTCCGGGCGTTGAAGATCCGCAGCCAGCCGCGGCCCTTGACGAAGTCATGGAGCCAGTGGTTGTGGAGAATCATGTAAACGGACAACGTGATCGTGATCAGACCGACGGCACCAATCACCGACAGGATGGCGGGGCCGATCAGGCCGGCCGAGAGGCCGACCGCTGCGAAGACGAACGAGAACTCGCTGATCTGCGCAACCGTGACGCTCGTCAGGAACGCGGTCCGCTCACTGTACCCCATGCGCGCAATGATCCACATGAATATCAGGGGATTGCCGACCAGCACGAACAGGGAAAGTACGGTGACGGCCTTCCATTGGGTCGTGGCGGCGCCGAGTTCCATTTCGACGGCGAGGGCCACGAAGAAGACCATGACGAAGAAGGTCATCAGCGGGTCGACGCGTCTGCGCAGATCCGTGCTCTGAGGGAGCTGTGCGAGGCTGATGCCCGCCAGGAACGCGCCGATCTCGACCGACAGACCGGCATACTGTGCGGCGACCACGAAGAGGAAGCACCAGCCCAGGCTCCAGATGAATGTGCCTTCGGCAGAGACGCTCATCCAGGCGAACACGCGAGGCAGAAGGTGACGTGAGCTGAGCAGCGCAACGGCCAGCAGCGACGCCATGCCGCCGAACGCGAGCCCCAGACTGCGGGCCAGGCCGGGCACAGACAGGTCCTCGGGGCGCCCCAGTCCGCTCAGCACCGTCAGCACGACGATGACGACCAGGTCCTGAACCAGGAATATGCCGACGGCGATCCGGCCGTAGAGCGTGTCGAGTTCGGACTTCTGCCTGAGCACCTTCACCACGACGACCGTGCTGCTGAAGGTCAGCGCGGTGGCGATGAAGATCGACTCGATCGCGCTGAAGCCCAGCAGAAACGAGAGCGCGAAACCGCCGGCCGCCGTAAATCCCACCTGTCCGAGGCCTGCGATCAATGCGACACGACCGACATCGCGGATCTTGTCGAGGCTGAGTTCGAGGCCGACGAGGAAGAGAAGCAGTACGATCCCGGTCTCGGCGATGACATGGACGGACGCAGATGCCTCGAGCAGGCCGGTCGCGGGACCGAGCAGCAGACCGGCGATGATGAACGCGACGATCGCGGGCGCCCTCAGGAGGCGAGCGACGAGGGCCGTGGCCACGGCTGCCAGAACGATCTTCCCCAGGGCGAGCAGGATGGCGGTGTCGGGCATTCGTGTCGCGGCGAGGGTCCCTGATTGTGCGGGCGCCGCTGACGCGACCGCCGTCGTCCTGCCGCAAATCGTCGAGCAGCGGCAGCACAATATGGACGGTGGGTTGTCCGCAACGCGGCGCACTCTCACTACGGGTACGGGCGCCCGAACGCCATAGTATACGCCGGCCGGAACAAACGGTAAAGACACGGCCGGCGAGCGTCGCAGCCTGCCTGACATCAGCCAGTCCGGCCGGTTGACCCGTGCGCGTCAGGCTCGATTCAATCGAACGGTCGTCGGTGGCGCGACATGCGTCATCGCAGGGGTCGTCGTCGCGGATCCGCCGCTGACCGCGGGAATGAAGTGGACCTCGGATCGGTCGTCGACCGGCGTGGCCAAGCCCCCGGACCACCGGATGTCCTCGTTGCCGACGAACACGTTGATGTGCGGACGCAGCTCGCCCTGCTCGGTGAAGATGCGGTGATGCACGGCCGGCATCGCGCGCTTCATCGCCTCCAGAACGTCGCCGACCGTGGCGCCGGCCGGCTGCAGCTCGAAACGAACGCGGCCGTCCGCGTCCGCGCGCAACGCGTCCGGCAGATTGACGACGACGTTCACGGCGACGACCCAGCCCTCAATCCCATGTCCCGAAACGCCGGCCGAAGCGCGTCACCAGACCTCGGGGCGCGACGCACTGTTCGGCAGCACCTCAACGACGACGGCCACGCTGTGCTTTCCCGCGGCCGCGACGATCATGGCTTCTCCAGCGCTCACGCCCGTGACGTTTCCCGCGCCATCGACCGTCGCGATGGCCGGATCCTTCGACCCCCAGAACACTACGATGTCATGGCCGGAACCGCCGACCTCGATGCTCAGAGGGGCGGTCTCACCTGCCAGCAGCCCGTTTTCCAGGCCGGACACGGAGATTCCCGTCACGGCCAGGTTCGCGAGGTCGCCTCTTCCCATCTCGAGCGTGAATTGCCATGTATCGCTGTGCGTGTCCACGGCCGCAGGACCGAAGATCCCGCTCCACTGGACGACCTCGTCTTCGCCGATGAGTCGGAGGTCGCCCTCGATATCGAACGCCTCGCCTTGCTTAACCTCGAACTCGAGCTGCGCAACCGGCTGCAGATTGGGTTCGTCGGGGTCGGTCTCGGACACTTGGCTTGCCAGCACTTCGCGTGATGTGCCCCGACGCACTTCCGCACGCAACCGGGCGATGCTGAGCGACGCGGGAGTATTGGCGAGAGCGGAATCGAGTTCCGCGCGGAGCCGCACCGTAAGCCGGATCGTCACCTCGGGAGCGACGACAGCCCTGCTCTCGATACACGAGCCGCCGGCGAGCACGAGGCCGACGAGCGCAAGCGCGGAAATGGTGCTCTGGTTCATTGATCGACGCATGATCCAGCTGCCCTGCTCGACCAACCGTTCACGAAGCCTTGCCGGTTCCGCGTTACGGGCGCGAGTTGCTCCGGTGCAACGCCCACGTTTTCCCTCCGCGCGCATAGCGATCAACCTCGACAGAATGCGTCACGAATAATAATATGTAGCTGGCCCTCGCGCCCGCACGCTGGAGGGACCGCATGATCAGACAGCTTGTTTTCGAGCGCAGCCCGCCACGAACGCGCCGGGCTGCGGGCTTTGTAGTGGCAGGTCTCTTCGCGCTCCATGGAGGCGCGTTCCCGGTCGATGCCCAGGAGGTACCGACGGCGCGGATCGAGGGCCGGGTGGTCGAATCGGGTCTCAACCGGCCGATCGAAGGCGCGATCATCAGGTTGGAAGGAGAGGAACGGGCGTCGCGGACCGATGAGGATGGGCGGTTCACGTTCGATGCGGTGCCTCTGGGACGCCACGTCCTTTCCATTGACCACTTTCCGCATCAGCCGATGCGCGACAGCATCCGGCTCGCCGAAGAAGCAGCGACCTATGTGGTCCGGATCGAGCTCTCGGAGGAACCGATCGAACTGCCACCGATCCTGGTGACGGTGCGCGGCCCGGGAACGGTACTGACGGACGTCCAGGATCGAGCGCAGCGAATGCGCCGCCTCGGGCTGGGGGACCAGTTCGATCGAAGGGCGATCGAGACGTCGGGAGCCAGTCGGGTGAGTCACCTCGTCGCCCGGCTTCCGGGCGTTCGGCTCAGACCGATTCCGGGCCGCTTGAGTGCCAGCGAGCTCCGCCTCCACGCTCGCAACGATTGTCCGCCATCGATTTATGTCGATGGTCGGCAGGTCCGCACGGGTGGAGCGACGCTGGACGATTTCGTCTCGCTGCCGGATCTCGAATTCCTGGAGGTCTACCGTCGGCTGTCCTCGCTTCCTCTGGAATTCGCCGATGAGCAGGCGCAGTCCTGCGGGGCAGTGGCCGCCTGGACTCGCCGGGGCAACGAGGCGGACGAGCCGTTCGGGTGGCGGCGCATGATGACCGCGACCGGTTTCGCAGCGCTGTCCTACATCGTAATGCGTCTCTGGTTCTGACGAGATCGTGCCGGTCCGTTCTCGCATCCTTCGATTCAGCCGCAATGTGGAAGCTGCTTCGTGTCTCTGCATCCCTGGATAAGGGTCTGCGCGCGCAACGGCGCGGAGGCTCCCGACGACTCACAAAGGAGGGGAAGAGCCCATGACGAAGTTCATTGATCGAGCGGCCGCAACGCTCATCCTCGCCCTGCTGGCGGCGGCGTGCGCGTCGGGCGGTCGCGCCGGCGCTCTGAGCTGGAACGTGGGCGAGGCAAGCGAAACGGATGCTCAGGAAAAGACCATTGAAGTCCTGCGGAAGTACTTCTACGAGATCGAGCGACAGGAGGATCCGCCCTCTATCTACGTCATCACGCGTTGGAAGTCACGCCATCCGTTCGACGACGAGATCGCGCTCGGAGCGGTGGAGGCGCGTACCCGCTTCATCGTCGAGGCGCGCCGCGGATCGCAGCCGCTCTACACAGTACGTCTGCGGGGTGAGAACGAGGTCCGGATCGGCGACAGCTTCGAACGCATCGAAGCGACGCCCGAGTTCCGGACGTACGCCGACGAGCTGGCGGAAGAGCTTCGTACCGTGCTGCTGATGGGAATCCGGCGGTAGCGCCGGGTAACGGCTTCGGATCACCGCGAACGGAGCCGGCCCGCTCCCCCGAAAAACGACAGGGGAGCGGGCCGGTTCTGTGTCGATCGCCCGCTCAGCGCACGATGCTGAGAGCATCCGCCTGCGGGCTCCTGCATCCGGTCGTCTCGATGGCCGCGCCCTCCCCCGAGCCACCGAACGAGTAGTTCGGCAGCCTCAGCGTTTCCAGCTCGGCGCCCGGAACGGGATAGTGGACGTTGGAACCGCAGATCATCGTCCCTAAGCCGCGGCGGTCGAACCAGTTCTGGGAAGCCATCGACACCGCCTGCTCGATGGCCTTCTCATAGGCGAACACCCTCCACAGCTCATTGTCCGAGACAACATAGGGCAGCGGCGGCAGCTCGCCGTTCTCCACGCGGCCACGGTTGATCAGATCGATGGCCATGCTGCGGTCCCCCCCCCGCCTGAGGAGCGCTTCAGCCCTCATGTGGTCCTGCTGGATCGGCAGGAAGATGGGTTGGAGGTAGCCCCAGCCCTCCGGGTACTGGCCCCTGTGGAACCGGTCGAAGTAGTAGGCCGACTGGAAGTACTGGCCGCGGTCCGTGGGGAAGACGTTGGACAGGCTGACGAACCGGACGTACTTCCCGCGCGACTCCGGGCCCTCCGGTCCCGTGATCCGGCGATCATCGGTGTGAATGAGGAAATTGGACCGCTCATTGGGATCGGTGGCCAGCCATTCCTCGTAGTTCCCCGACGTGTCGGCAGGGCCGATCAGGTCGTAGGCGGCCCTCACCCACCCGGTGGGCCGCTCGGAGGGACGATGCCACCACAGGACGGGACTCTGGTCGCCAACCGGACCCACGGCCTCCTGGACGCCGCGGTCCAGATGGAAGAGTACCCGATCCCAGTCCACCGCCTGGCGCTCCGCGGGAGTCCGTGCCTCATTGACCAGATACCGGGCCGCGAAGGAGTGAGACCACTGGATCAGTTGAGCGTTGTTGAGCGGGTTGCCGTGGATCCAATTACTCGGAAACTCGAACGGGGGTGCCGACTCGGCGAGACTGATGGCCTCTTCAAGGTAAGCGATCGCCCTGTCCATGACCTCGCTGTAGGGCTGCAACTCGGGTGCCTCATCTTCGAGCCTCGCGAGGACAGCCTCGTCGAAGATGACGGCCTGGTCGTAGAAGCTGGCCAGCCAGCCGTGGATCACGCCCTGGACGAACTTCCCATACACCCGCGCCCGCTCGGTCGTGTTGTTCCCCTCGTCGTCTGCGAACCTCATGCCTTGCTCCACGGCCAGCAGGCCGTCGGCCACGTTCGACAGACCCTCGTACAGGTTCCCCCATGCGGTGCTGTTGACCGAGGGGTAGGCCGCGGTGGGGCTGTTGTCGTACGGTCCGCGCGGGAGGGTGCCCGCGTTCCGCATCCCGTAGTTCCCCCACGACGAGGTGATCTCGTTGGCCTGCACCGACCACGCCGCCGCCGGGCTCTTCATGGTGCCGTTGATCCAGCGGTAGAACCCGGTGCCCAGCAGCGCCTCCACATCAGAGGGCTCGGCCAGCGCGCGATCGGCGTCCGGGTCGTTGATGTTGGCTACATCCAGGTCCATGCAGGAGCCGGCCACCCCGAGCAGCGCCAGGATTCCGACTGTGCGAAACACTCTCATGGCTCTCTTCCCTTCCGGTAAGGTTCGTGTCTGTCCACGAACCTCCGGCGACCGGTTGGGCCGGTCGCCGGAGGGCGCTTCGATCAGAACTGGATCTCGACGCTCAGCGTGAACTGGCGGAAGTTCGGGTACCCGAAGCTGTCGGTGGGATTCTCCACCGGACCGCCCGCCCCGTTGGACCCGACTTCCGGATCGAGCCCGCTGTAGTCGGTGATCGTGAAGAGGTTGCGGCCCAGCAGGTTCAGCGTCAGGCTCTCGAGCCCCAGGCCACCCAGGAGGACCCGGTTGAGCGCCTGGCGGTCCAGCCGGTATCCGATCTGAAGCTCACGGAACTTGATGTAGGTCCCATCCTCGACGAAGTGGCTGTTGCGCCGGTTCGTCGAGTACAGGGTCTGGTAGTAATCGAGAGGCTTCTGGTGCTCCGGCGACTTGCCGGCCTGGACCTGGTCCAGGCTCATGTTGTCCCGGTACGGCCACTGCGCCGTTCCGTTGTAGATGTCACCGCCGATCTTTGCGTCGACCAGGCTCGAGATCGTGAAACCGCGCCACCGCAGGCGGTTTGACCAGCCCAGGTGGAAATCCGGGTTGGCATCACCGGCAACATGCAGGTCGTCGAGCTGGCCGTCCTCGTCCATGATGTATATGGGCAATCCCCAAGCGTATTCGTTCCCATCGATCGTCACACGCGTGCCCCACAGGTTCTGCGACATGCCATCGGTGAAGTCGAAGTTCCCGACCGGCACCACGTAGCCGTCGTCATTCACCTGGAACTGATCGCGCGAGCCGGAATGGAAGGCCGGCAGGTCATCGAGCGACTTCATCCACGTCGGCATCCGCATGGTGCTGAACTTCTCGCCCTGACACCGGTAGAATGCTGATGTCCGGTAACAATTGGACCGCCAGTCATCGAGCCACGAGTCGGCCCGATCGAGGATCAGGCCCATGCTCCAGCCCACGTCCGGCTTCTGGACCAGGGCTGCCTCGAACGTCGCTTCGTACGCGTTCCCCTTGACCGTGCCCACGTTCTGCCACTGCGACGAGTAGCCGTAGAAGTCGGGCAACGGGACGGGTATGAGCTGGTCAACGGTCGTGGTATTCACGTACGTCAGCTCGACCGAATACCGGTCGTTGATGATGAAGTCCACGCCGAACTCGCGCTCCGTCGTTTTCTCGGGCTTCAGCTCACGGTTCCCGAGCGTGCCCTTCGAGGGTCCCGACGACCCCACGTTCCACGTTTCGTACTGCCAGGTGAATCCCGGGCGCGCGCCGGCCGTGGCGATCGAAGCGCGAGGCTTGAAGTCTGTAAGGAACTCGAACGGCCACCAGTCCTCCTCCGACATCACGTACGAGAGCGAGGCCCGGTAGTAGTTGTTCCACCGGCTACTCGAGCCGAAGAGGGACGAGCCATCCCGCCGGATCAGGAAGTCCCCGATGTACCTGTTCCGGAAGTTGAGGGCGGTGTTCACCATGAAGCCCTCTTGACGGACCCGCGTGAACTCGCCGCCCGAAGCGTTGCGGTCCACCATGTTGTTGATCGTGGGGATGTTCTTCACGATGTACTCGCTACCACCGCCAATGAAGCCCGAATTCTCCGTCCGCTCGAAGTTCCAGCGCATGCGGGTCCGCGCCGTGAGATCGCCGAACGTGCGGATCAGCGTGCCCTGAAGGTGTCCGTTCCAGCCCTGGCTGTAATTGTGCCGCCGTTCCACGAAGCCGTCACCGAGCACGTCGGGATCGGCGCTCACATAGTCGTCGGGCCGGACGTAGTGGCGCTCGCGATCCGAGCGGTCGTAAGCGATCAGCCCATCCACGTTGAACCAACTCATCGGGTTGTAACGCAGCTGGACGGCACCCTGGGCGCGCTTGTTGTAGTCCCGGTCGTCGTTCGCCCAGAGCGCGTACAGCGGGCTGTTCTGGTTCGCCGTCGAGTCGGCGAAGATCACGTACGGCCCGACTACCTTGCCCTCCGAGTTCACGTTCGGCGCAGTCAGGTCGATGTCCGGCGCGATGAAGCGCAGGTCGTAGAACACGTTGGCGCCGCCATCCTGCAGGTTCTGCTGCTCCGACCTCGCGAGGTAGGTGGTGAGTCCCACCGTCAGGTCCGACCGCACCCGGTGGTCCAGGTTGAAGCGCAGGTTCTGCCGGTGGTAGCCATCGTTGAAATCCGGGACGACGCCGGGCTCGCGGAGGTCCGCCAGCGAAACGAAGAAGTTGGTCGACTGTGTGTTCTGCGCGATGGACAGGTTGTTGTTCACGAAACGGCCCGGATCGAAGAAGAGGTCGAGATGGTTGTATTGTCTCCCGCTGTATGGCGTCGCGACCATTCGATCCGGCCTGAGGACGCGGTCCACGCGCGCGACGACGGTCCCATCCTCGTCGATCCACTGCCCCTGGCCGTTCATCAGGAACGGGTGGTGTGTGGCCGTGGACGGAACATCGCCCAGGAAGCTCTGGCCGTACTCGGAACGCACCGTGATCCGTGTCTGACCGAACTGCACCTCACGGCCATTCCGCGTGGTGATCTCGATCGCGCCCGCCTGCGCACGCGACCCGTAGAGTGACGCGGCCGCCGCGCCCTTGAGTACCTCGATGTTCTCGATGTCCTTTGCGTCGAGGTCCACGAGATACGCCGACGTGTTCCCGTCGTTGTTCGGCACCTGAATGACGCCATCGACCACGATCAGCGGCGCGTCCGAGGTGTTCACGCCCAGTCTGCTGCGAAGCCGGATGTCCACTCCCGATCCGGGCATCCCGCTGCCACTCACGATGCGCGCGCCGGCTACGCGGCCCTGGATCGCAGACGCCATGTTCACCGACGGGACCGTCAGCTGGGCCCGTGTCACGCGGGCGACGCTGAACGGCGCCCGGGTCCCTTCGATGGGGTCTGCGACACCGCTCACTACGACCTCCTGCAGACGCAGGACCTGGGTGGCGACCCGGAAGTCCACGGCTGCCACCTGATCCGAGCGGACCACGACGTTGGGCCGTCGTTGCGTCGCATACCCGATGAACTCGACGGTGACGTTGTACGTGCCCGGTCGGACGTCGCGGATCTGGTAGCGGCCTTCCTCGTCCGTCGCCGCCCCGTAGCCCGTCGCCTCGAGCTGAACCTGGGCGCCGACGAGCGGCGTGCCTTCCTCCGTCGTGACTCGACCGGCAATGGTCCCGCCCTGGGCCTGCGCGGTACCCGCCGTCGTCACGAGCAGCAGGAGCGCGCCGACTGTGGACACATACGCTGAACTCCCGGCTTTCATGCGGTACCCCCGTCGAAGTAGGTGATCACCACGGTGCATCCTCCGGATTCACTCCGTGAACGAATGAGAGAAGGTATCCATGCTCAGAGGCCATACGTCGCAGCCCGGTTGTCATGTCCGAGTCCTCCCGCCCACACTGAGGCTGCGCCGCATCCACATGGGTGCCGCAACACCCATGCAACGTGTCGATCAACCGGCTCGACCGTCCCTGGCTCATCTTCGTTGATCTGTTGGAATGCCACTTCCGCATCCTCGCGGATCTGGATCAGAACGCCTCGATCGAGGCCCGACCCCGCCGAGCTGGCCTCGATGATTCGATTCAGTTCAACAGGACTGCCGCCACCGCTAGCTGGCGGAGCTGAGGTATCATCACCCGTGGGATTCGGTTGATTTCGGAACGCGCACGCCGTACGTGATTCAGGCATTATCTGGAGCAGGGTCATCCTTGTCAACCCTTCATGACCAGACTCACCCACACGAAGAACGCGTCGGACATCGAACTTGTGACAGGCCCGACCCGAGCAATCGACGATCCGCCAACGCGGCTCCGCCTCCCACGCATCCGGCTGGAGACCGGAGCGACGACGTCGCCCGGGAAATCCGGGGCGGATTCGACGGCCCATACCTGGGGCACACACGGCTCCTGCAGAATGCGGTCGTGCGACCAGGCGGCCACGGGCGTGTGAGTCGGTTAGCGATGCAAGCGCTGGCCCGTTGACCCGTGCGCGTCAGGCTCGATTCAATCGAACGGTCGCCGGTGGCGCGACACGCGTGATGGCAGGGATCGTGGTCGGAGATCCGCCGCTGACCGCGGGAATGATGTGGACCTCGGATCGGTCGTCGACCGGCGTGGCCAGGCCTCCCGACCACCGGATGTTCTCGTTGCCGACGAACACGTTGATGTGCGGACGCAGCTCGCCCTGCTCGGTGACGATGCGGTGATGCACGGCCGGCATCGCGCGCCTCATCGCCGCCAGAACTTCGCGGACCGTGGCGCCGGCCGGCTGCAGCTCGAAACGAACGCGGCCGTCCGCGTCCGCGCGCAACGCGTCCGGCAGATTGACGACGACGTTCACGGCAACCTGCCCGGTACCGGTTGCGCTGTCGTTCCGCCGATGCGGCCGCGGGCGAGTGCGGGACCGCTCATGCGACGACCGCCGCCTTCACGCATGTGACGGAAGGAAGCCCGTCACGCAGGAGGCTCCACGTTTCGCCGTCATCGGCCGAGCCCCAGACCTTGCCGCTGCGCGTGCCGAAGTACACACCGGCAGGCGACAATGCGTCCGTGTGCATCGAGTCGCGCAGCACGGTTTCGTACACGCCGCCCTGCGGCAGCCCGTCCTGCATCGGCTCCCACGAGTCGCCGGCATTGCGTGTCCGGTACACGCGCATCCTTCCCTCCGGACAGCACCGGAACATGTCGGATTCGAGTGGAACGATGTAAACGGTGTCGGTGTCGACGGGATGCATCGCCATGGCGAAGCCGAAGTCGGAAGGAACGCCATTGGCGATGTCGGTCCACGTGTCGCCCCAGTCGTCACTCCGGTAGAGGCCCCAGTGGTTCTGAAGGAACAGCCGCCCGGGCTTCGCGCGGTGATGCACGACCTTGTGCACGCACTGCCCGAACTCGGGATGCTTGTCGGGCAGGAACTCGGCACGCACGCCGACATTCCTTGCCTTCCACGTAGTGCCGCCGTCATCGGTGCGATAGACGCCGCCGGTCGAGCAGGCGATGAGTATCCGTTGCGTCGTTTCCGGGTCCGTCAGGATCGTGTGCAGGCACATGCCGCCCGCGCCCGGCGTCCAGTGCGGGCGATGCTCGTGCTCGAGCAGTCCCTGCACGGGCCGGAACGTGTCGCCGCCGTCGGTGCTCTCGAACACGCACGTCGGTTCGACACCGAGCAGCAGATGGTCCGGTTCCTCGGTGCGCCCCGGCTGGATCTGCCAGATCCGCTTGAGTGACACGCCGGATCCTTCGGGGAACTTGATGGCCCGCTCCTCTCTCGGCGACCAGGTTGCGCCGAAATCGTCCGACCGGACGAGCGCTGTCCCGAAAAACGGGTTACCGGGCGAAGCCCACAGCGTCTGCCGGCCTCCGCGCTGGTCCATCATCAGGGCGTAGACTTCCTCGCCCGGGAAGTGCGGACCGTCGACGTGCCACTGACGGCGGGATCCATTCGAGTGCAGGAGGAACGCGCCTTTTGTCGTCCCTACCATCACTACTACGTCGCCTGATTCCGGGTGGACGCCCATTGGTGATGCCGGCATTGGTTCTCCTTGTTGAATACGCTCGAGCGGGCGTCACGAACCGGCCAGGCGGCGCAGCTCGGCCTCCGCCACAATGAACCCGAACGCCGGCCATCCGCCCGATGCCACGGCTCGTTCGAACGCATCGCGGGCCTGCGCGGTGTCGCCTTGCAACAGGTACCAGTTGCCGAGACCGTAATTCAAGGTCGCGATCTGGACGTCCGCCGTATCGGCGGGCGTTACCAGCTCCGCGGGATCGATCCGTCCGCGATAGAGCTGGAGTCGTCGCGTGTAGGCGTTCTCGACGTTCAGCGAATCGCTGTTCATGTCGAGCCACACCGTCGCCTCGTCGGTCCGACCCCCACGCGAGAGCGACATCCAGCCCCAGTCGATCGAGCCGGCGTACTCGGCCGGGTCAGGCGCGAGTGGCAGCGCCTGCGCGAATGCATCCGCCGCTCCGGTGAAGTCACCGGCCACGTGTTTCACGATCCCGAGATGGTACCAGCAGCCATACCGGGTTGCATCGAGCACCAGACAGCGCTCGAGGTCGGCCCGGGCGCTGTCCATCTCTCTGACGGACAGGTACCGGTGACCCCGCCAGCGGTAGAGCAGGGCGTTGTCCGGCTCGATCTCGATGCCGCGGGAAAAGGTCTCGATCGCTTCGCGGTATCCGCGAATGCCCGACCACGCCAGGCCGAGGTCGAGAATCCGGTCCACGTTGTCCGGATCGGCAGCCAGCGCAGAGTCGGCGCGGGCGACGGCACCCGTATCCGGCAGCGCCATGTACTCGACGCCCGCCGGCGATCGATACTGGACGGCGGGTTCCAACGACGGCGGTGAGCAGGCGTGAAGCAGCGCGGCCAGGGCCGCGGCCGCCGATCGCACGACGTGGTTCGTACTCATCGCATCACCGCCTGTGAGGAGTCACACTCGCCCTCGCCGATGGCGGGCGCCGCCGCTCTCCCGCGGCGCCGACGGCCGCAAGATGGAACGGGAGCCGGTCCGCGGCCAGAGGCGGTCCGGCTCGCGCGGATCTCCGGCGGGAAATGACCCGGCCGGATCCCTGCCGGCGAGCGTGATCCTTGAGTCTGGCGCGGGTCGCCTGCACAATAAGGGAGCGAACCCATCCTGTGGAGGGCCCATGAAGACACGCGTCGAGATGTTGAAGGAACTGGGAGTGTCGAGCGAGGACGCCGAGCAGTACATCGGCCAACTCGAGGAAACGCTGCCGAAATACGGAATCGCCGACTCGAAGGTCAGGCTCGCCCACTTCTTCGCGCAGATCCTGCACGAATCCGGCTGCATGCGGTTCGACATGGAGAACCTGAACTACTCGTCGGATGCGTTGCGGCGAGTGTTCGGCAAGTACTTCAGGACGAAGGAACTGGCGGATGCGTACGCCCGCCAGCCGGAGAGGATCGCCAACCGCGTGTACGCCAACCGCATGGGCAATGGCGACGAAGCCAGTGGGGATGGGTGGAAGTACCGCGGCCGCGGGCTGATCCAGTTGACCGGCCGCGACAACTACAAGGCGTTCGCGCAGTGGGTCGGCGATGACCGGATCATTGACGATCCCGACCTGGTCTCCTGCGAGTACGCCGTACACTCCGCCGTCTTCTACTGGGACCGCAACGACCTGAACCGCCTGGCGGACAAGGATGACGTCGTGACGCTGACACGTCGCATCAACGGCGGCCAGAACGGGCTGGCGCATCGTCGGGAACTGCTCAACAAGGCGAACAGCCTGCTCACCATGCTCGATCTCGGGACCTCGCCTGTCGCGTGAGCGGATCGCGACAATCGAGCACACGCAGGAGGCGCCGAAGGGTGTCATGCTCCGGGCCGTCCACCCGAACGCACGATTGACGACATGCGCAGACACTCGATTGCCCTGGTGGCGCTGATCCTGGCCGGCCCGCTCGCGGCGCAGGAGCAGACGTTCACGCGCGCCGACACGCTGCGCGGTTCGAACGGGCCGGCGAGGGCATGGTGGGACGCCACGTTCTACGATCTGCACGTCGCGATCAGCCCGCCGGACAGCTCGATTGCCGGGTGGAACGCGATCACGTACCGCGTTCTCGAGCCGGCCGCCGAGATGCAGATCGACCTGCAGATGCCGCTCGTGATCGACAGCATCGTCCAGAGCGGCGTTCCCCTGACGTATCGGCGCGACGGCAACGCGTTCTTCGTCACGCTCGCGGAGCCGCAACATGCGGGCGAAACGAAGACGGTGACCGTGCACTACCACGGGCAGCCGGTTGCGGCGGTGCGGCCTCCGTGGGATGGCGGTTTCATCTGGCGGGCGGACAGCGCCGGTCTGCCGTGGGTGGCCACGGCGAACGAGGGCCTCGGCGCGAGCGTCTGGTGGCCCAACAAGGACTACCTGGCCGATGAGCCCGACAGCCAGCGCGTGGCCATTACCGTGCCCGATCGCATGACCAACGTGTCGAACGGCCGCCTGCGCAGCATGCAACGGAACATGGATGGCACGACGACGTGGGAGTGGTTCGTCGTGAATCCGATCAACAACTACAACATCACGGTGAACGCGGGCAGTTACGCCCACTGGAGCGAGACCTTCGAAGGCGAGGCGGGGCCGCTGACGCTGGACTTCTGGCCGCTCGAGGTGAACCTGGACAGGGCCCGCTCGCAGTGGACGCAGGCTCGCACGACGCTTCGATGCTTCGAGCACTGGTTTGGGCCGTATCCGTGGTATGAGGATGGATTCAAGCTGATCGAAACGCCGCACCTCGGAATGGAGCACCAGAGCGCGGTCGCGTACGGCAACGGCTACGAGAATGGATATCGCGGCACGGACCTGTCCGGTACGGGGCTCGGGCTCGAGTGGGATTTCATAGTCGTTCACGAGACTGCGCACGAATGGTTCGGCAACAACATCTCCGTGAAGGACCACGCGGACATGTGGGTGCACGAGAGCTTTGCCAACTATGCCGAGAACCTCTATACGGAATGCCTGACCGGTGACCGGGAGAAGGGCGCGCAGTACGTGATCGGCACGCGGACGAGAGTGAACAACGACGCGCCGATCGTCGGACCGTACGGCGTGAACGGCACCGGTTCGGGCGACATGTACTACAAGGGCGGCAACGTGCTGCACACGTTGCGTCAGCTCGTGGACGACGATGCGAAATGGCGTGAGATGCTGCGCGGCATGAATCGCGAGTTCCGGCACCAGACGGTCACGGGTGCGCAGGTCGAGGCATACCTGGCCCGCGAATCGGGCCTGAAGCTCGACGCGTTCTTCGAACAGTACCTGCGCACTACAACGATTCCGGTGCTCGAATACCGGTTGGAAGGGGCCCGCCTTTCCTACCGTTGGGCGGACGTCGTAAGCGGGTTCGACATGCCGGTCCGCGTGACCCTCGCGCCGGGAACGCAGACGCTCATCCGCCCGACCACACAATGGCAGACCGTTGAGGCGAATCTCACGGCCGCAGATCCGTTCGCACTGGATCCGGATTTCTACGCCATAGTGCGCAACGCGGACGCTCCGGAGAAGTGAAGGAACGCTGAACAGCCAGCGGCCCGGCCTGAGCCCGCACAGCGCGTTGCTGGCGTACGGCGAGCGGGACGCCTTCCCTCAGAACACTATCCGCTCCACCGTCAGGGCTCATCGTCGAGGACGACCCATGTGTCGAACATCCTGTCATGCCAGCCGCGCTTCTCGGGATGAGTCGTAACGGCGAGCAGGCCGAGCCCGAACACGACCGTCGAGCACCATTTGCCGATCGTCTCGCGGAACGCCATCCGGAAGAAGCCGGCGGGTTCGCCATCTTCGGTGATGACGGTCATCCGGAGCATCCGTTTGGCCGGCGTCGTGCCCTTCGTCCAGAGGTACAGCGCGGATATGGCATACAACGACGACATGATGCCGATCGCCGTGAGCGCGGCGCCTCGCGGCAGGATCATTATCCAGAACGCGGCGCCGAAGATGCCGCCATCCTTGAACGTGCTATCGAGCCACGCCGCCACGAGTCGGCGTTTCGCGGGCGCGAGTTGGCCCACCCACGGTTTCGCGATGAAGGTCCGGCATGACGGGCAGAAGCGCGAACCGAGCGCTGTCGGTGCATCACAGTTCGGGCAGACGGCCGGCCTCTTTTCGTCGAGGCTGGTCAGATCCGGAACACTCCGGTGAGTAGCTTCTGCTTCAGGCAGCGGAAGCGGTGTCGGATTGTGGTCAGTCACTCAGGATCTCCTTCGTCCCCGTGCGAATGGTCCGGGTGCAGCCTCGCGCACCATATGACAATACGTTTGCGGGGCGACACGGCTTCAGAGCGACCTGGTGGCTCGTCACCGAAGTCTGTTGGCATTCGAGCGCCGCGACATCCCGCATGGCTGCGTTGCGCCTCCTCGAAATAGCGCTGCTATTCCTTCGTCGTCCCGCCTTGCCCTGCGGGCGCCCCGGCGCTCTCGATGCTCAACACACTTCGGTGACGAACCACTAGTCGATTTCCAATCGCTCGAACGAGATCTCGATCGTCTCGATGGCGACGTCGGTGCCTTCGGCGTTCAGGTCGGACGTCGTGTACCTGGTGGGCAGGGCATTGGTGCACTTCCACCGCCATACGACCTCGGTGCGGTCCTCGGAGAGAAGGCTGACTGTTACCGTCCGGCGGGCGTCCGGGTCGCCGTTGCGGGCCTGGTTCCACCACTCGTACAGGTCGAGTTCGCCGATCAGGCCCCGCCGCAGCACGAGGTTGGAGTAGGATACGGAGCCGCTGAGCTTGCGCGGTTCGTTGGTCTTCTCGTTGCCGTTGCGATACTCGATCGTATCGATCACGGCTTCGGGAAGGATGACCTGGTTGAAGCCGGCCCGTACGGACTCGGTGTCGCCCGTGCCGAGGTCGACAAGGAAGTTGCCGTTTACATACGGCCTCTCACGTGCGGTCGCCATTGTTCGCCTTTCGCGGCAGGTCTTCCCATATACCCAGGTCGTGTCGGATGCGGCTGCGGTACCTCCGGCCGTGCGGACCGACGTACCGGATGTTCGCCAGAATGACGCGCGGTTCCTCGGGCTCGGAGCGGCCCAGGTACCGTGCGACCGGATCGACCAGTGCCCGGATCGACCGACCGGGCGCGAGGAAAGCGAGCCGGTGGAACAGCGCCAGCCCGGGGATCTCGACCTGGCCGCCCATCCCGCGGAACGTCGGTTTGAAGCGAACGCGTACGCGCGTCGCAGGCAGATCACCGATGTTGCGCACGACGATCATGAGCGTGTCGTCGTCATCGACCTCGAAATCGACGATCACGCGAGGCCGGCCGGCACCGCCGACCAGTCGCACGTCCGTCACGTCGAGATTCTTGTCGGCCGAAAGTTGGTGGCCGCGGCCGCTTGCTGCTTTCATGGTTTCGAAAGATAGGCCTGGCGGGCGGCCGGGCAACGGTATGGGTGCGAACGCATTCGCCAGCGGGCTCGCAGGAATGGATGAGAATTCACGTCCCGTTCAGGACCCTGTTCTCCAGGCGGGTGGGCTGTCAGGAGTCCGGCACCCGGGTGACGGAAAGTGCCGAATGCCTGTAGGGAATGGGATACCCGCCTGGAGTCCGCCCCGGGGATTTTGCGGCGGCCGCGGTGCAACCGTACGTTCGGTGCTGAACAACCCACGGCCATCAGGAGTGAATCCCATGATCCGAATGCTCGCGACCGGTCTTGCAGGTGTTTCGGTGCTGTTGTGCGGTGCGGCGCCGGCGGTGGCGCAGGCGGCGGACAGCGCGGCGTTCATCGTGCGGCTCGGTCAGGACACGACTGCGGTCGAGCGATATGTTCGTGCCGGCGACCGCATCGACGCGATATCGGTGACTCGCACGCCGCGCACGACGGTGCGTCGGCTGACGCTATGGCTCGGCCAGGATGGTTCGGTCACGCGTTTCGCGACGGGCGGTGCGACAGGGGAGATGAGGGAGCAGACCGTGGCGGGTGGCGCGATCCCGATCGTCAATGGCTTCTACGTTCCGTGGGAGCTGGTGCTGTTGCGGGCGGTCGCGAGCGGGCAGGGGGCGGCGACGATCAGTGTCGCGGCGGGACAGGCGCCCATGCCTATCGAGATGCGGCGAGCCGATGCGGGCTCCTGGCGATTCAGCGACCAGTTCGGCCAGGCGGCTTCGGCGGAAGTCGACGCGATGGGCCGGATGCTCCGGTACGCGATCGATGACGGCCGGATCTCGGCCGAGCGCGTCGCGTGGCTCGACATTGACGCCATTGCGACCGCGTTCGCCGCGCGGGACGAGGCGGGCCGGCCAATGGGGTCGCTGTCACCGCTCGACAGTGTCCGCGCGTCGGTCGGCGGGGCGAGGATCGTGGTCGAGTACAGCCGTCCATCTCTGCGCGGCCGATCGCTCGACATGCTCGTGCCGTCAGGCGAGGTCTGGCGGACCGGCGCGAACAACGCGTCGACTCTGGAGACGGACCGCGCGTTGAGCTTCAGCGATGTCCGACTCGAGCCGGGCACGTACTCGCTGTTCACACGGCGTGACGGCCGTGAGTGGACGCTGATCTTCAACCGGCAGACCGGGATGAGCGGTCTGGCTCGCGACCCGGCGAGGGACGTCGGCCGGGTTGCCATGTCGTCTCGAGTGCTCGACGAACCGGCCGAGACGTTCACGATCATCGTCGAGCCGACAGCCAATGGCGGAATCCTGCGGCTGCGCTGGGCGGACGTCGAAGCCTCCGTTCCGTTCCGAACGAACTGAGGCCGGGCCGTCCGGGCGGAAGCCGTTTGTTTTTAGCGTATTGCCTGCTTTCCGGCGGGGTGTGTCACGCAGGGGACGCTGTGGGAGCAGATACGCGGGTGACGACAACTGATCATTTGTTTGAACGGATTGTGGGGCAGGGTTCGTGGCGCGTGGACGGATCAGGTTCCGCCACCGTCCCGGCGTCCTCAGCACCCCCGGCGTCCGCTGCGTGAAACAAGTCCGTAGCCACTACGCCGGTCGGGGGGTTCACGCACGCGGCGGGGCGAGGATCAACATTCGATTTGAACGGATTCCCGCCACGTCTGGATGGACGCGGTTCGACCGAGTGGGGAGATCCGGCCGCGCACAAGCCGAAGCGCCCGCCGCGAGTCCTCGATTCGCGGCGGGCGCTTCCGAAGCAGACTCCGATCAACATCAGCGTGCGTTCGCCAGATCGTGAACCGCGCCAATCAGCAGGTCGACCTTCGGCCGATCGGCGGACCGCTGCGCGTCATCGCCGAGTGAGGCCGCGAGTTGTGTCAGTGCGCTTCTGCGCTGCTGGCCGGAAATGCGCTCGGCGCTGGCCAGAGCGACGCGGACCGCGGCGATCCGGTCCGTCGCCATGCCTCTCGACCGCGCGAGCTGATCCACGTAGGCGCGGGCGAGCGGGAAGCTGGGCGGCCACACGATCTGCGGCTGCTCCTGCGCGTTCAGCTCGCGCCAGACGACGGTCTTCGCGGCATCGATCTCGTTCTGCGTGAGAAACCCGCTCGGCGGCAGCTCGAACACGTCCAGTCCACGCTTCATCTCCGAGCTGTAGATGTAGCCGTTGTACCAGTACACGGACCACGAGCCCGCGCTGACGAGCCGATCGGCATCGAACGGGCCGCGATCGTGGAACGCGATCTCGAACGGATTGTCCGCGTCGGTCCAGTCGAAGATCGAGATGCCACCCTGGTACCAGCCCTGCACCATGACGTCGCGGCCCGGAATCGGAATGAGCGAGCCGTTGTGCGCGACGCAGTTTTCCTGATCCGTCTGCGCGGCCGGCATCTTGTAATAGCTGCGGAAATCCAGTTCGCGACCGCGGATCGCGAAGATCGCGTTCGCGCCCCACTCGTATCGATCGCTCACACGACAGCGTGGTGCGGAACCGCCACCCCACTCGTCGGTGAACAGGACCTTCGAGCCGTCATTGCTGAACGTGGCCGAGTGCCAGAACGAGAAATTCGAGTCCGCCGCGGCGAAGACACGACGAGGATTCGTGACATCGGTGATGTCGAGCAGCAGGCCGTAGCCGCCGCAGGCGCCGCCCGCCAGTCCGATCGCCGGATAGACGGTGATGTCGTGGCACTGGTTGGGGCCGCCGCCGCGTGCACCGCCGCCGGGCTGGGCAATACGCACGCCGCCCGCGCCACCACGTCCCTGGCCACGGCCGCGGCCGGACAGCGAATCACGCGCGGCGTTTCTGGGCGGCGCAACGAGGTCGTCGAACACGCGCGGCGAACTCACGATCGCGGCCTGCGTCGGATCCGCGAGCGGAACGCGTATTACCTCGAGCCGGAACCGCGCGGTGTTCGGATCGTCGATCGGCGCATCGAGACAACCGGGCAGCTCGCTTGGTGAACGGACACTCGACCTACCCGACACGTAGATGTAGACGTTGGCCGGATCGTCCGGATCACTCACGACCGTGTGCGTGTGCGAGCCGCGGCAGGTCTGCACGTTCGCGACGTATCTCGGATTGCCGATGTCGGTCGCATCGAAGATCCGGATGCCGCGCAGTCGATGATGGCTGACCGTGTCCGGTACGCCCTGCGTTCCACAGTCGAGCCGGCCGGTCTGGCCTTCGCCCGAAACGAACAGCAGGTTGCCGTAGACCGACACGTCGCTCTGCGATGCGGGACAAAGGTATGCCGTCCTCACGGTCGGACGCGCCGGATTCGACACGTCCCAGACCTGGTAGCCGTTGTAGTTGCCCTGGACGACGTAGTTGCCGGTGAACGCGAGGTCCGAGTTCGTCACACCCGCGAAACCCTGCGGCGACAGCGTGTTCGACACCAGGTTCAAGTTCCATGATGTCTCTTCGGCGTGCTCGAGAATCACGCCGGTCGAGTCGATACGCCCGGGCCGCAGCCCGATGCGCGGATCCGGACTCGGCGGCGTGGTCGACATGTCGCCCGCCATTGTGGCGCCACCCGACGCCATCGACGATGTCGAGGACGATGCGCACGCGTACAGCGTAACCGCCGCCGCCACGGTGAGCAGGGATGCCACAGCCCAGCGCCCACCGGCCGGGCCGCGTGTCGGTTCGAGATTCATGTCGCGCACTCCCTGGAAGTTTCGTGTACCATGCGTGCGGGTTACGGACCGATCGAAGGCGACATCGTCGCGGCGACGATCCGTGCCGGACCCGGCCTCAACCGCCGCTGGACAGCGCGTCCAGCATCGCCTGCATCCGCGTGATCTCCGACGACTGATCCGCGAACACGTCATTGGCGAACTTGAAAATGAACTCGTCCTGCGCCGCGCCGTACGACTTGAACAACTCATCGACCATCGCCAGCGCGCCCTCGTGATGCATGATCATGTACTGCAGGAACAGCCGGTCGAACTCGATACCGCGAGCCGCATCCAGTTCCGCCATCTGCGCCGCCGTCAGCATCCCCGGCATCAGCATGCCATGATCCATGCCCGGCATCGCATGGCCGTGCGCCGCCATTGCCGGATCCGGCACCGTCTCGCCTCGCTCGCTCAGCCAGTCCATCGCAAGCGCGATCTCGTCACGCTGCCCCACCACGATCCGCTCGCAGTACCGCTGAAGCCCGTCGCTCGCACCGTGCGACGGTGCCCAGCCCGCCATCACGACCGCCTGCGCATGGTGTGCGATCATGCCCGTCATGAACTCGACGTCCGCCCGACTGTACGGCTCGTTCCTCATGCCGCCGGTCCGAATACCGGCCTCGATGGCCTCCGCACTGAGCGGCGGCGCCGATGCCTGTGGCTGCGGGGCCTGAGGCGGGGGACTCGTCCCCGCGCATGCCGCAGTGCCCAGCACGAGCATCGGAAGGATCGATCGGATTCTCATGATGCCACTCCTGCGTGTCGACGGATGCCACGCCTGCCGCACGCGCTCCGGACAGCCAAACCGTCCCGTCCACCGTTCGTGATTCCTGATTATGCAATTCGGAACCCGCGCTGGAAAGCTGTCGCCCCCGTGCCCGAGCCACGGACCCCGCGAGTTCACAGCCGGTTCTCGACCATCTGCCGCAGCAGCAGCGCGATATCGAGAATCAGCAGGAATATCGCCCACTCGAGGAGCTGGCGAGGAAACACATCGAGGATCGGTATCCGGGCGCCGATCAGATTCAATCCCTTCTCGACGATCGCCAGCGCGAACAGGAACACTGCCGTAGCCAGTAGGTACGGCGCCGTGAACACCTGGTCCTTCGTCTCCTGTGTCTCGTCCATCGGTCTCGTCGCCTCCGTGTCGGTCCGTCGTTCGTGTTCGCCCGCGAATGCGGTTAGAGATTCGACTGCCAGGAAAGGTACACCGGTGGGCAGCCGTCTGCCCTTTCTCTTTCCAGTCCCCGACCCGTCCCCATCGCTGGTATTGCTTCTTCAGATGGTCTACAGTAATATCCCGCCTGACTGTAGACAGCCAACAGGAGCAGGAGCGGGGCGTGACCGATCGAGGCCGGAGCGATCTGCTGCAGGGGACGCTCGAGATGCTGGTACTGAAGACGCTCAGCCTGGAGGCGATGCACGGGTGGGGCATTTCGCAGCGGATCCGGGGCATGTCGCGAGGGGTGTTCGACGTGAACCAGGGTTCGTTGTATCCGGCGTTGCAGCGGATGAAGCGGAAAGGGTGGATCGGGTCGGCGTGGAGGGTGACGGAGAACAAGCGGCGGGCGAGGTACTACGAATTGACGCCGGCAGGGCGGAGGCAACTGGTTGCGGAGTCGGAGCAGTGGGCTGAGGCGTCTGGCGCGGTGAACCGAATCCTGCGGTTCGCGGCGGGGGAGGTCTGATTCATGGCGAACCTGCGGGGGGTCGGGGAGCTGCTGCGGTCGTTGTTGCGGCGACGCGCGATGGATGAGGAGGCGGCGGAAGAGATGCGCTTCCATGTGGAGGAGGAGACGGCGGCGAACATGCGTCGGGGCATGGGCCGGGCGGAAGCGGAGCGGCGGGCGCGGCTCGAATTCGGAGGCGAGGATCGGTTCATGGAAGAGACCCGGGATGCGCGTGGAACGCGGTGGCTCGAGGATTTGGTGCGGGACGTGGTGTGGTCGGTCCGGGTAATGCGGCGTTCCCCGGGTCCGTCGTTCGTGGCGGTGCTGACAATAGCGCTCGGGATCGGCGCGGCGACGGCTGTGTTCAGCGTTGTGAAGGCGGTGCTGCTCGACCCGCTGCCGTTCCCGGACTCGGATCGTCTCGTGTCGGTGTACGGCCGATTCCTGCCGGAGAGCGGGTTCGACTTCCCTCAGTTCCCGTTGTCGGCGCCGGAATACTTCGACTATCGAGAGAACAACCGTTCGATGGTGGATGTAGCGGCGATGGGCACACTGGGGGTGACGCTGCAGCCCGAGGGTGGCGAAGCCGAGCGGGTGATCGGTGGTACGGTGACGGCGAATCTGTTCGACGTCGTGGGTGTCAGTCCGTTGCTGGGTCGGGGCTTTACAGCGGAAGAGGACGTGCCGGACGGTCCCGGCGTGGTGATGATCAGCCATGGTCTGTGGCAGCGTGCCTACGGCGGTGATGCTGGTATCATCGGCCGTATGATCCGCTTGAACGGATTTAATGTGGAAGTGGTCGGGGTGATGCCGGCGGGCTTTTCCTTCCCGGGGCGCGACCTGGCTCTCTGGGTTCCGCAGGGTCTGAATCAGGCAGCCAACCAGAGATCGAGTCACTCGCTCTCCGCGGTGGCTCGCCTGCGTCCCGGCGTGACGTTCGAGGAAGCGCAAGCGGAGATGGTGGTGATGATGTCAGCGTGGGAGGCGGAGTACCCGGAGATTCACACGGGGCACTTTCTGTTTCTCCGTTCGCTGAAGGACGATGTGGTCGGCGATGTGAAGCTGGCGTTGCTGGTCCTCATGAGCGCAGTCGGTGTGATCGTGCTGATCGTGTGCGCGAACGTGGCGAACATGCAGCTTGCGCGTGCAACGACGCGGCAGCGGGAAGTTGCGGTGCGTGCGGCGCTCGGCGGATCGAGGCGTCGCCTTGTCGGTCAGTTCCTTACGGAGAGTGCGCTGCTCGCGCTTGCGGGCGGTGCGAGCGGCGTGGTCCTGGCGCGCTTCGGTGTATCGGCGATCCTCGCGGCGGCGGCGGGCTCGATACCCCGCTCGGACAGTGTCGATGCCGATCCGGTTGTCGCGCTGTTCGCATTGGCTGTGACCTTCGTGACGGCGCTGGCGTCTGGGGCGTTGCCGGCGCTCCGCGCGGCGGGTGCGAGTCCGCAGTCGGCAATGCGTGAAGGCGACCGTTCAGCGACGCACGGCAAAAGCCGGACCCGCGTGCGCTCCGGTCTGGTCGTGGTGGAAGTCGCGCTGGCGGTAGTGATCGTCGTGGCGGCGGGTCTGATGGTGCGGAGTTTTCGCGCGCTCGTGTCGGTCGATGCCGGCTTCGATCCACGGGGCGTACTGACGGCATCGGTTTCGTTGCCATCGGGGACGTATCCCGATCTCGCGGGTGTGCAGTCGTTCCACGAGCGTGTCGTCGAGCGGTTGAAAGCGTTGCCCGGCGTGCAGTCGGCATCCGCCACGAGCGCGCTCCCACTCGATGGCGGCAGCAACGGCGTGTGGGATTTCATGGTCGAGGGCAGACCGGACCCTGCTCCCGGCCAGCCGGCGTTCAACGGCGAGGTCATCGTGATGATGCCGGGTCTGGCGGAGACGCTCGGCATGCGTGTAATCGAAGGCCGCTTCTTCGATGCGACGGACCGTGAGGGCTCGGCGCGCGTGACGGTTGTGAACCGCAAGCTGGCGTCGACGTTCTTCCCCGGCGAGAGTGCGGTCGGTCGGCGCATCCGCGTCGAGGCATTGGACGACGCACCGTGGCTCACGATCGTGGGCGTGCTCGACGACTTCCGCAACCTCACACTCGACAGTGAACAGCTGGCGGGCTGGTACACGCCTTTCGCGCAGGCGACGAATTCGATCGACTTCCTGCCTCGCCGGCTGAGTTACGTCATCCGTACGTCGGGCGACCCGGCGCAGCTCGCGAGCGCCGTGCGGTCCGCCATCCAAGCGGAGGATTCGGCTCTTCCCGTGACTGCGCTCGGCACCATGGCTTCCGTGGTCAGCGATTCGCTGGCTGGCCAGCGGTTCACGCTCCGGCTGCTGGGCGTGTTCGCGACGCTCGCACTCCTGCTCGGTGCGATCGGGTTGTACGGCACGCTCTCGTGCGCGGTGGCCGAACGCACACGCGAGCTCGGTATTCGCCGGGCACTGGGCGCCACAGACCGCGAGATCCTCGGCGTCGTGGCCGACCAGGGCCTCCGTTTGACCACTCTCGGCCTCGCGGCGGGCATGCTCGTCGCGCTCGCCGGCACGCGGCTCCTCCAGGGCCTGCTTTTCGGCGTACAGCCGACCGATCCGGCCACGCTCGTGCTCGTTGCCATTACCATGCTCGTCGCTGCCGCCATCGCGGCGGTCGTACCA
>DATKCF010000126.1:0-3000 GCA_035513345.1 Longimicrobiales bacterium
ATCGATCCTGAGGAAGCGATACGCCACCTGCGGGGTAGCCCCGTGACACGGCCGCTGTTGAACGGCCCCGACCCGCTGGCCGCGCTGGGTGCGCTGGCGGAGCAGAGAACTGAACGCTACGCGCGTGCCGACTTCACCGTCACTGTAGACGGTCGCTCGGCCGACGACGTAGCCCGGACCATTGTTGAATGGCTAAGACCAGGCACCTGATCATAGTGGAGTCGCCGGCCAAGGCGAAGACCATAGGCAAGTACCTCGGCGACGACTACCGCGTGCGTGCCTCGGTCGGCCACATCCGCGACCTGCCCGAACGCGAGCTCGGCGTCGACGTCGAGAACGGCTTCGAGCCGCGCTACGTAACGATCCGCGGCAAGGGCAAGATCATCATGGAGCTGCGCCGTGATGCCGAGGGCGTTGACGACATCATCCTCGCGACTGACCCCGACCGCGAGGGCGAGGCCATCGCCTGGCACGTAGCCGAGCAGCTCGGCTACGAGGAGGATGGCGGCGCTGCCCGTTTCCACCGCGTCATGTTCCACGAGATCACACGTGATTCCGTTCAGCGCGCGCTCGCCGCGCCCGAGCAGCTCGACATGCGCAAGGTCGAGGCGCAGCAGGCGCGGCGGATCCTGGACCGCCTCGTCGGCTATCAGGTCAGCCCGCTGCTGTGGAAGCCGATCCGGCCCGGCCTGTCCGCCGGCCGCGTACAGACCGTAGCGCTCCGGCTGATCACCGAACGCGAGGTCGAGATCCGCGCGTTCGTCACCGAGGAATACTGGTCGATCACCGCGCTGCTCGAGAAGGACGGCCGTCAGTTCGAAGCGAAGCTTCACCAGATCAATGGCAAGGCGTTCCGCCTCGAGAACGAGGAGAGCGCGACGAACGTGCTGAGCGACGTCGCCAGCATGCCGTTCGTCATCACCGAGCTCAAGCGCCGTCAGCGGCTGAAAAACCCGCCCGCGCCGTTCACGACATCCACACTGCAGCAGGAAGCGGCCAAGCGGCTGGGCTTCACGGCGCAGCGGACCATGCGCACCGCGCAGCAGCTGTACGAAGGCATGGACGTCGGCGCGGAAGGCTCCGTCGGCCTGATCACGTACATGCGAACCGACTCGACACGTGTGGCCGGCAGTGCGGCCGGCGCGGCGCGCGACATGGTGCGTGACAAGTTCGGCGAGAAATACCTGCCGGCCGGCGGGCCGCGGCTCTGGGGCGGCAAGCAGCAGAAGGGATCGCAGGACGCGCACGAGGCGATCCGTCCGACCGACGCACTGCGCCGGCCCGACCAGCTGCGCAAGCATCTCGACCGCGATCAGCTGCGCCTGTACGAGCTGATATGGCTGCGCTTCGTCGGCGGGCAGATGTCACCCGCCATCTTCGACACGACGACAGCCGACTTCGAGCTGAAGCCGGAGGGCCGGGCGACGTACCTGTTCCGGTCGACCGGCTCGATCATGGTCTTCGACGGCTTCACACGCCTGTACACGGAGGCGCGCGAGGAGGGCGACCACAGGACGCTCGATGATCTCGATCCGCTGCCCGAGCTGGCAGAGAAGGACCGTTGCGCGGTGCAGGAGATCAACCCGGCCCAGCACTTCACGCAGCCGCCGCCGCGCTTCACGGAAGCCAGCCTGGTCAAGGAGCTCGAGCGGCTCGGCATCGGCCGGCCGTCGACCTACGCGCAGATCATCTCGACCATCACCGACCGCGAGTACGTGAAGCTGGAGCAGAAGCGGTTCGAGCCGACGCCGCTCGGCGAAACCGTCGCCACGGTGTTGATCAAGGTGTTCCCCGACCTGTTCAGCGTCGATTTCACGAGTGGTATGGAAGCCGAGCTCGACCGCATCGAGGAGGGCGAGCTCGACTGGCGGCGTGTGCTGGCCGACTTCTACGGTCCGTTCCAGGAGCGGCTCGTCGAGGGCAAGGACCGCAGTGAGGAGATCATCCGTGACACGATCTCCGGCGACGCCGGACCATGTCCCGACTGCGGCAAGCCCATGGCCGTCCGCTGGAACCGGCACGGCCGGTTCCTCGGCTGCACCGACTACCCCGAGTGCCGGTATACGCAGTCGCTCGACGGCGAGGAGAAGAAGGAGCCCGTCGCGACTGGCGAGCTATGCCCGAAGTGCAGTGCACCACTGTTCGAGCGCGACGGCCGGTTCGGCCCGTTCATCGCGTGCAGCAACTACCCGAAGTGCAAGTACACGAAGCCACGCACGATTCCGGGGCTGGTCTGTCCGCAGTGCAACCAGGGCGAGATCGGCGAGAAGCGCACCCGCCGCGGCAAGCCGTTCTGGGGCTGCACCCGCTACCCCGAGTGCGACTGGTCGTCGTGGGACGAGCCGGTCGCGAAGCCGTGCCCGAACTGCGCCGCGCCCTTCATGGTCGCGAAAAGCACGAAGGCGCGCGGTGACTTCCTCCGCTGCGTCGCGTGCTGGCACGAGTATACGGAGGGCGCCGACGGAGGACTGGACGCCGCCGGCGTCGCGACACCGCGGCGGGAGAGCGGGGGAGCGGGAGAGCGGGGGAGCGGGAGTAACGGCGGTGGCAGGCGCGGCTACGTGCGCGGCAGGGCCAGCGGCGGCACCGTGAAGAAGGGCGCGGCGAAGAAGACCACGACTAGGAAGAGCACTGCGAAGAAGAGCACTGCGAAGAAGAGCGCAGCGAAGAAGTCGCCGAAAAAGGCATCCCGGCGCCCGCCAGCGGAGTAGGAGGCGCCATGCCCACCCGCTCCCCCGCTCACCCGCTCCTCCGCTCCCCAACAGTAATCGGCGGCGGCCTGGCCGGCTGTGAGGCGGCGTGGCAGCTCGCGGAGCGGGGCCATGACGTCACGCTGGTCGAGATGCGGCCGGTCCGCGTGACGCCGGCGCACCAGACAGAGGATCTGGCCGAGCTGGTGTGCACGAACTCGTTCAAGAGTGAGGACACGGCGAACGCGCACGGGCTGCTGAAGGCGGAGATGCGCGACCTCGGCTCCCTGCTGCTGACGGCGGCGGACGC
>DATKCF010000127.1:0-52227 GCA_035513345.1 Longimicrobiales bacterium
TCGGCCGTTGCGCGGGCGATGGTGTTGATCTCGGCGCCGCGCGCGATCGCGTCGTCGAACGACATCCCGTCGAGACCGTAGAGCAGGCGCTTGCAGAGGCGCAGGGCGGAAGCGGACCTCGATGCCAGGTTCGCGGCGAACGCGCGCACGTCGTCATCGAAGCTCGCGTCCGGCAGCACACGAGCGACAAGTCCCCATTCCCGTGCCTGCTGCGCGCCGAACCGTTCGCCCAGCGTGATCAGCTCGAAGATGCGTTTCTCGCCGATCGCGCGGCGCAACAGTGCGGTTACCATGGCGGGCACGAAGCCGAGGTGCACTTCGGGGTAACCAAACTTCGCGGACTCGGCTGCGATGATGAGGTCGCACGCAGTGGCAAGGCCCGCGCCGCCGGCAATGGCATTGCCGTGGACGGCCGCAATGATGGGCGATCCGACGCGGCGCATGAGCGTGAACAGTTCGCCGAGCGCATCGGCGTCCGCAACATTGACGAGCGGGTCGGCTGTCCGCGCGATGCGTTCGAGTTCGACGAGGTCGGCGCCCGCACAGAAGTCCGGGCCCTGGCCGCGGATCACGATTACGCGCGTGTCGTTGGACTCGTCGCACTCGCGGATCGCATGTTTGAGTTCGGCGACGGTCAACGAATCGAGCGCGTTCCGTTTGTCAGGCCGGTTCAGCGTAAGCGTCGCGATACCATCCGCGTGCTCGACGAGGATTTGCTCGTACACCTCAGTCATGGTCGGCCTCCGATCCGTGCGCGCCGCGTCTGGCCTGGTGAGTCATCGAACGTCGGCCTCCGGTCCGAGCAGCGCGGCCAGCTCGTCCGGGATGCGCAGGCGGATGCGCAGCATGGCGGTCGAGAAGGTCTTGCCCTGCGCATCAGTCATGAGCGACATCGTGCCGCCGCCATCGAGCGCGCCGTGCAGCAGGAAGTTGAGCGCGTGCAGGTTGGGCAGCTCGAAACGTTCGACGCGGCCGTTCACCATCGAGCCGAAGTGTCGCCTGACACGAGCGGGGGTGAGGCGGCTGCTGAGCAGATCCCAGTACTCGGGCCGGCGAGCGATCACACCGACGTTCACCGTGTCGCCCTTGTCACCGGACCGGGCGTGCGCGAGTGCGTAGAGTCGTACGGTCTTCATGCCTGTGTGACCTCCACGCGCAGCAGCGGTTCGATCTCCGTCCGGTCGATGAGCGCGGGCCAGTACGCGACGATTTCCTGGACGCGCGGCCTGCCGCCGGCGAAACCCGTGACGGTGGGCGGACCGGTGAGTACGAGCGGCGCGATCTCGCGGGTGAACGCTTCAACGGCATCGCGACCCTCGCCTCGCACGCCGATGCGCAGTTCGACTTCGGGAAGATCGGGCGGCGGGTCGCCCGCCAGCGGACCGTGCGTCGAGTTCCAGCCGACGAACTCGGTGCGGATCTCATCGAAGAGCAGGCCCATGCGGTCGAGTCTTGCGCGCACAATGCGGTCCGCCTCCCGGGCTTTGGCCACCGCATCCGGCCAGCCATACACGAGCGTGCCGACCGCTTTCCAGCCGGCGCTGTACGAGATCGACACCTTGAGCCTGTCGGTACGAGGGCCGCCGCGAACGCCGTGGACGCGGACGCGGTCCGTGCCGTCGTCCTCGAGATGGATCGTGCGAAAATCCGCGACGACATCGGGAGTGATGTAGTTCGACGGGTCGCCCAGCTCGTACAGGATCTGTTCGGCGACGATTGCGCGATTGACGCGGCCGCCCGTGCCCGCATGCTTCGTGACGGCGAACGTGCCATCGCTCGACGCTTCGATGATCGGGAACCCGACGGTCTCGAGACTCGGGACGTCCGGCCAGCCGACGAGCGAGTTGCCGCCGGTACATTGCGCACCGCACTCGTTGATGTGTCCGGCCACGACGCCGGCGGCAAGGCGGTCCCAGTCGTCGGGCGCCCAGCCGAACGCGTGCATCATGGGAGCGTAGGTGAGTGCGGTATCGGTGGAGCGGCCGGTGATGACGACGGTCGCGCCGAGGTCAAGCGCATCGACGATCGGCTTCGCGCCGATGTACGCGTTGGCACTCTGTACACGGTCGATCACATCCTCGAGCGATCGTCCGTCGTCCATGTTGTCGAGCGTGTGGCCGCGGGCAATGAGGTCGGGCAGCCTGTCGAGTATGTCATCGCCGGTTACGACACCGACGAAGACGTTGCGGGCAAGGCCGGCCTTGCGCGCCTCGTCGAGAACTCGCTGTGCGCACGCTTCGGGATTTACACCGCCGGCATTCGCGACGACGCGGATCCCGTTGCGTGCGCAGTCGGGCAGGATCTCGGCCATGAGCGGAACAAAGTCGCGCGCATAGCCCTGTGAAGGATCCCTCGCCCGCTGCTTCTGCATGATCGACATCGTGACTTCGGCCAGGTAGTCGAGCATCAGAAAATCGATCGGACCGTTCCGGACCTGATCGACGGGGGCGCTGAGCAGATCGCCCCAGAAGCCCTGTCCGGAAGCCACGCGAATCGTGTTCTTCATTCTCTGTGCGTCCCATCGGGTCGCGGCCTCGCGGGAGCGGGCGCGATGCTCATGGAATATCCGGCAGCGCGCCGAACGGGCCGAGGTGCGGACCGGGACCGTTGAGCGAGGTGCGCAGCGCGAGCGAAAGTGCGGTACGCGTGTCTTCGGGCGCGAGCACGGTATCGACGAAGCCACGTGCCGCCGCGAATCGTGCATCGAGTTGCCGGTCGTAGTCGGCGCGCACGGAATCCAGCTTGCGCTGCAGTTCGGCGTCGGGCGCCTGTCTCTTCTGCTTGAGTTCGTCGAGCTGCGGACCGAACAGCGCCATGACCGCGCTCTCGCCCTCCATCACACCCATGCGACCGGTCGGCCATGTGAAAATGAAGTCGGGATCGAAGCCCTGCCCCGCCATCGCGTAGTAGCCGGCGCCCGACGCGTGATTGAGCGTCAGCACGAGCTTGGGCACGGTCGCGGTGGCCATGGCCTCGACGAATCGCGCGCCCGCGCGAATGATGCCGGAGTGTTCGGCCTCGGTACCGACCATGAAGCCGCTGACGTCCTGTATGAACAGGAGCGGAGTACGGTGGCGATTGACGGTCTCGATGAAGTAGGCAGTCTTCTCGGCGCTGTCCGTGTAGATGATGCCGCCGAACTTCGGCGGTCCGCCGTGCGGATCCTTGAGCATGCCGCGCGCGTTGGCGATGATGCCGACGGCGAAGCCATCGATACGACCGGTGCCGCAGATGATCTCGGGTGCGTAGTCGGCCTGGAACTCGTCGAAGTGCCCGTCATCGAGCAGTGCCGCCAGCAGACCGGGCATGTCGTAGGGCTGACGATGGTCGTCCGGCATGATGTCGTAGATGTCCGTGATGGGCCGGCCGGGCTCGCGCGGCTGGGCGCGTACCGACGGCTGCGGCGGGTCCGGCAGTTCGGCTACGAGTTCGCGGATCCGGACAATGCACGCGTCGTCGTCAGCCGCGCGATAGTGGGCGACACCGCTCAGCGCGGTGTGCGTCCATGCGCCACCCAGTTCCTCCGCGTCGACGATCTGGCCGGTTGCGCCTTTCACGAGGTTGGGCCCGCCCAGGCCCATGAAGCTCGTGCCCTCGACCATCAGGATCACATCGGAGAGCGCGGGCAGGTACGCGCCGCCGGCAATGCACGGGCCCATGACGGCGGCGATCTGCGGCACGCGCAGGTACCGACGCATGATCGAGTTGTAGTAGAAGATGCGCGCGGCGCCGTACTGACCGGGGAACACACCGCCCTGGTACGGCAGGTTGACGCCTGCCGAATCGACGAGATAGACGATGGGCACGCGGCAACGCATGGCGATTTCCTGCGCGCGCAGCATCTTGCGAATCGTCTCGGGCCACCATGAGCCGGCCTTGACGGTTGCATCGTTCGCGATGACGACGACGGGCCGGCCATGTACGAGGCCGACACCCGTGACCACGCCGGCGGCGGGCGCCTGGCCGTCGTACTGATCCCAGGCAACGAGCAGGCCGATCTCGAGGAAAAACTGCCCATCATCGAGCAGGCGCTCGATGCGTTCCCGTGCAGTCAGCTTCCCCTGTGCGTGCTGACGCTCGATCTTCGCGGGCCCGCCACCGAGCACGAGCCGCTGTTCCAGCTCTCGCAACTCCGCCGTGAGTTTCTTCAGGTGCATCGGTTCGGTGTGCTAGCTTCCGGCGGGTGGCGACGCCGCCGGCGCGCGGCCCTGCCGCTCGAAGTGGTCACGCACGAAATCGATCGGCGCGATGGTCGGCGTGCCGGGACCGAACAGCTTCGTGACGCCGGCCGATTCGAGGGCGATGATGTCCTCGTCGGGGATGATGCCACCGCCGATCACGAGCACATTGTCCATGCCCTCGGAGCGGAGCAGTTCGAGCACGCGTGGAAAGAGCGTCATGTGCGCACCGGACAGGATCGAGAGGGCGACAACGTCGACGTCTTCCTGTACGGCGGCACTCACGATCATCTCGGGCGTCTGGTGCAGGCCGGTGTAGATCACCTCGAAGCCGGCATCACGAAACGCACTGGCTATGATCTTGGCGCCCCGGTCGTGCCCATCGAGACCGGGCTTCGCCACGAGGACGCGGATCTTCTTCTCGCTCATGATTGGCGCTGTCTGTCGCGGGACGGCGCGCGGAACTGCTTCCCGTGCGCATTGGACGTTACCGCCGCGCGGCAGGGTCTCGCAAGCGAGCGCGCCCCGTTCGCGCTACCGCGATCAGGTTCGGCGAACGGTGCGTGAACGGCTCGCCGGCCCAGCCGCCGTACCATTCGACACGGCGGAACCCCGCCCGCCGGAGCAGGCCCGCGATTTCCGTCGCGGTCCGCAGCCGCAGCGAATGTCGCTTGACGCCGTTCCGGTCGCTGTTGCGCCAGCGCCAGGTTTCATGACTGACGCCCGCCACCGGATCGAACCGGCGTTCTGCGTCGATGCGAGTACCGTCGGGCAGCGTCCAGTGATCGCGTTCCGCATAAGCGGCCACCACGTCATCGCGGTGCATCGATTCGAGGAGAAAGCTGCCGCCCGGCCGTAGAACGCGTCTGGCTTCGCGCAGCGCGCGGAGGTCGTCGCGGTCGTCGTCGAACAGGCCGAGACTCGTGAAGGCGTTGATGACCGCGTCGAACGTGTGGTCCGCGAACGGCAGTTGCCTGATGTCCGAGGCCGGCCCCGGTGCACGGCCGCTGGAACGGCCGCCGGAACGGCGAGGCGACGGTGATGGACGGCGGCCGCGGGCGAGTGCACTGGCCGGCGGCGAAACACGGCTCAACAGGTCGTGCGACAGGTCGGCGCCCCATGCGTCATAGCCCGCATCGCGAAACAGAACGGTGTGACGGCCCCAGCCGCAGGGCGAGTCGAGCACTCTAGCGCCGGACGGCAGTCCGAGCAGTTCGACCATGCCGGCCACTTCACGCCGGCTCAGCTCCTCGGGGAACAGCGGCTCGTGGAGCCGGAACCAGTCGTCGTCGAAGTAGTTTCGCCACCACGGCTCGCCGTCCGCGGTCTGGAGGCTCACGACACCTCGGGCGCGAGCTGGCCGGGCTCCCGCTCGAGGGTGAGCGCGAGCCGCTCGATGCGGCGACCCTTCATGGCAACGACGCGCAGGATGCCACCGTTCATCGTGACTTCGTCGCCGACACGCGCGATACGGCCGAGCCGGCCGAGAACGAAGCCGCCAACAGTCGTGTAATCCACGTCCGGCATTGTCAGACCGTAGCGTTCGTTGACTTCATCGATCGACGTCCGGCCCGGAAACTCGATGCGGCCGTCAGCCACCTCGAACTCGGGTTCGGCGATGTCCAGTTCATCCTCGATCTCGCCGACGATCTCCTCGACCAGATCCTCGATCGTGACGATGCCCGCCGTGCCGCCGAACTCATCGATCACGATCGCAATGTGTGTCTGCGCGGCCTGCATGTCGCGCAGCAACTGCTCGACGCTCTTGGTGTCGGGCACGAAGGGCACGTCGCGCACGATCTCCGCCAGTGATGTCGCTTCCTCTCGCAACGCCTTCCACACGTCCCGCGCAAGGACGACTCCGGCAATGTCATCCATGGATTCGCGATACACGGGATAGCGTGAGTGACCTTCGCTGAGGATGATCTCGGCCGCCTGTTCGAGACCTGTGTCGATGTGCAGGGCGAGCACCTCGGTCCGTGGCGTCATGACTTCGGACGCGGTCGTATCCGACAGATGGAACACGCCGCGTATCATCTCGACGGGTTCCTCGCCCAGCAGCCCGTGCTCGAACGTCTGGGTGAGAAGCATCTCGATCTCCTCGGGCCGGTGCACACGCTCGTGGCCGCGCGGGGTGCGCAATCCGACCGTACGGAGCAGGAGGTTGGCCGTGCCGTTGAGAACAATGATGAACGGTGTGAAGATCTTCGCGAAGACGATCAGCGGACCGGCCGTCCACATGCTGACGGCTTCGGGAAACAGCAGAGCCGTCGACTTCGGCGCCAGTTCACCGAGCACGATATGAAGGAACGTGATGGTCGCGAACGCGATGGTTCCGGCGATGCCATGGGTCGCAACGATATCCCACGGCGATGGCAGACCCTGGAACAACTGGCTGATGACCCTGGCAATGGTCGATTCGCCGATCCAGCCGAGGCCGAGCGAAGCGAGCGTAATGCCGAGTTGCGTTCCCGAGATGTAGTGGTCGAGGTGGTCGATCGCGGACTCGGCCAGGCGGGCGCGTCGGTTGCCCGTGCGCGCCATCGCCTCGATGCGGGTCCTGCGTGCGCCGACGAGGGCGAACTCGGCGGCGACGAAAAAGCCATTGGCGGCAACGAGCAGCAGTGCGAAGCCGAGCCGCCAGAAGATGCTGGCAAGCGACAGCGAGGCGTCGGCGCCCGCTTCCTGCAGCATCATCGCGATTCCTCGGTGCGGCGAGGCCGCACAGGGTCAGGTTGGGGAGGGTCGCTCAATTCCACCGGTGGTCAGAAGAAGATCGGCTCGCGATACGCACCATGCACCCGTTCGAGCGCGTAGCGGATCTCATACAGAGTACAATAGGCGCGCACGCAATCGAGCATCGGTTCAACCACGTTCTCGCCGCGGTCCGCGGCGGCGCGAAGCGCTTCGAGCGTGGATTCGACACGCGCGGTATCACGACTCGCGCGCAGGCGAGCCAGCCGCTCGCGCTGCTTGCGTTCGGGCGCATCGCCGATCCTGAGGACCTCGATGTGAGAGTCGTCGTTGCCCTCCGTGAATGCGTTGACGCCGACGACGACCTGCTGACCGGTCTCGACGGCCATCTGCTGGCGCTGTGCGCTGAGCGCGATCTCACGCTGGAAGTAGCCGTTCTGGATGCCCTGCACGACGCCGCCGAACCGATCGATCTCCTCGAAGATCGCTTCGGCTTCCCGTTCGAGGCGGTCGGTCAGGGCTTCGAGGTAGTATGAGCCGGCCAGCGGATCGATGGTGTTGGGTACGCCGGTCTCGGTGGCCAGGACCTGCTGCGTTCGCAGCGCGATGCGCACGGACTTCTCGGTCGGCAGAGCGAGTGTCTCGTCCATCGAGTTCGTGTGCAGCGACTGCGTTCCGCCGAGGACGGCGGCCATCGCCTGATAGGCCACACGGACGATGTTGTTCTCCGGCTGCTTCGCGACGAGCGTGACGCCGGCCGTCTGCGCGTGGGTCCGCAGGCGCCACGATGCTTCGTCCCTGGCGCCGTGGACGTCGCGCATCCGGCGAGCCCAGATGCGACGGGCAGCGCGGAACTTCGCGATTTCCTCGAAAAAGTCGTTGTGGACATCGAAGAAGAACGAGAGTCGCGGCGCGAACGCGTCGACATCGAGACCGCGCGCGATGCCTCGCTCGACGTATTCGAAACCGTTGCGCAGAGTGAATGCCAGCTCCTGTGCGGCAGTGGCGCCGGCCTCACGGATGTGGTAGCCGCTGATCGACACCGGGTTGTACCGGGTCGCGTGGCGGGACGTCCAGTCGAACATGTCGACAATCAACTCGATGGCCGGCTCGACCGGATAGATCCAGGCGTGCTGCGCCATGTACTCCTTCAGGATGTCGTTCTGTACCGTACCACGCAGCTTCTCCGGTGGCACGCCCTGCTTCTCGGCAGCCACGACATAGAAGCAGAACAGCATGATCGCGGGACCGTTGATCGTCATGGAGACGGACACCTGGTCGAGCGGAATACCGTCGAACAGTGTTTCCATGTCGGCAAGACTCGAAATGGCGACGCCGCACTTGCCGACCTCGCCCAGCGAACGAGGATGGTCGGAGTCGTAGCCCATGAGTGTCGGAAAGTCGAACGCGACGCTCAGACCCGTCTGGCCGTGGTCGAGCAGGTACTTGTACCGATGGTTCGTCTCTTCCGCGGTTCCGAAGCCCGCGAACTGGCGCATGGTCCAGAGCCGGGTGCGGTACATCGATGTGTACGGACCGCGCGTGAACGGGAACTCGCCGGGCAGGCCGAGTTTCTCGAGGTGGTCCCAGCCCGGCTCGAGGTCGGCGGGCGTGTACATTGGTTCGACCGGGGCACCCGACACGGATGCGTACTCGGCCAGCCGGCGTGGCTGGCGATCGAAGTCCGCTTCCCACGCGGCCAGTCTGGCGCGCAGCCGCTCGATCTCGCGTTGCTGCTGCTCGATGCGGTGCGCGGCGTCCGCCGATGGCGTACCCGTTGTCGTATCCGTGTTCAAGACACCCATGACTCACCGTCCACTGGTCATACCGCGCGGCGACATGCACTCGCCGCAATTCTTGACTACCCGGCTGGGCACGATCGGATTCGATGGATGGCGCCGTTCCTCAGGATCGGCCGGTCGACTGGTATCGCGCAACGGGCACGTCTTCGCCCAGGGTCGCCGCAACGATCGTGGCCGCCACCTGGTACGGCGATCGTGCGGTCGCGTCCGGCGAGGCAGCCGCTTTCGCGAGCATTTCGTCCCCACCGCGGCTGCGCCACACGGTGCGCCCGATCGAGCGGTTGGCAACTTCGCGGACTCGCTCTGTCCAGCGCTCGGTACGACGCCGTTCCCTCTGTCCGCTGGACACAAGCCACTCGAAGTGTGCATCGAGTGCCGCCACCAGCGCATCGATGCCCTGCTGCGCCTCGGCGACTGTCTGCAGAACCGGGATCTCCCAGACGGGCTGAGCCCCGGATTCAGGCTCAGGCCGAGCGCGGGCCCGCGCCTTCCGCTCGCTGTCCCCTGCGCGACTCAGGTCGACGCCGTGGTGGGCCGGCAGGTTGCGCATGAAATTGCCGGTGCGCAGGTGCAGCATCATGGAGATCTCGCGGGCCATGCGATCGGCGCCGGGCCGGTCCGCCTTGTTGATGACGAAGAGATCGGACACCTCCATGAGACCGGCCTTCATCGCCTGGATGCCATCGCCGGACTCCGGGACGAGCACTACGGCAGTGGTATCCGCGGCGGCGGCAATGCCGAGTTCGGTCTGACCGACGCCGACGGTCTCGATGATGATGCGGTCGAAGCCGTACGCGTCCATGACGTCGGCGACTTCCTCGGTGGTGAGCGCAAGTCCACCGGCGGAGCCACGCGTGGCCATGGACCGGATGAAGACGCCGTCGTCGAGGGCGACATCGTTCATGCGAATGCGGTCGCCCAGCAGTGCGCCACCTGTGAACGGTGATGTCGGATCCACCGCTACGACGCCAATGCTCTGGGCCCGGCCGCGATAGTGGGCGATGAGCGCCGCGACGAGTGTCGACTTGCCCGCCCCCGGCGGGCCGGTCACGCCGATCCTCTGCGCACGACCCGCCCTCTCGTGGACGGCGTGAAGCAGTTCGCGGAACCCGGGATCCTGGTCTTCAACGGCCGAAATGGCGCGGGCGAGCGCAATACGGCGGCCGGCAAGGAGCCCTTCGACAAGCTCTGCCACATGTGCGGAGGGCGACATCGCTTCATTCATCGCGTCAAGATGCCGGGCGTGCTCGTGGACTGTCAACGCGCCGCCGCCAGGCCGGACCTGGCCGTGTCGCCTTCAATCGGACCGTATGCCGCGGGCATGCCGTACCGGATTCTCGAGTAGATGCGTCGGCAGGACGAGCACGATGAGGAACGTGCCGAACGAGAAGACGAGACCGACACCGAGCAGCCAGGGGTTGCGTACGGCCAGATACGTAATGGCGGTGATCATCGCAATGGTCAGTGCGAACACGCTGAGCAGGATACGGCGGACCTGGAGCTGGAGGAACCGTTCGGCTCGAAGCACGTCCCTTGGATGAATACGGACGCGGAACTCCTCGCGTTCAGCGCGTGCTACAATGTCGCGGATCGAAGCGAAGCCGGTCCGGATCTCGTCCATGACGCCGAGCGCGATTTCGCGCGGCTGGCGGGCGGTCGCCAGCAGCAGCTCGCTGCGCATGCGCTTGATGACTGGCCGTACGGACTCGAGGCCGTTGAAGGCCGGATCGTAGCGTAGTCCGATGCCTTCGAGCAGCGCGGCCGCGCGGAAGAAGTAGACGAGTTCGCGAGGCAGTATGAGCGGCCACGTGTAGAACGTGTCCATGATCTGCTGTACCATCTCCTGCACGCGACGCACGCCGAGTTCGCGGACGTGAGCGACGATCTCGAGAATCTCGGCCGCGGCGTCGCGGATCTCCGATCGTGAAATCGCCGGGTCGATCATGCCCAGCGCGTACATGCCGTTGACCATTCCGTCGAGGTCGTTGCGGCCCGCGGCCAGGGCGGTGCGCAGAATGTTGTCGCGTAACGAGCGGTCCATCTGGACGACCATGCCCCAGTCGAGGAAGATGACCGTGCCATCGGCCGCCACCAGGATGTTGCCCGGGTGCGGATCGGCGTGCATGAACCCATCGACGAGCATCATTCGGAGGTACGTCTCCGATAGCGTCTCCATCAGTGTTCGCGGATCGAGGTCGCCCCTGTCGAAGCGGCCCTGGAGCTGATCGACCTTGTCGCCATCGATCCATTCCATGACCAGGACACGGCGTCGGATGAGCGACTCGACGACCGTTGGCGCCCGCACCCTCCGGTCGTGGTCGAAATGCCTGTGGAAGCGCGCCATGTGCGCGGCTTCCAGCCGGAAATCCATCTCCTCGCGCACGCGAACGCTGAACTCGCGCACCGCCGAAGTCAGGGCGCGGATGTGATGATTGCGGAACGTGACGTTGAGGAGGAACAGCAGACGGAACGAGATGTCCAGATCGATGGCGACCGTTGCTTCGACGTGCGGCCTGAGCACCTTGACGGCGACAGCGCGGCCATCGAGCGTGGCGCGGTGGACCTGGCCCAGGCTTGCCGCCGCGACAGGTACGGGGTCGAACGACTCGAAGAGTTCGGCGGGCGGCGCGCCGAGTTCGTCGATGATCACGCGCTCGATCTCGGAGAACGGGTCGGCTGGCACGCGGTCCTGGAGCTGGCCGATGCTCGACAGGTACGGTTCGGGCATTATGTCCGCTCGAGCACTGAAGACCTGCGCGAGTTTTATGAACGTGGGACCGAGCGCGGCGATAGTGGCGGTCAGGCGTTCGGCTCGCATGGCGTGCCGTTCGACTGTGCGACGCGCGGGCCGGCCGAAGAACACGAAGCGACGGCGGTCTCTCAGAAACGCGATGGCGAACGGCGATAGCCTGACGAAGATGACGAGCGCGCGCCGCCACCGCCTCATGAATCGGACTGTGCCGGCGAGGCTGTGCCCGGTGCTGCAGGCGAGGCGCTTGCCATGATGGCCGGCGGATCCCATTCGTCGGTCGCCGCGCCGGCCGACAGGATGAATGTGAAGGCTTCGTCGATCGTCATGGGCAGAAGAGTGACTCGCGAGCGAGGCACGATGACGAGCCAACCCGACGTGGGATTCGGCGTCGTGGGCACGAAGACCGATACGGAGTCGGCGACATGCACGCGAACGACGGCTGGCGCCGGCGCGGCCAGAAACCCGACGGCCCACCGCCCATCGGACGGATACTCGATCAGAACGACCTGCTTGAACGGCCGGCTGTCCTTGCCGAACACGGTCCGGACGATGCGATTCGCCGCGCCGTAGATGCGCCGCGTGACGGGGATCTTCTCGAGCAGGTTGTGCCACCACGAGACGATGCGGGAACCGATCGCGCGTTCGGCGGCCCAGCCAACCGTGATGAGCAGTATCACGAGCGCGACGAGGCCGAGCCCCGGCGGTACCCAGTCACCCGGTATGATCAGCGCAAGGAGCGGGTAGAGGAAGCGGTCGAGCGCCTGGAAGATCCACCAGAGGACGAGCGCGGTCACCGTGACCGGCGCGATCACGACGAGGCCCGCAATGAGGCGGCGCTTGATAGTCCGCTTGTCGATGTTCACGATCGGGTCATTCCCGCGAGGATCCTCTCCTGCTCTCGCCACATCCGGCTCGTCTCACGGCGAACGCCGTCCGGGTGGTCGAACCCGAGTACGTGCAGTGTGCCGTGAATCGCGAGTCGGGCCAGCTCTTCGGCCGGCGGCACACCGAGCGCCGCGGCCTGCCGCATCGCCTGCCTGATGCCTATGTACACGTCGCCGACGGGCGCTTCGCCGTCCTCGAACAGCGGGAACGCCAGGACATCCGTCGGGCCCTCGCGTTGGAGCCATCGCCGGTTGAGCGTCGCGATGGCGAGGTCGCCGAGCAGAGTCACCGAGACCTCGGCATCATGCACACCGCGCGCCATGAGCGCCGCTCTGGCCGCGCGCTCCACGATTCCGACTGCGTCACGACCGCCCGCCGACCGCGCGCCATCGCCCCGCTGCGCTGAAACGTGCAACGGCATCAGCCGTCCCGGCTCGCTGGTGCGGGAACCGATGTCGTGAGGCCAATTGCCGACGCGGGGTAGTCAAGGCGGTGGTGGTACATGCCGCTGAGCACGCCCGCGAACGCGTCCCTGACGCGAGCGAGATCTGCAAACGTGAGCGGCGCGTCGTCGAGCTGCCCGCGGTTGATCTTGCCCTGAATGACACGGTCGACCATGACACGGATGCTTTCGGGCGTCGGGTCCTCGAGCACCTTGGCCGCACCCTCCACCGAGTCCGCCAGCATGAGGATCGCCGTCTCGCGGCTGGCCGGATTCGGACCGGGATACGAGTAGTCTGCCGGGTCGAGCGGATCCGTACCAGCCGCGGCCTGCGCCTTCTCTAAGAAGAATCCGATCGGCTGCGTTCCGTGATGTTCGGGAATGAACACTCGTATGCATTCGGGCAGCTTCGCCTGCTCAGCCATGCGCATGCCCTCGATGACATGGCCGCGGATGATCGCAACGGAGTCCTCCGGCGCGAGCCTGTCGTGCGGGTTGCGGCCGCCCGCCTGATTCTCCACGAAGTACTGCGGCGCGGCCATCTTGCCGATGTCGTGGTAATAGGCGCCGACGCGGGTGAGCAGCGCATTGGCGCCGATCGCGCGGGCGGCGGCTTCGGCGAGGTGCGCGACGTTGATGGAATGCGCGTACGTTCCACTCGCTTCGAGGGAGAGCCGCTTGAGCAGCGGGCCATTGAGGTCGCCCAGCTCGAGCAGAGTCTGGTCCGTCGTGATGCCGGTCCATGCTTCGAACACGGGCATGAGCCCGATCGCAATCAGGGCGCACCCGATACCGTTGGCCGAACCCCATGCGACGGTGGTCGCGAAGGTAGTGAAATCCCACGACAGCATGAGCGCCATGGCGATTGATGCGACGAAGTACGCGACGGCGACGACAGCTCCGAGGATCAGGCCGTGCGCCCGGCGATGGACGACACGAACACTGAGCGCGGCGGCCGCGCCACCCGATGCGAGCAGGATGCGTGCGGACGTCTCGCCGAGGTTGCCCTGGACCGACAGCAGGATCGCCAGAACGAGCGCGAACGAGAGCGCGACACGGCCGTTCCAGAGCACGGCTGCGACGAGTGCCGGGAACGCGATCGGAATCAGCGCCGATGGCGCGACACTGCCGGCGATCACGGCAGCGGGCACGACGACCGAGAGATAGAGAAAACTGAACAGCAGAACGCAGCGGAAGCTCGTGTAGATCGGCGGACGGTACAGGCGAAGCATCGTGCCGAACACCGCGAGCAGGAGCGCGTTCAACAGAACGCCGCCGGCGATCCGGAAATAGCGCCTCGGTCCGGCCTGGATGAGACCGAGGCTGGCCATGTGTGCGACGTAGGCATCGAGGCGGCGGATATCGTCCTCATCGATGCGTTCGTGCGCGGCGATGACGCGTTCGCCTGCGTAGATCTCTTCCTGGACCGTCTGTACGGCGTCGCGCGCGGTCTGCCGGGCCAGATCGGTCGCCGCGCGGTCGGGTTCGAGAGTCGGCCGCATGAAGCGGAGCAGAATCAGGCGCTGGAACTCCGCGAGGCCGGCCGGCGTCGCCCGCGGCAGGTTCCTGGCAGCCGCGTCACGGACGGCATCGCCGGTCACGACCGAGTCGCGCTGCACCTGGCGATCGGAGTCCTGGCCGATGACGCGGATCACCTGGGTCATGCTGCTCGCGATGTCGCTCACGCTTGCAACGCCTGCGGCCATGTCGCGGTCGATCGTCGTCATGAGCGATGCACGCAGGGCCATGCGATGCTGCGGCACGCGGAGTAGCGCGAACTCCGCCTGCGTCGATGGCAGCGAGTGCGGCGCCACGGCGGCCCGCAGGCGCTCGGCCGATTCCTGGTCCGTCAGATCCTCGCTGAACGCGCGGTCGATGCGGTCGAGGAGCGCGCCGATGTTCTCGCGCATCGTATCGAGCGCGGTCGCGTCATAGCGGAAGATCGGCGGCACCGAAGCGCCGGCCTGATCGCGTTCGCGCTGGAGATCTGCGAGCGGACGGGGCACCTGGAACGACTGTTCCGCCAGGATGTCCTGCTGGAGGACTTCGCCTGCTTCGACGGTCGGCAGATCCGGCACGGAGGCGAGCGGAAACAGGGAGGCGGTCAGCAGCGCGAGCAGCAGGAGCACCAGAAGACGGGCGCCATGATGCTGCACGCCGTCCGGCCATGGTCTGGCGGGCGGGCTGCTCAGCGAGTCGAAGAACGCGCGAATGCCTGTCTGGCGGTCCACTCGGCTACGCCTGCCGGTCAACGTCCTCGTACGCCCGGATGATGTCCTTCACCAGCCGGTGCCGCACGACGTCCAGTTCATCGAGATAGACGAAGCTTATGCCTTCGATGCCCTTCAGAATGCGTTCGATCTGGAGCAGACCGGAGTCGTCACGGCGGGGCAGATCGATCTGCGTCTTGTCGCCGGTCACGACCACACGCGAGTTCAGGCCCAGCCGTGTCAGGAACATCTTCATCTGCGCGTTGGTCGCGTTCTGCGCTTCATCCAGAATGACGAAGGCGTCGGACAGCGTTCGCCCGCGCATGTAGGCAAGCGGCGCGATCTCGATGGTACGCGAATCGATGGCCCGGCGCACCCAGTCGGCGGGCATCACATCCTCGAGTGCGTCGTACAGCGGCCGCAGGTACGGATCGACCTTCTCGTGCACATCGCCGGGCAGGAACCCCAGACTCTCGCCAGCCTCGACGGCCGGACGCGCGAGGATGATCCTGCGGATCCTGTTCTTGCGCAGCGCATCGACAGCCGCGGCCACAGCAAGGTACGTCTTGCCCGTGCCGGCCGGTCCGATCGCGACAACGACGTCGTTGTTCACGATCGCGTCGAGATAGACGCTCTGGCCTTCGGATTTCGACGTGATGAGCTTGCGCAGTCCGGCGAGCAGGATACGCGGCTCGCCATCGGGCGAGGCAATGCCGTTGTCACCGGCGTGCGGGGCGGCAGACTCGAATGCGCGCTGAATGTCGTCGAGCCCGAACGGCCTCGACAACCTGGCCTGCTGGATGAGGCGTTCGGCGACGGGTGCGGCCCGCTCGACCGCGGCGACGCCACCGGACAGAATCATGTGATCCCCTCGCAGGATCACGCGGCAGCCGGAAAGGCGAGCCAGCTCGAGGAGGTGCGCGTCATTGACGCCGGCCAGCAGCAGGTAGTCCGCGCCTTCCGTCGTCAGTCTGTGTTCGACCGTCGTGCTATCCACGTTGTCCCGCTTTCTCCTTCCGTTCGACGACCGCGATATGCAGGTCCGCCAGGTCCGCCTGATCGATGGCCGTCGGCGCGCCCTCGAACAGGGCGCGCGCCGCGGTCGTCTTCGGGAACGCGATCACGTCACGCAGACTGGTTCCGCCGACCAGCAGCATCGCCAGACGATCGAAGCCGAAAGCGAACCCACCGTGCGGCGGCACGCCATAGCCGAATGCCTCCAGCAGGAACCCGAATTTCGCCTTCGCCTGGTCGCTGTCGATGCCGAGCGCGCGGAACACGGCGCGCTGGAGGTCCGGCTCGTGTATCCGGATCGAGCCGCTCGCCATTTCGTGGCCGTTGTACACCGCATCATACGCGCGGGACCGCAGTCCGCGCTCGAACAGGGCTTGGGCGCCATCGCGGGCGACGGGCCGGGCGGTCGCTTCCAGGAGGTCCGGCACGTCGTCTGGATGCGGCATCGTGAACGGATGGTGCATGGCGACGAGGCGGCCCGCGGCTTCATCGAAGTCGAAGAGCGGGAACTCGGTTACCCAGAGCCAGCGGTGCGCGTTCGTATCCAGCGCGCCGAGCCTGGCGGCGAGGTGCCGGCGCAGCGCGTCCAGGGCGGCGTCGGCGGTCGTGGGTGTGGTGCCGGCCGCGCCGGATGTCCCGATCACGGCCACGAGCAGGTCGCCTTCATCGAGGCCGGCGGCCTGGCAGAGCCGGTCGGCCATGCCCTGGTCGAGCGCCTTGGCGAACTGACCGGACAAGCCGTCGGTGGCACGGCGGATCCAGAGGGCGCCGGACGCACCGGCGGCCTGGGCGATCGGCGCAAGCTGGTCGAGTTCCTTGCGCGACAGGGCGGCGCCGCCCGGCGCGACGACGGCGCGGATCCTTTCGCCGCTCACCCGCGTCTCGCGGAACAACCGGAAATCGGCGTTGCGAAGGAGGTCCGTGAGATCGCGGATCTCGAGCCCGATCCTGAGATCGGGCTTGTCGGTGCCGTACCTGTCGACCGCCTCGCGGTACGTCATGCGCGGGAACGGCAGGTCGATGTCTACGTCGAGGACCTCTTTCCACAAGGCCGCCATCGTGCGTTCGCCGACGCCGAAAATGTCGTCCTCCCCGACAAACGACATCTCGGCATCGATCTGCGTGAACTCGGGCTGGCGATCCGCGCGAAGGTCCTCATCACGCAGACAGCGCGCAATCTGGAAGTAGCGGTCGAAGCCGGCCACCATCAGCAGCTGCTTGTAGATCTGCGGCGACTGCGGCAGCGCGTAGAACTCACCCGCGTGGACGCGGCTGGGCACCAGGTAGTCACGGGCGCCTTCAGGTGTGCGCCGCGTCAGCATCGGCGTCTCGATCTCGAGGAACCCTTCACCGGAAAGGTGGCGGCGAACGACCTGGCAGGCGACGTGGCGAACGGCGAGTGCGCGCTGCAACTCATCACGGCGAAGATCGAGGTAGCGGTAGCGCAGACGCAGCTCCTCGGCCGGCAACTCGTCAGCCGACCCGGCCACGGGGATGGGGGGAGTCGCTGCTTCCGAGAGAATCTCCAGTGACGTCACCTGGATCTCGACCTCGCCCGTAAGCATCTCCGTGTTCACGTTGCCTGCAGGCCTCGCCGCGACCGTGCCCTGGACGGCAATGACCCACTCCTGACCGACGCGGCGCGCCCTCTCCAGAACGCCGGCCGGCGACCAGTCGGGTCCGATCGACAGTTGCAGCCTGCCGGTCCGGTCACGCAGGTCGAGGAACACCAGGCCGCCGAGGTCCCGACGCCTGTTCACCCAACCGACCAGACGGACGGAGCGGCCAACGTGCTCCGCACGCTGATCGCCGACCATTCCTGTACGGTACTTCGTCGCGTAACGATCCGTCGTCATTGAACCTCTTCGGTTTTGCGCGCGCGGCTCAGGATGGCGAACGCCAGGACTACCCCGACCATGTCCGCGAGAAAGTCGAACGGGTCCGCACTCCTGGTGGGCACACCGCGCTGGCGCAACTCATCGACGAGCCCGACGGCCACGGCGAGGCTGAGCGGCACGAGCATGTGCGGCCAGCGACCGGCCCGACGCCAGCCGATCACCGCGAGCCCGCCGAGCACGCCGTACAGACCCAGGTGCGCCACCTTGTCCCACGGCAGGTCGTAGGGCTCGAACGTGCCATCGAAGGTTTGCGTCCCCAGGTACAGCAGGAACGCCGCCCATGCGGCTGCCGGAACGTACCACAATAACGCCAGCGTCCGCTTGCCGGCGATCGTATTCAAAGGCGCAACCGCGCGGGCGGGCCTTGCGAACCGGCACGGCGGCCGCACCCGTTCGCCGGAACGGCGGCCTCGCCATAATTGTGGGTTTGCGCTAAATTCAGCTTCATGAGCCTCACACCGCGTGATCGTGAACGTCTCGCCTCGCTGGACACCTTCACCGGGCGCGTCCGACACGCCCACGGGCTGGTCGAGCAGTTCGCATCATCGCCACGCGAGGCCGAACAGCTCGGTTCGAGCCTGCGCCGCAGCTTCTCGCACATGAAGATGCTCGGCACGACCAACGGGTTCGACCGGCTCTCGCAGATTTGCGGTGGACTCGAGATGACGGCGAGGCGGGGCATGTCGCACATACCCAAGGCAAGTGCACTGCGCGAAGGCGTCGGCAATCTCACGCGTCAGGTCGACCTCGAACGCCGTGCGATCATGACAGCGTCGAAGCGCGAGGCTCGCCAGCCGGACTGATGCCGTTTGCCGGTTCCCCCAATGGATCCCAGAGTCAGGCCTCCGCTTCCCTCAATGTCAGCAGGAACTCGTCCGGACTGCGCGCCGCGATCAGGCGGCTCCGGACATCGTCCCGCCTCACCAGCCGGGAAATGCGGCTCAGCGCCTTGATGTGCGCGCCGGCCGCGGACTCCGGACCGACCAGCAGAAAGAAGAGCGCGACTGGCTGGCCATCGAGAGCGTCGAAATCGACGGGCGCACCCGCGCGGCCCGCAGCCATGCGTAATGCAGGCACGGACGCCGACTTGCCGTGCGGGATCGCGACGCCGTGTCCGATACCCGTCGACAGGATGGCCTCGCGCTCACGTACCGCGCTCAGAACCGACTCCCCGTCCTGGATACCATCGTTGCGGGTCAGTATCCCGACCAGCTCCTCGAGCAGATCGTCCTTCGAAAGTCCCTCGAGAGGGATCTTGATGCGTTCGACCGTGAGCAGGTCGGTCAGCAGCACCGTGGCACCTCGGGTACGGCGTGAGGGCATGACGCCCGTTTCGGAATCCCGCTAAGTTAAGGATCGAAATGGACGCCAACAACCCGCCCATGCTGGCGCTCGGCCTCGCGGCTGCCGTTCTGGCGGCATTCTCCCCCGTACACGCCCAGCGCGTGCTCGAGGTACCCGTGCGTACCGGTGTGGGCGCCGACGCGCTGGCAACGGGGCCGGTCGCGCTTTTCTGGAATGCGGCCTCGCTCGGGTTGCCGGCGGGTCGGGGCGAGGCGCTGATCCTGGACACGCGCGGCCCGACGCCGACCGGAATGGCCGGTCTCGCTGTGGCGGGCGTGTACCGTCTCGACGATAGGACCACGCTGGCAGCGGGCTTCCAGCACTCGGGGATCGAGGACATCGAGCGGACGACGACGTCTCCGCTGCCTTCGGGCGGCGCGGTCGCGATCGACATATCCGAAAACACGTTCGCCGCTGCGGTCCTGCGCCAGCTCGACGGGGCCACGTCCGTCGGCGCGGCGGTCCGGTATACGCGGGTCTCCGAGCTCGTCGGCGGGGATGCGGTGGCGGCAGTTGGCGCGGGCGGGCGTCGCGCCTTCAGGCCGCGAGCGGGATTCAGGCCGGTCGTCGCGGTGGGAGCATTCGTGGACGGCGACGGCGCGGACTGGCTGGCGGGCGCATCGCTGGACCGGCCGATCGGCGCGGACAGCGCCTGGTCACTGGCGGGCGAGTACGGAGTCCGCGGCTCACCGCGGTTCGAAGGTATCGAGCACCGTGTCGGCATGATGGGCGAGCTGCGGGAGCGGCTTCGGGTCGGAGTCGGTGTGGCGATCGAGCCCGGGGCGGAGGGCAGGACGGTGGAGCCGACCGGTTCGGTGAGCCTGTCCATTTCGCGGTACGTCGTGGGCGTCGTGCGTGAACAGTTGCCGAATGATCTCGGGGCGATGCACCAGTTCCGGCTGAGCGTGACATTCTGATGGATACGGAGCGTGACGTGCTGATGGATGCGGAGCGTGCGGCCGATCGTGCGGATCTGCTCGACATGGACCGCGACGGTGTCGTTCGGACGCTGACGTCGCATTTCGCCGAACGCGGGCAGCCGCGATACCGTACGGATCAGGTGCTGGCGTGGCTGTACGAACGGGACGCGCTGTCGTTCGGCGAGATCACGGATCTGCCAGCGGCGGAACGGTCGGCGCTGGGCGAGCGGTTCGGTCTGTCTTCGCCGGCGGTCGCGTCGATTGCACGCTCAGAGGACGGCACCGTCAAGCATCTCTGGCGCCTCGACGATGGCGAGCTGGTCGAGAGCGTCCTGATTCCGTCGGGCGGCCGGCTCACGTTGTGCCTTTCGTCGCAGGTCGGCTGCGCGATGGCGTGCGTCTTCTGCGCCACCGGCTGGTCCGGATACCGCCGGCAGATGACGGCCGGCGAGATCGTGTCGCAGTTCCGGGGCGCGCGGCGCTGGGCGCTGGCCAACGACGCCGGGCCGATCACCAACATCGTGTTCATGGGCATGGGCGAGCCGCTCGCGAACCGCGCGGCGGTCATGCGCGCGCTCAGGCTGCTGAACGTCGGGTACGGTTTCGGAGCGCGCCGCATCACGATCTCGACGGTCGGCGTCGTGCCTGGCATCCTCGAGCTGGCCGGACGACCCGAGCAGTTCCGGCTGGCCGTGTCGCTGCATGCGCCCAACGCGGAGCTGCGCGGCAAACTGGTGCCGCTCGAGAAGAAGCACCCACTGCCGGAACTGATGGAAGCGCTCCGTGTGTTCGACCGGGCCGGTGGCCGCCGGATCACGTTCGAGTATGTGCTGATCAGGGGCGTCAACGACGATCCCGAGCACGCGCGCGAACTGGCCGATCTGGTGCGTGAGTTCGGCGCGCACGTCAATCTCATCCCCTACAATCCGATCCCCGGCGCCGACTTCGAAACATCGACGCGCGCGGCCCAGGAAACGTTCGCGCAAATCCTCCAGTCACGCCGGGTCCGGGCCACGATTCGCGGTCCGCGCGGCCGCGACATCGGTGCAGCGTGCGGGCAGCTCCGCGCCGACCATGAAGCCCGGCCACCCAGGCCGTACCTCACGCTGATTCAGGCTGCCCCGTGAGGAACAGCCCGGGATCAGGCGGAAGAAATCAGCGCCCGGGAAGTTGAAAGTCGATGCCGAGAATGACGGTCGCATCCAGATACAGCGTGGAATCCACGGCAGTCCGGATGCGGTTGATGCCGAGTGCGTCGGCCACGGCGCGGGCGATGGCCGGATTGCCGATGCGATCGATGACGGCCGAGCTGTCAGGCACGGTATCGGCATTGCCGTAGTGGACGACGTCGAATCCGGCGGCGCGGAGTCGGTCGGTGACATCGGCCGCGAGGCCGCTGGTGGTGGTGGCGTTGCGGACATCGACGCGGCCGCGGCGTTCCTCATCCGGCGCTGCGGTCACGGCGGTGTTGCCGGTGGGCGATACATCGGCTGTGCGGACGGACCAGTGGAGTCCGCGCGCGAACGAGATGACGAACGCGGTGACGAGCAGCAGCGCGGCGGCCAGGACAAGGTTGCGCGGGTCGAAGTTTCGCTTCATTCCTCGACCAGCGCGTTCCAGAGACGGATCATCTCGTGCCGCAACCGTTCACCGGCTTCGAGTCCATGCTCGAGCCTGGCGCGTATGACATCGGCGAGAACGCCATCCAGGTGTGCGGGCATACGATCCCGCTGGCGAGCTCGCCATTCGACGGATGTTGTCCGGCCGGGCTCGAGGAAATCGGCGGCCATGAGAGCGCGGCCGATGCGCGCAAGCTCGTGGTGGCCGATCGTGTGGAAGCGGATCGCTTCGAGCACTTCGGCATCATCGATGCCTTCCGCTTCGAGGCGTGCCGCGGCGGCGGGCCCGTGCAGGAATGGCGTGGGCAGGTCCGCGAAGCTGTCCGGCACCCAGGGCCGCATCGTTTCGATACCGGCGTCGCGATAGATGTCGTGCAGGCGGCCCGCGGCGATCCAGCGAATGCGGTCCCGTTCATCGAGGCCGAGCGCGCCGGACCATTCGGCCATCAGGTTGGCTACACGATCCATGTGCGCGCGCCGCTTCGGCCTGGCCTCGGCCCATGCGGGCAACTCACCCGCCGCAGCCTTCTCCAGAATGCTCATGCCGTTTCGCCGAGAATGATGTTGTCGATCAGCCGCGTCGCGCCGACGTGCGCGGCGATGGCAAGGACGTCCCCCTCAGAGGCGGTTTCCACGGGATCGAGACGGTCCGGTCCGACGAGCTCTACATACTGCGGGCGTACGAGTTCGCCGCTGTCGAGCCGCTCGCGGACGATGCGGGTCAGGTCGGAGGCGTTCCTCGTGCCGGCCTCGAACGCGGCGAGTGCCTCGTGAAGCGAATGGCTGAGCAGGGCAGCGTCTCTGCGTTCGTCGCTACCCAGGAACGTGTTGCGTGAGCTGAGCGCCAGGCCATCGAGCTCGCGTACCGTGGGTCCTCGCAGGATGTCGACAGGCATGTCGAGATCGCGGACCATGTGCCGGATCAGCGCAAGCTGCTGGTAGTCCTTCTGACCGAACACGGCCACGGCGGGCGCCACCAGATTCAGCAACTTCGCGACCACGGTGAGAACCCCGCGGAAGTGCCCGGGCCTGAACGCGCCACAGAGGCGGTCCGCCAGCCGTGGCGAGTCGACAACGACTTCGACAGTACCCGCCGGATACATTTCGGCGATCGGCGGAACGAAGAACACATCGGTGCCACGGCCGCGGGCAATGTCGGCATCGCGCTCGATGTCGCGTGGATAACGGTCGAGGTCTTCGCCGTGACCGAACTGCATTGGATTGACGAAGACGGAGACGACGACCGTGTCGCATGACTCGCGGGCCAGGTCGATCAGTGATACGTGGCCCTGGTGGAGGAACCCCATGGTCGGCACCAGGCCGACCCGGCGGCCGTCGGACCTCGCCGGTGCGAGTGCTTCGCGAAGAGCGGATCGCGTGGTCGCGCGGATCACTCGAAGGCGTGCTCGTCGGCGGGATACTCGCCCGATCGTACGGCTTCGGCGTACGCCTTCATGCCCTTGCGCGTTTCACCGGCCAGGTCGGCGAAGCGACGCAGGAACCGCGGATGGAATGCATCGTTCAGGCCGAGCGCATCGTAGATGACCAGGACCTGACCGTCGGTGCCGGGTCCCGCGCCAATGCCGATCGTGGGTATGGTGAGCGATCGCGTGATCTCCGAGGCCAGCGCGGCGGGCACGAGCTCGAGCACGATCGAGAACGCGCCCGCGTCCTCGAGTCGCAACGCCTCTTCGCGCAGGCGAGCTGCCGCCACTTCATCGCGACCCTGTACGCGGTAGCCGCCAAGCGCATGCACCGATTGGGGCGTGAGCCCGACGTGTCCCATGACTGGAATACCGGCGCGAACGAGGGTATGGACGTGGCGGGTGGATTCCTCGTCACCGCCCTCGATCTTGACGGCCTCGACGGACGCTTCCTTCATGACGCGACCGGCGTTGCGCAGTGTCTCGGCGGGATCGACCTGAAACGTGAGGAACGGCATGTCGACGACGACCATGGCGCGACGCACGCCTCTGCGGACGGCCTTCGCATGGTAGATCATGTCGTCGAGAGTGACGGGCAGGGTGCTGGTGTGCCCGGCCACGACCTGACCAAGCGAGTCGCCGACGAGAGCGATGTCGATGCCACACTCGTCGAGGAGTCGTGCGAAGAGTACGTCGTATGCAGTCAGCGCGACGATTCGATCGCCGCGCTTCTTCATCTCGAACAGCTCGCGAACATTGACGCGACGCTGCGTCGAGCTCGAATCGATGCTCATCCGCCAGTCCGTTTCCGGCCGCGGCGCCGCGTCGACGTCAGGACCTCGAACAACCGCGGATCCGCGCGACCACGGGGCGAACGTCCTGCTGCCCCTCGTTCGATTGACGTCGCGCGCAAGCTACGTCCATCATCCCGGCGTGTCAAAGACGGTGCAATACGATTCGCTTCTGGTTCGCGGGCTGGCCAGTACACTGGCGGGACGGTACGCCGGTGCCCGCGTGCGCGCCATCCGGTTTGACGCCGGCGACCGGACGGTCCGCGTCTCGTTGCCGCGGCGCGCGCTTGTATGGGATCTCGACGCGGCCGGCGGCGGCATCTGGGAGGAGCCCGAGCGCGGGACTGCGTCAGGCGTGATCCTGCCGGCCGGCACGACCGTGTCGGACGTCCTCGCCGCACCCGACGACCGGATCCTCGAGTGGGTGCTGCGGTCCGAGCAGGACAGCGATGTCCGCCAGTATCACCTCTGGATCGAGCTGTTGCCGAACCGGCGCAACGCGATCCTCACCGGCGAGAATGATCGCCTGCTCGGTTCGGTCATGCGCATCGCGTCGGAGGGCACGGGACCGCAGGTGTGGACGCCACCCGCCGGTCGGCCGCGGTCGGGCTGGGACTCGCCGCCGGATGCAGAATCGTTTGCTGCCGCCCTGCGCGGTGTCGATCCCGCCAACCGCGAACGCGCACTGATGTCGACGTTCGCGTGGACCGGACCGATCAACGCGGCCGCCATCCTGGGTGACGCGGCAAGGCGCACTGACGATGCGGCACTGCACGAGGCATGGCAGCGATACGTCGCACTCGTCGCGGCGGACTCGCCCGGCATCGTCGAGCCGGACGGCGAGGGCCAACCGTACCCGGCACCTCTGCCGGGCCGCGCGTTCCGCCAGACGAGCGACGTGATCGCCGCGTTCGAGGACGTGGCGCCACTGCACCGGACTCGCGCCGCCCAACGCGATCCCGCCGAAGTGCTCCGCGGTCTCGAACGACTGCGCGACAGCGAGCGATCGAAGATCGACAGGCTGCGCGCGGAACTGGACGGCGCAGGCCGGGAGGCGGACCGACTGCGTGCCGGTGCAGATCTGCTGCTCGGTCAACTGCATCTCGTCCGGCGAGGCATGAAGGAAGTGTCTCTGGACGACTGGAGTGGCGGCCAGGTGCGTGTGAAGCTGGACCCCGCGCTCGATCCGGCCGCAAACGCGAACCGGATCTACGAGCGAGCGCGCAAGCGGGAGCGCGCGGCACAGCGGCTGCCGAAGTTGATCGGGCAGTCGGAGACACGGCTGGCCCGGCTTGATGATGCCATGCGACGACTCTCCGCCGATCCTTCGGCGGTCGAGCACGTCGCATCGCTGATTCCGGCGCGAGCGGAAACGAAGCAGCGCGAACGGCGAGGCCCTGCTCTGCCGTACCGGCTGTACCGCACGACGGGCGGCCTCGAGGTCCGCGTCGGTCGTGGATCGCGGGCCAACGATGACCTCACGTTGCACCACTCGAGCCCCGAGGACGTGTGGATGCACGCCAGGGATGTGGCCGGCGCGCATGTCGTGCTGCGCTGGGGCCGGCGCGACGAGAACCCGCCCGCGAAAGATGTCGCGGAGGCCGCTGTCCTTGCCGCGCTGCACAGCCGGGCCCGTACGTCCGGGACCGTGCCCGTCGACTGGACGCGCAGAAAATACGTTCGCAAACCACGCAAGGCCCGGCCCGGTCTGGTGACGCTGGAACGGGCGCAGACGGTTTTCGTGGCGCCGGACCCCGGGCTGGAGGAGCGACTGCGCGCACATTGAACCGGGAACCGCCCGGGACTGATCTCAGTTCGCGGAGATCCGCTCCACAAACCGCTCGACCCGCGCGCTGCTTGAGATACGACACGGCCGTGTGCACATCATCGAGCGCGGCCGGGAAGCGGTACGCGGGCGTGAATCAGTACGTGATCGCGGCAACCGCGGTGCCTTTGGCCACGAGCCAGTGATTCAGTGCAGGCAGGTCAGTGGGCGCGCCGCCCCGCCAGCCGCCACCGTGGATCACGAGACGAGTGGCGCAGACGGTCGCGTGACGCGGCCCATAGTAATCGAGTACGAGCGAAACGCTGGACAGCTCACTGAACGTGATGCCTCAGTTCACCCATCGACGATCGTGCGGAAAGTGTTCGAGAACCGGAACGGCTGCGGGTCTACCACCTGGCACAGGATCTGGCGACGTCGGTGGATCGCATTGCACGCGCGTCCGCCAGAAATGGGAAACTCGCGCAGGTCCGCCAACATGATCTCGGCAATGCTGACCTCCCTCATTTACTCGCACGAGACCCGACGGCAACCACCCCCGCCTTTCCCGCCCCACGTCGCCCGTCCCACGTCGCCCGCCCCACGTCGCCCGCCGTTCGTCGCCCGCCCCATGTCGCCCGCGCCGTTCGTCGCCCGCCCCCGTCGCCCGCCCCACGTACCTCCGGGGCGTTGCATCCTGGCCTTGCGTACCCATCAGCAGCGCGGATATCGAAAGACGGGCACCCACCGCTTCGGGCAGGCGTCCCACCAGGCAGAACAACAAGCCGCCCAGCAGCCATGACGTCGAGCAGACCAGAAGGCGCCGAACACCGGAGCCCGGCAGGCCGACACGCCGGTTCATGTCTTCAATGCAGAGGGTGTTGCCGACTCCCCGATCCAGGTCATCCCGAATCGATTGCGCGTCTCAGACTCCGCAGCAGATCGGCAGCCGCATCGATGCCGGCGCGTTCGATCGCATCGATCAGCGCACTGCCGACAACGACGCCGTCGGCGAAGCGCGCGACCTCGGCGGCCTGGTCGGGTGTCGAGATGCCGAAGCCGACCGCGACGGGAACGCGACTCACCGCGCGCAACGCCTCGACCTCGCGTGCCACGCCATCGCGCAGCTCGGCCCGCGCACCTGTGACGCCGGCCCTCGAGATGTAGTACAGGAACCCCTGCGCCTGACGCGCGATCCGCTCCGCTCGTGCGGGCGGCGTCGTGGGCGCAACCAGGCGGACGTGCGCGAGAGGCGACGCCTCGATGGCATGCTCGAGAACGGTGTCGACGCCGACGGGCAGGTCCGTCACGAGGACGCCGTCCGCACCGGCAGCCGCGGCATCGGCAAGAAAGCGGCCGACGCCGTACCGCAGGATCGGATTCAGGTACGTGAACAGAACGACGGGCGTGTCGTGAACGGCGCGCAGCCGGCGTACCTGCCCGATGGTCCATTCGAGCGTCGCGCCATTCTCGAGCGCGCGCTGTGATGATCGCTGGATGGTCGGCCCGTCCGCGACCGGGTCGCTGAACGGAACGCCAACCTCGAGGATGTCGGCACCCGCATCGACGAGCGCATCGAGCAGGGCCGGCGTTTCCTCGCGCGTCGGGTAGCCCGCAGTCACATACGGGATCAGCGCACGGCGGCCGGCCTCGCGCCAGGTCCGGAACCGGGCGGCAAGCGTATCCATCAACTGCTCGTGCACGCGATCAGAGGAAGTACTCGGCGACGTTGATGCCGAACCGGTCCGCGTCCACCGTCTTGATGATCGAGCGGCGCGGTTTGCCGGTCGCGGGATCGATCTCCGACAGGTCGGCATTCAGCGGATCGGCCAGGATGATGCCCATCGGGTCCGAGATGATCCTGACGATCGGCTGGTGCAGTTTCTTCGGGTCCGGGTTGCGGGCGACGACAACAGCCATCTCGAATGTATCGAGGATTGCGGCGATACCGACCGGGAACACGCCCGTAGCGTTGATAAGCGCCTTGACCAGGAGAGGATCGAAGCCGCGCTTCGGGTTCTCGCGCATTTCGCGAAGCACCTCATCGGCCGTCCACGGCTGGTGCTGGTAGCTGCGCTTCGATGTGGCCGCGTCGAACCCGTCCGCCGTCTGCACGATGCGGCTGAACAGAGTCGGCAGGCGAGGCCGCTTGTTCTTCGGGTAACCGGTCAGATCGATCTTCATGTGATGCTCGTACGCCATGAGCATCGCGCGGTACGGCACCTCGGCGAGTCCGCGCATCCAGAAGAGCGCCAGGAGGCCCTCGGTCGGATGGCGGCGGATCCAGCCCCACTCCTCGTTCGTCAGCTGGCCGGCCTTGTTGACAATTGCGGCATCGATTCGCTGCTTGCCGATGTCGTGGAACAGTGCGCCGAGTCCGAGCTCGTAGAGCTGGAGCTTGGTGAGGCCGAGCCGCTGCCCGATCACGAGGCTGATGATGCAGACGTTGACGGAGTGCGTGAACGTGTACTCGTCATAGTCGCGCAAGGACGTCATGCCCAGAATCGATGTCTCGTTGTTCAGCACCTGATCGACGATCGACTGTACCGCCCGCTTCACGCGTCGCAGATTGACCGCGCGACCGAGCCGCGCATCCGTCAGCACCTCGCGCGCAACATGCACGGACTGGAAGTACGTGACCTTGGCGGCTTCCTTCGCGCGCTCGTCATCTTCGGTGATCAGCTCGTCGGAGATCTCCGTGGCCGGATCGACATCGATGTTCTTCGTCCTGCTGGACTCGAGCCTTGCAAGGAACGCCTCGAACGAACCGACCCCACCGGACGCTTCCTCGATCAGGAATGACAGAAACGGCACGAGCTGCTGCCGTTCGATATCCTTGTCGATGTTGATCTGCCCGATACCATGACGGCGCAGCAGGCTGGCCACGTACGAGAAGGATACGTAGTCGGACAGGTCCAGCCGCAGTCTCGCTTCGTTCAGGAACATGAAGTCGCCGACCAGGCGCACGTGGATCGTATCCTCGCGGTCGAGGATGCGGCGCACGATGCGGAAAAGCTGGTCGAGCGCATTCTGGACGGTCGCGTTCTCGAGCGGATAGAACTTGAACGCCTTCGCTGCGGCATAGACCGCGGTGACCAGGCTTCGGCCGAGCGGCTGAAGTACGGTCTCGCTATGGACGAGAGGCGCGGCGGCCGGACGGTTCATGTGGTCTTTGCCCTGGCGAGCGCCCTGGCGACGGCGTTACGGACCATCGGATTGGGGTCCTTTGCCGCCGCGAGAAGCGACTGGCGCGCCTCGGGCGCGGCAATGCGGCCCAGCGCGAGAGCGGCACATGAGCGGATCTCGGCGGAGGACTTGCCGAGCAGCCGCCGTCCATTGAGCAACCTGTCGAGCAGGTCGACATCTTCGCTCCGGGCCACACTGCCGAACGCCTCGAACACAGCCATCTGCTCGGTAAGGTCGGCGTCACGAATGGCGCGGCCTCGGACCATGCTGCCCAGCTTTTCGCGGGCGGCCGGCGTCTTCGTGGCGCTCAGGCCGCGCGCGGCCGCAATGCGGACCTCACGGTCGGCATCGGCAAGCGCTTCCTGTAGTGCGTCAACAGCCGACGGATCGGCCATACCGGCCAGAGCCTCGGCGGCGACTCGCCGGCCATTGACCTCATCGCGGCGCAACAGCCCGATCAGGTGGTTGGTCGCGGCCCGCAGCCGGATCCTGCCGGCGATCCGCGCGGCTCCGTACGCCACGAACTCGTCCGGCGCGGCAACCAGCATGGCCAGAACACGGCCGTGCCGACGGCCGACTTCGTCGAGAGCGGGCGCCATGCGCTCGCGCAGGCGAGCGGACTCCGTCCTTTCCATCGTGCGGATCAGCATGGGCATGGCATCGGGGCCGAGATACGACAGGAACGTGGACAGCTCCTCATCGGTCGGGTTGACCGTGCCGTCCTCCAGCGAGCCGAGGAACTGCGAAAGCACCTGTGGCTCCGCCAGCTCCTTGAGCAACCGTTCGATGTCGCCGCGTTCCTCATCGCCCAGGTCCGGGTCCTCCGCGAAAACCGCAACTTCCTTGAGGATCGTCGTCGTGTTCTTCAGATCGCCGCGGGCCAGGAACGCGGGCAGCAACTGACCGAGGATCCGGATCACCTCACTGTGACGGTCGGCCACAGTCGGATCATCCAGCCGGTCGAACAGCGCGCTGAGCACAGCACCGCGGACATCACGCACCCACTCCGCGTCGACCTCGCGGTACAACTCCTCGACCTCGTGCGATTCGAGGAAGTACGTGGTCTCCACGAACTGGTCGCGCGAAACGATCTGCGCCAGCGGCGGTTCGCCCGCCTCGACCGCGGGCGAAACCGGCTCGTCCTCGTCGCCCGCAATGGCCTGCTCGATCCGGCCCCGCCCGACCGGCTGCGCCGACGGCTGCGCCGGTGCGTGCGGCACCGAATCGCCCGCCGCGAACAGATCGACATAGCTGTACTGGAACGCGGAGAACTCCTCTTCCCACAGAAGTGTGACGATGTCGTCGCTGGCGCGAGGGCCCATCTGACGGGAGCGGTCGATGACGTGCATGAACGGGTCGAGTTCCTCCTCGAAGCCGGGCAGGAACGTCAGGACGCGGACGCCATCGCGGAAAAAGAGAAACGGCAGGCCGTCGCGTGCCTCCCTGGAAACGAACTCCTTGCCGAAGCACTTGAACGAAAGCTCGTCGACTGACACGGTCAGGGAAGGCAGTCGGTCCCACAACTTCGTGAAGGCCGCCTTCGCGCCCGCCATGAAACCCTGAAGGACCGGGTTGTTCTCCTGATAGAGACGGCGCGCCCGCGCGGCCTTCTCGAGCGACAGGAACGCATCCGCCAGTTCCGCATCCGGTACGGGCGCCTCGTCCCAGTCCTCGAACGTCACTGCCGCGTCAGCCGGCACACGAGGCGCCGGCACCGGTCGCTTCGGCGCATCCGGACGGTCCTGCCCGTTGCCAGCGGCCGGGCCGACGTTCGCGGGTGTGTCGCCTGACATGGAGTTTTCCGAACTCACCGGCGTCCGACTCTCACGGCGCACTCGCCGCATCGCCCATCAGCGAAGCGACGTGCTGCACGTCCTTGTCACCGCGGCCGCTCAGACAGATGACGACCGCACCCCTGTCGGCCCAGCGCCGGCCTTCGCGCAGGACCCACGCCACTGCGTGCGCGCTCTCGAGCGCCGGGATGATCCCCTCGAGCCTCGCCAGACGTTCGAACGCGTCCAGCGCCTGGGCATCCGTCACGCTCACATACTCCGCGCGGCCCGTCGACTTCAGGTACGAATGCTCCGGCCCGACGCCAGGATAATCCAGGCCCGCCGACACGGAGTGCGCGGGTGCAACCTGTCCGTCCTCGTCCTGAAGCAGATAGCTGAGCGATCCGTGGAGCACACCTGGCGAGCCCGCACTCAGAGACGCGGAGTGGCGTCGCGTCCCGAGCCCTTCGCCGGCGGCTTCCACACCGATGAGCTCGACCTCTTCGTCCTTGACGAACGCGTGGAACATACCCATTGCATTGGATCCCCCGCCAACACATGCGACAACCGCGGCGGGCAGTCGCTGGCGGACCCGCTGGAACTGGGACCGGGTCTCGTGACCGATCACGGATTGGAGGTCGCGGACGAGTCGCGGATAGGGATCGGGGCCTACGACGGAACCTATAATATAGTGAGTATCGTCGACGTTTGCCACCCAGTCGCGCATCGCTTCGTTGGTCGCATCCTTGAGTGTTCGCGTTCCGGATTCGACAGTCCTGACCTGCGCACCGAGCAACTCCATCCGATAGACATTGAGCGCCTGTCTGCGCACATCTTCGGCACCCATGTAGATGACGCATTCGAGACCGAACAGAGCCGCGGCAGTTGCAGTGGCGACACCGTGCTGGCCCGCGCCGGTCTCTGCGATGATGCGGCGCTTGCCCATGCGGCGCGCGAGCAGGATCTGGCCGATGGTGTTGTTGATCTTGTGTGCGCCCGTGTGGTTGAGGTCCTCGCGCTTCAACCATACCTCGACGCCGGCCGCCTGTTCGAGACGGTGGGCGCGCCACAGAGGCGTCGGCCTGCCGACATAGTCCTTCAGGAGCGTCTGAAGCTCCGCCCAGAACACGTCGTCGGTCCGCGCAGCCGACCATGCGGCTGCCAGTTCGCCGAGTGCCGCCATCAACGTCTCGGGCACGTAACGCCCGCCGAACTCGCCGAACCGGTGAGGCGAGGACTCCGGCGCGTTCGCCAGCATCTCAACCATGCTTCCCTGCCTCCTCCGGCGATGGCGGCGCACTGCGTGCCGCTTCGATGAACGATCGCACCCGCTCCGCCGATTTCACGCACCGTGCCAACTCGACGCCCGAACTCACATCAACGACGTCGGGGCCCAGGCGCTCGACCGCCAGAGCAACGTTGTCAGGCGACAGGCCGCCCGCCACGATCAGGTCCGTGGTGTCGTCGACCGCGCCACGACGGGCCGCGACCTCGTCCCACGGAAAACGCGTGCCCGTACCGCCACGGGCCGCGTCCGAAAAGCCATCTACGAGAATGCCATCCACGCGGCCGGCCCATCGGGCGACCGACGTGGCGAACTCCCTGCCGGTCCGCGGACGTACCGCCTTCCAGACTCGCCAGGGACCGGCCGCCCGGATGCGCGCGACAGCGCCGGTCCGCTCATCGCCGTGCAACTGGATGACGGCAAGCCCCAGACGCTCCGCCAACCCGATCGCGATATCCGGATCCGGATCGACGAACACACCCACGCGCGCAACCGCCGGCGTGGCACGCAGGATCGCAGCCGCGCTCGATTCCGATCGCGTCCGCGGACCGCCCGGCGCCAGAATCACGCCCACATAGTCCGCGCCCGCTTCAACCGCCATGCGCGCGTCCTCCGGACGGCACAGGCCGCAGATCTTGATCCGCATCAGCAATCGCACGCCCGACGGACGGGCACCGGCGAACGGTCCCGCTTCGGTCGCCCCCCGATCGACGCGACACCCGCTCCCCGCATCAGCGCCTCGCCCACGAGGACCGCATCGACGCCGGCATCACCCAGACGGTCCACGTCCGCACCATCCCGGATCCCGCTCTCTCCGACAAGGATCCGGCCAGCCGGCACCAGCGGGGCCAGCCGCAGCGTCACTTCCAGCTCCGTGCGGAACGTGTCCAGGTCCCTGTTGTTCACGCCGATCACCACCGCCCCCGCACCCAGCGCCCGCTCCAGTTCCGCTTCGTCGTGGACTTCCACCAGCGCACTCATCCGCAGCTCCCGCGACAGATCCAGCAGGCCCGTCAGCCGCGCGTCCTCCAGAATGCGCACGATCAGCAGCACAGCGTCCGCTCCCGCCGAGCGCGCCTCCCACACCTGAAGTTCGTCCAGTACGAAGTCCTTCCGCAGTACCGGCAGCGAAGAGGCCGCCCGCGCTGCCTCCAGGTCCGCAAGCGATCCCCCGAAGAACGGGCCATCGGTCAGCACGCTCATCGCCGCCGCTCCGCCCGTACCGTAGGCCGTCGCCACCGCCGCCGGGTCGCCCGCCCCGATCTCGCCCGCTGACGGCGAGCGCCTCTTGAACTCGGCGATCACCGCGACCTCCCCTCGCCGGTCGAGCGACGCCGCGAAAGGTCGCGCCGGGCCCGCACGCTCCGCCGCCGCCCGCAACAACTGGCCACGCGGCCGCAACGCGTCGACCTCGTCCTGCTTCGACTCGACGATCCGGCCGAGAATGCCGGTTGCGGCTCTTGCGCTTCGGTTCACCTTCGGGTATACTCTTCTTCGGTTCCTGTTCGGGCCGCGCCAATACAGCTTCGAGGTAGACCATGCCGCTGACCAAGCGACAGAAACAGATTCTCGACTTCCTCGAGCGATTCCTCGAAGACAACGGGTACCCGCCGAGCTTCGAGGAGATCGCCGAACAATTCGGGTACGCGTCGCTCGCGACCGTGCACGAGCACCTGGAGAACCTGCGGGTTAAGGGATACATCCGGAAGGCCTACAACGCGAGCCGATCGATCGAGCTGGTCGAGTCGGGAACGACGGCCAGCGCGGTGGAGTTGCCGTTGCTGGGTCGTGTGGCGGCGGGCGTGCCGATCGAGGCGATCGAGGATCGCGAGACGATCGCGGTACCGGAGAACCTGTTGCGGCGAGGCGGGCAGCACTACGTGCTCCGCGTGGTCGGCGATTCGATGATCGAGGAGCAGATCCGTGATGGCGACTACGTGATCGTGAGCGCGCGACCGACGGCGCAGAACGGGGAGATGGTGGTCGCTCTGGTGGAGGACGAGTCTGCGACGGTCAAGAAGTTCTACAGGGAAGCGGACGGCCGGATCCGGTTGCAGCCGGCGAACGCGTCGATGCCGCCGATGTTCTTTGCTGCGCGTGACGTGAGGGTTCAGGGTATCGTGGTCGGAGTCATCCGGAGGTACTGATGGTGAGGCGGAAGGCATTTGTGGTGGGGCGGACGGACCGGCGCAGCATGACGCTGCTGGTGGTGCGGGTCCTGGGTGGGCCGATCCTCGGTCATCCGATTCTCGGACCCTGGACCCTCAGGGCAGTTGTGTCCCCGAACTGAGGCCGTTGGCCGAATCGACGGTCCAGGCACGGGCGGGTTTGGGGCGTGGGGATGGCGGACGGATTCGCCAACCGAGGGGTCGCGTGTCAGTCGCGCGCGTGCCGGGTGGCGGACCTGAGCCGTTCGAGGGCATCGGTTCCGGCGCCACTATCGAGGGCCTGGCGGGCGGCTTCGACGCCGACGGCCAGGGAGTCGGCCTGGCCGCTGACGTAGATAGCGGCGCCAGCGTTGAGGATGACAGCAGCGCGGGCCGCGCCGGTTACGGACCCGTCGAGCACGCCACGAACGAGCATGGCGTTGTGTGCGGGATCGCCGCCGGCCAGCTCAGTGAGGTCCGTGAAGGTCTGGCCGAGGAATTCGGCCGGATCGACGTCGTACCGGAACAGCGTGCCGTCGCGTATTTCGACGACGCGGGTGAGGCCGGCGGGGCTGAACTCGTCGAGGCCGGGCTCGCCGTGGACGACGAGGGCGTGCGTGTGGCCGAGTTCGTGGAGCGCGCCGGCGATGAGTTCGACGAAGGCCGGGTCGGCGACGCCTACGACCTGACGGCTCGCGCCGGCCGGGTTCGTGAGCGGGCCGAGGATATTCATGATGGTGGGCATGCCGAGCTCGCGACGGACGGGTGCGACGTGCTTCATGGCGGGGTGCAGTAGCGGCGCGAACATGAAGACGATGCCGGCCTCCTCGAGGACGGCGGCCATGGCTTCGGGCGACAGCTCGATATTCACACCGAGTTCGGCAAGCACGTCGGCGCTGCCGCAGCGCGAGGTGAAGGAGCGGTTGCCGTGCTTGGCGATGCGGATGCCGGCGCCGGCGGCGAGCAGAGCCGCGGCGGTCGAGATGTTGAAGGTGGTAACAGCGCCTCCGCCGGTGCCGCAGGTATCGACGAGGTTCTCGCGCTCGCTGGCGCGGACGCGAACCATGGCAGTACGCAGAGCGCGCACGCCGCCGGCGACCTCGGTGGCGTGCTCTTTCTTGGATCGCAGTGCAACGAGCAGGGCAGCGGCCTGGACGGGGGTGGCGCGGCCGTCCATGATGAAATCGAACGCCCGTTCGGCGTCACTCGCGTCGAGGTTCTCGCCGCGCACGATACGGGCGACGAGTTGTGTGAGCGTCGGTCCGGTTTCGGCTTCGGTGTCCTGGGCCATGCTCCGCGTTTCGTGCGCCGGTGCTCCGGCGTCCTCCCTGGTGTCGTCGGTATCGCTGGCTGCTGCCGACGGATGGTGGCGACCGCACCGTGGTCCGGCAAGCTAACGACAGCGCGGTGATCCGGCAGCCATGTGCGGCCTTGCATCGGGGCGGACCGGCGATATCCTACCGCGGGCCGAACGAGAAGCAGCCGGTTCCCCGATGCGGAGAACGAATTGAAAAGGATCCTGGTGACGGGCGCGGCTGGCCAGGTCGGCACGGAACTGGTGCCGGCGCTGCGGTCGGTATATGGCGAGTCGTCGGTGCTTGCGACGGATGTACGCGAACCGCAGCCCGACTTGCGCGGCGAGGGTCCGTGGCTGCGAATGGACTGCATGGATGCGCACGCGATTGCGCGTGCGGTTCGCCAGCACGGAGCGGACGCGATCTACCATCTGGCGGCCCTGCTTTCGGCCAGGGGGGAGGACGATCCACAACGGGCGTACGCGCTCAACATGGGGTCGCTGTACAATGTCCTCGAGGTTTCACGCGAAGCCGGCTGCGCGCTGTTCGCGCCGAGTTCGATCGCGGTGTTCGGGCCGGGCACGCCGCCGGACCCGGCGCCGCAGGATACCGTGCTCCGACCGACGACGATGTATGGCGTGACGAAGGTCGCCGGTGAACTTCTGTGCGACTACTACGCGGCACGGTTCGGCGTGGACGCGCGAGGCGTCCGGTATCCCGGTCTGATCTCTCACGTCGCGCAGCCGGGCGGTGGCACGACCGACTACGCGGTCGAGATCTTCTACGCCGCGGTCGAATCGGGCGCGTACACGTGCTTCCTGTCGGCCGAAACGCAACTGGACATGATGTACATGCCGGACGCGATCCGGGCGGCGATGGAGGTCATGGAGGCGGACGGCTCGCGCCTGAAGCACCGCAATGCATTCAATGTGACGGCAATGCAGCTCACGCCGCAGTCGCTGGCGGAGTCGTTGCGCCGGCACATACCGGAGTTCCGCATGAGCTACCGCGTCGATCCGGCCAGGCAGGCGATCGCGGAGTCGTGGCCCAGGCGGATCGACGACACGGCGGCCCGCGAGGAATGGGGCTGGCGGCCGGAGTACGACCAGGAGCGAATGACGGCCGGGATGCTGGAGCATTTGACGCAGAAGCTGCGAGAAACGTGAGGTCTGGATGCCACTGGATCGATTGAACGAAAGGTTGTCGTCGCACGTGGCCGCGCTGGAAGAGAAGGGCACGGCGAAGGGCGAGGAAACGGTGGTCGAGTCGGTCGTCTGGCCGGCCGACGGTCGGGGCCCGCGGTTCCGGCTTCGTGGCGGTGGCGAGCGCGAGTACATCCGCATGAACTCGAACTCGTACCTCGGCCTGGGCCTGCGGCGGGACGTCGTGGAGGCCGAGGAACGCGCGACGGGCGAGTTCGGTGCCGGGCCGGGCGCAGTGCGGTTCATCAGTGGGACGTACGCGCCGCACGTCGAGCTGGAGCGTCGGCTGGCGGCGTTCCACAGCCGTGAAGCGGGCATGATCTTCAGTTCGGCGTACGCGACGGTGGTGAGCGTACTGACGCCGCTGATCGATGATGGCACGATCGTGATCAGTGACGAGCTGAACCACAACTGCATCATCAACGCGATGCGGCTGACGCGGCCGAAGGAGAAAGTCGTATATCCGCATGTCGACATGGCCGCACTGGACGCTGCGCTCGAGCGTGGCGCGGAGGGTGCACGGCGCGCGGTGGTGGTGACGGACGGCATCTTCTCGATGCGCGGCGACCATGCGCCCGTGGATCGCATTGTCGAGATCGCTCGCCGGCACGACCATCGCTATACGGAGAACGTGGTTGTGGTGGTGGACGATTCTCACGGTGTGGGCGCGATCGGCCAGACGGGTCGTGGCACGGAGGAGTACACGGGTGGCACGAGCGACGTACTGATCGCGACGCTCGGCAAGGCGCTGGGCGTGAATGGCGGCTACGTCGTGTCGTCGGGTTCCGTGGTGCGGTATCTGCGCGAGACGTCGCCCATGTACATCTACTCGAACCCGATCACGGTGGGCGAAGCGGCCGCGGCGCTGCGCGCGCTCGAGATCGTGGACAGTGCCGAGGGCAGGCAGCTGCTGGATCGGCTGCGCACACTGACAGCCCTCTTCGAGAAGGGCCTCGTCGAGCTGGGCTTCGAGATCATACCGGGCGCGCATCCGGTCGTGCCGCTGATGGTGCGAGACACGGCGAAAACGCGAGCGCTGGTGGCGCATCTGCGATCGAACGGCGTGCTGGCGACCGGACTGGCGTTTCCGGTCGTACCGCGTGGCGACGAGGAGATCCGGTTCCAGGTCAACGCGGATCATACGGAAGCGGACCTGGCGGAGGTCCTGGGCGTGCTGGAATCGTTCGGTTGACAGTGTGCCGGACCGGCCTACCTTTCGCGCGTGACCGTGCCCGCGGACCTGCCCGATCGCCGATACAAGCTGACGCTCCACTACGATGGCGAGCGGTTCCGCGGCTGGCAGCATCAGCCGTCGGGGCGGACGGTCCAGGGCGAGGTCGAGGCGGCGCTCGAGCGGCTGACGGGCCGGCCGACATCGGTAGTGGCGGCCGGCCGGACCGACACGGGCGTCCATGCGATCGGCCAGGTCGCTTCGGCGGTGCTGCCCGCCAGGTGGACGGAGGCAACGATCGAGCGCGCGCTCAACGCCGTCCTGCCCACCGATGTGTGGATCGCGGCCGTGCAGCAAGTGCCTATGGCGTTCCACGCGCGCTACCACGCCGTGGGCCGCGGCTATCTTTACCGCGTGGGTGTTCGACGTGATACGCGTTCACCGTTCCACCGGCGATGGTGCTGGCCTCTGATCAGGGACCTGAACGCCGACGCGCTCCATGATGCCGCCGCACGATTCCACACCACACACGATTTCCGGCGTTTCGCGCGGTCCGGCCAGCCCGAGCGCGGTTCGCAGTGCACGATCATCCGGTCGGAATGGGCGGAATGGGGCGGTGCGGGGTATGAGTATCGCGTGGTCGCCAACCGTTTTCTGCACCACATGGTCCGCTACATGGTCGGAACGATGATCGATATCGCCCGGGGTCGGCGTCCGGCCGACGATGTCGACGCGCTGCTGGGTGCGGCGCCCGGCGTCGTCACGTCGCGGCCATCGCCCGCAGCGGGCCTGTGTCTGGTCCGGATCTACTACGATCAACATGAACTGGCGGCGGAATCCGGGTCCGCCGGTACGACGACTGGTCGGGAGCGTCATGCCTAGGCGGACGAATACGGCGTGGTGGCCGGCGGCCCTGATCCTCGTGGCAGTGGCTGTGCCGCTGGTACTGAGTGCAGGCGACGATTCCTCCGCGGCATCCCTGCGCACGGCAAGTCTCGCGGACGGCCAGCGGGCGCAGTCGCGAGACTCGATGTCGCAGTCGGTCGACGATACGCGCCGTACGGCGCTGGTTCGCGCGGCGGAATCGGTAGCGCCATCGGTCGTGAGCATCAACGTGTTGCGGCGGCAGACGGTGAGGCCGCGCACGTTCTTCGAGGACATGTTCCTCGGGCCGGGCACGTCACGCGACGTGCAGGGCCTCGGCTCGGGCTTCGTGCTCGATGACCGTGGCTACGTGCTCACGAACGAGCACGTCGTGCGCGGCGCGACCGAGATCGTGGTGACGCTGTCGGACGGGCGCGACGCTCGAGCGGAGATCGTGGGTACGGACGACGTGACGGACCTGGCGCTCCTGCGTCTGGTGGACCGGCCGCAGGGACTTCGTGCGGCACCGCTCGGCACATCCGATGACCTCGTGATCGGTGAGTGGGTCGTTGCGATCGGCAACCCGTTCGGCTACCTGCTGTCGAACCCCGAACCGACCGTGACGGTGGGCGTGGTGAGCGGTGTCGGCCGCAACATCATACCGGGCGACGGAACACGCACGTACTACCTGGACATGATCCAGACGGACGCGTCGATCAACCCGGGCAACTCGGGTGGTGCGCTGGTGAACGCGCTGGGCGAGGTGATCGGTGTCAACTCATCGATCATCTCGGAGACGGGCAGCAACGTGGGCATCGGGTTCGCGATCCCGATCGACCGGGCCAGGCGAGTCGCCGACGCGCTGCTGCGCGAAGGCCACGTTCGCCGCGCGTGGGTCGGCGTCGAATTGCGCGAAGCGGAGCCGAACCGGTTCGGCCGGTCCCAGCAGCTCATCGTATCCGGTGTCGTGGCGGGCTCGCCGGCCGCGCAGGCCGGACTGCGAGCCGGCATGCTCGTCGACTCGGCGGGCGGCCGCCCGATCCGCAACATGCTGGACTGGGAGAGCCGTCTGCTGGACCTGCGTGTCGGCGAGATGCTCGACGTGGTGGCGACGCAGGGTACGGCGAAACGCCGGGTTCGCCTCGGCACACAGGATCTGCCATCGCTGACAGCGGAGCGCGTGCGCGCCGGCTCGGACTTCGAGTTCATCACGCTGACGCCCGCGATCCGGGCGGAACGCGGACTGACCGGCGAGGAAGGCGCGTTGCTGGTCGGGCTGTCCGATGCAGCGCGACGGCTCGGGCTACAGGAGGGCGACGTGGTCGTGGAAATCAATCGGACCCGGATCCGCAGTGCGCAGGATGCGGCCTCGATCCTTCGCCGGATGAGCAGCCGGCGCACGCTGGTGCGCATGGGGTTCGTGCGACGCGGCAGCTACGCCGCCGTTCAGTTCTACATTGGCGGATGAACGAATGACGATGGCAGGCGAAACGGCGGCGATCCGAGCGGGCAGGCCGCCGTCGGAACGGTACCAGAACCCGCTCGTCGAGCGCTACGCGTCCGTGGAGATGAGCCGGATCTTCTCGGACGCGTACAAGTTCGGGACGTGGCGCAGGCTGTGGCTGGCGCTCGCGGAGTCGCAGGCCGCACTCGGGCTGGAGGTACCGGAATCCGCGGTCGCAGCGATGCGCTCACACCTGAACGACTTCGACATGGACCGCGTGTCGCAGCTCGAGCGGAAGCTGCGTCACGATGTGATGGCACATATCCATCACTTCGGCGAGGTCGCGCCAGCGGCGAAACCGTTCATTCATCTCGGTGCGACGAGCGCGTTCGTGACGGACAACACGGAGCTGCTCCAGCATCGTGATGCGCTGCGTATCGTTCAGGATCGCATCATCGCGTGCATCGCCGCGCTGGCCGCGTTCGCGCGCGAGCATCGCGCGCTGCCGACACTCGGCTACACGCATTTCCAGACGGCGCAACCGACGACGGTCGGCAAGCGCGCTGCGCTCTGGATCCAGGACCTGCTGCTCGACATCGAGGAGATCGAGTACCGGCTGGAAACGTTGCGGTTCCGCGGCGCGCGGGGCACGACGGGCACCGAGGCGTCATTCCTCGAGCTGTTCGGCGGCGACGGCGCGAAGGTTGACGCGCTCAACAGCGAGATCGCGAGCCGTCTCGGTTTCGACCGGCTGTACGCTGTCACCGGCCAGACGTATCCGCGCAAGGCCGACTATGCGTTCCTCGCCACGCTGGCGGGCGTGGCCGCGTCGGCCTCGAAGTTCGGCCACGACATTCGTCTGCTGCAGCATCTGAAGGAAGTCGAGGAACCGTTCGAGGCGGACCAGATCGGGTCGTCCGCAATGCCGTACAAGCGCAACCCGATGCGGACGGAGCGTGTCTGCGCGCTTGCTCGCCACGTCATCACGCTTTCGATCGATCCGGCGGTCACTGCGGCGACACAATGGTTCGAACGGACGCTCGACGACTCGGCGAACCGCCGAATCGCGGTACCGGAAGCGTATCTCGGGACGGACGCCATTCTGGTACTCGTGCACAACGTGGCGTCGGGGCTGGTCGTTCATCGCAACGTGATCGCCCGGCGGCTCACCGATGAGTTGCCGTTCCTTGCCACGGAAGCGATTCTGATGGACGCCGTCCGGCGGGGTGGCGACCGACAGGACCTGCACGAGCGGATCCGCCAGCATTCGATGGCGGCTGCGGCGCGCATCAAGGACGACGGCCAGGCGAACGACATGGCGACGCGCATTGCGGGTGACTCCGCGTTCGGCATCGGGCGAGCCGACATCGACGCGCTTCTCGATCCGGCCCGCCACATCGGACGCGCGCCGCACCAGGTCGACGCGTTCCTGCATGATCACGTGCAACCGGTCCTCGACAGACACGCCGGCAGATCCATTCCTTCTTCGGAGCTACGCGCATGAGCGGAGCGGCAACGTTCCGGACCGAGCTTCCCTTCCCTCTCGTTGCGCGCGGCAAGGTCCGCGACGTGTACGACGTCGGCGAGGACCGCCTGCTGATCGTGGCGACGGATCGCATCAGCGCATTCGACGTCGTGCTGCCGCAGCCGATCCCGTTCAAGGGCACGGTACTGACGCAGCTCACTGCGTGGTGGTTGCGGCAGACGAAGGAGATCACGCCGGACCACAAGATTTCGGCGGACCCGGATGTGATCGAGCGCGAAGTGCCGGGCCTGGCGGAACACAAGGACGCGTGGGCGTTGCGGTCGATGCTCGTGCGGCGGACAAAGGTCGTGCCGATCGAGTGCGTCGTGCGTGGCTACATCTCGGGTTCGGCGTGGAAGGAGTACCAGCAGTCTGGAACACTGGCAGGTGCGTCCCTGCCGCCGGGTCTGGTCGAGAGCGAGCGTCTGGAGCCGCCCATCTTCTCGCCCGCGACGAAGGCCGAGACGGGCCACGACGAGAACATCACGTTCGAACGCATGGTCGCCGAAGTCGGCCGTGTCATTGCCGAGGACCTGCGCCAGCGCAGCCTGGCAATCTACTCGCGCGGCCGCGCGCTCGCTGGTCAGGCGGGCATCATCCTGGCCGATACGAAGTTCGAATTCGGGCACCTGCCTGACGGCACGATGATCCTGATCGACGAGGTGCTCACGCCGGACTCGTCGCGCTTCTGGCCGGGCGAGTCCTACGAGCCTGGCCGCGGCCAGCCGTCGCTCGACAAGCAGCCGGTGCGTGACTACCTCGATACGCTGGTACGGGCTGGAACGTGGAACCGCGAGCCGCCGGGTCCGGACCTGCCGCCTGACGTGGTGCAGACGACGTCACAACGATACCTGAACGTGTTCGAACGCCTGACCGGCGTCCCGCTCCCCGAGTACGGTTCGAAAAAGGCATGACGGGCAAACTGCAGCGGGGCGTGATCATTCTCCCCGGCGCGCTGACACTCGCCAACCTCTTTTTCGGGGTCTGGGCGATCGTGTCTGCGGCGCAGGGCGAGTTCACGCAGGCTGCATGGCTCATCGTGTTCGCCGGCCTCGCCGATATGCTGGATGGACGTGTTGCGCGTGTCACGCGCACGGGCAGCAAGTTCGGCGAACAGCTCGACTCGCTCGTCGATGTGGTCAGCTTCGGCCTCGCGCCGGCCTTGATAATGTATCACCTGTTCCTGTCGAACGTGACGGGCGAGTGGAGCTGGATCGCATGCTTCTTCTACGTGAGCGCGACCACGATCCGGCTGGCCAGGTTCAACGTCGAACAGGCCGGCCACGCCAAGCTTGCATGGCATGGACTGCCCTCGCCGTCCGCCGGCATGACCCTGGCTACGTTCTATCCGTTCAGCCAGACGTCGTTCTTCACCACGTACCTGTCGGACTGGGCGTGGCCGGAGATCATGACGGCCCTCATGGTCGTGCTCGGTCTGCTGATGATGAGCCACGTGCTGTATCCGGTCGTGCCGAAGTTCGGGTTCCGCAATCTGCGCGGCATTCTGATCGGCGTCGTGATGCTGTCGATGATCGTCGCTTCGATCATGACGCCATCGATGTTCTTCTTTCCCGCGTTCATGGCCTACGTATCCTGGGGCGTGCTGAAGGCGCTCGTGCTCGGCTTCTTCGAGCGGCTGCCGGCCGGTGATCCAATGCTGGACGATGAGGAAGGCGACGAAGCGGGCGCCGAGCTGCGCGAGATCCATTACGATGACGCGACGCCGGCGGGCGTGACTCCGAGGCGGCGGCGTGGCCTTCGCAGGCGGGTTCGAAGACCACGGGCGGGCCGGCAGCGTGCGGGCCGCGGTTCCGCCGGTTCGGACGACACGTCCGGCGAGATGGACCGGGACTCCCGGCAGAACGGCGGCGCAGACAGGTCCTCGGAGTCGGACCAGAACGACGCTGAAGAGTTGGACGAACCGAAGAGGAGACAGTGAAGGAATACGACATCGAAGTCCGTATCTCACCCCGCCAGGGTCTTCTCGACCCGCAGGGCAAGGCCATTCACAGTGCGCTGCATTCGCTCGAGTTCGACGAGGTCGAGTCGGTGCGCGTCGGCCGGCTGCTGCGGCTGAAGCTGCTGGCGGATTCGACGGAAGGCGCACGCGCCGCGGCCGACGACATGTGCCGCAAGCTGCTGGCGAACCCGGTGACCGAGGACTACGAGATCGCGATCGGAGCCGGCGCATGAATGCGGCGATCATCACGTTCCCCGGCTCGAACTGCGACTACGATTGTTACAAGGCGATCACGGACGTGCTCGGCCGATCCGCACGTTTCGTGTGGCATCGCGAGACCGGCCTCGGTGAAACCGACCTGGTGATTCTGCCCGGCGGATTCAGCTACGGCGACTACCTGCGTGCCGGCGCGATTGCGAGGTTCAGTCCGATCATGGACGCGGTGCAGCGCTTCGCTGCGGACGGCGGCATCGTGCTCGGCATCTGCAACGGGTTCCAGGTCCTGTGCGAGGCCGGCATGCTGCCCGGCGCTCTGATCCGCAACGAATCGCTGAAGTTCCTCGGTCGGACGGTTCATGTTCGCGTCGAGAACGCGGACACCGCGTTCTCGAATGCCTACGAGACCGGCCAGGTCCTCGAGATGCACATCGCGCACGGCGATGGCAACTACGTGGCGGACGAGGATACGCTGGACATGCTCGAGTCGACCGGTCGCGTCGTGTTCCGCTACGTCACCGGCAGCGGCCTGGTGACGGCCGCCGCCAATCCGAACGGTTCGATGCGCAGCATCGCCGGCATCATCAACGAAGGCGGCAACGTGCTGGGTCTGATGCCGCATCCGGAGCGATCGGTCGAAGCGCTGCTGGGATCGGCGGACGGTCTGGGCGTGTTCGCGTCGCTGGACGCGCACCTGAGCGGTGAAGCGGTTCAGGCAACGGCAGGCGAGCGATGAGCGCGGGGCACAACGAAGTGCTCGTTGAAGGGCCGTCCCCGCGACCCGGCGATCCGGAGGTCACGACAGAGCTGGTGGCGGACCACGGGCTGAGCGTGGACGAGTACGAACGCATCCTCGACATCCTGGGCCGCACGCCGACGTACACGGAGCTGGGCGTGTTCAGCGCGCTCTGGTCGGAGCACTGCGGCTACAAGAACTCGAAGCCGCTGCTCAGGCAGTTGCCGACGGAAGCGCCGTGGGTGCTGCAGGGACCGGGCGAGAACGCGGGCGTGATCGACATTGGCGACGGTTTCGCGGTCGCGTTCAAGATCGAGTCGCACAACCATCCGTCGGCCGTCGAACCCTACCAGGGCGCGGCGACAGGCGTGGGCGGCATCCTGCGCGATGTGTTCACCATGGGCGCACGACCGATCGCCGTGCTCGATTCGCTGCGGTTCGGCCCGCTGTCGAAGCCGCGCGTGCGATACCTGTTCGCCGGTGTGGTCAAGGGCATCGGCGACTATGGCAACTGCGTTGGCGTCCCGAACATCGGCGGCGAAGTCCGGTTCGAGGATGCGTACGAGGGGAACCCGCTGGTCAACGCGATGGCGATCGGTCTCATGCGCAAGGAAGACCTCATCCGCGGCACTGCATCGGGTCCCGGCAATCCGATCATTGCGGTGGGCGCCCGCACGGGTCGCGACGGTATTCACGGCGCGACGTTTGCCAGCGAAGAGCTGTCGGAAGAGAACGAGGCGAAGCGGCCGCAGGTGCAGGTCGGCGACCCGTTCACCGAGAAGCTGCTGCTCGAAGCGTCGCTCGAACTGATCCGCAGCGGCCACATTGTCGGCATCCAGGACATGGGGGCTGCGGGTCTCGCATCCTCATCGACCGAGATGGCGGCGCGCGCGGGGACGGGCGTCGACATCGACACGGCTCTGATGCCGGTCCGCGAAGCGGGCATGACGCCGTACGAGATCCTGCTTTCCGAATCGCAGGAGCGGATGCTCGTCGTCGCGAAGCGCGGGCGCGAACACGAGGTACAGCGCATCCTCGAGAAGTGGGAACTGGAAGCGGCCGTCATCGGGCAGGTCACCGATGACGGGCTGTACCGCGTCAGGGAGAACGGCACGGTGGTGTGCGAGATACCTGGCGAAGAACTGGTCGGCGGCTGCCCGACGTACATTCGTGATGCCGTGGAGGCACCGGCCGTTGTCGCGCTCCGGGCATGGCTGCCGGACACGTCCCACACCTCACATGCCCGATCCGATGCCGGCAAGGTCCTGCTGCGCCTGCTCGGTTCGCCGAACATCGCATCCCGGCGCTGGGTCTACAATCAGTACGATTCGACGGTGCGGACGAATACGGTGGCGGGACCGGGCGGCGATGCGGGTGTGTTGCGCATCCGGGGCACGCGGCGAGGCATTGCCGCGACGACGGACTGCAACGGGCGCTACGTCTATTTGAACCCGCGACGTGGCGCGATGATCGCGATGGCGGAAGCGGCGCGCAACCTCGTGTGCGTCGGGGCGAGGCCGCGTGCGGTCACGGACAACCTGAACTTCGGCAATCCGCTGCGGCCGGAGATCTACTACCAGATGCGCGAGTCGGTGCTCGGCATGGCGGACGCATGTCGCGTGTTCGACACGCCGGTCGTCGGCGGCAACGTGTCGCTTTACAACGAGAGTCCGATGGGCGCGGTATATCCGACGCCGGTCGTGGGCATGGTGGGTGTTCTCGATGATGTTTCAATGGCGATTGGCAGTGCGTTCGGTGAGGAAGGCGATGCGATCGTGTTGCTCGGCACGAACACGGACGAGCTGGGCGGATCGGAGTACCTGAAGGTGCTTCACGACCTGGTCGCTGGCGACGCGCCCGCGGTCGATCTGGCTGCCGAACGTGCATTGCAGGAAGCAATGCTCGACATGGTTGCGGCCGGTCTGTTGCGCAGCGCGCACGACTGCTCGGACGGCGGCCTCGCGGTGTGCCTGGCCGAGTCGGCGATGGGTGAACGCGAGAGTGCGGGCATCACGGTGCTGCTGGACGACGCGGTCGAGCCTGCGGCGCTGCTGTTCGGCGAAGCACAGGGCCGGATCGTCGTGTCATGCGCGCCGTCGGCTGTGGCAGGCGTGCTCGAGGTGGCCGCGCGTCGCGCCGTACCGGCTCGGGCGATCGGCACGGTTGGAGCGCGGTCGGCGACGGCTCGGTTCGTGCTCCGGTCGCCGGGCGCATCCATCGACCTGGGGATCGGCGAGATGGCTGACGCATACCGGACGGCGATCCCGCGGGCAATGGATCGACCGGCTGCCGGCGGACTGACCGGCGAGTAACGAGGAGCGGAATCGACGAATGTGTGGCATTGTGGGCGTACACGGTATCGAGCGCGCTTCGGAAGTCGCGTACCTCGGGTTGTACGCGCTCCAGCATCGCGGGCAGGAAGCGTCCGGCATCTGTTCGTTCGACGGCGGTCACGCTCGCCTCGAGCGGGCCGAGGGCCTGGTGGTCGAGGGTTTCGATGACGCGAAGCTACGGTCACTGCCCGGCCGGTCGGCAATCGCGCATTCGCGCTACTCGACTGCCGGCGGAGCGGGTCTGGTGAACGCGCAGCCGATCCTCGTCCGCTACCACAAGGGCGACCTGGCCGTGGTTCACAACGGCAACCTGACGAACGCGCGAACACTGCGCGAGCAGCTCGAACGTGAAGGTGCCCTGTTCCAGACGACGGTCGACACCGAAGTCATCGTCCACCTGATCGCGCGTTCACGAGAGGAGTCGATCGACGATCAGATCCGCGATGCGCTTTCACGCGTGGTCGGCGCGTTCTCCGTGATCATCATGGTGGGCGAAACGATGTACGTTGCAAAGGATCCGTGGGGGTTCCGGCCGCTGGTTCTGGGTCGAGCGCGCGGTGGCTGGGTCGCGGCCAGCGAGACGTGCGCACTCGACCTCATCGGCGGCAAGGTCGCGTGCGAGCCCGCACCGGGCGAGATCCTGAAGGTCGAGAACAACAGGATCGTGTCGCTACCGGGTCTGGATCCGGAGCCGCCGCCCGCGCCGTGCATTTTCGAGCTGGTCTATTTCGCGCGGCCGGACTCGCGTGTGTGGAACGTGAGTGTCGACCGTGCGCGGCGCGCATTCGGGCGGCAGCTCGCACGCGAGCATCCGGTCGACGCCGACTGTGTGTTCAGTGTGCCGGACTCGTCCAACTCGTCGGCTCTCGGCTACAGCGAGGAAAGCGGCGTGCCCTACGAGCTGGGGTTGATCCGCAACCACTACGTCGGGCGCACGTTCATTCACCCGACGCAGAAGGGTCGCGACTTCGCCGTCCGCATCAAGTACAATTCGGTCCGTGAAGTGATCGACGGCAAGCGTGTGATCGTCGTTGATGATTCGCTGGTCCGCGGCACGACGAGTCGCGGCCTGATCGCAATGATCCGGGAAGCGGGCGCACGCGAGATCCATTTCCGGGTGGCGAGCCCACCCGTCATTTCGCCGTGCTACTACGGCATTGACATGCCGACCAGGGAAGAACTGATCGGCGCAACGCACTCGATCGACGAGATCGCCAGGCATCTGTCAGTCGACAGCCTCGGCTATCTATCGCTCGATGGCCTGCACGCGGCGGTTGCCGAACATGGGCCGTTCTGCGACGCGTGCTTCTCGGGCAGCTACAAGGCACCACTCGTCGACATCGAGGGCGGAATGCCCGCTCAGGCGCGTGGCTGAGATGTCCGCTGCGCGTGTGCCGGTCGCGCCGTCAAGTGTTGGACGGTCCGGGCGCGGCGGTAAACGGACGCGAGGCCATACGGCGGGGAGCAATTGATGGCTGCGAAATACGTGTACTTCTTCGGCGATGGCATTGCCGAAGGCGGCAGAGAGGACAAGTCTCTGCTTGGAGGCAAGGGTGCGAATCTCGGCGAGATGATGCGCATCGGCGTACCCGTGCCGCCGTTCTTCACGATCACAACGGAAGGTTGCCGCTACTACCTTCGCGAGCAGCACTATCCCGATGGCCTCGAGGTGCAGGTCGAGGAGGCGGTGCGCAGGCTCGAGGAGGTCACGGGCAAGCGGTTCGGCTCGGCGGACGATCCGTTGCTGGTTTCGGTTCGGAGTGGCGCGGCTGTGTCGATGCCCGGGATGATGGAGACGATTCTGAACCTCGGGCTGAACGATGACACGGTCGAGGCGCTCGCGAAAGCGTCGGGCGACCGCCGTTTCGCATTCGATTCGTATCGTCGCTTCATCCAGATGTACGGTGAAGTGGTGATGAACGTGCCGGCGTCCGCGTTCGACGATCTGTTCGAAGCGGCGAAATCGGCGCGCGGCACGAAGAACGACACGGAGCTGACGGCCGAGGACCTTGCCGCTGTAGCTCACGAGTTCAAGACGCTTGCCCGTGAACGATCCGGTCAGCCGTTCCCCGAGGATCCCGAGGCGCAGCTATGGGGCGCGATCGAAGCGGTGTTCGGCTCATGGAACGTCGAGCGCGCGATTGCGTACCGCCGCGTACACGGCATACCGGCGTACCTGGGTACTGCCGTGAACGTCGTGACGATGGTATACGGCAACATGGGCGACGACTGCGGCACGGGCGTAGCCTTCACGCGTAACCCGTCAACGGGCGAGCGAGAGTTCTTCGGCGAGTTCCTGCTCAACGCGCAGGGCGAAGACGTCGTTGCGGGAACGAGGACTCCCGTGTCGATCTCCGGGATGGCGGAGCTGTTGCCCGAAGCGTACGAGCAGTTGCATGCGGTGCAGGACCGGCTCGAGCAGCATTTCGGTGACATGCAGGACCTCGAGTTCACGGTCGAACGTGGACGGCTGTACCTGCTGCAGACGCGAACGGGCAAGCGGACGGCAGCCGCCGCGGTCCGCATCGCGGTCGACATGGCCGGTGAAGGCCTGATCGACAAATCCATGGCCGTACTCAGGGTCGATCCCCGGCAGCTCGACCAGTTGCTGCACCCGCGCATCGATCCGAGTGCCCATGCCCACTTCATCGCGCGCGGGCTGCCGGCATCGCCGGGCGCCGCGTCCGGCAGGATCGTGTTCGACCCGGACCGTGCGGTGGAACTTGCCGGCAAGCCCGATCCCGTGATCCTTGTCCGGCGCGAGACGTCGCCTGATGACTTCGCGGGCATGGTCGCGGCCAGAGCAGTCGTCACGGCACGCGGTGGAATGACGTCGCACGCGGCTGTCGTGGCGAGGGGCATGGGCAAGACGTGTGTGGTAGGCGCACACGACCTGCAGATCGACATGGACACTCGCCGCCTCCACTGTGACGGCACGGTGCTCGAGGAGGGCGACTGGATCACAGTGGACGGTTCGGCTGGCGCCATCTATGCCGACCGCGTCCCGACCGTTGAACCGGAGCCGAGCGACGAGTTCGTCACGCTGATGACGTGGGCCGACGAACGGCGAGCGCTCGGTGTGCGCGCGAACGCCGACACGCCGGCCGACGCGCGCAAGGCGCGTGAGCTGGGCGCCGAGGGCATCGGCCTGTGCCGCACGGAGCACATGTTCTTCGAGGACGGCCGCATCCAGGTCATGCGCGAGATGATCCTCGCACGGACGCCCGAGCAGCGTGCCGAAGCACTCGAAAAGCTGCTGCCCATTCAGCGCGAGGACTTCATCGGCATCTTCGAAGCGATGGACGGGCTTCCCGTCACGGTCCGGCTGCTGGATCCGCCACTGCACGAGTTCCTGCCGGGCACGGACGAGGACATGGAGCAGTTCGCGAACGCTGCAGGACTGGACATCGCCGAGGTCCGCCGCGTCGTCGACCAGCACCGCGAATCGAACCCGATGCTCGGACATCGCGGCGTCCGTCTCTCGATCTCGTATCCTGAAGTAGCGCGGATGCAGACGCGCGCGATCTTCGAGGCCGCGGCCGCCGTCGCGAAGAAGGGCGGCAGTGTACTGCCCGAAGTGATGGTTCCGCTCGTGGCGGACGAGCGCGAGTTGGCGCGTATGCGTGTGGAGATCATCGAAGAGGCCGATGCCGTGCTCGAAGCGGCCGGTGTCGATGTGCCCTATCTGGTTGGCACGATGATCGAGCTGCCGCGCTCGGCGCTCATGGCCGGAGAAATCGCCCGCGAGGCCGATTTCTTCTCGTTCGGCACGAACGACCTGACGCAGACGACATTCGGACTGTCACGCGACGACGCGGGCTCGTTCCTGCCGCATTACATCGAGACCGGTATCCTGTCGGACGACCCGTTCCAGGTCCTCGACCGCGAGGGAGTCGGCCAGCTCGTGCAGATGGCGACATGGGAGGGACGTCATCGCAAGCCGTCACTCAAGGTCGGCATCTGCGGCGAACATGGCGGCGAGCCGAGTTCGGTCGAGTTCTTCCATGAGACCGGGCTCGACTACGTGTCGTGCTCGCCGTTCCGCGTTCCCGTAGCGCGGCTTTCCGCGGCACACGCCAACCTCAACGCGACAGTGCCGCGCGGCCGGGCCATGGACGCGCGCGCGCACCGGGCCGAAGCGGACGCCAGCGACCAGCTCCGCCAGATCCGCCGCACCGGCGTCATGTCGCCGGCAGGCGATGCCGAGGAGATCGAACGCGCATCGATCCGCGAGCACGGCGATGCCGCCCGCTGGTCAGGACGGCGTCCCGAGCAGTGACGGAACTGGCAGCCGTCGACCGTGAGGCGATTGCTCGCCTGCCCAAGGCCGAGCTGCACGTCCACCTCGACGGCAGCCTGCGCCCCGCCACACTGATCGAACTGTCTGCGGAGTACGGCACGGAACTGCCCGCCCGCACGGTCGAAGCTCTGACGCGTTACATGGTAGTCGACGATGCGCGCGACCTGGTCGACTACCTGGCCCGGTTCAGCATCACGCTGGCAGTCATGCAGACCGCGCATTCGCTCGAACGCATCGCCTACGAGCTGGCGGTCGACATGGCCGCCGAGAACGTTCGCTACGCCGAGGTCCGGTTCGCCCCACTGCTCAACACGCGCGGCGACCTGACCAGCCATGGCGCAGTCGAAGCTGTGCTGGCCGGGCTCCGCCGCGCGCGTCGTGAAACGGGAATCGTCGCGAGCGTCATTGTTTGCGCGCTCCGGCACATGACGCCCGAAACGTCGCTCGAACAGGCCAGGGTCGCTGTCGACTTCAAGGGGAACGGCGTCGTCGCCTTCGATCTGGCCGGACCGGAGCACGGGCATCCGCCAGCGGAGCACCTCGCTGCGTTCCGGGCCGCGGCGCGGGCGAACCTGCCGGTCACGATTCACGCCGGCGAGGCTTTCGGGCCCGCGTCGATCCGGGAAGCATTGCACGATTGCGGCGCGAACCGCATCGGGCATGGCACGCGGCTGTTCGAGGACACCGACCTCATGGCGTGGGTAAACGATTTCCGCATCCCGATGGAGATCTGCCTGACGTCCAACGTGCAGACGCGCGTGTCGCCCTCGTTCGAGGACCACCCGGTACGCACGTACTTCGATGCCGGTCTCGTCACGACGCTGAACACGGACAACCGGCTGATGAGCGGGACGACAGTAACCGATGAGTACTGGATTGCGCACAAGCATCTCGGTTTCGACTGGCGAGCATTGTCGTCACTCGCCCTGATGGGTTTCGAGGCGGCGTTCCTGCCCTGGCGCGAGAAGCAGGCGCTAGTGGCATCGGTCATCGCTGAGATCGCCGCGATGGACGAGAGGGCCGGTACGGATCGCGGACCGCCGCCGCCTGGCTGAG
>DATKCF010000128.1:0-6622 GCA_035513345.1 Longimicrobiales bacterium
TTGAGCGTGACGTCCGTGGTATCGCTGCCGAGTACGTACTCGAATCTGTCGTCGTTGACGAACGACGCGGACGCCGTGGCTGACCAGCGGTCGTTGAGCAACGCCTTGACCGACAGGTCGAGGCCCCAGAGGTCGATCGACTTGTCGACGTTGACGTACGTGGCCAGGAGCTGCGCGCCGGTGGCGTTGATGTCGGGCGACGACAGCACGCCGAGCGGCACCTGTGCCAGCCCCGCAGTCAACTGACCGGCGGCGGCCTGCGCCTGCGCGACCGTCATGCCGAGGTCCTGAATGAATCGGCCGACCAGATAGGCGCCCGTCTCCTGCGGGTTCAGCAGCAGCAGCGGCGTTTGTGTCGTCAGCGGCGTCACGAGGTTCTCACGCTTCGAATACCAGACATCGGCGGCGAACGCGAGCGTGCCGCCGCTGAAGAAGCCCTGGTAACCGGCTTCGAGAGTCGTGCTCGTCTCCTCGCGGATCGCTTCGATCGTCGGCAGGTCCAGGTCCGCAAGGGAACCGCTGGCCAGGTTGGTCGTGCTGAGGTAGTTCGTGCTGATCTGCGTCGAGGTCGGCGACAGCGACATGAGGTACTGCACCAACATCGGGTCGATGGGCTGTCCGCCGGCCGCCGCCTGCTGCGCAACGACACCGACTGCGGCGGGCCAGAACGGCGTCACGTCGGCGGGAAGCAGCATTGGCGGACCGCCGAGTGTACCCGGTGTCCGCATGAGGTAGCCGCCGTTTGCCTGGCGGAACGTGAAGCCGTCGCTGCCGGTTCCCTGAACGCGCACGCTGTAGCCGAGGCGCGCAAGGGATGGATTGGGTACGGCAGTCGGCAGGTCGAGATACCGGTTCAGCGATGATGGCGTCGAGAACGCGCGGTTGTACGTCAGACGGAAGTTGTGGCCCTCGGCCGGCTTCAGGACCACGGCCGCCCGCGGCGAGAAGATCGGGTCCGGCAATGCCGAGTGGTCATCCACTCGGCCGGCGAACACGAGGTCGACCTTCGGCGAAAGCGCGGTCTGCGACTGGATGTACGCACCCAGCTCCGTCGTCTCGTCGTCGTCCTCGTAGATGCCATTGATCGTGCCTTCCGTGTCCGGAAGCGTCTTGATGAGATCGATGCCGTACGTGAAGTTCTGCGATGTCCCGATCGACGTCTGATTCTGGATCTGGCCGACCCACAGCTTCGATTTGTCGACGATCGGCGCACCGTTGCGCAACAGGTACGTGTCGCCGGCATCGCTGGAGTTCAGATAGGCCTGCGCGAACAACCGCTTCCAGCTCGCGCGCGTCTGCACATACGAGTACGTCCAGCCGTCCGCCTGTGCCGCGCCCAGTCCCGTCAGCTCGGTCTGCGATGCTTCGTTCCGGCCCACCGAGAAGATGGCCAGTACATCATCCGAGGCTCGCCAGTCCAGGCGAGCCTCGCCGCTCCAGCGCTTCATGTCGTTGTCACGACCGCCGATCCGGCCGATGCGAACATCGGCTTCCGACGATCCTATTCCGGTCGCGTTCATCAGGTCCAGCTTCCAGAACGGATCCGACGCGAACTTGAGCGCCTCCGCGGCTTCGACCGGATCCGCATAGGGCCATTCGTCGGCCTGGAAGTACTGGCCCGACAGCTTGAAGCCGACGTTGTCGCCCAGCAGGTGGCTGGTTCGGAACATCGCCTGGAGTGCCGACCTCTCCCCCCCGGCGAGCGATGCCGTCGTGCTCGAACTGACGAGTGGTGACTTCGTGATCATGTGGATCACTCCGTTCGCCGTGTTCGGACCGTACAGCGCCGAGCCCGGCCCGTACACGACCTCCATCCGATCGAGATCGTCGTTGTTCGACGGAATGAAGTTCAGCACGTTGACGCGCAGCGACGGCACGCCCGCGATGCGGTTGTCCGTCAGCATGTGCGTTGCGCCCGAGAAGATGTTGTTGAACCCGCGGACGACGACGTTCGTACTCTGCACACCCTGCCTGATGATGTCGATCGCCGCATTGCCCTGGAGATAGTCCGCCGGCGTTACCGTCGGCCTGGCCTCGATCGCGCGGTTGTCGATCACTTCGGTATGCGTCGGCGATTCACTCGCCTTCATCTGCTGACCACGGTTCGATGTTACCACTACCGGGTCCAGTACGATCGCTCGCACCTCGAGCTGGCCATCGACCGTTGCGCTTCCGCCCGCCGTCACCTGCGCCGTGCCGATCTCCTGACTGCCATAGCCCAGAGCCTGAACAACGATCGTGTACGTTCCTGCCGACAGGCCACTCAAACGGTAGAAGCCCTGCTGGTTCGACGGCGCGCTCGCCGCAACAGCGCCGTCCGCTCGTGCCAGTACCAGCGCCTGCGCCACGGGACGCGCCGTCTCCGCATCCGTCAGCCTCCCCGTCACCGTGCCCGTCTGCTGCCCGAACGCAGGCAACGATGTTACAGCCAGAACAAACGCCGCCAGCACCGCTCCGCGCTTCCTGACGCTCATGACTGCACCTCGCCGTTCGGGAAAACGAAACTCGTAACTGGATGGCCGATAGCACGCCACGCGATCGCTCGCCTGTCGCTCGTTGCGGATTGCGCGTCCCCCCTGCGGCGGGGGGACGCTGTGGGTGTTTGTGACTGGCGGGTCGCCGCCGCAAACACCGCTACGCGATGTTGCGACCGGACGACCCGCCAGATCCGACGTCAGCACGTTTGATTCGAAGGTTGGCGCGGGTGCTCAGGTCTGCGATGGCGGAACCTTACTGGGTCTTTAGGGAGAGGTCCATTCGGCACTGCCTCCCGCAGCCATCCCGCACCTTCTGACCACCCGGCTGACGCCGGGATACGGCGTCCAACATACCCGCCTGCGGAGCCGTACGTCAAGCAGTTTCTTGGCTGGCCCCCGAAACGTTTGACGGCGCTCGCCGGCAAGGTTCATGTTTGGCGTCGGCCCGTCTGCCCGATCGACCGCCCGGCCAGGGCGGCTGTCCATGTTCGGATCGGCCAAATGTGTACCAACTAACAATATAACATAACATACTTCAAGTGACACCGGAAGTGGACAGGAACGCTGACAGCGGCTGGGAGTTCACCGGCAACCACTACCTGGCCGTGCCGTGGATCGACCCGGCAGACGGGGCGATCCATGGGGTGAACGTGCTGCACCGCGGGATGGCCTCGCTGCTGTCGTGGGCTGGCACGCGGCGGCCGGAGCCGGGCGGGGTGCCGCTGCTGCGCATGGTGGTAGTGGTAGATGGGGTCGAGACGCCGGTCGAGGACGTGAAATGGGAGCGGCTGGACCGGTGGATCCCTCGCTGGCGGGGTCGTGCGGGAGTGGTGACGGTGACGGTGACGATCTGCACGCCGGGCGGGTTCGACCCACTGGCGCCCGGCGGGGTGATCCTGGTGCGAACGGAGTCGTCGGAGCGGGTCCGGGTGGAGATCCGGCTGGAGGGCCGGTGGTCGTGGACGCTTCGAACGGCGGCCTCGACGCGGCCGGCGCTGCCGGCGAATCGCGCTCGGCGGGACGGGGCGGCGGTGGTTCTCGAGGCGGGCGAAATGCCGATGGGAGCGGGGCTCGCGATTCTGGCGAGCGGACCGGGCGGAAGTGCGGAGCTGGGTCGGGCCGGCAGTCACGAGGAATCGGGCGGGCCGTCGGAGCTGGTTGTGGTGAACGGCGAAGCGATCGAGTTCAGGCTGCAGAGCGACGCAACGGTGCGAGGAAAGGGAACGGCGGCGTTCGTACTCGGGGTCGCGCCCGATGGGGATGGTGCGCTTGCGGCGGCGAGGCGCCTTGCCGGCATCGGCGCCGAGGAACTGGTGCGAAGGGCGAGACTCGATCTGGCGAGTCTGAACCGTGCGACGGACGAGGTCGCGGCTCGCGACATTGTCGCCCGGAATCTGGTATTCCATCACTACAGTGCGGCGGCGCGCGCGATCGACGATGACCGGCTGTACCCGGTCCTGTCCCGGTCCCCGGACCACGGCGAGTGCGCGGTGTTCACGGAAACGGAGGCGCTGTCATGGAGCCTGCCGGCGTACGCCTTGACGGATCCGCTGATTGCACGTGAGGTGCTGCTGCGCGTGCTCGAGGTGTATTCGGACCGGCCGGGCAACATGCGGCGCTACATCGACGGTGGCATTCTTGACGCGGGCTATTCGCTGGCGAGGGCGCTGGATCACGGGCTGGCGATCGAACGCTACATCGAGATCACGCGTGACGAGACGTTCGCGGACGAGCCTCTCGTGCAGCAGGTTCTGCGCGAGCTCGACGAGGCTGCGTACACGCGGCTGCACCCGGAGATCTTTCTGGCGGGCACGGACACGCTGGCTGGCGGCGAGCGCGCGGACTACCCGTACGTTGCGTGGGACAACGCGCAGCTATGGCGACTGAGCCAGGTCATAGACCGTTGGCTGCACGTGGAAGCCGGTGGACCGAAGCCGCGGTTTGCGCGAGCGGACGCGGAGATCGAGGCATCGTTCTGGCAGCGGTTCACGACCGAGGTCGACGGACTGGGCGTTATCCCGTACTCGATCGATCTTCACGGCAAGGCGGCGGTCTACGACGATCCGGCGGGCAGTCTGCGCCTCCTGCCGTTTGTCGGACTGTGCGCCCAGGACGATCCGATCTGGCTGAACACGATGGAGCTGCTGCACTCGAAATCGTATCCGCTGTTCCTGGGCGGCCATCCGTATCCGGGCTTCGCGGGCAGGAGCCGGCCGGGCGAGGCGAGGTTCTCGGCGTTGTGCGCGGATCTGCTATGTCCATGGCGAGCCAGGTCGCTTGAAACGCTCCGCTCGCTGCATCTGCCGGGCGGCGTGGCGTGCGAGACGTGGGATCCGGCGACCGGCCGCGCGGCGTCCGGGCCGTACGCTGCTTCCGAAGCCGGATTCCTGGTCTGGACGCTGCTGACGGGCGCGCCGCGCGATGAAGTCGCTGCGGGCGCAGCGAAGTCGAAGAAGCGCGTGGCGTCGTGAAGGTCCTGTTCGTGACATCGGAGGCGCTGCCCTACTACAAGAGCGGTGGTCTGGCTGATGTTTCGCGCGCGTTGCCGGACGCGCTGCTGGCCGCGGGCCACGACGTCCGCATCATCATGCCGTTGTACGGCGTTGTGCGGAGCCTGCTGGACGACCTGAACGATGGTCCGACGCTGGACGTGCCGTGGCCGACGGGACCGGTGCAGACGCGTCTGCTGAGCCACCGCGCGGGCACGGGCGCGACGGCCGTGCTCGTTGAACAGCCGGCGTTGTTCGAGGCGGGATCTCCGTACGAAGGAGCGTCGGGCGAACCGCTCGAGGTCGGCCGGCGCTTTGCGTTCTTCTGCCGCGCCGTGGTCCGCTACGCCAGCGAGTGGCGGCCCGATGTCATTCACCTCAACGACTGGACGACCGGCTTCGTGCCTGTCTTCTCGCTGGTCGACGATCTCGATGTCGCAACCGTCTTCTCCATCCACAACCTGGCCTACCAGGGCAATTTCTCGCCCGTTCTCCTGGAGCAGGCCGGCGTGCCGTGGGACCTCTATCGCACGGAGAACGGCGTCGAGTTTCTGCACACGGCTTCGTTCCTGAAGGCAGGGCTGTCGCTGAGCGACCGGCTGCTCACGGTGTCGCCTTCCTATGCTGAAGAGATCCAGACGCCCGAGTACGGCGCCGGTCTCGACGGACTGCTGCGGTTCCGCCGCCGCGTCCTCGACGGCATCCTCAACGGTATCGACACCGCTACGTGGGACCCCGCGCGCGACGATGATATCGCATCGCGTTACACGGCGGGCACGCTCGACGGCAAGGACACGAACCGCAACGCGCTGCTGAAGGAGTGCGGGCTCGACGGCTTCGGACCCGTGTTCGCCATGGTCGGCCGCATCGTCTACCAGAAGGGAATCGACATTGCCGCCGCCGCGCTGCCCGTGCTCGTCAAAGGCGGTGCGCGTTTTGTCATCCTCGGTGATGGCGACCCGGCGTACGTCCGCCTGCTGCTGCGAGCCGGCCACGACTCGCCTGACCGCGTGCGCGTGTTCACCCGCTTCGACGAGGCGCTGGCGCACCGCATCTACGCCGGCGCCGACTACTTCCTCATGCCGTCACGCTACGAGCCGTGCGGGCTCGGTCAGATGATCGCGCAACGGTACGGCACGCCGCCCGTCGCTCGCCGGACCGGCGGCCTGATCGACACCGTGACCGACCGCAAGACCGGGTTCCTGTTCGACGAGTCGACGCCCGATGCGTTTGTCGGAGCGGTACGACGCGCTTCGGCGATCTGGCGAGTCAAGGGATGGAACGCGCTGCGCCGTCGGTGCATGCTCCTCGATCGCTCATGGGCCAGGTCGGCCGAGCAATATGAAGCGGTCTACCGAATGGCGAGCGGCGTCGGACCGGCGTGAGCGACACGGGTTGACGCGCCCCTCCGGGCGCCGGTAAACTGGTGAGGTCGCGCAGACGATCCCGGAGCAGGGAGCCGGGACGCTTCTGCAGCAGAAACATGAGTTGCCGCGGGCATAGCTCAGTTGGTAGAGCGTCTGCTTGCCATGCAGAAGGTCGCCGGTTCGAGTCCGGTTGCCCGCTTCCCACCGGCATGACAACATCGCGGGGCGCTCCGGGCGCCCCGCTTTCGTGATGGCCCCGTAGCCAAGTGGTAAGGCAGAGGTCTGCAAA
>DATKCF010000129.1:0-24029 GCA_035513345.1 Longimicrobiales bacterium
CTTGATTCACGGGCAGGCCGGAAGGGCATCATGCTCTTCATTTACGGATGCCGCTCGCGTTCCAGTGCACGAACCTGTTCCAGCAGATGCTCCCGTCCCGGGACCACGCTGAATTTCACTGCCCAGGCGCGGATGTACACCCAATCGAGTTCGCGCCCTTTGCGACGCACGACGCCGGCGGCATCCTCGATATCTCTCGGCCTGCCAGCGAAAAGCTTGTGAAGAATCAGGTCCTCCGCCGACGCGAACGGTACATGCACAGCGTTCACCTCGATGAACACGGATCTCTCGATCGCCTGCGCCTCGTACGGTGTCGTTGAAAAGATCAGATCAACCCGGATCCCGGTCTGTGGATCGGCCGTAGGAAGCACAAACGTGTCACGAACGAAGGCTGTGACGTCTTCCGGCAACGGCGTGAGCCCCGTCGCCTCGCAGGCCGCCAGTGCGTCGACCAGCCTCGTCGGCGGAACGCCGAGCGTGACATCCACATCCTGAGTCAGGCGTGGCTCGCCGTGCAGCAGTACGGCCTGGCCGCCGATGAGCATGAACGGCACGTCCTGATCGGCCAGGGCTCGGGCGAGCCTGGCGATCAGGTCCCCGAAATCAGGCTGGGTCGACGACACTGTTCAGAACGCGCGCCAACTCGATATCCACCACGATATCCTCTGTCCAACAAGTCGGGAAGTCCTCGTTGATCTGGCGCGCGTACCGCCACAGGCCGGAGAAATTGGCGAGCGCGTCGAGGTAGGAGAGCCGGGCCAGCTCAGAAGCGGCATACCAGCGATCGAAGTCCTCGAGCTGCCGAGACGAGCCGATCACGACGAATACCCCCATGATGCCGGGCGACTGTACGGATCCAGCCAGAATATACGAGGGAAGCGCCGCGACCGTAACCCGGCGAGCCGTGTGGCGCGTCTCCGAGACGAACGACTTGGCGAGGTAGGCGATAGCGCTCCAGGTGCTCGAGATCGAGTTCATCCCGGCGGACCGCATAGACCCAATCGACACCGAGTCCGACCAGACGGCGACCGCCCGGTAACTGTACGATCCGGTTGACCTGGCCGCCTTCGTCGAGCAGATCGAAGATCGGCGCGGCGCCCACGGCCGTAGTGCGCTTGATCCAGAGCGTTCCGTCCGGCGCGAACGTGAGCGCACCGTCGAGGAATGGCGGGAGCAAAGCCGGCCAGCGTGCAGGTTCCGGGCGGGGCGGCACGCTCAGGTATCGCGCTACAGTTTCTCCGGAACCACCGAGCCCTACCATGTTGACCAATCGCGGGCGCCGCTGCTCGTCCCGCCAGCTTTGCTTGTGCGCTTCGCTCAACTGCATCGGCCCATGAGCGATGGCAGAACCGGTCCGCCGTCCGCCGTTCGCCTGGACGAAAACAACGTGGTACGCCTGAGGATAGGCGATTGCAATGCGCCCATCGCGTGCGACCGCGCACTCCATCGATCAGGGTGAATGGATCGGGCAGTGTTGACACCGCCTCGGCAAGGCTCGGAACGGGTACAGTCTGTGCCCACGCCGGCCCAGCCAACAAGGCCGCCACAACTCCACCCGGAATGAGTAGTCTGGACCTGTTGCGCACAGTTCCTCCTGATCATGCGGACCGGGCGCTGACGGCTAGCGGGCAGACATTCGGTCCGGGATTCCGTTCGCGCTGCAATAGCCGCGATACAGGTGGGACACGATCTGTTCGCCATAGACATCGTGCAGCCGCGACAGGACCGCGTCGAGCCTGGCCTGATCGGCCGTGTAGATCGCGTGGAGCATGCGGCGGAACTGATGATCGAAGGTGTGGTCGAATTGCGCACTACGCAACAGGATGCTGTCGGATTGATCCCACTGTTGATCCAGGAAGGTCGCATCGAAATGCGCGACTATCCTCGCCAACGCTTCGGTTTCCGCTTCGTCGAGCGCGATCGGATCCGGCGCAAGGACATCGTCCAACGCTCCGAACGCGCGCGGGTCATCCGTCAGGTCGATCACGTTTTCGGACGTGTAGTAGTCCGTCGTTCCGTCCGCTTCGAGCAGCACCGGGACGATGATGAGCCGGCCGCCGTTGGCGAGCCGGACGGCGTGCTGGTACTCGTCGTGGATCCAGCTCGTCCTGCCTGACCGCGCGGTCATCAGATCGGCGGACAGCCCGGTCAGCAGCAGCACGTAGAAATTGCAGTCCTGCAGCGACGTTATGAACTGGGGAATCTGGAAGTAGGCGTCAGCTTCCGCGTCGAGATTCTCGATATCGAGAAACGCGCGGTACCCCGACTGCCGGACGTGGGCGGCAAGGTCGCTCACCAGTGTGTGCATGCGAGGACCGTCCCACTTGTACGAGATGAAGACGCCCGGCGGATAGCCCCACCAGAGATGGCGCTGGCGCTTGCGTACCGACGCGAGTCCGAGCATGGCCAGGCGGACCGGAAGCGAGCCCTTCTCCCACGCGATCCGGTTGACCGTTTCCGGATCCGCGCCATCCAGCTCGACCATCAGGTCGCTGATGTCATCGGCCATCGCCAGAGCGTGCCCCGGTGAATCTGTGCGATGCGCCGCTCAACCGCCGCCTGAACCCTCGACCGGAACCGCTCTCTGGCCCTTCAGGTGCTCGTCGAGGAACGCGAGGATCGCACTGTACCCGCGAATCTCGTTCTCCTTGTGCAGGAAGCCATGGCCCTCGTTCTCGAAGACGATGTACTCGACTGGCACGCCATTGGCCCTCACGGCCTCGACCAGCTCGTCCGACTCGACCTGCAGAACACGCGGATCATTCGCGCCCTGAAGCACGATCAGCGGCTTCGTGATGTTGGCCGCGTGGAACAGCGGTGAAATGCGGTGCAACCGGTCTCTGTCCGTGGACGGGTCACCCATCTCCGAATAGAGAGCGTCGCGCGCCGCGCCCCACCATGGCGGAATACTCTCGAGCGTGCGCAGCCAGTTCGTGACGCCGAAGATATCGACGCCGACATCGAACACCTCCGGTTCGAATGCCAGTGCGGCCGCAACCATGTAGCCACCATAGCTGCCGCCGATGATGCCGACGCGCTCAGGGTCGACGTAACCGGTCTCGATCAGCATCTGCTTGCTCGCCACGACATCGGCCAGGTCCGCCTCGCCGTGCTGCCTGTCGTCCATCGCGAAGAACGTCTTGCCGTAGCCCGAGCTGCCACGATTGTTGATCGCGTACACGACGTAGCCGTGGTTCACGAGGTACTGCAGCAGATCGAAATAGCCGACCCGCGACTGTCCGCCCGGACCGCCGTGCACCCACACCAGTGCCGGGACTTTCGCGTCGGCTGACGCCGAATGCGGCTTGTACAGGATACCGGGAATCTCGACGCCATCGTGCGATGCGAAGCGGACGACCTGCGCATCGACGAGGTCGGCGGGATCGATCGCCGGATTGAGGCTCCTTGTGAGTCGAACCGGGTCGCCAGCCGATATCGGCATGACGAACAGGTCACCGGGTGACCGGCTCGACGACGCGTACATCGCGATGTGCGAGCCATCCTTCGAGAACGACACGGACGTTATGCTGGCATCAGGCATGTCGGGCAGCGACACTGGCCGCATGCCGTCGGCCTCGTACACGCTGAGGCGAGTGCGCGCATCCTCGTTCACGCCGACAACGAGGTAGCGGCCGTTTCTCGAGAACGACGCGAACATGATGTCCCAGTCCGGTGCCAGAACGGTTTCCTTCGCGCCGGACTCCATGTCGAAACGCATCAGCCGCTGATACTCCGATCCCTCGTCGGTCGTGTAGTACAGCCAGCGGCCGTCCGCCGAGAAATCCGCGGGTGAGGATGTGACGGTGCCTTCGTGCGGCGTGACGTCGACGCGCTCGCCGGTCTGGAGATCCTCCACGAAGAGATCGTTGTCGTTCGTCGCGTGGGCCCGGATCAGCGCGATGTGGCGGCCGTTCGGCGAGATGGTGGCCGGCAGCAACCCATCTTCGTTGCGGAACACCATCCGTCTCGGATAGCCATCCGCAACCTCGTAACTGTAGACGTCGAACGCCTGCGGGTCTCGCTCGTTGGTCTGGACGTAGAACGCCAGACGGTCGCCGGACCAGCCCGCGAACTGCGCCTTCAGGTTCTCACCGGGCGTGAGGTCCGTCACCGTGCCGTCCGGCGCGCGCACATACAGGTGATTCAGCTCGTTGCCACCCTGGTCCGCGGTGTACAGGAATCGCTCGTCTTCATTGAAGTAACCGATGGCGAAGATCGCATCAGTCGAAGACGACGTGAGGGCTGTCGGTTCGCCGCCCGCGACCGGTATGGCGTACGCGTTGAAGACGCCGCTGCCATCGTGGCTGAGCAGGATCGACGAACCGTCCGGCGAGAAGCTGGCACCCGTGTGTGTTGTGGTCCCCATGAAATCCGCGATCTCATAACGAGCGACATCGCGTGATGTGTCCGGCGCGGTGTCGGCACCGCAGCCGGCCAGCAACAGGAGGGTGACGGAAGCGGTCGAAGCGGCGTACAACGAGCGGATCATCATTCGCCTCACGAGTGCGGGAGGGACGACCATCGTGAACAGGTACGGTTCGAAGCTACGCCGGACAAGACCCGACGCGGGTATTGCGGACTATGCGCGCGAGTAGTATACTCTCCGGTAGCATATCAAGACATTCACCCGAACCAATCATCGCGTGACCGAACTCACTGCACTCGAGGCCATCGTGCTGGCCGCGCTCGCGGACCGGCCGCGCTACGGCTACGAACTTGTCGAACGGATCGCGGAACTGACGAACGGCAGGAAGCGAGTTCGGCCGGGGAACCTGTACCGGGTGCTGGAGCGGCTGGAGGCGCGTGGTCTGGCGGAGGAAACGCGATCGGCGCTGGAGAAAGGCGAGGATGAGCGGCGTCGCTATTTCAGGGCGACGGCTGCGGGCGTGCGGGCGGCGGAGTCGGAGCTGGCGATGTACAGCGGGGTGTTGCGTCGTGCTGGCGGGCTGCGAGAGCGGCCGGCGGATGGTTGAGCGTGGGCGTTGTCGATGAAATCGTTGCCTGATCGACGGCTGATCTGGCGGGTGCTGCGGCGGTGGCTGCCGGGCGGATTCCGTGAGCGACGGGCGGAGGCGGTGCTGGAAACGCACGTTGCGCTGGCCGGCGGTCCGGAGCGGGCTCGGGGAGCGGTTTTCTGGATCGGTGTCGCGCGCGATGTGGTGGCGACGGGGATCCAGTTGCGACTGGATGGTATTGGTGGCCGGGTCGGCGACGGCACGGCGAGGCCCGATGCGAAGCGCGGTCGGAGGAGTGGTGCAATGAGCGGTTGGGAAGCGTTGCGACAGAGTGTGTTCATGGCGGCGCGGAGTCTTCGGCGGACGCCATTGTTCGCTGCGGCGGTGGTACTGATCCTTGCGCTGGGCATTTCGTCGAACGTGACGATGTTCCGGGTGCTGGACCGTCTTCTGTTGAGTCCGCCGGAGCAGATACGCTCTCCGGACGAGGTGAAGCGGATCTATCTGTACGGCCATTCTCCATTCTCGGGCGACGTGACGCACAGTGCTTCGTTGTCGTATCCGGATTATCGCGGGTTGGCGGGTGTTGCCTCGTTCGACGGTGTTGCGGGATACGGCACAAGGAGTCTGACGTTGTGGGTGGACGGCGCGGGCGAAACGGTGAGCGCGGAGTTCGCGACTGCATCGTATTTCGATGTTCTGGGCGTGCGTGCGGCGGCGGGCCGTTTCTACAGTGCGGAAGAGGACGCCATCGGCTCGCCAGTGCCGACGGCCGTGCTGGGCTGGTCGTACTGGCAGCGGCGATTTTCGGGGGACCGCGGCGTGATCGGGCGCGAGCTGGAGATCGGCAGGACGACGTACACGGTCGTGGGTGTTGCGCCGCGCGGATTCACGGGCGTTGGCATATCGCCGATCGACGTGTGGCTGCCGATACACGTGGCGTCGGCGGCGGAGAACGGATCGACGGCGTGGGTGGACGCCCACGGCTGGTTGATGATGGCGGCCGTCGCGCGGGTATCGGGGCCGGAACCGCGGGCGGTCGAGGAAGCGACTGTGGTGGCGCGTGGTGTTCGCGAGGCTGGCCGGCGCGCGGATCCGGACCTTCGCGTGGTGTTGTCGCCTTTGATCCACGCGCTCGGCCCGAACCCGTCGCGCGAGTCGCAAGTCGCGCGCATGCTGGCTGTGCTCACGGTGCTTGTCCTTCTGATCACGTGCGCGAACGTCGGCAACCTGTACCTGGCGAGGGTCCTGGCCAGGCGGCGCGAGCTGGCGGTCCAGACAGCGCTGGGCGTGAGCCGAGGGCAGCTTTTCGCGCAGCTTCTGGCCGAAGTCGCGATTGTCGCGCTTGCGGCGGGTGCGTTTGCGTGGTGGCTCGGGACGGCGGCGGCGGGCGCGCTGTTCGGCGTTCTGCTTCCGGACGCTGCACTGCCCACGGCGAACGGCCCGCGCGTGCTTGTTCTGACAGTAGTGCTCGCACTGATCACGGCATTGTTGACCGGCGTTCTGCCGGCTCTGCGTGCAACGCGCGTGAGTGTGATGGATGCAATGGGACGCGGGACTGCGACACGGCGCACACTGTTGGTACGACGTGTCCTTCTTGCGTTCCAGGCTGCGCTGTCGGTGCTGTTGCTGGTAGGCGCGGGGCTGTTCATCCGCAGTCTGGTGCGTGCGGAGTCGATCGACTTCGGCCTTGACGTGAGCGCGCTCACGCTGGACATCGAGATCGAAGGCGGCATCACGTTCGGCGAAGGTCTGTCGGACGAGGTGTTGCGCCTGTTGCCGATCGTGCGGCAGAGCGCGCTCGTCGAGAATGCGGCCGCCACATCGGTGGCTCCGTTCAGCGGCTGGTGGGGCGTGGGCGTTTCGTCACCGGACGGGGAGGAACTCGAGATGGGCGCATCGGGACCGTTCCTGTTCGGCGTGACCGGCGACTACTTCGTTGCGCTTGGCCTCCCGATTCTGCAGGGGCGCCCGCTGACGGACGACGATACGCGGCCCGGCGCGTCGCCGGTGGCGGTGGTGAACGAACGGCTGGCCGGATTGCTGTGGCCGGGCCGGGACGCGATCGGGCGTTGCCTCGTGAACGAACGGGAGCAGGCGGCGCCGGTCTGTACGACGGTCGTCGGTGTCGCGCGGGATTACAGGCCGTCCATTACAGGCGACGACTCGCCCGGCATCTACTATGTGTCCCCGACGCATCCGGCGCTGGGCTCGACCGCGGCGAACACGATCATCGTCCGCGCTCGCGAGGGCGTCGCGCCGATCACGATCCGGGATTTCGTGCGGTCCGCGGCGCCGCACCTGCGAATGGTGACAGTCGCGCCGCTCTCGGACCGGTTCGCCGCCGGGCTGCGCGCGTGGCGGATGGGCGCGGCGTTGTTGACAGCGACGGGCATACTCGCGCTCATCATCGCGGCGGCGGGTCTGTACAGCATGCTGGCGTTCGAGGTCCTGCAGCGGCGACGCGAGCTGGGTATCCGCGCCGCCCTCGGCGCATCATCGAGCCGCCTCGTCCGGTCGACGATCGCCGCGAGTTCGACTGCTGTCCTCGCCGGCGTGCTGCTCGGTCTGGTCGGAAGTCTGGCCAGCGGATCCGCGATCGAGTCGCTGCTGTTCCGCGTGAGCGCGAACGACCCCGCCGTGTACGCCGGCGTGTGCGCCGTCCTCCTGGGTGTCGGCGTTCTCGCCGGCGCGCTGCCAGCCCGCAACGTCACCCGCACCGACCCCGCCATCTCGCTACGCGAGGAATGACCCCGACCGGGCCGCCCGAGAAACCCGCCCCAGAAACCAGCCCCAGAAACGATTCCCTCAATGATGAAAATCCGCCGTGATCCCGATCCGCAGCGTACGTGGCTGGAGCCGTTCGTGAACCGCGCCGTGGAGCTGGTTCGGATCCGGCGTCAGGATCGGAGTCAGGAACTGTCGTCCCCTGATTGAGTTCGCGCAGGATCCGGGTCGGCGCGCCCGAGTTCCACAGGTTGAAGATGTCGATGGTCGCACGGAACCTGCCGTCGGTGCCGGGTATCTCGCGGTCGAACCGGACGTCCAGCGTGTGCCGGTCGCCATAGCGGCCTGAACCGCGTTCCTCCATGAAGACGCGCTGGCCGGCTACGGAGTGGACGAGACCGGCGGGCAGACTCCCGCCTTCCTCCGCGCGGTAGTCGAAACCGAGCCCGCTCAGGTTGAAGTATGCGGTGTAGCGATCCCCGCGCGCGGCATGCCAGAATGCGCCGCCTCGCACGCCCCATCCGAGGTCGGCGTGCGCGGCGATCTTGAGTTCGAGCGGGGCCGCTCCCGGCAGCCGCCCGAAGAAGTTCACCTGTTCATTGGGTCGAACGAACGGACCGGCGCCCTCCTCGATGAAGTCGTCCAGTCCGGTGCCGGCCTCGTACCCGGTCACCGAGTTCAGATTGCCGCGAAGCCGGCTCCAGACGAACGATGCGGACGCGCCCCAGCGCGGATACGACGCGTGCAGTGAGAACTGGAGCTGGTGAAAGGTCCGTTTCGCTGCGTCGGGATTCGTCAGAACGAGATCCTGCTCGAAGCTCATCGATTCAACGTCGGCGAGGGTGAGGCCGGGTGGCATCGGTAACCCGGCCTCGGCAGCGGCCTCGATGTAGGCTCTCAACGCGTCGTAGGGAATGTGGATCTCGGGCAGGATCATCGGATCCTCGTCGAGGAAGATGGGCCTGCCGTCGGGCGTGTGTACCCACAGGTTGCGGAAGACGTGATAGTTGTCGGCCAGGTTGCGATCGACCAGAGCCACGAGGTTGCGGTTGTCGCGGTGAACGTACAGGAACTCCGCGCGGATCCGTTCCGTGGGCGACGCTTCGAGTCCGAGGATCCACTGGTTCACGTACGGATGCCTGTAGTCCGGATCGACCGACCCGGTCTCGTTCAGCCGGAAGATCTGCTCGAGCGTGAAATGCGGGTCGCCGGTGGTCAGGGCATCACGCTCCGCCGTGGTGAACGTCCGTGTCGGCTCCGATGGTGGATCGCCGCGGTGGTACCAGATCTGGCGGTCACTGTAGACTTCCCCGCCCTCGACGCGGTCGAAGAACTGCGAGAGCATGCCCTGGTGGTACGTGCCCCAGTGCGCTTTCATGACCAGCCGGTTGGTCCCCGTGGGGTCGAGGGTTATGCCGATGCGCGGGTCGACGCCGGATGCTTCGAGCGCCGTGAAGCGATCCGCCTCCCGACCTTTCGGCAGCAGATCGCCCCGCCATTGTGAGACACGGAGCCCGGGCGAGATCGACAGGCGCGATGAGACCGTCAGGTGGTTCTGGATGAACACGGCCTCACTTCGCAGCCGTGCGTCCAGATCGACTTCTCCGCCCCACTCCGTCGGGATGATGTTGGCGAAGGGCCATTTGTCGGTCTCGTCCAGCGCGAAATCGCGGTTCCGGGCCGGACGCCAGGTCATCCCGCCGTTTCGCGTCCGTTGATCGAGCCAGCTTCCGCGACTCGCCTCGGCTCCGATCCTGAGCAGGTTCTCCATGCCGCCAAGCGTCCGGCGCCATTGCCAGGCGATCGAGGCGGTGTGGCTCGACGGTTTTCGGTGGATCGTGAACGGCGTGTTCTGGTAGACCTGGGTCGGAGGGTCGCCGTACGTGAAGATCCTGACCGATGGGATGTTGTGGCCGGCCATTCCGTCCCAACGCTCGTCGCGGTGGAATCCCGCCAGCCGGACCTCGAGCCGGGAGCCGGAAGCCGAGGCGCGCGTCCACATGCCGGTGTAGAACCTCACGGGATCGGTGACGAGCCCGCCGGCGTTCTCCGCTTCGTACCCGGTCATGCCGGCATTCTCGACCCGGGTGCTGAACAGGCCACCCGCTATCTCGACGCGGTCCCGGTAGTTCGGTTCCCACGTGAGCTTTACCATGCCGCGGAACTCGCGCCGGCTCTCGGTGAACGGCAGAATGTCGCCGAACGAGCCCGGCAGCAGATGTCCCTGTGCCCGCCGGCGCTCGTGCAGCGCGTGCCCCCCGACGAAGAAGTAGAGGCGGTCCTGGATGAGGGGTCCCGAGGTCTCTCCTTCCAGCTCGGCGCGCAGGTCCGTCTCGACCGCGATCTCTCGGCGGAACCAGTTGGCGGAGTTGAGATTGTGGTTCTCCAGACTCACGCGCATGCCTGTTCGCCGCCGGTTCGTACCGGATCGCGTCACGACGTTGACCATGCCGCCCTGGAAATCGCCGTACTCGGCCCCCGCGCCCAGGCCGCGGATCTCGACACGCTCGATCCAGCGCATCGACGGCTCGACCATGGCGCCACCAACGCCCGGGTGATTCTGCGCAATTCCGTCGAGCTGGTAGTTGTTGGCCTGAAGCGCGGCACCGCCCCAGATCTCACCCGCCCGAGCGCCGGGCGTCATGCCCGCCACGGCGGACGCCGTGTGGGGAGTGGGAAGGAGTTCGAGCGTGCGCGCATCCAGGCGAATCCCGAACTCCGTGTCGTGACGCCGGATCTGCAGCGGAGCGGCGTAGACCGCGAGCGTATCGAGGCCGACGGCCTCCCTCGTGATCCGTATCTCGATCGTGGTCACACTGCCCGATTCAATGGCGAACGCCTCGGATACGCCAGGAGCATAGCCGAGATGAACGGCACGGACCCGGTATCCGTCCCCGGCACTGGCCGGGCCGATCAGAAAACGACCCTCGGCATCGGTGGTTGAGGTTCGGGGCGACGCGAGCGAGGGGCCGTACAGTTCGACAAGTACGCCGGGCACCGGCTCGAGCCCTTCGCCAAGCACCTGCCCGGACACCGATCCCTCGAGCGATGACCCGGACGGACCGGGACTCGCCTGCGTGCCCTGTGGTCCCGCGGCTGCAGGGAGTGGCGCCGCGAGAACAAGCGCCGTGACGACACACTGAAGAAAGGACGCCGTCACACCGATGCCTGATGCGCAGGCCGTCCGGCCTCGCGGTGATCTCGAACTGGATTCATCGTCAGGAACTGCGAATCAGGTTGCCGCAGGCGATCGGGGCGCCGCTCTGTCCGGCGTTGTCGAACACCTCCGCCGCGTACGACACGTCCGTCGCGAGCATTCGACCGAGCACGGTCTCCGCGTTGCCGCTGCCGGACGATCCCAGCGGGATGGCCGGAAACGCCGTGGCGATGGTGATCCGCTGACCGCTCGTTGCGCACCGGCCCTCCCGTACGATCCAGCCGAGCGGTCCGGCCAGTTCAGCGCCTGAAACACCGATTCCGATTTGCGTCCGGCCGGCGTTGGCGACGGCCGCGATGTGGCCGCGGACGCCCGCGGGGCCGTCATCGGTCGCGGACAACTCGCCCTCCCACGTGTTGACGACCGGCGGGTCCTCCGTTGGCAGGCATGCCGCAGCGGAGGCGACCCCGAGCGCGACGAGTACGACGCGGGCCCCGAACCACCCGACGGATTGCCGGATCACCTGTCGTCGCCTGCCTCAGACGGTCGGGCCGGTGGTCCTGACGCGCCAGACCCGTCAAAGGCGCTGCTCAACCGGTTGCGAAGCAGTAGAAGAAGCCGTTGCCGCCCGAGCCCTGCAGGTTGGTCTGGCTGCAGCCGCGCGAGCCGTGCGCGGAATTCCACGAGGTCGGGTTCTCGCCGCCACCCGTCTTGTCATGATGGCCGACGCGCACGCTGCCCTGCCCGTCCGCTGCGCTCGTGTATCCGCCGCACGTAGTGTCGTCGCCTGCGGGGAACGCGGTGCCATCGAGCTGCGAGCCGGTCATCAGGTCGTGCATGTTCGGGCTGTCGCCTCGGCCGTTCACGGCTTCGCCCTTCTCGTTGAGCGCCGTCTGCTTGGTCCACTTGTCGTTCTCGCCGTGCAGGTCCGCGACATTCGACGCGATCAGTTCGCCTTTCGCGTTGAACCACGGTCCGCTGCCAATGCGGTCGCGCGCATTTACTGCCGGCCGGCCTTCGGCCGCGGGCAGGCTGAGGTACGCTCGCCACGTGCCGCCCGTGACACCGACCGCGTCGGCCAGCATCGCGCAGTGGCGGTCAGCGCCCTCGATGCCGCCGAGATTCGCGCCGTTGCCCGAGCCGACGCTCGTGATGAAGAAGCTCATGCGGTCCCGTTTCACGTACTTGCGTACCGTCTGCGGTCCGACTTCGGCGCCGTAGATCGCGCCGTTCGCATCCGCGGCAACACCTTCGGCGCCACTCGTGCCCGCGCTTGGCCCGTTGTTCGGATCGGCGGTGTCCGGTATGAACGCGGTAAGCTCACCGGTGCGTGCATTGCCGATGTAGATGCCCCGTAGCACGCCGGGATTGCGGCGGTCGTTGGACTCGGAGTCGGCGGCGTACAGGATGTCATTCGCATCGATGTACAGCCCGCTCGGCCGACCGAAGTTGTTCCACGTGGCGAGGTGGTTGCCGTCCTGGTCGAAGATCTGGATGCGGCTGTTGGCGCGATCGCCGACGAACAGGCGGCCCTGCGAGTCCATCGCGAGCGCGTGCGGGTCGCGGAACTGGCCGTCCGCCTCACCCGTCTCGCCCCATTCCCTGATGAACGTGCCGTCCGCCGAGAACTTGACGACGCGGTTGTTGCCGCCCGCGCCGTGGCCATCGACCACGAAGATGTCGCCATTCGGCGCGACCAGTACGTCGGACGGTTGCGTGAACGTGTCGTGGCCGGCGCCCGCTTCGCCCTTCCTGCCGAGCGTCATCAGCAGGTCGCCGGTCGGCCTGAACTTGTAGACGACGTGTCCGAGTCCGGGCGGCGTCTCGCCAAACCCGACCGCGTCCGTGACCCATACATTGCCCTGCCGGTCGACGTGCATGCCGTGCGGCCACGCAAAGAGGCCCGCGCCGAATTGACGCAGCAGGTTGCCGTCGAGGTCGAACTGGAAGATCGTCGTCAGATTCTGCCGGTCGCTGCAGTCGTTCTGTCCGCATCGCTCCGCCACCCAGATCGTGCGGCCGTCCGGTGCCGGGTAGACGGCGCTCGTGGCGCCATAGCTGCGCCCGTCGGGCAGCTTGCCAAACGCCTCATCCGCGACACGGTACGGATTGGGCGGAAGCTGCTGCGCTGAGGCAACCGTGGCGGTCACCGCGAAGGTGGCCAGGACGGCGAACGGGATCCGGTGTGTACGAGTCATTGGAACGACCCCCGACGAGTGGTTGCGGCAAGGCGGCGTGACCTGGCGAGGGTCAGCCGGCATCACGCGAATCTTTCAACGGATGCGGCGTGCGGGTCAAGTGGTACACCGTTCTTGTCAGACGCGGCGTCAAGTCCGATCATGGGGACGGGGCGCGTGGTCGGTCGTGCGATCGGGCCGTCGCGCGTTGTTTCGGAGAATTGGTGTGTCGTTACCGCAGCGTCATGTGTTGCTTCCGGAGGATCGATCGGTGCCGAGGGACCGTCGTCTGACCGAGGAGGAGGCCCAGCAGATCTGGCGGCGCGCGGCCGAGCTGCAGGCGGTAGCGGCCGAGCGTGCGGAGCAGCGGCGGCGCTCGATCACGGCTGGCACCGCGCTGGCATGGGACGGGCTGGCGGTTGCGGACGTGGTCGATGCGGCGGTCGAGGCCGGTATCGGCGAGGAGTTCGTGGAAGCGGCGATCGCGGAGTTCGAGAATGAAGGCGATCTGCGGCCGCGGCCGGGCAGCCTGATGGCGGTCATCGCGGACAAGCTGCTGGACGATCCGCCGTACGTCCTGACGGCAACGCGCGAGATGATGGGCGGGCCGGAGGCGACCTTCGAAGCAATGCAGCGTGTGTTCCCGAATGCGCCGTTCTTTCTGCTGCTTCGCGACACGCGCGGTGCGGAGCTGTTCGTCGATGGCGTTCTGGTGTTCGAAGCATCGCTGGACGCGACCCGGACGGCATTTCAACGGAACCTGTCGGCGGCGGCCGTGAAGCGACTGTTTGTAACGGTCCGGACGGCCAGGGAGCGGCCGGACCGCTGTGAGGTGACGGTGCGCGCGCCGGTCGGCCGGGTGGGCGCGAGTGTGGTCCGCTCCGGCAGTCTGACGGCAATGTTCGGCGGCACTGGCGCGATCGCGGGAGCCGCAGCGGCGCCCAGTGCGGCGGGCCTGATTGGCGCGACGGGCCTGTTCTTCACCAGTATCATGGGTGGCGTCGCGGTGATCTCCGGGGTAGCGTTCGGTGGGCTGGCACTGAGTGGATACCGCGCGTTTCGCGAACGTTCACAACAGCGTGCGACCGATGCGCTGGATGGTCTGGTCCAGGCCCTGGCGGTCGATGTGCGCACGCATGGCGCCTTCGCGCCACACAACAGGCCCGCAACGAGTACCGGAAGACTTCCGCTTTGAGATCCGGCGCGCTCGATTGACGCGCGGATTTCCCGGATAGATCGGATATATCGGCGCAGCACCGTCCGCGGTTCGACGGGGAACCGTCCGGACGCACGTGTCCGCAGAGTCCGGAGCACTCATGGGGTCGATCCTTCCGGTTGCGTTCGAGGTCCTGCTCGCGGTGCAGACTGCGCAGGGTGTCGTCACTGGTGTAGTGCGCGACGTGCAGACAGGCGACCCGATCGAGGCCGCCGTCATCTCGATCGTGGCGGTCGGGGACTCCGTGCGAAGCACGACGGATGGCCGATACGTCCTGCGCGAACTGCCATCCGGCGTCATCGAGATCCTCGTGAAGGGGTTCGGCTACGAGGATCGCACGATCGGGCTGACGGTTCCCGCCCAGGGCGACGTGCGCATGGATATCATGCTGAGACCGCTACCATTCATGCTGCCTCAGGTCTATGCGCGGCCGGTCGTGACCGTGCGTGGCTCCACACCGGGCGCCTCCGCGATCGCGGATCGCTGGATCCCGATCGCGGCGATCCGGAACCACCCTCTGACATCCGAACTCGACGTGTTCGCCGCATTGAGCGGCGGGACGGTCATGATTCGGCCGGAATCGCCGGCCGGCCTGCACGTTCGTGGCGGCGCTTCCGACCAGACTGCCTATCTTCTCGACGGCATTCCGATTCTCAGTCCGTACCACGCGGCTGGCATTTTCAGCGCATGGAACGTCGACGCGCTCGCCCGGCTCGAGCTGCACTCGACGGCGCCGCCACCGGCCATGCCGGACGCGCTTTCCGGTATTGTCGCGGGCATTACTCGTCCGCCAGGCGGCCGCATCGGCGCGCGCGGCAGTGTGAGTACGACGCAGGCGAGGGCCACGCTGGACGGTCCGCTCGGGGGAGGCGGCGCCGGCTGGCTGATCAGTGTCCGGTCCGGCTATCCCGGCGTAATGGCGCCGCGCGGCGATCCGTCGTACCTGACGGGTGGCACCGGCGACTGGCTGGCGAAGCTGGAAGCGCCGCTGTTCGGCGGGCAGTTCCGTGTGCTCGGCCACGGCAGCCGCAACCGGATCGATGCGGCCGCGATCGCCGACATCGTGGATGTTCCGCCTGACGCGGTCCCGCGCAACACCTTCGACTGGGATGGCCAGTCGGTCGGATTGACCTGGTTGCGGTCCGGTACGGCTGGATCGGTGCGGGTGCAGGCGTGGTCGGCGGCGGCGGGCGCCAATGTGATGTGGTCGCTGGCCGAGGGGTCGGCGGATCTTGCGACGGAGCGCAGCGACGCGGGAGTGTCCGTGGCTGTCGAGCGGGCAACGGACCGGTCGCGGACGGTCGGCGGCGCGCGCGTCGAGCGCAGCCACACAGCGTATGTCGTCCGCTTCACCGATGTCGCGGGCCCGACGTACCTGCAGTCGTCGAATACGCCGTCGGCGACCGGCTTCCTCGAGCACGGCCGGTCGGTCGGCGATCTCCGCGTCGAGGCGGCAATGGCGGTAACGGCGGCGACAGGCGATGCGTTTGCCGGACCCCGGCTGCGGACACGGTGGACGCCGTCGGATGCGCTCACGTTCAGCGCCAGCTGGTCGCGGACACACCAGTTCGCGCAGTCCCTGCGCAACGCGGAATCCGTGGTCGGCAACGTATTTCCCGCCGATCTGTATCTCGGCGCGAACGGCACGGCCGTACCTGTAGCGCGCAGCGACCTCGCCGTGCTGGCGGCCGAACTGCGGCCGGGCCGCGGGATCAGGCTGGCCGTCCAGGTCTACGACCGGTCGTTCGACGGCCTGCTGCTGGTTGCACCCGGCGATGGCGAGCCGTTCTCGACGGGCCTCCTCTCGACCGGCTCGGGCACCGCCCGCGGCCTCGCCACGGAAATGGCGATCAGCGGGTCACGGCTCGGTTTGCTCGTCGGCTGGGGCTGGCGGCGGGTCCGCTACTCGCGAGGCGACACCGCGTGGATCCCCGAACACGGCGCCGCGCACGATATCGAGGCCGGCGTTGTCGCCTTCCCTGTGCCAACCCTGTCCTTGCGTCTGGCCGGCACCGCCGTGCTCGGCCGCCGGACCACGCCAGTGCCGGGCGCGATTGCGTTCGAGGCGTGCAACCTGACGAACCGCGGCTGCGAATTCGGCGGCAGTCCGCACTACGGGCCGGCGCTGCCGGGCACGGCCATGGTGCCCGGCTACGTCCGACTCGATGCCGGCGTGCGCAAGCTGTGGAGTTTCCGCGCGGGCAGCCGCGACATCAGCTTCACGCTGTTCGGTACGCTCTCGAACCTGCTCGGCCGGGACAACGTCCTCACGTGGACCGTCGATCCCGCGACAGGCGAGCGGTTGCCCGTCGGGATGCGCCCGCGTTCGCCGCTCGTGGTCGGGCTGGACTGGGCGTTCTGAGGATCCAGCCGCGGGCGGCCAGGGTATGGTGCTCGAGGAGTCCGGCCGCCGCAATCGCCACCCCGCCTTTTTTCGAGGCCCGGGGGTTGCGTACGCCGGACCCGGACCGCGACCATGACGACCTTCGCACTGACGAACCGGACGGACGACAGATATGCGTTTGAAGAGCTGGATGCTGTGCATTGCGACGATTGCCGCGGTTCCGGGTTGGGCCGCCGCCCAGACCGAGACCGACGTGACACGCACGACGGCGGCCGGTGTGTTCACGGCGGCACAGGCCAAAGCCGGCGGCGACATCTACGCAGGCCTCTGCACGAGCTGCCACACTGTGTCGAGCCACACGGGCGTGACGTTCCGGAAGTCCTGGATCGGCATGCCGGTCTCCGAGCTGTTCAACTATCTCAACCAGAGCATGCCGGAAGACGCGCCCGGCAGTCTGAGCGACGACGAGTACGTCCGTGTGATCGCGTACCTCCTCGAGATGAACGACATGCCCGCCGGCACGACCGACCTTCCCGTGGACGAGGCCGCGCTCCGCCTGATCCGCATCGACACAGTGGGCTCGATACCTCGACAGACGCGATCGCGGTTCTGATTCGTCTGCGTTTTTCGCGCCCGGGGGTTTCACGCGGGGGATGCAGGGGGAGCGGACGCGGCAGGCGGCTGGATGTATCGATTCACAACCCGCCGGATTCAGTCCCTCAGATGCATTGGATTTGAATTTTAACAGCGGCGCCAGCTCGGATACCGACTTCACTTCCACGATTACAGCGCCTTCCACGTTCAGGTCCGCGCGGAACGCCTCGTCGGCCAACCGCGCCCTCCGCTCCCCCTGCGTCCCCAGTGAAACAAGTTCCGTCACCAGTTTCGCGCCTGAGGTTTCACGCGGGGGGCCGCGGAGGGAGCTGAGGACGCGGCTGGCGGCTGGACGTACCGATTCACGACCCGCCGGATTCCGTCGCTCAGATGCAATGAATTGAAGTTCAACAGCAGCCCGACGCGGAGGTCCAGCAGGCGCAGATAGGTCAGGAGCTGCCGAGCGTGTACGGGCGCCAGTTCGGACACCGACTTCACTTCCACGATTACGGCGCCTTCCACGATCAGGTCCGCCCGGAACGCCTCGTCGAAAGTCAGCCCCTCATACTCGATCGGTACGGCAACCTGCCGTTCGACTCTCAGACCCGACCGGCTGAGATCCTTCTCGAGGACGCGCGTGTAGACCGACTCGAACAGCCCGGGGCCCAGCCGGGTGTGCAACTCCATCGCCGAATGTATGATCGCCCCGGTGATCTGATTCAGCGCCGGCTCATAACCCCCATTCCGTTCCACCGCGCCCTCCGCTCCCCCTGCGTCCCCAGCGTGAAACAAGTCCGTTGTCCAGGTTCATCCAAGGTCCACTGAGTCCTCCCACACGGCCATGGTGAGGAGCGCCACGGTGGTAGCTATTCAGGCCACGAATCAACTCGCCGCAGGCCTCCCCAACCTCATGATCATGACGGCCGCACGTTTCGCCTGCATGGCGAGTGTGGGCAGGATGATCCACTCGTCCACCGTGTGATCGTTGCCGCCGCCGGGACCCAGGCCGTCGATGGCCATGTCGACGAGGCCGGCGGTGAAGGAAACGTCGGCCGCGCCGGCATTGCGCGGGTTCACGGCTGTGACGGGACCGAAGCCGAGGTCGCGACTGACGCGATCGAACAGCTCGAGCATGCGGTAGTTGCCGTCGGTCGGCGCTAGCGGCGGGTAGCCGTCGTCGAATGTCACGATGGCGGAAGTGCCGGGCAGATTCTGGCCCGCAATGAACGCCATGCGGGCGTGGGCGCGTTCGAGCTGGTCGATCGAGATCGCGCGCAGGTCGCCGGTAACCGTTGTCGTTTCGGCGACGACGTTGCTCTTGCCGAACGCCGATCCCGCACTCTCGAACGCATCGTATTCCGCCGTCGTGCCACCCACGATGACGCCGGGGTTGAACGTGAGGTTCGGCTCGCCGGCCAGTCCGCGGTGCCATTCGGTGAGGATGCGCGCGGTCTCGTAGATCGCGCCTGAGCCGACCTCTGGCTGGAACAACTGCGAGGAGTGCGCGGGCGTACCCTTCACGTCGAGCCGCCAGCCGGTCGAGCCACGGCGTGCGACCACGGCCGTCCTCGGATTGCTGTCGCCGTTCTCGAACGCGATCGCGATGTCGGCGGCTTCGGCCGCTTCGATCAGCGCGGCCTTCGACAGGTCGAGCGGCCGGCCACTCGCCTCTTCGTCGCCGGTCATGACAATGGTGATGCGAAGGTTGTCCAGCTCGCCGGCGGCGCGGAGTGCGCGCATCGCTTCGACAATCACAACGTCGCCTCCCTTCATGTCGACGACGCCCGGGCCCGTTGCGGTCGAGTCCGACGTCATCGTGAACGTCTGGAACGGACTGCCTGGCTCGAACACGGTGTCGAGATGGCCGATGAGGAGGAGGTGCGGCCCCGTCGCATCCGCCGGCATGTTCCTCGCCACGAGGTGGCCGGCCCGGTCGAACGCGGAGCCGTCGGTCAGCTCGACGGCGAAGCCGATGGCCTCCAGCTCCGCGGCCAGGATCCGGCCGACTTCGCGGACGCCCTCGAAGTTCATGGTGCCGCTGTTGATGTTGACCAGACGCTCGAGAAGCGCGACGGCCTGGTCAGCGCGCTCGTCGATTGCGCGGACCACGGCTGCTTCGGCCGGCGACACCTGCTGTCCGGCCACCGGCTGGCCCGGCAACGTGGAAAAGACGGCCACGGACAGGGAAAAGAGGGCGCCGACGCATCGTCGGATCGATGGGCGTTCGCGGATCATGGCTCTCTCACCGTTTCGTTTGAACGTTGCGTCTGCCGGGTGCCAGCGTGCGGGTGTTGTACGCCGGGTCTGGACAAAGGGGCCATCCTCATGCATGCTCCCGCATCCCACTGCGGCATTCGATTGCGCTACGCCGGTTTCTCGGACACCAGATGGAAGGTCGGGACCATGCGGCGACGTTTGGCGGTTATGGTCGGGGCTGCGGCCCTGCTCAGTCTGGTCACGTGGGGCCTGACGGCCCTGCCGACTACGGACGAACTGTTGCGCGGAGTGGGCCTGAGCAGGCAGGCGGAGCTGGTCCGTGGCAATGTGCCGGGCGAGTGGCGCTACTGGGGCGCGGATGCGTGGAGCACGCGGTATTCGCCGCTCGACCAGATCGACGCATCGAATTTCGACCGGCTCGAGGTCGCCTGGCAGTGGAACGCGAACGCGTTCGGACCCGACGAGTACTACCGCACGACACCGTTGTACGCGAACGGTCGCCTGTTCACGGTGGCGACAACGCGTCGCATCGCGCTCGCGCTCGACCCGGCCACCGGCGAAACGCTGTGGATGTGGCGGCTGGACGAGGGCATCCGCTGGCAGAAAGCGCCGCGTCAGTTCGCGGGCCGCGGGCTCGCGTACTGGACGGACGGCCGCATCGAGCGTGTCATTGTCGTCACGCCGGGCTACCATCTGGCATCTCTCGATGCGAAGACCGGGCTGCCGGATCCGCTGTTCGGTGAGAACGGCGTTGTCGACCTCATGGACGGGTTGGGCCTGCCACTGGTTCCGCTCGCGGTGGATGACGCCGGCCCGCTCATCATCAGTGATGCGGCGCCGTACCGTCAGGCGGAGCCCGGCGAAACGTGGGACATGGTGACGAAGACCGGCGCGGACGGGACCGTCGGCATCGATCCGTCGCTCGGCCAGATCGCGGCCAGTTCACCGGCGATCCTCGTGAACGACGTGATCGTCGTCGGCAACTCGTCGATACACGGCTATTATCCCATCCGCACGCACAACCTGCCGGGCTGGATCCGCGGCTTCGACGTACGAACGGGCCGCCAGCTCTGGAAGTTCAACCTGATCCCGCAGCCGGGCGAGTTCGGCGCGGAGACATGGGAGAGCGGTTCGGAAATCGGTGCCGAGGGCGTGGGCAAGAACGATGCGTGGGCCACGTACTCTGCGGATCCGGAACTGGATCTGGTCTATATCCCGGTCGGCATGCCGCTCATGGACGAATACGGCGGCCATCGTCCCGGTGACAACCTGTACGGCAACAGTCTGGTCGCGCTGGACGCGCGCACCGGCCAGCGGCGCTGGCATTTCCAGATGGTGCATCACGATATCTGGGACTATGACACGCCAATGGCGCCGAACCTGCTCGACGTCATGGTGGACGGCCGGCAGCGGAAGATCATCGCGCAAACCACGAAGCAGGGCTTCACGTACGTGTTCGACCGCGAAACGGGCGAGCCGATCTGGCCGATCGTCGAGACGCCCGTCCTTCAGAGCCAGGTACCTGGCGAGAAGACGGCGCCGACGCAGCCGATCCCGACACGGCCGCCGCCGTACTCACAGCAGGGCCTCGAGGAAAACGACCTCATCGACTACACGCCCGCGATACGCGACTCAGCGCTCGTGCTCGCCCGGCGTTGCCGCATGGGGCCGTACTACATACCCGCCGCTGTTGCCGACGGCAGCACGCCGGACGGCCATACGTGTGCATGGTACGCGCCGGGCGCATCGGGCGGCGTCAACATCGATGGCGGCGCCGCGGTCGACCCGGAGACCGGCATGCTGTACGTCGCGTCGCAGAGTGGTCTCGGCACGATCCAGGTGCAGAAGGATCCGTGCTCGGAGTTCCGCTTCAGTTCGCCGCACGACAGTTGCGGCCTGCTCGGCGCGCTGCCGCCGCCGCCCGGCTACGTGGCGCCACAGGGCCGTGGCGGCCGAGGCGGCCGGGGCCGGGGCGCGACAGCGATCGGCGGCATCTCGATCGTCAAGCCGATGCAGCACGGCGGCATCACCGCGTACGACATGAAGACGGGTGACAGGTCGTGGTGGATCCCGAATAGCGGAGTGATGATCGAGCAGCAGACCGATGATCCGCTGTTCGCCGGCGTCGACCTCCCGCCGACACACAATGGCCGCGGCCATGCACAGGTGATCACGACGCGGTCACTCGTGATCTATGGCACCGGCCGCAGCGGCGGTGCGCCCGGCGTCGAGCCCCGGTTGTACGCGGTCGACAAGGCCACGGGCCGTCAGGTCGGCTCGGTCGAGATCCCGTCGAAGACCAGCGCCGTGCCGATGACGTTCATGCACCAGGGCAGACAGTACATCGTGTTCGCGACAGGTGGTGGGCGGAACGCGTCGCTCGTTGCGCTGACGCTGCCGGCTGAAGGATAAGTATCGAGGTGTTCAGCGGGCTACAGGCACGCCCGTGAACAGTCCGTCCACAACACCGATCTGCCAGACAAGGAACAGACCGAAGCCGAGACTGAGGACGCCGGCAGCCACGCGCAGGCCGCGACTGACGGTCACGGACTTTCCGCCGACTGCGAATGGCGTCGCGATCACGGCAGTGATCAGCATCATGCCAATGATGGTGCCTCCGCCGAACACGAGCAGGTAGAGGAGCGCCGCGGTGGGCGAGCGGATTGCGGTCATGACGAGTAGTGCGACCGCGGCAGAGCCGGCCATGCCGTGCACCATCCCTACGAGCATGGGCCTGACGGGCCGGTAGACGGCGAAGCGGCCCAGCCGGCGGTCGAGCCACGCGACGTGTGTCCGCTCGGGCGAGTGCGGGTGTCCGTCATCGGCGTGATGCAGCCCGCTCACGACGCTCAGGATTCCCAGCCCGATCAGCATCAGGCCGACCGAAAACTCCATCGACAGACCGACACGTGGTGGGATCACCCAGCCGAACAGGACGATTCCGCCGCCGACGATCAGGATCGTGAGCGTGTGACCGACGCCCCAGAACGCGCCGATCGCCGCGGCATGCCGCATCGTGCGGTGCTTCGACACGATGGTCGACACCGCCAGCACGTGGTCGGCGTCCGTCGCATGACGCATTCCCAGGAAGAACCCGATCACCATGATGGCGAACAAGCCTGTCATCAGTCAGCCGTGCCGGTCGTGGCTTTCCTCGTACTTGAGCCGCTCCTGCATCCGGTCGGTGGCCTGGCCCTTGTCGCGCCGTTTCGCTGCCTTCAGCGACTGGGCACGTGTGCCGGACGATTGCACCGTGGGCAGTGATGTCTGCCGCTCGAGATCGGCGCTGGCGCACGATGGACACGCGGGCGAGTCGGCCCTGCGCACGAGCGCCTCGAACACGTGACCGCACGCGTTGCATCGGTAATCGTAAATCGGCATTGTCGCGCTCCCCTTCTGCGTTCCGGCCGGTAACCTGCGGCAGGCCGGCCGGTAGCGCCAGAACCGGGGCTGACCTGCCCGGGAGCGGCCGACTCCCCTGGAACGGGCGGCTGTCTGCCTGGCCAGGAATTGGCTAGATTGGTGTATCGGGCCCGATCGCCGACCAACCGCGCTCGAGAATGGAGAATTCAATGGACCGGAAAAGCTTCCTCGGAATCGCCGCACTGTTCGCGGCCTCCCCTGCTCTGGCCTGCGAGCAGTCGGGTGGATCGCGCCAGCGTGACCAGATCGTCATCACCGTCCACAAGGACCCTGGCTGAGGATGCTGTGACGAGTGGGTCGTGCACCTGCAAGAGAGTGGATTCGAGGTAAAGGAAGAGAACACCAGCCAGCTGGGACAGGTCAAGCAGCGGCTCGGTGTGCCCCCTCAACTGGCGTCCTGTCACACCGCCGAGGTCGAGGGCTACTTCATCGAGGGCCACGTGCCAGCCGACGTGATCCGGCGCATGCTCGACGAGAAGCCCGCGATCGCGGGACTCGCCGTCCCGGGCATGCCGGTCGGATCGCCGGGCATGGAAGTGCCCGGCGTCGCGGCGCAGCCGTACGAGATCATCGCGTGGAGCCGCGACGGCACCACATCGGTTTACGACAGGCGCTGACCCTACCGTTTCACCACGGTCAGCTCGACCTGCGACGGATAGCGGCCGCCGTGGTGCACCGCATTGTTCGCCACTACGCCGGTGGTCTCGGTGATGTTGTCGCCTCCCGTCTTCATGTTGCGGTCGAAACGCGGGAAGTTGCTGCTCGACACCTCGATCCTGATGCGGTGCCCGGCCGCGAAGTAGTTGCTCGTGTTCAGCGGGCCGAGCACCACACGCGTGACCTCGCCCGGCTGCATGAATACCCGCCGGTCGTACCCCTCGCGGTAGCGCATGCGCTGGATCGTCTCATCGAGGTTGAATGCGCGGCCCTCGGCATCCACATCGATCAGCTTGACCGTGAAGTCCGTGTCGCGCGCGTCCGATGAGACATGGAGCGTGACCGTGATGGGACCGCTGACTTCGACGCCCTCCGCCAGCGGGTCGGTCGAGTAGACCAGAATGTCCTGGCGTTCCTCCATGGTCCGTTGATCGAACGAGCCCGCCTGCACGGCGTTGCCCGTGCAGCACACGTTGCCGCCATACGATGGCACCGGGTTCATCGGGTCGTATGTGAATCGATCCGCCGTTCCTTCCGTGCGCGGGGCGGCCGGTACGAGGCG
>DATKCF010000130.1:0-9232 GCA_035513345.1 Longimicrobiales bacterium
AGCGCGCGCGAGTAGCGGTCGTACTCGTCCACGTTCGCAAGGTAGTCCTCGACCCAGATCTCAAAGGGCGGCAGCGGCAGCCGCATCTCGATCTCCTGCACGATCGACATCGCGAACTGCAACCGGTCCCGCGAGTTGAAATCGATGCGACGGCCCTCCAGCCGCAGCTCCACGATCTCGCGGAAATCGTCCGGCTGCAACAGCGCGATCAGGTGCGCCACCTGATCCAGACGGTACGCTTCATACTGCGATCGCAGATCCGGCAGCGTCATCTCGGCGGGGACCGGCGCGATCTCGCCCGCCGCTACACCTCGACGAGCACGGTCCGCAGAGTGGCGCCGCAACATCTCCCGGAACCAGCGCTGTACGTCCGGCGACTCACCTCGCCGCCGCGCGTCCGTCTCGATCGCCGACTCGAGCAACCCGACAACCAGCGGACGACCCAGGCCGCGCGCACGCGCGTCCACTTCCTCCTCCGATCGCTCAACGAACAGATCCGCCGTGCGGACCTCCGCCAGCGACTGCCCTCCGTCCACCGCCGAGCGGAACGTGAAGTACCCCCGCCAGTGACCCTCCGCTCGCTGGTACGTGATCAGGAAGGCCGTCCAGCGCACGCCCTCCCGCTCCAGAAAACAGAAAGAACGGCACCGCGACCGTACACCCGCCTCACTCCCATAGAGCGGCGGCGACATCGCGTTGTCGTTACCTGTCGGCGGATACATCCGGAAGTCCTCCGGCCAATTCGAGCGGAGGCATTGCGACCAGTTTCGCGGGGACGGTTTCCTCGAGACCGGGATGAATCCGCTCCGCCACCCCCGAGAACCCACGCTAACCGCTGCCCCGACCAGCGTCAAGCGACCATTTTGCAACCTGTCTCGAACCCGAACAGCACCAGCTCCGTTTCGTCGGCTTCGTAGCCGGCACGCTGCGCAGGCCGCTCCGTTCCGCTGAACAACTCGACCGCGATGCCAGGCACGACCACGGCAGTCTGATGAATGTGTTTTTCTGGAATTTCCGGGCTTCCGTCATATCCGTAAATTGCGACTTCCGGATAGCCGAACGTGCGCAGTGGTGCGCATTTCGGTGAATGAAACCATGCGTTTCAGTTCATGAAGAAACGGTCACTTCACTGTCACGACGTGTTCGTGGCCGATGTTGTAACTTGTTGAATATTAACAACATCCATGTAACGGCCTGCAACTGCTGCGCTTACGCGATTCGCTTGACTCCTGCGGCGCGCTCGCGTATCTTCGGCACGACTTGACGACGGAACCAGCGGTGATGCGGAAGCGGCTGTTCGTGGTCGCGCCCACCTCACGATAGAACGAAAACCCACAAATATGACTCCGGGAGGTCACGAGCACGCCTATGTGGGATACCTGTGCCGTCGAGTTACGCGTCCAGCTGCCCAGGCCGGTCGCGGATCAAGTGGAAGAAGTACAGCGGCGTGACCCGGAGATGCTGAGCCGGCTGGTGATGTACGCGATGACGCGAAGAACGATCTACGATCACCTCGCGACGCGCGAAGAGGACGACGTTCGCGACGAGTGATCGGGCTGGATCCGGCGCACGACTTGACGGAAGGCGTTGCGACGGCAAAGCTTGAAGGAGTGGACGGACCGGGGCGGTCACGTCGGGCGCGTGATGGCAGGGTGACGACGCGACCTGACGTCCCGGTAGCGGCCACTCGTCGGACCGTCACCTGGAGCATGCAATAAGTTCCCAATCCGAAGCGGCCCGGACGAAACGTCCGGACGCCGACAGTGATCGGGTGCTGCGAGCGAAGTATCTCGACTGGTGTTCCGCCCGGATTGCCGAGCGGTTCCTGAAGTTGACGCCGGACGAGATCTACGAGCTTGCGCAGGAGGCGTCGAACGAAAAGTCGAAAGACTCGCGCGACGCCGCTTCAGCATCTTCAGACGCGCTGCCACCTGCTGACACGAACCCGATCGAGAACTTCCGGCACATCGTGGAGCGCGTCACGGAAGTACTGGCGTCGAACATGAACCTGCCGCCGTACGCTGAATGGTCGGACGCCTACCGCCAGCGCCCCTCCCGCTACGATGACGAGTTGCTCGGTTTCTGGAAGGAAGCCGCCGGCAAGTAAATCAGCACATCGGTGTGCAGGGCCGTCGGCACCGCATCTGAACCGGACGTCAGACGGATGCCAAAGTATCCTGGATCGATCCGCAACGGAGGCGGGGCGTTCTGATCGGCCGTGGACGATTCGAAGCGAGCTGAAGCACGTCCAGACCGCGCGACGCACCGACACTGGACGCCCTTCCGGACGGACGCGACCGCAGCTATGCTACGATCATGACTTATTCGATCGAGATCGAGCGTGAAGTCGATGGCCGGTGGATCGCTGAGGTGCCCGACCTGCCGGGCGTCATGGCCTACGGAACCACGCAGGTCGAGGCGACCGCTCGCGTACAGGCCCTCGCGCTCCGGGTCGTCGCCGACCGCCTTGAGCACGGGGAACTCAGCCCCGAGTTCGCGACCATCACGTTCGCCGCCGCATGACTTCGTGGCCGAGTACTCGCGCTCCGCGAGTCCTCGCTTCCCTGCTTCGGATAGGTTGGTCGATCAAGCGCCAAACCGGTTCGCATTCGGGTTCTCACGCGCGCGAACTGGCCGGACTTCGTATTCGCGTTTCACGATGCGGAGGAACTCGGGCCGCGCATGCTTGCTCGAATCGCAAAGCGCACCGGCCTGACTCCAGATGACCTGTGACCCGCGCTGTGGGAGGTGGCTGCGGATCGGAGACAGAATCGACGCGGACCCGCATCGTCTCGTGCGCAATGCTGGTCAAGTCACCGCCAGAAGCTCTCCGACCGCACCCGTCTAACGAAGCGGTGAAGCTATCAACAGCTTACCGCGAGGGTGTTCGGCCGCGTCGATGCCTGCTGTCAGTCGTGGTCGGCGTGGCGTGTGAGGTGCCACCATGTGCCGATCATTGCGGCGAGGCCGGCCGCGAGCATGAGCAGGCCGACGAGTCCCCATGCCACGCCCCAGTCGGTGCGGTCATTCGCGAAGCCGCGCATTGCGCTCCACAGCGATGTGCCGGCCATGAGCACCCAGACGATGCCGATGCCGAAGCCGGCGCCGAGGGCGAGCGTATTCTGGGGCGGACCCGAAGCCATCTGTTCAGTCTCCTGGGCTGATCGAATCCGGAAGTTATCGCGAAACGGATCGGGTGTGCAAGAAGGCGGGCGGGATTGCGACACGGGCCATTCGCGGCCATCGTTGGCAATGCGAGGGAGTAGTCGTGGAATGACGGACGGGTGAGAGTTTCATGGCAATCGAGATGGCACCGCTGCCGCAGGGCACGCGCGTACGGGTAAGGCAGGCCGGGCTTCCGCTCGACGAGGGGCTGGCCGGACGTACCGGTACGGTGATCCAGGCGAGCGACTACAAGGCAGAGCGCGCGGGCGTGATGCTCGACGGCGAGCAGCAGATTCGCATGTTCGTGGTCGCCGAACTCGAGGTCGTGAAGGAGCTGCCGTTGCCGCCCGAGCACGAGACGGCGAGACTGCGGCCCGCGCTGCCCTGAGTCGCGCGACCGCTAGCGGTCGTCACTTCGGTGACGAGCCACTCTAGAACGGCAGGTCGTCGTCGTCCGCGTCGAACGGGGATCCGCCGCCACTACCGGCACCACCGGCACCGCCCGCCGGGGGCTGACGCGGGCGACGCTGCGATGACTCGTCCATCGAGCCGCCGCCGCCGCCGCCCGTCTGGCTGCCGAGCATGACCATCTCGAAAACGCGAATGTCCGTGAAGTACTTCACGGTGCCCTTGTCATCCTCGGTCTGCGAATACTCGATGCGACCCTCGGCGTACAGCCGGTCGCCCTTGTGGACGTACTGCTCGACCACGTCCGCCAGACGGTCCCAGAAGTTCAGCCGGTGCCATTCGGTGCGTTCCTGCTGCTGTCCGCTCCGATCGGTCCACGTCCGATTCGTCGCCAGCGATACCTTCGCGACCTTCACGCCCGAGTTCGTCACGCGGATCTCCGGATCCGCGCCGACGTTGCCGATGAGCATGACCTTGTTGAGCGAACGGCTCACGGATCTACCGCCTTTCCCGGGTCCGTTCCGCGGCTCGCCATCGCGGCTGCGCGGATCGGCCCTGTAGTGCATTGAATTGATCGAATCGGCCCGACGGGAGGGCCGTTCGTGACCTGAGCGCAAACTAGGACGTGTCGCGGGCCACGTCCATGGCCGGACGGGCCGCCGGCATGTCGAGCCGCGGCCTCAACTCATTGCCGCCGCGACACCCGCCCGTTCGAGGTACGCCTGCTGGAGCGTGCGCGCCACCGGGCCCGGCTTCCCGGATCCGACCGGCCGCCCGTCCAGGCGAGTGACCGGCATGACCTCCGTCGTCGTACCCGACAGGAACAGCTCGTCGATTGCGTCCAGCCGGTCCGCCATGATCGGCGCCTCACGAACCGTCAGCCCCGCTTCCCTCGCCAGCTCGAGCAGAAGCCGCCGAGTGATCCCGCCGAGGATGTAGTTGGACTCCGGATACGTCACGACGTCGCCCCCGACGACACCGATCAGGTTCGAGTGTGAACCCTCGATCAGAACGCCGTCGCGCACGAAGATCGCCTCGAACGCACCCGCCGCGTGCGCCTGCTGGTTCGCCAGCACATTCGGCAGCAGCGCGATCGACTTGATGTCGCAACGACTCCACCGCGTGTCCGGCGAGGTGATCGCCGCAACACCATCCGCAAAGCTCTGCTCCGGCGGACGCGCAAACGGTTTCGCCGCGACGTACACCGTGGGCGGCGTGTCCGGCGGAAACGCGTGCCGACGAGGCGCCGCACCGCGCGTGACCTGCATGTAGATCGTGCCATCCGTGTCCGTCACGCCGTTCGCCGACATCAACTTCGCCGCCACATCCGGCAGGCGAGCAATGACGCCCGCGTCGATCCCGATCGCCGACAGACCCCGCGCCATCCGCTCCATGTGCGGCTCCGCAAGGAACGGTCGCCCGCCATACACACGGATCACCTCGTAGATGCCGTCCGCGAACAGAAAGCCGCGATCGTCCACGCTCACGCGCGCCTGGGCATGATCGACAAACGTGCCATCCAGATAGACGAGCATCCGTTTCTCCACGCGTCTGGGTCTCTTTCCCGGCCGATCGGTTCAGGCGACACGGCGGCGGGCCTCGTGCGATCTCACTGCGAGCGAACCATGGGCCATTCACCACGTCGAGAATGGCATCGCGCCCATCCGTGCGACAGAGGCCACTGGCCGTCGGTCACTCCCGTGGGGGTCTTGACGGCCGCGAGTTACCGACGCATCGTACAGGTACATTTTGTACGTATCAGCGAGGAGGGTAGACTTGGCTCATACGATCGCGGACCGGGCCGCGGACATGGTTCCGTTGCGGCCGCCCGTTTTCGAGATCCTGCTGACGCTTGGCGAGGGTGCGCGGCACGGGTACGGGATCATTCAGGCGCTGCGGGATCCGGCGGGTGCGGGGCTGCGCATCGAGACGGGTCCGCTGTACCGGCATTTGAAGCGGCTGTTCGAGGCGGGGTTGATCGAGCAATCGGATGAACCTCCTGCGGGAACGTCGGACGATGACCGTCGGACGGCGTACTACGCGCTCACGCCGCTGGGTCGAGCGGTGGTACAAGCGGAAGCGTTGCGACTGGCCGGCCTGGTTCGGCAGACGCGTCGCCTGGGGCTCATGCCGGAGCGTGTGCAATGACGGGCGGGAGCGGCGGTGCGCCGCGTTTGTACGAGCTTCTTCTCGGCCTTTACCCGCGCGCGTTTCGCCGTCGGTTCGGCGCTGCGATGGCCGAGACGTTTGCGGCGGAGCTGGGCGCCGCGCGTGTACGCGGCACGCTGGCGGTGGCGGGTCTGTGGGTGCGAGTAGTGGGTCGGACGCCGTTGCTCGCGCTCGAGGAGCGGATGCGCGCGCGTGGCGTTGGCGACGGCGGTGTGTTGGCAGGCGACGATGTGGCGGGCGGGTTCGCGACGGATCGCCGCGGCGTCGCGGGTGCGGCGGAGTCGTGGGTGCAGGATCTCCGTTTCTGCATGCGCGTGCTGGCGAGGTCGCCGGCGTTCGTGGTGGTTACAGTGGCGACTGTGGCGCTGGGTGTCGGTGCATCGGCGACGCTGTTCAGTGTGATGAACGCGCTGTTGCTGCGGCCGCTTCCGGTGCAGGAGCCGGAGCGGCTGGTGCGGGTGCAGGAGCTTCGCGACCGGATCCTGTCGACGGATATGGAGGGGCCGCGCGTTCCGTTCGAGCGGTACCGCATGCTCGAGGAAGCGACGCGTGGCGTGTTTGCCGGACTGGCCGCTCAGAATGTCCGGAACCTGTCGATGCGGGCGGACGGACCGGCGTTCCCGGTGTCGGGCGTGCTTGCGACGGGCAACTATTTCGAGGTGCTCGGCGTGCGTCCCGCGGCCGGCCGGTTCTTTACGGAGCATGACGAACCGGTTGTCGTCCTGGGCTACCGGCTCTGGCAGCAGCGGTTCGGAGGTGCGCCGGACGTGATCGGGCGGACTGTCTACGTCAATGGATTCGCAATGACGGTGGGCGGTGTCGCGCCCGCCGATTTCGGCGGCACGATCGGTTTCATGTACGCGGATGTGTGGGTTCCCCATGGTGCGTATGGCGGCGCGGGCTGGTCGAACGCCCGGGTCTCGCTGTTCGGCCGGCTACGTCCGGGCGTGGATGCGACGTCTGCTTCGACAATTGCGAGCGCAGCGACGATCCGCATTCCGCCCGACGACGATCCCGGTGCCGAAGTGCACGGCGTCCGGCTCGAACCGATGACCGGGATGCCGGCCACGATGACGGGCCCGGTGCAGGGGTTCCTCGGGTTGTTGCTGGCCGCGGCGCTGTTGGTTCTGCTGATCGCGGGAGCGAACGTCGCCGGCATGCTGCTGGCCCGTGCCGTGAGCCGTCGTCGCGACCTTGCCGTCCGCCTGGCGCTCGGCATCGGCCGCGCACGTCTGATCCGCCAGCTCATGATCGAGGCGGTCACGCTGTTCGTGATCGGCGGTGTCGCGGGAATGATGGTGGCCGTGTGGGCGACGCGGTTGATCTCGCAAATGCGACTCCCGATAGCGGAGCAGGTCCGGATCGACGCGGCGCCCGACCTGCGCGTCCTCATCTTCGCGCTCGCGATCGCGGCTGTGACCGGTCTGCTGTTCGGACTGCTGCCGGCGCTGCACGCCGCGCGTTCCGACGTGGCGCCAGCGCTGCGCGACGGAGGCCGCAACGCGAGTCGCAGCGGCGGCCGCACACGCGACGTGTTCGTCGCAGCGCAACTCGCGATGTCGGTGCTTCTGCTCATTGTCGCATCCCTTTTCGTCCGAACGCTGCAACGCTCGATGACGATGGATCCGGGCTTCCATGCCGACGGCGTACTGATGGCGACGACGAACCTGGCGCCGCACGGCTACGACGCAGGGCGAGGCGAGGCCTTCTACACGCAGCTGCTCGACCGCGTGCACGCGTTGCAGGGCGTCGAATCGGCGGCCCTCGCCCAGGTCGCAATGCTGACGGGCGAAAGCGAAGTGTTCGGTGCGTGGCGCGCAGAGCCTGACGGCGAGGCCGTGCGCGCCGGGCAGAACGTCGTCGACGGCGCGTATTTCGAAACGCTGCGTCTCGACCTCGTCGCCGGGCGAGGCATTGCCGGCACGGATGTCGCCGGTGCGCCCGCAGTCGTGGTCGTCAACGAGTCGTTCGCGCGGCGGTTCTGGCCCGGCGGGAACCCCATCGGAAACGTCGTCCTGCGCGGCGACCAGCCGCACGAGGTCGTTGGTGTCGTACGCGACGGCGCGTTCGTCGAGTTCGGCGAAGCGCCGAGTCCGTTTGCGTTCCTGGCTTCGGCGCAACGCTACTCGCCCAGGCAGGTGCTCCACGTCCGCATGCGTCCCGGCCAGGTGCCCGCGGAGCTGATCGCCGCGATCCGTGCCGAGGTCGCCGCTCTCGATGCCGATGTCGCCGTCGAAGGCGCCATGCCACTTTCCGATGCCATCGGCGCCCTCCTGTTCCCACAGCGCTTCGCCGCCATCCTGATCGGACTGTTCGGACTCCTCGGCCTGCTCCTCGCCGGCATCGGCGTGTATGGCGTGCTGTCGCACAACGTCGCCCAGCGAACGCGCGAGTTCGGTATTCGCATTGCACTCGGTGCTGACACGCGAATGCTGCTCGCCATGGTGCTCCGCCGCGGCGCCATCCTCGCCATCGCCGGCGCCGCCGCCGGCCTGGTCGTTGCCGCGCTCCTGACCCGCTTCATCAGCAGCCTGCTCCACGGCCTCAGCCCACTCGATGCACCCGCGTTCGTCGGTGTGCCGATCGTGCTCTGCGCCATCGCCCTCATCGCGAGCTACCTGCCGGCCCGTCGCACTCTCGGCGTCGATCCCGTCGAAGCGCTGCGTCGCGAGTGATCCGGATGCAAGCGACTCGACCCGCGGAGCAGGGCCGACCGGGGATCCCGGCCGTCGGCAGCCTCGCTGCCGCAACATTCCCATTGATGCCGTGGTCTGCCCCTCACTGCGCGGTGGCTGCGTCCATCGCCGTACCGATTGATGGACGCGATTGCGCGGTCACAGCCGCCATTGGTGCCAACCGGAGCCCGGCTCATCGAACCATGCAAGCATCGCTCGTCTGGCCGGATGATTGACGCCCGCCACACCGCGCGACTATCCTGAACCTGGTTGCGGTCGGTCCTGCTCGAAGCGTGAATCGATCGAAGCTGGCCTTCCGTGCGTGACTCGGGGAGTTTTCCCCCGAATCGTCGTTCGTCCGAAGCGCGGGACCGATCAGAACAGTGCCGTCGCGCTACGATCCGTGGGTCGACCGGACGGGCGTTCACGGCACCCCTCACGTATCACGCGGCTCTGTAGGTCACATTGCGACAGTGTGACTGACAGGGACGAAGTCCGTCCAGCCCGGCCCCATCAGCCATGGCGGTGCCCCGGATTCGGGGCCAATTCAGGCGCATGGTACACATTCACGTGCGACTGGCTGCGCCCGACCGCCTGGCACTCTCGTGCGAACGCTATCACGGGCCGACGATCCGACAGATCCGTGAGATCCCCGGACGGCGCTGGGATACGGAAACCCGGTGCTGGACGATTCCGTTCACCGACGACTCCGTCGAGCGTTTGCGCAGCATGTTCGGCAACCGCCTGCGCCTGGACCACGCACTGCTGCGGCCGGCCGGTCAGACGGAGGCGGCAAGCGCAACGGTCGCAATCGC
>DATKCF010000131.1:0-48921 GCA_035513345.1 Longimicrobiales bacterium
GCTGCTCATGGTCCATGGCCTTGCCTGCTGGCTGGCCCGGCCGATCGGGTACCTGACTGGACAGGACGACATCGAGTATCTGGCGCTCGCGCAGACCCTGCGCCAGGGGAGCTATCACTTCCTGTTCCGCGCGGACGCGCCGCTGCACGGACAGTATCCGCCCGGCTACCCGGCAATGCTCGCGGTGTGGGGCGCGGTGACGGGCGACGGCTTTCAGGCACTGGTCATGCTCAGCGTGCTGGTTTCGGTCGCGGCGCTGGCATTGACGTACTTCGCGGTGCGGCGTGTTTTCGACCCCTGGATCGCGATTGCGGCACTCGCGGCGCTGGTGCTGAATCCATCGCTGGTCGAGTTCGGCGGTATGCCCGTGTCGGAAGCACCATTCACGCTGCTGGCGATGCTCGCGTTGGTGCTGCTTCAGCGCGAGGACCAGAACCGGCGTTACCCGGTCCTGATCGGTGCGACCGCGATCCTCGCCGCGCTCACACGCAGTATCGGTATCCTGGTCGTCGTGGCGGTCGCGCTGCACTGGTTGATCAACCGGCAGTGGAAAAGAATGTTTCTGCTGGCTGCCGCGAGCATCGTGTTCGTGGGCGGATGGTTGCTCTGGACGGTCGTGGCGCCGGAGCAGCACGCCGGGTCCTCCTACGTCGCGGACATTCAGGCGTCAGTGGTCCGAAGCGTGGCCAGCCCGAACATGGTGTCGAGCGTTGTGCGACGCGCCACGTTCTACGCCACCAACGCGGTGCCCCACATACTGAGCGTGCCGACCGTGGCGGGAACACCGATCGACAATGTCGTATCCGTGGTACTGCTGGCTGCCGGGCTGTTCTCGGGGTGGTGGCTGCTGCTTCGTCGCTGGCGACCGGCCAGCCTGTACCTCGCCCTGTACGCAGGGTTGCTGTTGGTCTGGAGGTGGGCGTCGGTGCGATTCCTGTTACCCACCGTCCCCATCCTCGTGGTCGCACTGCTGGCGGGCCTGTCCGTGCCGTTCCAGCGGCGCTGGCCACGGCTGGCGTCGGCATCGGTGGTGGTGGTGGCCGGACTCCTGGTTGCGGGCGGAGCCGTCCGGACCGGAGCAGCCGTCGCGGAGCGGGCCGGGTGCCGCGACTGGGAGCGGGTTCCGTCGCCGGAATGCGTGGCGCCGGTCCAGGCAGGCTTCTTCGAGGCCCTGCCGTATATCCGTGACAACGTGCCGCGGGACGATACGTTCCTGGTCGCCAAGCCGGGAGCGCTGTGGTATTACACGGGGCATCTGACCACCTCGTACCCCGAGGCGCTGGCTCAAGGGTCGGACCTGTGGGTGCCGTACCTGAGGGAGCACGGTGTGCGCTGGATCCTCCTGAGCGAGATCGAGCAGGGCGAGTTCCAGTACCTGCTCCGGCTTGACGAGAACTGCGGGGCACTGGAGATCGAGCGAAGGTTCGGGGATCGGACCTGGCTGTTCCGGCTGATGGACGACGATGAGGCCGGCGAAAACGGGCTGGAAGGGACAGGCGAAGCGTGCCAGGCGGTGAAGGAGTTTCGAAGGGTGGTCGCGGAAATGAGAGTGTCGAGGTGAGCCGGGATGACGGTGTGCAGGCCACTGCAGGCGGTGTACAGCGGAGCCTGGTCACGGCAGCACGCCGCGTGCGAACGGACGGCAAACCGACGATCTCGGTAGTCGTGCAATCCCACGGATCGGCCGCCCAGCTCGAGTCGTGCGTCACGGCGCTGATGCCCGAGTGCGCCGGGCTGGATGCGGAACTGATCGTCGTTCACGCGAACCATGATGCGGATTTCGTGGACCTGACGGCGCAGTTCCCGTTCGCACGCTGGATCCGGTGCGAACATGAGAGCACGCGATTCGAGCTCCGTTCGCGCGGCATGGCGGAGGCGGAGGGCGACATTGTGACCTTTGTGGACGACACGGAACCCGTGGCTCCGGACCGGCTCGCGCACCTGCGCCCGCTTCGTGAGCTGACGGGGGATCACCCGGGCACTGAAACGCGTGCGGAAACGGCCGCGCAGGCAGCGTGGCACGACGAATGGAGCGCAGTGTACGAAAGCCGAGAGCAGGACCCGACTCCGACGGGGCGCACAGTCGATCGTTTGCGCCCGGGCGACCACGTCGTGATCATCGGCGCCGGGCCGGGCGGGCTGACGCCCGCGCACATCCTGGCGAAACGCGGGGTCCGGGTCACGGTGGTCGAAGCGGACGACATCGTGGGCGGCATCTCGCGTACGGCGAGGTACAAGGGCTACCGCTTCGACATCGGCGGGCACCGGTTCTTCACGAAGATCCGGCCGGTACAGGAGTTCTGGATCGAGATCCTGGGCGACGAGTTCATCAAGACACCTCGCATGTCGCGCATTCATTACGACGGCAAATTCTTCGACTATCCGCTGAAGGCGGGCAACGCGTTGCGCGGCCTTGGGCCGTGGAACGCCATCCAGATGCTTGCGAGCTACATCTACGCGCATCTGCGACCGAGTCCCGTCGAGGACAACCTCGAGCAGTGGGTGACGAACCGGTTCGGCCGGAAGCTCTACGAGATCTTCTTCAAGACCTATACGGAGAAGGTCTGGGGTATTCCGTGTACCGAGATCCGGGCGGAGTGGGCGGCGCAGCGGATCCAGAACCTGTCCCTGGCCAAGGCGATTCTCTCGGCCGCATCGGTGAACAGGCGGTCGACAAGCATCAAGACGCTGATCCACGAGTTCCAGTATCCGCGGCTCGGACCCGGCCAGATGTGGGAGCTGTGCGCGGAGAAGGTGGAAGCGCTGGGCGGTCGGGTTCTGATGCGGCACGAGGCGACGGCTCTCGAGCTGGAGGCCGGCCGGATCCGCGCGATCCGGTGCCGCACTCCGGACGGTGAGGTCCGGATCGAAGGCGACCACTTCATCTCGACCATGCCGGTGCGGGAGCTGGTTCGTTCGATCGAGGGTGCCGTGCCCGACGAGGTCCGCGCTTCGGGCGAACGCCTGAAGTACCGCGACTTCATTCTGGTCGCGCTGATCCTGGATCAGGACAATCTGTTTCCGGACAACTGGATCTACGTGCATACGCCTGGCGTGAAGGTCGGCCGGATCCAGAACTTCAACAACTGGAGCCGCGACATGGTGCCGGATGAAGGGCGCACGTGTCTGGGCATGGAGTACTTCTGCTTCGAGGGCGACGGTCTGTGGACTGCTCGCGACGAGGACCTCGTGGCGCAGGCGACGCATGAACTCGAGGCGCTCGGCCTGGCGGGCGACGCGAAGGTCGTGGACGGCACGGTCGTCCGCATGCAGAAGGCGTATCCCGTGTACGACTCGGTCTATCGCGAGCACCTCGACGCCGTGCGCTCGTTCATCGATCCGATACCGAACCTGCATCCGGTCGGTCGGAACGGCATGCACAAATACAACAACCAGGACCATTCAATGCTGACGGCGATGTTCGCCATCGATAACATGAACGGCGCCAGCCACGATGTCTGGGCGGTCAACACGGACTTCGAATACCACGAGGAACAGAAAATCGAGAACCAGCAACCTGCCCCTTCCGGCGCCGGTGGGTGAGCGGTGCGGATCGGTGTGGACGCAAGCTGCTGGGCCAACGGCCGCGGATATGGCCGGTTCACGCGGGAACTGCTGGCCCGGATGGTGGCGCACGCCGACGACGTGGAGTGGGTCTGCGTAGCCGACGAGCGTGCCGCGGACCGATTTGACATCGACGCGCCGAACGTCCGGCTCGTTCGCGTGCCGCAGACGGAATCGCCGACGCAGGCCGCCGCGGCCGACGGCAACCGGTCGCCAGCCGACCTGCTACGCTTCTCACGCGCGGTTTGGCGCGAGCACCTGGATGCCTTCTTCAGCCCGTCCGTCTACACCTTTTTCCCGCTGCCGCCCGGCTTGCCCGCGCTCGTCGCTATCCACGATGCGATACCCGAGCGGTTTCCCGAGTTGACTCTGCCCTCACGCCGGGCTCGCTGGTTCTGGAACGGCAAGGTGCGGCTGGCGCTGGCACAGGCGAAACTGATCCTCACCGTGTCGCACTACTCGGCGCGCGAGCTGCGCGAGATGCTCGGCGTCGATCCGGCCCGCATCCGTGTCGCGCAGCCTGCGCCCTCGCCCGAGTACGGGCCCGCGACCGCGGCCGAGTCGGCGGCCGCCGCCAGGCGGCAGGGCATTCCCGCCGGTGCGCCGTGGTTCACGTACGTTGGCGGGTTCAACCCGCACAAGCGGGTCGAGTCGATCGTAGTCGCGCACGGCGACCTGGTCGCGGATACCACGCACAGGCCGCACCTGCTGCTTGTGGGCAGCCTGCAGGAAGATGTGTTCCACGGGAACGTGCGGCAGATCCGCGAAGCGGTCGACGCCGCGGGAACGACGGACCTCGTCCACTGGGCCGGGTTCGTCCCCGACGATGAACTCCGCCGGTTGCATGCCGGCGCGACTGCGCTGCTGCTCGTTTCGGCCGCGGAAGGCTTCGGCCTGCCCGCCGTCGAGGCGGCGGCGTGCGGTACGCCCGTGATCGCGACGCTCGCGAGCCCGCTGCCGGACGTGCTGGCGGGTGGCGGCATATTCGTCGAACCGGGCGATCGGGCGGCGATCACCCTTGCCATGCGAACGCTCCTTGACGACCCTCCAGGCGCCCTCGCCATGGGGCATCGCGCACGGATCGCAGCAGAGTCGCTGAACTGGGACGACGGCGCACTCGCCACGCTGGATGCGCTGCGTGAGATCGCGGCCATACCCACGGCCACCGCGGGCAACGCATGAGCACGTTGCGGATCTGCATGCTGACGACGTTCTATCCGCCGCACAACTTCGGCGGCGATGGGATCGGTGTGCGCCGGCTGGCTCATGCGTTCGCACGGCGGGGCCACGACATCACTATCGTGCACGACGTCGACGCGTACAATGCGCTGCACGACGGCCCGGAGCCGGCGGCAACCGAAGAGCCGGAGAACATCCACCTGATCCGGCTGCGCAGCGGACTCGGCATGCTCTCGCCGCTGCTTACGCAGCAGACGGGACGCCCCATCGTGAACGGCCGGCGGATCCGCCGGATCCTCGCCGAAGGCGAGTTCGATGTCACGATTTTCAACAACATGTCACTTGTCGGCGGGCCGGCGGCGCTTCGGGATGGCAGCGGCATCACGATCTACGAAGCGCACGAGCACTGGCTTGTCTGTCCGACGCACGTGCTATGGCGACACAACCGTGAGCCGTGCACCGGCCGCGAGTGCATTCGCTGCACACTCGCGTACCACCGGCCACCCCAGCTATGGCGCTACACGGGTCTGCTCGAACGGTCGCTCGAGCACGTCGACGCGTTCATCGCGAAGTCGGAGTTCAGCCGGCGCAAGCACGCCGAGTTCGGCTTCGGCAGGGAAATGGCCGTGATCCCGTATTTCGTGCCGGACACGCCGGCCGTCGATACGGACGTCGATGCGCCGGCGAGACGCACGCGGCCCTACTTCCTGTTCGTGGGCCGGCTCGAAAAGATCAAGGGCCTCGATGACGTGATCCCGGCGTTCCGCCGGTACCCGGACGCGGACCTCGTGATCGCCGGCGATGGCGAGCACGGCGATGCGCTTCGCCGGCTCGCGGCTGGCGCATCGAACATCCAGTTTGTCGGCCGCATCCCGATCGATGAGTTGCGGACACTCTATCGCGACGCCGTAGCGCTGATCGTCCCGTCCAAGGGCTACGAGACATTCGGCATCATTCTGATCGAGGCCTTCCGCGAGGGTCTTCCGGTGATCGCGCGTCGAATCGGGCCGTTCCCGGAGATCATCGAGACGGCGGCCGGCGGATTACTTTTCGACGGTGGGGATGACCTGCTCGCAGCGATGGCAAGGCTGCAACACGAGCACGGCCTGCGCGCGGAACTGGGTCGCGCGGCGAGGGCGGCGTACGAACGAAACTGGACCGAGTCCGCGGTCGTGCCACAGTACTTCCAGCTGTTCCGCGAGATTGCGGAGCGGACCGGACCGAACCGCGTGGCGAGCAAGCTGACCATGGAGGGTGTTGCATGAGGGTGCTGATCACCGGCGGCGCCGGCTTCATAGGTTCGCATCTGGCCGAGCGGCTGATGGTCGATGGCACGAAAGTGATCGTCCTCGACGATCTGTCGACCGGCTCGATGGCGAATATCGAACAGCTCGTCGGGCGGCAGGGTTTCGAACACCGGATCGGCTCGGTGATGGATGTGCCGCTCGTCACCGAACTCGTCGACCGCTGCGATGTAACCGTACACCTGGCCGCGGCGGTCGGCGTGCAGCTGATTGTCGAACGGCCGGTCCACACGATCGAGACGAACGTGCACGGCACCGAAGTTGTCTTGCGAGCGGTCGCGCGCAAGCAACGTCCGGTCGTGATCGCCTCGACATCCGAGGTGTACGGCAAGAGCAGCATCACGCCGTTTCGCGAGGATGCGGACCTCGTGCTCGGCCCGACCAAACACTCGCGGTGGGCGTACGCGTGCTCGAAGGCGCTCGACGAGTGGCTCGCATTCGCGTACTGTCGCGAGAGGGGCGTGCCGGTGATCGTCACCCGTTTCTTCAACACGGTCGGCCCTCGCCAGACCGGTCGGTATGGCATGGTCCTGCCGCGTTTCGCCGCGCAGGCGCTGGCGAACGAGCCCATCGAGGTGTTCGGGTCCGGTGAGCAGACGCGCTGCTTCGGTCACGTCCGCGACGCCGTCGAGGCGGTGGTCCGTCTGATCGGTGAGCCCCGGTCGGTCGGCGAGGTGTTCAATATCGGCAGCAGTGAGGAAGTCAGCATCAACCAGCTCGCCGAACGCGTACGTGCGGCGGCCGCCAGCACCTCGGAAATCGTGCACATCCCGTACGACGAGGCGTACGCCGAAGGCTTCGAGGACATGCCGAAGCGCGTGCCATCGGTTGACAAGCTCGAGCGCATGGTCGGGTTCCGCCCGTCCACATCGCTCGACATGATCATTGGCGATGTACTGGCCGATCTGCGCTCGAGAACGGAGGTGATGGTCTGATGGTCTACGCGACGGATCCGCACGACGACGGCGAAGCCTGGAAGGCGACGGCGGCGCCCGTATCCGGCCGGCCGAACAGGCCAGCGGGAGGCGGCGACGCCCACGTGCCCAGCGAGGAAGCGCTCGTCCGCGAGCTGCAGCTCGCGTTCGCGCCGATCCACAAACGCGCGTTCGGCATAGCCGTCGGCGTCGCGGTTGCATCGGTCATCATCGCGGTCACGCTGTTCCACGTGCTGATCGATCCGCAATCGGCCGGCCCGCTGTACCTGCTCGATGAGTACTTCTACGGCTACACCGTGAGCCTTGCCGGCGTCTTCATTGGCGGCTTCTGGGGCTTCCTTGTCGGGTTCGTGGCCGGCTGGTTTGTCGCGTTCTGCCGAAACCTCGCGATCGCGATATCGGTGTTCGTGACGCGAACCCGGGCGGAGCTGGCCGAAACACGTGAGTTCCTCGACCACATATGATGAGAGCCGAAGCGATGGCAAGGAAGCAACGCGAGGAGAACCTGCAGTACGCGATCCGGCGGCTGAACGCCCGCGCCTGGGGCTGGTCGGTCGGCCTGGTCTGCGGCATGGGACTGCTGCTCGCGACCAACATACTCGTCATCAGAGGCGGCCCCAACGTGGGCCAGCACCTGGGGCTTCTGTCCAACTACTTCCCGGGCTACCGGGTCACGTTCGTTGGCAGCCTGATCGGGTTCGTGTACGCGTTCGTGATCGGCTACGGGCTTGGCCGGCTGATCGCGGCGGTGTACGACCGGCTCGTGTCCCGCGCCTGACCCGGCGTCGCGTGAGCGGGGCCTCGATCCGCGGTCGTCGGAGAGTACGATACTTGCAATCGGGGCCAGCCACGTCGGGACCGGTAGCCGTGGTGCTCCAGGGGGGGAACGGCCAATGAGGGAACGCAATCAGACCGATGCGGGGATCGACCTTTCCCTCGTCATGCCCTGCTACAACGAGGAGGAGTCGGTGCCGGTGACGATCCCGCGGCTGATCGGAGCGTTCACCGCGGCCGGGCATCGCCTCGAACTCGTAGCCGTCGACAACGGCTCGACGGACGGCACGGCTGCGGCGCTGAAGCGGCTCGCCGCTGCGCATCCCGAGGTGAGGATCGAGACGGTCGACGTCAATATCGGCTATGGCAACGGCCTGCTGCGCGGCATTCCGCGGACCTCGGCGTCATGGGTCGGGTTCATTCCGGCGGATGGCCAGGTGGACGCGGCGGATGTCGTGCATCTGTATGAATCGGCGGCGGCCTCGCGCGGCGATGTCATTGCCAAGGCCAGGCGACGGTTCCGCATGGACGGTCTGTGGCGCAAGCTCGTGTCGGTCAGCTACAACCTGCTCGTCCGGATCATGTGGCCGACAATGGACACGCTTGACGTGAATGGCACGCCCAAGATCCTGCCGCGCAAGGCGCTGCTGGCCATGCAACTGGAGTCACGCGGCTGGTTTCTCGATCCCGAGATCATGATCAAGTCGCATTACATGGGCCTGCGCGTCCTCGAGTTCAACGTGTTCGCCCGCATGCGCGGGAGCGGTACGTCGCACGTACGCAAGGAAACGTGTGTGGAGTTCCTGCGCAGCCTGATCGCCTACCGGTTCACCTCAAAGCTCGCCGCGTGGCGTCGGGACATTGCTGACTGGCATCACTCGGCCGACCAGGTGACCGTGGAAGCGGGCCGTTCATGACCGAGGCCGGAACGAAACAGCCGGCGAAGGCTGCGGCCACCCACGTGTACGTGAAGCGTACGACGTGCCGGGCATGCGGCGGTTCGACGCTGCTTCGCTTCCTCGAGCTGGGTCCGCAGCCGCTGGCGAATGCGTTTCCTGCCGATCCATCCGGCTTCGAGAGTGAGGCGAGATATCCGCTGGACGTCCATTTCTGCGAGGACTGCTCGCTGGTACAGGTGCTCGACGTGATCGATCCTGAGGTGCTGTTCCGCGATTACATCTACGTGACGGGCACATCGACGACGATCTCGGAGCACAATCGGCGGTACGCGAACACGGTAGTCGAGTTGGTGCCGCTGCGCCCGCATGATCTGGTGGTGGAGGTCGCGAGCAACGATGGCAGCCTGTTGCGCTGTTTCCAGCCGTACGGCGTTCGTACGCTCGGCATCGAGCCCGCGTCGAACATCGCGAAGATCGCGCGCGAGGCGGGTGTCGAAACAATCGACGAGTTCTTCGAACCATGGATCGCGCGGGCCGTGAAGGCGGAGCGGGGCGCGGCGAAGGCCGTGATCGGCAACAACGTGCTGGCGCATGTGGACGACACGCAGGGTTTTCTCGAAGGCTTCCGTGATCTTCTCGCGCCGGACGGGCTGGCCGTGGTCGAGGTTCCGTACATCGGCGAGCTTGTCGACCGGCTCGAGTACGACACTGTCTACCACGAGCACCTGTGCTACTTCTCGGTGACCACGCTGATGCGCCTGTGCGAAGCCGTCGGTCTCTCGCTGCGCCGCATCGACCACGTACCCGTGCACGGCGGATCGATCCGCATGTACGCGGGCCGCACGGACTCGTTCGGCGCTCATGATCCCGCCGTGATCGAGGAATCGGCCGCGGAGGCAGCGCGCGGCCTGACATCGTTCGCGACGTACCGCGAGCTGGCGGCCGGAGTCGAGGCGAATCGCGCGGCGGTCATCGGGTTGCTTCGTCGCCTGAACGAGGAAGGCAGTACGGTTGCGGCCTACGGTGCGCCGGCCAAAGGCAACACACTGCTCAACTATTGCGGCGTGACGACCGACCTGCTGCCGTACACAGTCGACCGCAACCCGATGAAAGTGGGTCGGTACACGCCGGGCACGCACATCCCCGTCCTGCCGGTCGAGACTCTGCTCGAACGGCAGCCTGACTACATACTGATCCTCGCGTGGAACTTCGCCGACGAAATCATGGAGCAGCAGAGCGAGTACCGGTCGCGCGGCGGCCGGTTCATTCTGCCGATCCCGGAACCGGAAATCGTCTGATGAAGGTCGTGATCCTGGCCGGGGGCCGTGGTACGCGGCTCTCCGAAGAGAAAAGCCCGAAGCCGATGGTCGAGATCGGCGGCAAGCCGATGTTGTGGCACATCATGAGCATCTATGCCGCGCACGGCTTCAAGGAGTTCCTGGTCGCCTGCGGCTACAAGGGCGATCACATCAAGGAGTATTTCCACAACTTCTTCATCCACAGCAACGACTACGTGATCGATCTGAAGGACGGTTCGCTCAAGGTGCTCAACACCAGCGGCACGGACTGGAAGATCGGCGTGATCGACACGGGTCTCGACACACAGACGGGCGGCCGCATCAAGCGGCTGTCATCGTGGATCGGCGACGAGACGTTCATGGTCACGTATGGCGACGGTGTCGCGGCCATCGACATACCGCGCCTGGTCCAGTTTCACAGGAAGCACGGCAGACTGGCCACGGTAACGGCGGTCCGACCGCCGGCGAGGTTCGGCGGACTGAACCTGCGAGGCGACGTGGTGAAGGAGTTTTCGGAAAAGCCGCAGACGGGCGAGGGCTGGATCAACGGCGGCTTCTTCATATTCGAGCCGGGCGTCTTCGCGTATCTGGATAACGACGCAACGATTCTCGAACGCCAGCCGCTCGAAAGGCTCGCGGACGACGGCCAGCTCATGGCCTTCAAGCACACGGGGTTCTGGCAGCCGATGGACACGCTGCGCGAAAAGCGCATGCTGGACGACATGTGGACGAGTGGGAGCGCGCCATGGAAAGTATGGGAAACGGATTCTGGGCCCGACGGCGCGTCTTCGTAACGGGCGCAAGCGGGCTGCTGGGCTCCGCGCTGGTCGAGGAACTGGTGGCGCGTGGTGCGGGTGTGACGTGCCTGTTGCGCGACTGGGTGCCCGACAGCCGGCTGATCGGCGAGGATCTGCTCCGCCGCGTCGAGATCGTACGCGGTGAACTGGAAGACCTCACCGTTCTCCTGCGCGCCATCAATGAATACGAAATCGACACGATTTTTCATCTGGGCGCTCAGACGATCGTGGGCACGGCGTCGCGGTCACCGTTGTCGACATTCGATGGCAACATCAGGGGCACATGGAACCTGCTCGAGGCCTGCCGGCTGTGCCCGAAGCTCGTGGAACGCGTGATCGTTGCGTCGAGCGACAAGGCGTACGGCGAGCACGAAACGTTGCCGTACACCGAGGACTCGCCGTTGCAGGGCCGGTTCCCCTACGACGTGTCCAAGTCGTGCGCGGACCTGATCTCGTTCTCTTATCATGCTACGTATGGGACACCGCTGGCCGTGACGCGCTGCGGCAACCTGTTCGGGCCGGGCGACCTCAATTTCAACCGTCTCATTCCGGGCACGATCCGGTCCGCACTGCTCGACGAGCGGCCGGTCATCCGTAGTGACGGTTCGTTCATTCGCGATTACTTCTACGTGCGCGATGCGGTAGACGCGTATCTGCAGCTGGCGGAGGCCATGCCCGCAGACGGGATCACGGGCACTGCGTTCAACTTCGGAATGGAGCGGCCACTTTCGGTGCTGGAGGTGGTTGATCTGGTACTGGAGCTGATGGGTCGGACCACGCTCGAGCCGATCGTGAAGAACGAGGCGTCACACGAGATTCTGCGACAGTATCTTGACTGCGGTCGTGCCCGGCAGGTACTCGGCTGGGCGGCGACGCGCACTCTCGAGGAAGGCCTGCGCGAGACCATCGAGTGGTATGATGAGCACGTCCGGCGTGAATCGGCGCGTCGCGGTGGTCCTGCCGGCTCACGCAGTACGCGAGAGGCGGCCTCGCCGGTATGAACGCCGCCGTCGACGCGTCGGTGAGCGGCGGCGGCGCGACGGTCGACACGGGCCAACGGCCGGGTCGCGGCCGTATCGGCCGCGGTCTGATCGCGGCCGCAGCGATCGGGCTGATCGCAGTCGGACTGCCGTCCAACGCGTTCGCTCGTTGGCTGGTTGGCGCCGACTCGCCGCTTCTCGACAGCGTGATCGCGGGCGTTCGCATTCTCAAGGCGATGCTTCTCGTCCACGCGATCGTGCTGCCACTGGTCTGGAGGTGGCTCGACCGTGCCTCGCCGGGCCGGCCGCTGATCGCACCTGTACGCGAGCGCGAGCCGTTGACGGCGGCGCTGCTGCGTCTGCTGGCGGCCACGATCACGCTTGGCCTGGCGCTGCGGATGATCGATCTGGGCGCTGGTTTGTGGCACGACGAGATCGCCACACTCGTCGAGTTCGGCCGGCTCCCGTTGCGCGAGATCGTCGCGACATACACGGCTCAGAATCAGCACGTGCTGTACTCGGTCCTGACCAGCATCACGTTCTCGGTGTTGGGCGAGAGCACGTGGGCACTGCGTCTGCCGGCGGCGTTGATGGGCGTGGCAGGTCTTGGTGCAGTCTTCTGGTTCGGATCGATCGTGACGTCGCGCCGTGAAGCACTGCTCGCAACACTGCTTCTGGCCGTGTCGTATCATCATGTCTGGTTCTCCCAGAACGCCCGCGGCTACACCGGCATGATGCTGTTCGCGGTGGTTGCGAGCGGGCTGTTCCTTCGGCTGCTGAGTGGCGAACGGCGGCGGGCATGGACGCTCGCGAGCGGCTACGCGATCGTGATGGCACTTGCGGTCTGGACGCATCTGACGGCGGCGTTCATCGCGGCCGCGCACTTCGCGGTCTGGGCCGTGCTGGCCGTCCGGGCGAGGGACCGATCGAGCGGATCATGGCCATGGGCGCCGCTGGCCGCGATCGGGCTGGCCGGATCGTTCACCCTGCTGTTGTACGCGGTCGTGTTGCCGCAGATGGCCGACACGCTGTTCGCGCCGGCGACCGAGTTCGCGGGCGAAACGCCATGGCAGAATCCGCTCTGGCTCGTGACCGAAACCCTGCGCGGCGCTGCTCGCGGCCTGCCCGGCGGATGGATTGGTCTGGCTGGCGGCATCACCGTTGCATTGGCAGGGACGATCGGGTACCTGAAGCAGTCTCCGACCGTGGCATGGTTGATGGTGCTGCCGGGTGTGGTGACCGCCGGCGTACTGGTTGCGACAGGGCACAATCTGTGGCCGCGCTTCTTCTTCTTCGCGGCCGGCTTCGCGATCCTGATTGCCGTGAAAGGTACGTTCGTGCTGGCGGATCTCCTGCCGCTACGGCACCATCGCCGGCGTGCCATCGCGGCTGGTGCGCTCCTGCTTGGCGCGGCGGCGAGCGCGACTACAGTTCCGAGGGCATGGGCGCCGAAACAGGACTATGCGGGGGCGCTCGCGTACATCCGGAGCGAGGCGGGTGCCGGCGATGCAATCGTTGCGACCGGGCTGGCCAGCTACGCATACGATCGATGGCTGGAGGCGGCCGTGACACCGGTAGGTTCCGTGCAGGAACTCGAGGCCATCGAGCGCACGCACGAGAGGACGTGGCTGCTCTACACAATGCCCGACCACCTGGCGGGCCAGGCTCCGGACCTGTGGGCCAGGATCGGTTCCGATTACCGCGAAATTCTTGCGTTTCCGGGCACGATCGCCGGCGGCGCCGTACACGTGATGACAAGACGATGAGCACAACGAACGAAGGCGAGACGGCGACCGCGGCATATATCGAGCACGCGCCCATGACGGACGGCCACGCGCTCGCGACTGCCGTGTCGGTCGTGATCCCGGCGTACAATGAGGGCGCGCACGTTGCCGAGGGCATCCGTCAGGTACGTGAGGTTCTCGGCGCGACTGGCTGGGAGTTCGAGATCATCGTTGTCGATGACGGTTCCGAGGACCAGACCGCTGACGCGGCCGCCACCACGGGCGTCCGCGTGATCCGCCATCCACGCAATCGGGGGTACGGAGCCTCACTCAAGCGCGGTATCGCCGCAGCCCGGTTCGATTGGATCCTGATCACGGACGCGGATGGCACGTACCCGGCCGAATCGATTCCGGCGCTGCTCGAGCGCGCTCATGAAAATGACATGGTTGTCGGTTCGCGCACGGGTGAACGGGTGGCGATACCGTTCGAGCGGCGTCCGGCGAAATGGTTCCTGCGCAAGCTCGCGAGCTACCTGGCCGGGCGCAATCTGCCCGACCTGAACTCGGGCCTCCGGCTGATGCGGCGCGATCTCGTCGAACGGTACGCGCACCTGCTGCCGCCCGGCTTCTCCTTCACTACCACGATCACACTCGCATCCGCCTGCAACGAGCACCTCATCGAGTACGTACCGATCAATTACCTGGCGCGTCTCGGCAAGTCGAAGATACGTCCCCGCCACGCCTACGACTTCACACTCCTGATCCTGCGGACAATCGTATTCTTCAACCCGCTCAAGGTCTTCATTCCGCTGGGCGGCCTGCTCTTTCTCGGCGGCCTCGCGAAGTTCATCTATGACGTGACGCTGGGCAACCTGTCGGAGAGCGCGATCTTCCTCCTGCTCGCCGCACTCATCGTCTGGTGCGTCGGTCTGCTGGCCGACCAGAACGCCAAGATCGCGGCGCGCGGCTGAATGAGCGCGCGGGATTGATCGGATTGTCGGGCCGAGCGCCGCACGGGACGGCGCACGGCTTTCAGTTCTTGCCGTAGATCGTGATGATGCCGCGTCCGCCGATCGACGTCGACAACGCTTCGCCCGGACCGATCTGTACGTCAGCCAGATCACCGGTGTCATTTGGCGTCCTGTCATTCGGGCCCGTGGCGTACGCGATGCCATAGGTGCCGCGCGGCAGTCCGCCGATCGTGAACGTGTTCCCGTCTGTCGCCTTCACGATCACCGTGTAGCGGCCGTCCCTGTTGATGTAAGCGATCGGAGCAAGCTGACCGTTGCCCGACGTCGCACCGATGCGGACGGCCCCTGGCTTCACCCATTTGAAGTACAGTCGCAGGAAGTGGCTGCGACTGGCGAGCCTCGGGCGCGGGTTCATCTCGTCGGAGATGTCGATGAGAACGTGCCGGCCGCCCGGATCGCCGGGATTGCAGCCGGCTATCGCGTACTGTTCCCAGGACGTGTTGTGCGCGATGGTCAGGTCCTTGTGCAGATCCTCGTAGCCGCTGCCGATGCGCTCGAGCATCGCCGTACCGACGGCGTACTGCTTGCTGAGCTGACCGATCGTGTTGAGGTTCGCGTCGCTCACGCCATTGTAGCGGTGGTAGGAGAACTCCGTCAGATACTGTGCGACGCCCGGCATGCCGATCATCTCGTTGAAGTACACGATCGAGTCGTCCATGCCGGCGCCCGACGGCGCGACAAAATCAGGATTGTAGCCCGCCGCTTTCAACCGATTTCCGGTCGCAACGAGCGCGTTGCCGATCTGCGCGCTGGTCCAGCGGTTGCCGAGGTCCGGCTCGTTGATGACTTCGATCGCATCCGGTATCCAGCCCCATTTCTGCTCGACATGCTGGAACGCCGCAAGCAGGAACTCGGCATACTCATCCGGGTCGTGGCGGTGCTGGAACGGATCCGTGCGGGCGCCGTGAATCACGTTGATCACAATGTAGAGTTTCTCACCCTTCGCCTGCAGTCGCTCCCGTAGCGGATTGATGACCATCTCGATGTGCGTGTCCAGTTCACTGAAGTGGAATCCGTCCGGGTTGATGACGTTCGGGTCAGCGTTGTCATTCACGGCGTTGTACCAGACCTGCCTGTATTCGCTGTAACCGATCTGACCGTTGCGGAACTCGGTCCAGGCGTCGCGCGGGTTCTCCGCACTGGTCCGCAGCTCCGCGCGGACCCGATTGATGCCCATCTCGACGATCATGTCGAGCACTGCGTCCTTGTACCGGTTGTACAGCTCCGTGTTGTGGAACGTGTCGCCGCACTCCCAGTGGCCCGCGAAGGGCACTACGTCCCAGCCGATCATCGTCTGGTGCACGATCCCCGTATCGATGTTGATGTCGCCCTCGGCATGCGGCACGTCGCTGACGTCGACGGTTGCCGATCCCGGCATGTCCGCGGTCCTGGCTGTCACGGTGACGGTGCCCGCCGTCACGCCGGTCGCGCGGCCGTCCGGATCGATCGACACGACTGCCGGATCCGATGTCGACCAGGTGAACTCCTGGCCGTCGACCGGCCGGCCGCCGGCATCGCGTGCCGTCGCGACGAACTGAATGCTCTGGCCCACCACGATCGTGGCGTTGGGCGGTACGACATCGACGCTCTGGACGATCTGCGGCTCGACGATGGACTCGGGACCGTCGCCCGGGCCGCAACCCGAACAGGCGGAAACGATAGCGGGAACCACGATGAGGAATCGGCCTGGAATCATGATCAACCAGGGGGATTGGTGTTGTCGCCGGACCGGCGACGTCACCGATCGTGGAAGCCTGGGTGAAAGACGCCGATGCATCATTTGTGCCAGTCCAGCGTCAGGATGAGACCAGGTGGACTCGCCGGTACGAAGCCGATCCCGCCGGCGGGGGGCTCTGGGGCGTCAGGGCCGGCCTCCGCTGGCCGTACCCAACGCTGCGATCCGGCTGCGCGCGCACGCTCGGCCCGCGGGCGGCGCCGGACCGGCGGTGGCCGCTGTATCGCAGAGTTGATACCGGACGTACGTCGGAAATGTTGCCATGACATCGCGCATTCGTGCGAGTACGACAGGATCATCGATAGGGGGTCCCGTTTCGGCGGGATCCGCCGATAAATCGAACAGCTCCTCGGAACCGTCGCCGTTCACGATGTAGTGCCATGGCCAGACGATGACTGACCGGATGTCACCTCGGGCAAGTGGGTACCAGGGTGGCTGGCGGGGCGCGAACTCGACGGCGGCGTAGATGGTGTCGGGATCCGTGGGCGGCTCACCGGTCAGCCACAGGCGGGACAGGGACCGGCCCGGGAATACGGGGTCGGCCGGTGTAAGCTCCGCGATGGTGGCTGGCAGGTCGCGAAGACTGACGGCGTGATCGATGTGTACGCCTTCGGGCAGTCGGCCGGGCCAGGCAATGACGAGCGGCACGTGGAGCAGCGGCGCGTAGAGGCTGTTGCCGTGATCGATGAGGTCTCGTTCACCGAGATGCTCGCCATGGTCCGAGGTGATGATGACGAGCGTGTTGTCGAGGCTGCCATCGGCTTCGAGCTCATTGAACAACGCTCGCAACACGTCATCGATGTACGCGATTGCGCCGTCGTACGCATCCGTCAGGTCGCGAACGACCTCGGTCGAGGGCAGTTCGGCTTCAATGCGACGGTGTCGCGGATTTCCAAAACGATTGTTCCACGGTGGGGGAGGATCGTAGGGCTCGTGCGCATCGAAGATGTTGAGGAAAGCGAACCATGGTCTGCCGTCGATGCCTCCCTGCCACGTCCGGAACTCGCGTGCGATATCGGCCGCGTTACGACTCTCGGGTGTGTAGTTGGAGTCGCGCAGGCGGTTGATCCTGCCCACGGCGAAGCGAAGCACGGGCGAGGTATCGATGATGGTTCCGACGTTGTGTGGCCAGCCGGAATAGTGCACGAAGCCGCGACCGAGACCGTAGACATCTGGACCGAACAGGTAGTTGGCGACGAATCCCGCGGTAGCGTACCCGCGCGCGGCGAGTGCTTCGGCGATGACGGGATGCCTGTCATCGAGCGGCATCCGCCAGGTCGCGGTCAACTCGAACGGCCAGCGGCCGGTGAACATGGTGCCGTGCGATGTCAGCGTCCACGGCGCGGAGACGAATGCGGCATCGAACGTGATGCCGCGCATCGCGAATTCGTCCAGGAACGGCGATGTCGGCCGGTCGTATCCGTGAAGCCCGATGCTCAACGCTCGAACGGTGTCCAGTATGATGAGCAGCACGTTCGGTGCGTCGGCCGGCGGCGTGCCCAGCGCCGCGGTGGCGGCGCGGTCGCGCAGCATGATCCGGACATTGATGACGGCGCTCACCGCGACGACGATCGCGAGACCGGCGACGAGACTGCGCCTGATCCAGGGCAGAAGTGTGTTGAAGCGGCGCGCAGCGAGGCGCCCGAGCTGGACGCCGATGCCGATGGAGAGGAGCAGGAGCCCGATTCTCGTGATGCGCGGATAGAGCAGTGCGCCGCTGAAGCAGGCGATGGAAAAGAACGTGCCGAGCACGACGGTTCGCGAGAGCGCAGGCTTCCAGGCGAGGCCGATGACGAGCAGCGTGAGCGCGACGCAAACGAAAAGGAAGATCGACGAAGCCGCCACCATCCAGATGAGCTGCGGGTCGATGTGCACGGCCGTGCTACGGACCATGCGAGCGGCGAGGTAGGAGGCGAAGATGGCGAGGCCGGTCCACGTGCCGAACCAGAGCGCGAGCACGAACACACCGAGTGGTGACTCCGTCTGGCGGTCGGATTGCATCGGTATCATCATCGGCGCGTCACATGGCGGCGGCCACACGGACCGCGTTCGCCATCAGTGTGAACGTGATGTTCTTGGCCGGCAGGAACGGGAACGTCGCGCCGTCGGCCAGGACGAGATTCTCGAAGTCGCGGCTTCGACATTCGGTCGTAGTCGTGAAGTCGCCGCCGCGATCGGTCATGGGCAGAACGCCGGCGTAGTGGACGCTGGCGCCTCTGGGCCGGACGTGGATCATCGGCGACGGCGCGAAGCAGCGAAGGCTGCGCAGCGCCTTGCGGACGCGCGCCACGGCGGCTCGCGCACTCGCCTCTTCGCCGGGGTCATCACGGTACTCGATCACGAGAGTGGCGTCGCCGCCGGCCGGATCGGGATCGATCGAAACGGCGCAATCGGCGCGCCGTCGATCATGGAAGTTGACGTTGACCAGGCCGAGACCCGAGCGGATCCGGCGGAAGACCTGGCGTGCGGTACGCAGGTCGAAAGGCAGGTTGTTGAGGATCGGATGCGCCATTGTCGTCTTCAACGTCGTGATCTGACCGTGCACGTACTCCTCGGGCCGATCCGTTTCGAGCCCCAGCCCGAGCATATGATACTGGTAGCTGGAAGGTTGGTACGGCAAGCCGATCATGTCGACGTTGAGGAATGGTACGAGGATCTGGAGGTTGTCCATCAGGCCTGTCAGCCGGGCCGCTTCGCCGGTCGCGCGGTGTACCGATTCGAGGAAGATGCGTGCGCTCGACAGGGCGCCGGCAGCCAGCACGAGCGTATCCACGTCCAGTTCGAACGGCGAGCCATCGAGGGCATGGCCGCGCAACTTGCGGATACGCCTGGTAGAATCGACCGTGAAGTGTGTGACGACAACGCCGGGCACGTACTCGAAACGATCGAATGCCATGCATTCGGCAAGCGTTTTCGACGGCGTGTAGAGCGCATCGACCGGACAGCCCCACAGGCATCGCCCCAGGTATTCGCATGCGCCACGGCCAGCGTGCGGCCGGGTGATCGTGGCAAGCCTCGAACGGCCGAGCCAGCAGCCGGCGTCGTTGAGGCCAGCCCTGGCCGCGGTGTACCGATCGATCAGTTTGCGCGAGTGCAGGTCGAGTTCGAGCGGCGGCATGATGCCGTCATGCGCGGGCATGAACCGACCGAGGTCGTCGATCTCGCCGCTGATGCCGATGCGCCGTGCGACTTCCGCGTATGACGGCTCGATGTCGGACCAGCCGAACGGGAAGTCCGCGAGCTCGGCTTCGTTGAACGGGTACACACCGCCCGTCCACGCCTCCGCCAGCCCGCCGGCAGCCCAGGAGAACAGCGGCTCGAAGCCCTGTGAACGAACCGTGAACCCGCCCGGATCGCGGAAAATGTACGCCTTGCCGGGCGGAACGCCGTAGTACTCGCCGGCCGCGCCCGGATACGTGATACCTTCCAGATCGTTGCCCAGCAGGTACTCGACCGGGTCGTCGAGATTGCGTTTCAGCCCGTCGAACGTGTCATGCTGGCGGGCGACCGCCGGCCGTGTATGGCCCACATCGATGAGCGTGACGCGACGGCCCTTTTCCAGCAAAGTCAGGGCGAAGTGCACGCCACTCGGTCCCGATCCCACCACGACAACCGGTTTCACCCGGACCGCCCGGCATTCGTGGTGCCGCCATTCATCATACGGGCAGCCAGGTGCAGCGGGCCGATCACGACGATGGCGACGCCGAGCCGGAGCGCGAAGAGCAGGCCGGCGCCCACGAGTGCCGACCAGGCGCGCAGGCGCCCCGCGGGCGGCGGTTCGAACGCGGCGAACGTGTCCGGCGAGCTTTCGAGGATCGCGCCCAGCAGAACCGCTCGCCGGCGGAACTCGCCCGCGGGCGCGAAAAAACGCGCATACGTGTCGGCCAATGAGAGACCGATGCCACCCATGCGCCACGCCCTTCGCAGGACCCGGTCCGCGGTACCCTGCCCGAGGCCCTCGTGGAAGGTGGCGCTGTCGAGGCCGCGGGCGTACCGCACGATCACGTAGTCCGATGCATCGACACCGACCAGGTGCTTCACCAGCGCGCGGCATTCCCGCGCGACGTCGGGTGAAACGGGCTCAGGCATCGCCGGCGGTTTCGTCCACGATGGAGCCGATTCCGTGTCGGGGCTCGACCGGGCCACGGTACGCATGGCGGGGATCGACCGTGCCATCGTTGGTGAACGACGCGAGCTGGCCGGCGGTGAACGGCACGAGGTTCACGGACACGCGTTCGACGATCGCAAGCACGGCGCGCAGCGGACCGGCGGGCACGTGCAGCGCGGTACCGTCGGCTCCGCGCACCGCGCGTCGCACGGTGCGCAGGAACGTCTCGATCTCGATGGCGTCCGGCCCACCGGCTTCGACGATCCGTCCGTCGAACACGTCGCTCGTGGCGAGGTCGAGCAGCATCGCGGCGAGGTCGTCGACATGGACAGGCTGGATGCGCGCATGGCCATCGCCGAACACCGGCATGACCGGCGAGGTTGCGAGCATGCGCAGCTTCCGGCCGATCGGTGAGCCACGGCCGAGCACCATGGTCGGCCGGACGATCAGCGTGTGCAACGGGCTGTCGAGGACCATGCGTTCGGCAGCGCGTTTCGAAGCGGCGTAGTGATAGTGCGGTGCATCCGCGAACTTCGCCGCGATCGAGCTGACGAACAGGAATCGTTCGACGCGCGTGAGCCGCGCGAGTTCGAGCAGTCGCTCGGTTGCGTCCGCGTTGACGCGGTGGATCGTGGCGCGCGGCAGCTTGCCCGTGGCCGCGGCCATGTGCAGCACCGTGTCGGTGCCCTCGAGATCCGAGCGCCAGCCATCGGAGCCGAGCAGGTCGCCCTGGACATACCGGACCGCGGATCCGCCCGGCACCGCGGGCATGCGCCGCACGAGGGCGGTCACCGTCACGTCGTTGCGTGCCGCGATCCGCTCGATCAGCGCCCGGCCGACGAAACCGGTCGTACCGGTTACGAAGAGCGCGGCCATCGATGCATTGTCAGGTTCGCTGGCCGGTGGGCTGGGAACCACTCGCCATCCGATATGCTTCCGTGCGGTGACCGGGTGCGGCCGCCTGTCGCTGGCGCGCCAGACGGTCGGTCCACATGTACCAGCGGACACGCAGAATGCCCTTGATGTCGTCCCAAGCCGTGCGGACAATCTTGACGCGACTGTCGTCGTCCTCGTCCCACCGGACCGCCAGGTCCATGATCGGGTAGCCCCACTTCTCCGAGAGCGTCAGCAATTCGGTGTCGAAAAACCACGATTCGTCTCTGATGTGCGGAACGACGGCGAGCACGGCTTTCCTGCTGACGGCCTTGAACCCGCATTGCGCGTCGCTGAACGTCGTGCGCAGAATCGTGCGCACCATGAAGTTGTAGGTCCTCGAGATGAACTCGCGCTGGAACGATCGTGTCGTCGTCGAGTCGGGCAGCAGGCGAGAGCCGGTACCGACCTCGTAGCCCTCGAACAGGATGCCATTGACGAGGTTCGGCAGCGCGGCGAGTTCGGTCGACAGATCGACATCGGTATAGCACACGACGTCCGCCTGACTCGTCGTCCATGCGTGACGGAGCGCACGGCCGCGGCCGCGTTCGGTCAGATGCATGAAGGCGACATCGTCGAATCTCTCGACCAGACTCCGCGCAACCCTGTCCGTACCGTCCGACGATCCGTTGTCGACGACCACGACTCGCCAGCGGTGCGGCATGTGACCGGCAAGGAACGCGCGCACGCTCATGACGCTCTTCTCGAGGACGTGCGCCTCATTCAGCACGGGAATGACCACGTCGACAGTGTGCTCGGACGCGGGATCGAGCACGCTCGTCGCGTACCCCGTCATCTTCTTGCGGGCGTCAAGCTCCGATTCCGGTGCAGACATCTGCGGCTCCTTCTCAGACATGCGAATCCGGGGCGCGATAGCCGGACGGCTCGACCGTCCGGCTGCGTCGCGCGCCCGACCATACAACCCAGAGGACAGCCGCGGTGATCGCGAACACCGGTAGTACGGAAACCGTCTCCGGCACCCAGTTCCGGAACATCTCCATGCGCGACACCGTCGTCAGTGCGGGTAGCTGGAAACCGGCCGTGAACACGCGGATCACCGGCTCGAACACGCCGAGTGGACGCCAGACCTCGCGGTTCATGGCCATGCACCAGTTCAGCGTGATCGATGCAATGACGATTGAGTGAAAGGCCGTCCGGGGCAACCTCCACAGCACGATCGCCGCGGGCAGGAACAGGAACGGCAGGATCGGCGTCAGGTATCGAATGCCGGTGTTCCACTGCAGCCGCGTGTAGTTGTTTCCCGCGAAGAAGACGAGCAGGGCGACGAACAGCAGCAGGCATACCCACTTCTCGACGTGGGGCACATCGGTTTCCGGCCTCGACCGCAGGAACGGCGAGGCTGCGGCGAGCGCAAGGATCGGCGCGGTCAGCAGCAGGCCGTACCGGTGATCGAAAAGAAGCGACAGTACGAGTTCGAGCTGCGGCAGACTGTAGCCCTGATAGCCACGATCGATGAACTCGACCGCTGGCATCCAGTGCTGGCCCGGCAGGAACGGATTACCGAACGCCTGCCACTGGTAGAACCACAGAGTGAACACGGGCCCGAGCGTGCCCAGCACGTAGATCGCGCCTCGCCGCAAGGCCGTGTGCGTTCCCGCATCTCGCCATGCGCGGTACAACACGTACGCGAAGATACCGAGCAGGAAAACGACGCCACTGTAATCGAACAGCATGGCGGTGCCGCCTGCGACACCGGCGAGGAACGTCCGGGTGCGGTCCGACGGCGAGACGCTGCGTCCGGGGTTCCAGACGCCATAGAACCCGGCGAAAGCGATATGGCCGAGCATGAGGTTGTGGTTGAGGAACCCGGTCCTGAAGAAAACGGGCGTTGCGAATGCGTAGACCATTGCGAGCCAGAATGCGTCGCGATCGGAGCGCAGAACCCAACGCAGCGCGAGGAACACGAACAGGACGCCGAGCGCCGAGGCTGGCGCCATGAAGAAGGTGTGCGTCACGAGGGCGGCGAGGCCGAGCTTCACGTCGAGGCCGCGGCGGTACGCCTCGGCGAAGAAACCGGGCGAGCGTGCACGCGGCGAATCGAAGTCGGGCGCCACCGTGTCGCCTCTCGCCGCGCGACCGGCCTGTACGCGTTCGACCAGCGGATCGACCAGGGGCCTCGAGAGTGCGTACGGGACGGCCGCGAACAGTGACACACCCGGGTTGTTGCCGATGTGCCAGCCGCGGCCTGGCGTTTCGAACAGGTCGGGATGCAGACCGCCGTATGCGTCGAGCCGGAACGTGAAGTCGTCGCCCAGGGCGACCGCCGGATAGTGCTCGCGCACGATGTCGGTGGCGAAATGAATGCCGTAGAGGATCCAGCACGTGAAGAACACTCGCCATGCCAGCGACGATGTGGACAGCCACCAGGCTGCGGGCTGACGCGGCGGCGCCGCGTCGCGCACAGTCGTCTGACCGTCGCGCGTCGCGCGACCGCCCGGTGATGGCAGCGCCATGTCGTCGATCGTGTTCACGCTCAAACGACCCTCTCGTTCAGCTTGCGCCGCCAGCGCGTGTGCCGGCCGCCGGGCCGCACCGCCTCGGAGCCATACGGCCGGGTGGCATTTACCGCGCCAGCCGGAGCGTGCTGGCGGAACGTCTCGGCCGTGGGCCGCGCGGCATCGCCAGCCCGCCTCCCGCTACGCGAATGTCGCGCAAACGCCGCAGGTGATGGCGGTGGCGAACGTCCGATCAGGCGGCGAGGATCGCGCTGGCGCTCGGACCACGGCAACTTGCGCGGCGTCGGGCCCGGGAACAGGCGGGGCACCGTCAGTCCACCACGACATGGGTAGCGAACACCTTGCGATACTCGCTCCAGCGGTCCTCGTCGAAACGGCCGTCCACGAGGCAATCGACGGCCGAGTACGCCATGAAGAGGGCGTGGTGCGTGTTGTCGTGAGCGAAGAGGCCCTGCCGGCCGTAGCTGAGGAAGTCGGGCACGCTGTCGATCCAGCGATCGAGTACGTCGAGCGGCTTGTCGTAGCCGTGAGTGTAAATGGGATAGGCATGGCGCAGCCGGCGGACCGTGACGGCGGACGGACGGCCGGGCAGGGGGATACCGGCGCGTTCGAGGTCGGCGGCGACGAGGTCGCCGAGCGCAGCGTCGTCGGCGTTCCAGTGCTCATCGCCGACCGCACACGGCAGTTCGGCGCACAGCGTGGTTCGGCCGCGTGGTTCGGACCTGTCCGCGTAGACCTTGGTCTCGGACAATCGCGTGATGCGCGTATCACTGCCGGGGAAGTAGTGCGCGTCGAACTCGGTGAACCGGTCGACATCGAGCGTCAGGTATATGAGCGCGATCGAGCGATAGTCGATGGCGGACGCAGCGCGCTCGACTTCGGGCGGCGGCGCCGGCTGGATCAGCCGGGCCAGGATCGGGATGGGCACCGTCGACCAGACGTAGTCGGCGGCGATCTCGACGGTGCTGTCGCCAGTGGTGGCGACGGCGACCCAGCGGTCGTCCGTCCGGGTCAGGGAGGTGACCCGGCAGCCGAGGCGGATGTCGGCGCCTTCAGCCGCGGCCGCGGCCGCGTAGGCATCGCTGATCTGGCCGAAGCCGTGACGCGGGTAGTAGAACCTGCCGGCGCCCGGCGGCTTGAAGCCGGGCACTGACGACATGACCTTGCGGATGAGCTGCGGGAACGATGACGCCGAGACCCGGCGCTTCGCCTGGATCGGCGAAAGCTCATCGGGGTCGTGTCCCCAGATCTTGCGAGCGTACGGGAAATAGAACTCCTCGCAGATGGTTGGACCGAGGCTGCTCCACAGCACGGAAGCAAAGCTCTCGCGCCCGTTGCCCGACCACGGCTTCTTCCGCACGCGGTCGAGCAGACTGCCGATGGCGAACGGCGGGTCGAGGTGCAACAGCAGGTCCACCGGCTTGAGCGGGAAGTGGATCCAGCGCCCGCGAAGGCGGATCCTGCCGTGCCGCGGACGGTCGAGCAGATCCTCGCCAAGGAGCGTGCGGATGTCCTCGAGAACCACAGGATCGCATGCGGGGTGCAGCCGGTGGCTGCCCTGGTCGACGCGCTGGCCACCGATCTCGGGGCTGTGCGCCAGCCCGCCGACCACGGGCGCCTGTTCCAGGACGACGACGTTCGCTTTGCGTTCGCGGCGCAGTTTGTATGCGGCGCCGAGGCCCGCGGGTCCGGCGCCGAGAATCATTATGGTGTTGTCAGCCATTATCGTTTCCGGAAGCGACGGCAAGACGGCGATTGACTACGACGGGCAGACCCCGCCTCCGACTGGCGGCCCACCAGTACAACCCACCGAGCAGGCCGCCGCAGATGAGTACCGATTGCCATACGAGTGAAGCGATGACGCCGGACGCCATGGGCACGCCGAGCGGTATGAGCAGTGCGCCGAGCGTCGCGTCACGGACGCCGAGTCCGTTGATGCCGACGGGCAGCAACCCCGCCAGCTTGGCGAGCGGCCAGGCGAAGAACCATGCGCTGACGGGCACATCGATGCCGATCGAAACGCCGATCCACCAGTTGAGCAGGACGAATCCACTCTGCATCGTCAGGGAGATCGTCAGCGCGAGAACTGCGACTCCGCGGTCGCGGGAAAGGTAGCGCAGCGCGACGAGTGCCCGGCCGACGGGTCGCCTGAGCTTGCGCGGCCACCGGCGGATCGGCGTCCGGACCACCATTGGCAGGACGATCAGCGCGCCGAGCACGCCAACCAGCATGCCGACACCGATGAAAGCGGATGCGAGGTCCGGCAGCAGGTCACGCGTGAGGAACCCGCCCGCGGCCAGCAGCATCGCGAGACCGAAGATGTCGATGACGCGGTCAGCGACACTGCCCAGGACCGTGGCTTCGGCGCGACCCGTTGCGCGCGTCGCGAGCGCCGCGCGAAGGACGTCGCCTCCGATGATGCTGGGCAGACACAGATTCGCGAACAGCCCCGCCGCATAGCACCGGACCGCGTCCGCAGAACGCAGCGATGCGCGGCCTGCGTTGATCAGCCGCCGCCATTTCACTACGCCCAGCCTGTGTCCGGCGAGGAAGCCGCCGAGCACGCCCAGCCAGACCAGTGGCGACAGCCTCTCGACGGCGGTTCGCACATCCGCCCATGGCAGGAGCACGAAGATCGCCACGAGGACCGCCGCGCTGACGACGATCTTCAGCAGGAGTTTGATGCTCAACGTCCGGCCTGTTGATGGTTTCGGCTCATGGCCGACGCCGGGCGCAAGGTCCGTACCCCGTCGGGCAGGGGCCGGACGGGCCATGTCTGGCTGTTTCCGCCCATTCTCGCGACGGTTCCGCCGCGATTGTGGCAACGGCGCAGCACCGCACACGGCAACGTGGCGCTGGCTCAGTTGCCGATCGAATCGGCCGGCTCTGTTTCGGGGCTGCGTTCGAATATCCGGATCGGCGGGTTCACCGTCGGATAGTCCAGCCTGGGCATGGGCAGCCAGCGGAACACGCGCGGCGTCCGGAAATAGGCGGCCTCTCGCCACTGTGAGCCGCTGGCGAGCGAATCGACGATCTCGGGCGGCATCGTGTGGCCGTCCTCGGCACCGGGCTGGCTCGTGTGGTCGGGGATAATGAGGACGAATCGAGGGCGCCGCTCATCCCAGCCCGCGAGGATGTCGCGGATCGCGCGGTCGCTGTGATCCGCGGCCACGTACATGCCGAAGTAGGGGGCTGCACGGACAGATTCGACTTCGTAGGGCAGCGCGGGCAGCTTCTGGGTGGGCCCGAAGTATTCGACGGTGTCGCCCGGCCGGAGCCGGCTGCTCAGCCAGTCGCCGGCGGCGTACCGCGAATCGAGAATCATCTGCGCGGTGAGATCGATCGCGCGCAGCGAGTGCAGGCTGAGGACTGCGCCGACAGCGATGAGCGCGGCGGCTCGCAGGCTGGTCCGGCCCGAAGCCCACGCGTCGCGCGCGAGTACGGCAATCGGCAGCGCGAGGAACAAGGCCGCGGGCAGCATGTAGCGGAGCTGCGCGGCGCGCAGTGTGAGGTACATGTAGAGCACGTATACGATGCCGGGCAGGATGAGCAGCGCTACATCGCGGCGTCGTGCCAGGCACCATGCGGTACCGATCGTTGCCAGTGCCAGTCCCGGCCACGTCAGGATGGCGGCGAGATCGAAGAGCAGCCGGCGGGCGAAGGCGATGTGACCGGCCATCGTATACGGATAGGTAGTGATGCCTGCCACATCCGCCGTTTCCGCCAGCGTATCGAGCCTGCCGGAGATGAAACTCAGGTGCGCGAAGTAGCGTTCGGGATCGACGAACAGTCCGCTGCCGGCGCCGAGGGCGATCACGGAAACGAGCAGACCGACGAGCAAGGGCTTCCATGCGGCCCACGTTCTCAAGCCGCCGGAGTCGCGAAGCTCGCGGTGGCGCACGTAGAGCAGCACGAAGGGCATGATGAGGAATACGCCGAGAATGGCTTCCTTGGTGGCGAGCGCGAACCCGACGGCCGCACCGAAAGCGGCCGCTCGCCGGACCGTAGTGCCGCGAATGACACAGCGCGTGAACGCGGCGAACGCGAGGGCGCCGAACGCGATCATGGGCACATCGACGTTGCCGGTCCGAGCGTAGTACAGCATCGGGAACGCGAGCATCGCCAGCGCGGCGTACAGCAGGCCTGCTCGCCTGCCCACGGCGACCCGTCCGGCGTCGAACACGGCAACTACGAGTGCGGTGGCCAGCAGGGCGGTCACGAGGTGCGCGATGATCGCGAGCGTACGCAACGCAGCGGCCGGGTCGACCAGACCATACGGATACTCCGGTGTCGGCTCTGCGAGCCTGCCGGTGGCGTACAGGTAGCCGAGATACGGCGAGTACGCCGCGGCTACCACGAACGAGTACATCAGCGGGTACCCGAGATTCCGGTCATCGCGTTGCTCGCGGATGTTGTTGATCTCGGCGAGCGGACCGAGCGGCGTCTCGTCATCGGTTGCCCAGGGCCTGATGCGGTCGGGCGCGGTCGCGTGCGGCACGCCCCACCAGCTTCCGGGCACGTAGACGGCAAGCGCCACTGCCGCAACCACCACGTAGAGCAGGCGGTATCGCTTCGGTCCTGCCTCGGTTCGCGAATCGAAACCGACAATGAACGGCTCAGGGCGATTCACGTTGCACGTTCCACCGGCGAGGCCGGCGTGGTGAAGAGGCGGAACCCGCCGGCGCCGCCGAGCGCGGCGCCGTAAACGAGTGCGCCGGCCGGGATAAGAATCAGAATGGAAAGGTCGGGCGCAACGATCAGGGCAGCCGCCATGAGAGCGGCCGCGAATGCGGGGCGCCACAACGAAGGTATCGATACGCGCGGATACCCTTCGACCGTCGCGAACTGCTGTGCCAGCGCCAGCCTCGTCGCTTCCGCCGCGATCGTCGCGATGCCTGCACCGAGCATCCCGAGGACAGGCACGAGGGCGAGGTTCAGGCCGATCGTCACGATTGCGCTCCACGCCGTGACCTGCAGTACGCGGTCCTGGCGGCCTGCGGAGATCAGCACGGCCTGCAGCACGCAGCGCTGGAACAGCAACGGAATCGACAGAATCAGGACCTGAAGCACGGTCGTGGCGGGCGTGTACTCGGCACTGAACACGATCCGCAGGATCGGCGCGGCCAGCAGCGCACCGCCGACCGCGAGCGGCAGGCCGAGCGCCATCATCTGCGCCTGGCCCCGATGAATCAGCTCGATACCCCTGCCTGGCGAAGAACGCAGCCTGCTGAGCGTCGGCAGTATCGAAAGCGTGGCCGTATTGCCCAGCACACCCAGAAAGTTGATCAGCGTGTATGCGGCGAGGTACAGCCCGACTTCGGTACGGTCACGGAACACGCGCAACACGACAATGTCAGCATTGTAGATCACCAGTGCGAGCAGGTTCGTGATGAGCAGCGGGAACGCACGCCGCAGCATGATCCTGAGAACGGACGTGTCGATGCGGAACCGCATGCGAACGCCCCGCCGTGCGAGCACCGCCCACAGCATCACGGTGGCGGCCGCTTCGCCCGCGAACTGGATGATCGGTACGCGGAACAGATCGTCGGGGCCACGGACCAGCGTGAGCAGCAGACCGACGCGCAGGATCTCGACGACCATGCGCGAAACGCCAACCGCACCAGTTCCGCCGAGTCCGATGTGTACCCAGCGCGTACTGGCTCCCATTGCGATGAGAGTCAACCCGTACAGGGCGAGAATCGGGCCCTCGGGCTCGGTCACGAGCAACAGGCCGACGGCCGCCATGAGAAGCGCGATGATCGAGGATGCGACGAAACGGGCGAACGTGATGGTGCACGCGAGGACATCGACCGGCGCCTCCCCGCTCGCGACTTCGCGCGGACCGAGATGCTCCATGCCGAGATCGCCTACGGCGGCGAAGTAGAGAAGCACGGCGAAGCCGAGGCCAATGACGCCGTAACTTTCGACGCCGAGCTGCCTCGCGATGACAATGGTGCCGACGAAACCGAGGAGTCGAGAGACGAGTTCACCCGCGCCGAGCTTGACGAAGTTGCGCAGGACGAGGCGGTCGAATGCGCCGCCCGGCAGACCGGCCTGCGTCGGGAGGGTCGGCGTCGTCATCGGCGGCAGGTCAGGGCCCGCAACGTGCGGAGCGCGGTCGCACGGGTGACGGCGGCGATGGCTATTCTGCCTGCTGCCACGTGCGGGCCCCGCTGACCGCATCGGTGCCGGCCGTACCACCGACCGGAGCGCGTGTCGAGGCGAACACCATGCCGGTCCTGCCGTCGAACTCCTGGTGGTCGATGGCGAGGCCGGCGCTGCGCAGGCGATCGAGCGTGCCTTCATGCCGGTCCTCGCCATGTGTCTCCATGGCGACGACGCCGGTGATCGCGAGTGTGGCAACCGCGCCATCGAGCACGTCGAGTTCCATGCCTTCCGTATCGATCTTCAGGACGGCGACACGGTCGATTCCACGTTCGTGGACGTAATCGTCGAGCGTGACGAGCTGGAGCGTCCGGGACGAAACGGCACGCTCCCAGGGGATGGTCGACGCCATGACAGCATCGCGGTCCACGCGCAGTTCGACAGTGCCCGCGCGCGACCCGACGGCGACGTTGTTCACGATGGCCGTCCTGCAGTTGAGCCTGGCCATGCGCGCGTTTTCCTCGAGAGGCTCGAAGCAGTGGATCGGGCGGCCCGGATAGTTCAGCGCGTACCACGCCGCCGCGAGTCCGATGTTGGCGCCGACGTCGAGGACGGCACCCGGTCCGGGCTCGGTCGGACCGCGATACACCTCACGCCAGAACAGATTGGGCAGGTTCGTGATGTCACCGAAGTTGTCCCGGAAATGGAGCGGTCCGCCGCGCGTACGCAAAGTGTAGACGCGCTCGGGCGAATGCTTCGCGAGGCCGAGGCGAACCCGGACGTTCTTTGTTTCGCGCCAGAAGATGGACCACTTCGCGGCGGAGTCCGTGCCGAGTGAGGCCGCGCAACGCCAGAACTCCGTGAGCTTGCCGATACCCGCCATCTTCGCCTCCCTCAGCGTGCGGTCTGCGGCGCACGCGCGGCCGGGTCCGGCAAGGACCGGGGACGCAGCGTGCCCGGCGAAGCCGTGAGATAGCCGACCATCTCACCGAACATCCACACCGAAGCCACGAACAGCAATGCGGGCGCGCAGCGCACGATCTGAACGCGATGGCGTCTCCGCGTCATCAGGTTGCGGGCGGCCCTCGCGGCCAGCACGGGCGGCATGAGGATGGCCGCGCCCGCCATGATCAGCCGTCTGGGGAACGGCACGTTCTCGACGCGCGTGCTCGCGAACAGCCGGCCGAACGAGTATCTGTCGCGAACGGCTGCCGCGAGTGTGATCGGCCTGTGCTCGCGCACCACGATGCCGGGATCGAACCACAGCACGCCGTCCAGCTCGTGCAGTTTCCCGTTCACGACATTCTCGTGAAACTCGTGCTGCCAGACATCGGCGATCGGCTCGAGCGCCGCCCTGCGATACGTCACATTGCAGTCCGTCAAAGAGTGTGACGGTCCGGCCGGCATGGGATTCATGTACCGGCTGTAGTCCGTCAGGTAGACGGCCCAGTTCAGCATCGAGTCCGTGGATCTGCCGGGAGCGAAACCCTTGTCGACGGCACCGCCGACCGCGGCGCGGGTCTGTTCGTGCGCTTCGAGCACACGCGCGCACCAGTCCTGGTCGGGGATGGTGTGGTCCTCGAGCATCCCGATGATGCGGCCGCTGGCCTGGCGAGCGGCGAAGGCGCGCAGTTCGGCGGGCGTCCGCGTGCCCGGCATGGGCAGAAAGTGGACCTGCGGGTAACGGGACCGGAGCGCCGTGGCGTTCACGAGAGAATCGTCGTGGGGCACGAGGATCTCGGGCGTGTCGATCGCCTTCTGCGCGAGCAGGGCGTCGAGGCAGCGCACAAGCGACGACTCGGCCGTGAACATGATGACGGTCACGGTGAGCGGGACCTCGGGCGTGGACATCATGCGTGGGTTCCGACGACGTCGGTCGCGCCCAGGTGCTCGGCCGCGCACGCGATCTCGATCGCGCGCAGGCCGTCCATGCCGGTGGCTACAGGCGACGACAGTCCCGCGACTTTCCGGTCGAACGCCGCAAGCTCGTGCACGAAGCTGCGCGCCACGACCCAGCGGTACGATCTGACGTGCTCGCCGACCATCGTCGAAAGAAAGCGGTCGGTCCGGCTCCGCGTGCGGCCACCCGTCGACTCGGCCCACGTCACGTCCGTTCGCATCGGGAAGCATGTCGACGTGATCTTGCCCAGTGTTCCGACCAGCTCGATGCGGAACTGGTACTTCTCCCACTCGCTCCAACTCGCGTGCACTGTCGCGACGCGGTCATCGGGTCCGCGCAGCAGCAGATAGCCGTTGTCCTCCGCGCGGCCGTACCCCCAGATCCGGTCCGTTGCCCAGCCCTTCACCTCCTCGACCTCGCCCAGGAAGTGACGGACCAGGTCGATCAGGTGGATGCCGTTGTCGTGCAGCGCGCCGCCGCCGACGACCGCCGCGTCATGGACCCACGGCTGGTTGTGGCCAACAGCGGAATAGCCCGCGTATGCACGAATGTGACTGAGCCTGCCGATCCGCCCGCTGTCGAGAATCTGGCGGGCGAGCATGAACGAGGGATAGAAACGGTAGTTGAACCCGGTGGCGATCACGAGACCGGCGGTCTGCGCGGCATTGACGATCTCGCGGCACTCGGCGACGGAGCGTGCGAGCGGCTTCTCACAGAGCACGTGCTTGCCGGCTTCGAAGGCGGCAATGCACATCTCCGCGTGGAGCGAGGGCGGTGTAGCGACGATGACGGCGTCGACCTCGGCGCGCTCGAGAAGGCGCCGCCAATCGCTGTCCGCGGGCACGCCGGCCTTCTGCGCGATGGCGCCGGCCCTCGCGGCATCGATGTCGCTGACGGCGGCCAGGTTCGACGGCCCCCGCTCGAGCGCCGCCGCGCGCACGACACCGATATCGCCACAGCCGATCAGGCCATATCGAAGGCCTCGCTCGCCGTCTGCGACTGCCGCGTCATTCATCGGTCCGACCCTTTTCCTGCATCATCCTGCGTATCCCATCCGACACCGTCGTCGTGGGTGTCCAGCCCGTGAGCCGGCGGAGCCTTTCGTTGGCTACCGGCAGGTATTCCAGCGTTTCGGCGCGCTGCGGCAGTGCGCCGAAGCGCAGTATCGAAGCGTCACCGCCCATCGCGGCCACGGCCTGCTCGGCGAACTCGCGTACCGAAGACAACCGGCCGGTGGCCAGGTTGACGGCCATGCCGGGGCGAGGATCCGGTCCCGCGGAGGGTCCTGTCGGGCCGCCCGCCGTTGCACGAACCACGCCCAGCCGCAGCAGGCCCTCGACCACGTCACCGATCCATTCGAAATCCATGCGCTGCCGGCCGTCCGTAAGCGCCAGCGGTTCACCCGTCTCGACCGCCCGGCAGATCGACGGCAGCAACCGGGCCTCGTTCTCGCCCGGCCCGAACACATTGAACAATCGCGCGGTCAGCGCGGGAAGCGAATGGTGCGCGGCGCACGCTGCCAGCGCGACCGTTCCAGCCAGCTTCGTACGCCCGTACAACGTGTGTGGCGAGGCTGGCGAATCCTCGGCCATGCTGCCGCCGATCGGGCCGTATTCGAGTTGAGTGCCCACGTGGACGAGCGCCTGGCCGGGCCAGTCGGCGGCACGGCCGGCTGCGACCGCCTCACAGAGCACGCCGGGGAACCTGCCGTTGACCCGGTCCGCCAGCGATTCGTCACGCTCCGACCGGTCCACGCCGTACCCGGCCAGGTTGAAGGTGATGTGGGGCGCGACCTGGCGCACCGCCGCAACGACCTGTGCGTCGTCGCAAACGTCACACACGATGGTAGCGGCGTGACCGTCGAGCGAGGCCGCGCACCGGTCCAGGGCGAGGGCATCCCGGGCAGACAACGTGACGGCCGCACCGGCGCGAGCAAGGGCGTCCGCCACATGCCGGCCGATGAAGCCGGTAGCGCCGAAAACGAGCGCGCGAGAACCCGCGTACGCCACACCATCGAAACCGCCGCTCACCTGACCGGATCCGCGGTCGATGGCGAGAGGTCCCGGATCAGCTGCTCCGCCGGCAACGGGCCGCCGACCAGGCGGTAGCCGGCGCCCGTCCGCGTCGGGCCATCGACGATCCAGACGACACGGTCCCGATACGCTTCGAGCACACTCGACCGGAGCGCGTCGTCGCGGTCCCATGCAATTGTGGGCGATTCATCGTCGGGCACCAGCGCGCCGTACGGCACGGCCGACATGTAGTCCGGCATGCGCAGGCCGCGAACCAGCACTAGATCGCGGCCGATGTCGCGCTCGCGCAGGATCTCGCGGATGCCGGGTTGCATTCCGCGGTAGTGGAAGTACTTGTCGGCCGATCGCCAGGGTACGAAGACCGTGAGTGCACCGACGCAGAGCGCGAGCGCGGCAAGCAGTGGCCGAACACTGTCGCGCGGGTCGCGAAACGCGGCAGAAACGACTCCCGTCCCGCGCGCGACGAGTACGAGACAAGGCACGATGATGAGGTACCAGTAGCGCGCGCCGAAGTCGGGGCCGCCACTGAACCAGTAGAGCGCGTGCGCGCCCGTAACGGTCAGGATCGCGACAAGCATCCACACTTCTGCCCGGCGCATCGAACGTGAAACGAGCAGCACGGCGATCAGCACGAGCGATCCCGTCATCCAGCCAAGCAACTCGACGTTCACCTGAAACGCATTCAGCGCGGAGTTCACCGCCGCATCGGCAAGGCCATGGCCCGGGAACGGATCGAGTGCGCCGAACGGCAGCCCGCGGTCAGCGCCGAACCCGAGCGCGTTCGAGCCGGGGCCGTACAGCGCGTCCGTGTACGCCATGATCGGAAAGTAGGTCGGGTCGCCCGTGTAGTATGCGTTGTACGGCAATGTCAACGCGGCCGTCGCGATCGACGCGGCCGCCATTACGGACACGGGGATGATGCGCGCGCGGAACCGGCCGCTGAGCAGGACCCAGAAGCCGAGCAGCACGGCCGCGATGAAGCCTTCGAGCGGACGGATCAGCGCGAGGATTCCGATGCCCGCGCCCGCCACGACGGCGAACGCCACGCCGCCGCCCTTCCGCAGCCGGGCCGCGGCCACCGCAGCGAACAGTCCTGCCGCCAGCGTCAGCTGGTGCGTCATCAGGCTCATCCCGAGGAACAGGAACCACGGCGAAACGCACAACAGCACCGTCGTGATGCGCGCCGTCCGTTCGTCGAACACATCGCGTACCAGGAGATGGCAGGCGACGACGCTCAGCCCGCTCAGCAGCGGGTTCACGAGCCACGGCACGCCGAGCAGGGTTCCGATCGCAAGCACAGCCGGCCAGCCGGGCGGGACCGGCGAGTACCAGCGCACGGCTTCATACGTCATCAGGTCGACGCTGAACGCATCCGGCACGGGCGGAACCGGCAGGTCCAGCAGGCCTGCCGCCAGATACTTCGCGTGAAGCAGGTACACGACTTCGTCAGGCACGTGCGGATGCCACTCGTAGACCACCAGTCCGAGCAGAGTGGTGGCCGCAACGGCCCAGAGCGCCGCGCCCGTCACGAATCGATCCACTCGCCAGAACGATGGATCAGCGCTGTCGCCTGAGCCGAAGGCGCGTTCGACATGCCTCGCCACCGCGTCCCGTTCACCGTCCGGCAGCGCCAGCGCCAGCAGCAGCGCGTTGCCGATCGCCGTGACCTGCACGACGAACGCGAGCCCGAGCTCGCCAGCGAAAAACGCCGCATCGCGCGAGGCCGCTGCGCCCGTCGCGAACACGACACCGAGAACGACCACGACCTGCCATGCCGCAGGCCGGCCCGCGAACCTGGCCAGGAGCGCTGGCAACCCCCGCACCAGACCCAACGCCACCGCCGCGACCTGGATGAGGACAATCGCCGTCCATGCGGCATGTACATCGAAGAGGTCCACCAGCGGGATGAAGTGCTGGTAGCCGATGCCACGGCCCGCTTGAACCAGCTGGAGCGCCGACGCCTGCCCGACGAGCAGCAGGGCCAGCCACAGCAGGAATGACAGCCGGGCGACGTTCGCGAACACGGCAATCGCGACCAGACCCAGCCCGAACGCGAGCGGCGCCACGAATTCGCCAGTCAGGAAACCGTCGGCATCACGGAACGCGGACGAGCCGAACGCGGCGATCAGCCCCCCGGCACCCAGGACGCCGCACGTGATGCGCAGCGGACGCCCGCTCATACCGCTTCCGTCATTACGTCCGCTTACAGAACGCATGTCGCCACAGACATCGCGCCCGAAGGCCGTGAAGACGCCGGCCGTTTGTGGTTGTTAAAGGGAGTATCGCTGTCGTCGGGTCTCGCTGTCGTCGCCGATGCGCATTGCGACGCGCTCAGCGCGCGAAGATCCGCGTGAACACCCGAGTCACCCACTGAAAGGTCATCCGCGTGAAGCCCGCGACTCGGCGCCAGAACATCAACAGTATGCCGCCGATCGCGGCCAGCGCTGAAGCCAGAGGCATGATTGTCTCAGGCCCTATGTACATTACCTTGCCTCCTTCCTGCCAGGAATCCGGGTCGGGGGGTACCCGGGTCAAGTTGCCACGACCGTCGAGCCCGCTGCGAGATCCGGACCACAGCCGCACGAACCCCACTTTTCCTGTACCATGACCCTCCCAGGCAACGATTTCGGGGGCAATTCGTTGCTCTGCCGGGTCAACTGTGGCACGTTCTCGCCGACCCGACCGTCCGTGGCGGGTCGCGGGCGAGTTCCTATGCCCCCGTCGCGCACGCAGGCGAGCGCGCCTGCCGCGCCCGTGTAGCGCGAGCACAACAAACGTAGCGGAGCGTTCCTGATGCCAGAGGACGAAATCGGCGGGAGGTCCGAAGAGGCGAAGACGCCCGTGGACGACCCGACAGGGCCACCCGGTACGCCCCGCGTTCGCGGTGGCCGGCAGACGCGCGACTGGCTCCAGACCGTGCGGCAATCCCTGCCTGTGGCATGGCGGGTGGCGAGGCGGATGGCGCCGACGTACGAACTCGAGGCGGCGGCCGACCTGAACGCCGGATTCCTGCGCGAGCATGGTATTCTCGGCCTCTTGTGGGATGTGGACGGCACGCTGACACACTACCACGCAGCCCGGCTGGCACCCGAGGCGGAGCCGGTCCGCGCCCTGTTCGCGACGGATGGCCTGCGTCACGCCATCCTGTCCAATTGCGATGAGGTCCGGTACGCGGAACTGGGCCGCATATTCCCCGATCTGCCCATCCTGAAGCTGTACGAACTGGCCGGTGGCACGATCGGACGGCGACTCGAGCGCGGCACCGAGTCCTGGTTTCCGGCCGGGACGGGCGCCGGCACCCACTCGCCGCCAACCGACGAACTCGTGGCGCTCAGAAAGCCCGATCCGCGAATCATCCGGTTCGCCGTCGAACAACTCGGTGTGCCGGCCGCCTCGGTCCTGATGGTCGGGGACCAGTACTGGACCGACGTAGCCGGCGCCGGCCTGGCCGGGATCCGGTCGGCAAAGGTGCCGACTGCGGGCCGGTCCACGTTTCCGCCGGCACTGCGGGCGTTCCAGACGATCGAGAAATGGGTGCGGAACGCCCTCGCGTGATGCGTTCTCCCCACAGGTCGGCCGGTCTGGAACGTTCGTTTCAATGGGACCGAGCCGGCATCCGGGGCGGCGAGTGGCGTGTGTGCCGCACATAGCGGCGCGCGATGTGCATCGCAGGCTGCCGGCCGATCGCTGGATGCGGTTGCCGGACGGCGTGCTGACGGGGGTGCAGTGCCGGATGAAGGCGATCCTGACGTACCACTCGATCGACCGTTCGGGATCGGTGATTTCGACCGATCCACGGGTGTTCCGGCGCCATGCCGAGTGGCTGGCAGGCAGTGGCGTTGCGGTGGTCGGGCTGTCCGACCTCGTGGAGCGGCCGCCGGCGGGTCCGGCGGTGGCGTTGACGTTCGACGACGCGTTCGCGAACGTTGCGACCGAGGCGTGGCCGGTGCTGGAGTCGCTCGGGTTGCCGGCGACGCTGTTCGTTCCGACGGCGCACGTCGGCGGACGGAATGCCTGGGAGGAAGGCAGTGGGTTGCCGGTGCTGCCGCTGCTCGACTGGTATGAGCTGGGCAGACTGGCGGAGCGGGGCATGATTCTGGGTGCGCACAGCCACACGCATGTGGATCTGCGGGCCGCTTCGGACGCGGACCTGGTTGCTGAGTTGGAGCAGCCAGCGGACCGGATCCGGGCGGAGACGGGCTGTGAGGCGACGACGTTCGCGTACCCGTTCGGCGGTGTCGACGATCGGGTGGCGGCGGCGACCGGGGGTCGGTACGGCCTTGCCGTCACGACCGAGTTCGCAGCGATCGGCTCGCGAATCGAGCGCACCCGCCTGCCACGGCTCGATGCGTGGTATTTCCGGGACCCGGCCCGGCTGGAGCGCTACGGTACGCGCGCGTTCGAAATGTTCGTCGGGGTCCGGCGCGGGTTGCGCCGGGTTCGGAGTCTGCTGACGAGAGGTTGAGCCTGTTGAGCAAAACGACGCCACGACTGAGCGTGGTCGTGCCTGCATATCAGGGATCGAAAGTGCTGCCGCAGTCGCTGTCGGCGCTCCTGCGGAGCGATCTGCCGAAGGACCAATGGGAGCTGATCGTCGTCGACGACGCGAGTTCCGATGAGACCGCTCTGATCGGTGCGCAATACGCGGATACGGTTGTCCGGCTGCCGGTCAGGCCATCGGGTCCCGCGTTCGCGCGCAACCGCGGGTTCGAAGCGAGCCGAGGCGACATCGTCGTGTTCGTGGACGCCGATGTGTGTGTGCACCGCGCGACGCTTCGCCGGATCCTGCATGCAATGGACGATGATGCCGGAATCGGCGCGCTTTTCGGATCGTATGATTCATCGCCGAGCCACACGAGCGTGGTGTCGGAATTCCGGAACCTGCTGCACCACTACGTGCACCATCGCGACGCCGGCGAAGCTGAGACGTTCTGGGCGGGCTGCGGCGCGATCCGGGCGAGCGTGTTCGAGCAGGTCGGCATGTTCGACGAGTGGCACTACTCGCGTCCGCAGATCGAGGACATCGAACTGGGTCGGCGCATGCGACAGGACGGACACCGCATCGTGCTGCGGCCCGAGATCCAGGGCACGCATCTGAAGCGGTGGACGCTCAAGGACGTGATGCTGACCGATTTCAAGCATCGCGGCGTGCCGTGGACACAGCTTCTGCTGCAGGAAGGCCCGAATGCGTCCGCCCGGATGTTGAACCTGCGGACGTCGGAGAAGGTTTGCACGGCGATGGCGGGTCTCGGTTGGCTGGCGGTCGGCGCCGCGATCGTACTGGCGAATCCGATGCCACTGCTGGTGCTGATCGTGGTGGCCATTGTCATCGCGTTCCTGAACCGTGACTTCTACCGGTTCATTGTGCGCGAGCGCGGAATCCTGACTACGATCGCGATCCAGCCGCTGCACCAGCTTTTTTACGCGACCAACGTCGTATCGGCAGGTATGGGCTGGCTGCTGCATACGCTGCTCGGCGAGCCGCAGGCTCCGGTCAGCGTTGTGGCGGGAGTGGGCATGGATATCACGACATGGCCGCCGCCGCCGTCGCGGCCGCGCTCGGGCGTGTGGGGCCGTGGTGAAGGGGGCCAGCCGGGTGCGGTTCAAACGGCCACGGTTGGCCGCGTGCCCGAGCCCGCGGCCGCAGCGAATCGCACATGATCGGCAGATCGTGGCCGTCCGCGTGGTGGACGGCTGGCCAGAACGAAGAAGGCCGGCGAACCGCCGGCCGGGAAAGGGAACAGATGTCGCACCCCCGAACGCGTTTCGGAGTCGCTCGGAGTCCCGTTGCCGGCGTCGCGCTGGCATTGCTGATGGCCGGTCTCACCGCTGCCTCGCCAGCTGGCGCACGTGCGCAGACGCTTTCGACCGGCGTCATCGTCGGCGCGATTTCGGACGAAGGCGGCGGTCCGCTGAACGGCGTTGCCGTAACGATCACGAATCGCACCAACGGGCAGCGGATGATCGCACGGTCAGACCGCGCGGGCAATTTCGGGAGCGATCTGCTCGCGCCCGGCCACTACGACGCACTGTTCGAGCGGATCGGCTACCGGCCGCACCGCATGGAAGACATCCTGGTGCTCGCCGGCTCGAGCCGCGACCTGCGCGTTTCGCTCGAAACGCTCACCGAGGATATGCGCACGCCGAGTGTGAGCGGGGCGCCCACGCTGCAATCGTTCGCAAACGTCGCCGGTCCGGACCGCTGGGTCGTAGGCCAGCCGGTGGCAGGAATGCCGTTCGAGTCGCGCGGCCTGTCCGCGCTTCTCGCGACGACGAGCCTTGCGGGGCTGCGGTATGACATCGAAGGCCTGCCGGCCACACATTCGTCGATCGTGATCGACGGTGTTCCGCTCGCGCGCAGGCCACGCGGGTTCGACGTGTTCGCGATCCAGCAATCGGTCCCGCTCTTCTCGCTAGCGCAGACTTCATTCGTCACGAACGAAGGGGATGTCGAGTACCCCGGTACCGCGGCCAGCCTGACGGGTCACACTCGCCGCGGCGGCCGCGCGCGCGGAATAAGCGGATTCGGTGACTTCGGCAGTGACGCAACCGCGTCCGGAACCGCCGAGCCACCGTCCTTCACATCGTACCGCGGCGGCCTGGTAGTCGAGGGTCCGATCGTCGGCGACACCGCGAGCTTCATCGTGGGCGGCGAGGTTCTCCGCTCTCGCCAGCCGTTCGATTCCTTCTGGGCGACCGACCCGGCCACGACCGCGCTGGCGGATGCCGCGGCCAGCAGGTTCAACGCCGACCTGACCGGCTACACGCAGCCGTCGCTCGAGACGATCGACCGGGAGAGCGCATATGGCCGCGTCGACATGCGCTTCTCGCAGAGCACGTCGATCAGTGCGTCGGGCATTTATTCGACAATGAACCAGCCGGAGCCTGTGGCTCCGTGGACGGAGCGGCCAGTCGGATCGACCCTGACACCCCGCCTGCGAACCATACTCGCGAACGCTTCGGTCGTCACCCGCATCGACGACAACCTGATGAGCCAGATCGACGCCGGCTTCGAATCGAGCCGGTCGCTGGAACGACCTCGCGCGGACCGTGGCCAGGCACTGCCGCTCACCACCATCGTCGATTCCGGCCATCAGTTCGGTTCACAGCGAAGCCAGGTCTATCTCGGCGAACTGCTGGCCTTCTACCTGCGCGGAACACTGCATTTCCGGTCCGGCACGCACTGGCGCAAGCTGGGCGTGATCGCGGAGCTGCCATCGTACAAGGTGCCGACCGAGATCGGATGGGGCGGCAGCTTCAATTTCGCCAACCTGGCCGACTTCAGAAACGGCGTTGGCTTCTATCGTGGCATCGAGGTAGACCGGATCCGGGCCGATTTCGCGATGCGCCGGATCTCGGCTATCGCACAGGATACGTGGCGGCCCAGCCCGTCCGTCGAGCTGACCGTCGGCGCCCGCGTCACCTCGTTCCGGCTCCCGGATTCGTCGGAAGTCACGTTGTCGCCGGACTGGCCCGAGCTCAGCGGCCTGAGCAACCGCGCGTTCAGCGGCCGGCAGATCGAGATTGAGCCACGCTTCGTCATCAGAGTCAGCCCGGGCGGCCGGCAGAATGTTCAGATTCGCGGCGGCATCATGGTCGATGGCCACATGGCGGACCCCGACCTGATCGGCGAGATCTTCAGCCGAAACGGCTTCCAGAGCGTGCGATCCGGCCTGGGTGACATCGGGCCATGGCCGGGTCTGCCCACGGCGCAACCGATCACGCTGCGTGAACGGACCCTGTCCGTCATCGGGCCGGATTTCCGCGGACCGCGCAACACTCGCGCGTTCGGTTCGCTGTCCCAGGCGTTCGGCCAGGCCGGTGCGCTGACCCTCGGCTTCACGTATCGGCGGACCGAGTTCCTGCCGCAACGGACCGACCTGAATCGCCTGCCCGGTGTATCCGGCTTCGACCAGCACGGCCGACCGCTGCATGGCCGGCTCAACAAGCGTGGCGGGCTGCTCGTGGCGGAGCACGGATCGAACCGGCGGTTCGACGCGTTCGAGGAGGTCTGGGGAATACAGGCGACCGGCGAATCGCGTTACACCGGTGTGACGTTCTCCGCCGAGCGCGGGCTGGTGGGACCGGTCGGCTTCTTCGCAAGCTACACCTTTTCGAAGACCGAAGACGACTGGTTGCTCGGCACGAACGGAGATCCATTCACGCAGCTCGCGCCGTTCGACAGCATCGGCCCCACGCAGTGGGCGATGGGCGTGTCCGATCTCGATGTCCCACACCGCGCCGTAGCCGGCGTCGAACTGACCCTGCCGGGATCGTTTTCGCCGAAACTCGCTGCACTGTTCCGGTTCCAGTCCGGCTACCCGTTCACACCGGGATTCAGACCGGGTGTCGACGTGAACGCCGACGGTTCGGGGAGCAACGACCCGGCGTACATCGACAACTCGATCACGGGCACGTCGACGCTGTTCAGCGCATGGCCGTGTCTCGAGGAGAGCATCGGCCAGTTCGCCGCTCGCAATTCGTGCCGCGGGCCGGACATACGCGGCCTCGATGCGCGGATGTCGGTCACGTTCCAGCGCGCGGCGCAGTACACCGCGTCGCTCGTGATCGACGGGCTCAACCTGATCGCGTCCGATGCGGGCGAAATCGACCGGGCGCTCTACCTCGTCGACCCGTCCGCGCCGCTCGACGTTCAGGCCGATGGCAGCGTCGACATTCCGTTCGTCATCAACCCCGACTTCGGCAGTCTGCTAACGCGCTATTCGGCGCAACGCCTGCTCCGGGTCGGCGTTCGGGTGAGTTTCTGATGATGGCATCACTTCGCAGTCACCGGACTCCGGCAGCCGCCGCGCTGCTCCTCGTCGCGGCAGCCGGCTGCTCGGCGGGCCCCGACCGCATTCTCGATGTCGACGCGGAGGGCACGGCGTTCGTGTTCCTGTTCCGCGATGACAACCTGAACATGGTGTTCAACAACACGGTCGACCTGGTTCTGACCGGCGTGCAGGTCGATCTGCGGCTGAACAATGCGATCACCAGGCGGCCGGGCGGGGTCACCGACAGCCTGGGCCTGCGCGTCTTCCGCGTCCCGGCAGGCCGCTATGTGGTGGAGGTCTCGTCCGATATCCTCGGCGACTCTCTCGAGATCACGGCCGGCACCAACCCGTTCACGGTGCCCGCCAACGACAGCACGCTGGTTCAGGTCGCGCTGGCGTTCAAGACGATCACGATCACCGAGGCGAGGGCGCTGCCGCTGGGCCGCGCCGCGTGGGTCCGTGGCATCGTCATGAACTCGCCGGGCGTGTTCGGCGACAGCACGGTACACATCGTGGACGACAGTGCGGCCATCCGGACGACGCATGTCCGGCCCGGCCTGCCGCTGCTGCCGGGCGACAGCGCGCTCCTGCTGGGCCGGCGCACCACGCGCGACGGCCAGCCGACCATCGAGTTGCTCGTCGTGCCCGTGGTGCAGGGCCTGGTCGTAATACCACCGCCGGACAGCATCAGCACGGCGACCGCTTCGACCGCCGATGGCGGCGCGCTGGACGCTCGCTTCGCGAAGGTCGCAGCGGCAACGGTGTCGGACACCGCAACGGTCGACGGCGCATTCACGCTTACCGTCAACGACGGCACCGGCGACCTCACCGTGGTGTTCTCGCCGATCGTGAATTTCGGCAACCCGAACCAGTACGCGCCGGCCGTTGTTCTCAATATCCAGGGCATGCTCGTGCCGAACCCGCGCGATCCGACCGAGTTCGTGCTCAAGCCCCGCCAGCGGACAGACATCACGATCCGGCCCTGAGGCCGCCTCGAGTTCGGCCAAGGCCGTGCCCATCGGGCCGGACTTCCATTATGTTGTTCCGACCGGGCCGGGCCATGTGCCGGACCCCTGATCGGAGAATCGGAATGCGTCACCTGACGGTCGCGGTACTGCTGGCGACGGTAGTCGGGTGTCGCGGGCGGAGCGATCCGCCCGAGTTTGAACATGCCGCGCCCGACACGGTCGACCGAGGTTCGTTGCCCTCCCTCACCGCGTTGATGGACAGCGCCGCTGCTGCCCTGGCTGACGGCAATTACGAGGAAGCACGCCGCCTGTATCAGGCCGCCGCCAACGGGGACAGCACGCTGGCGGCACCGTGGTTCGGCCTGTTCATGGCTCGCCGCGGGCTGGGACTTGCTCCGGCCGCGGACTCGGCGCTCGACCGAGCGCGCAACCTCGTCGTGAATCCGATAGGACCGCATACAACCGGAACCCGGGACTGACCGCGTCGGAATCCGATCCACGGGATCGATTGCGACACGAACGTCTCGAACGCAACCGGCGCCGGTCCACGGTGCCGGGTTCCGGAGGGCGATGAGCGCTCTTTCGGCTCTCTTCTTCGCCGCGGGCCTGATCTGTCTGATCGGCGGCGCCGACATCCTCGTGCGCGGCGCATCGCGGCTCGCCGCCCTGTTCGGCGTCTCCTCCCTCATCATCGGGCTGACTGTCGTAGCCTACGGTACCGGTTCACCGGAACTGGCCGTCGCGATCCGCGCATCGACCGTGGGCCAGGTCGATCTTGCCGTAGGGAATGTGGTCGGCTCCAACATCTTCAACGTCCTCTTCATCCTCGGCCTTTCCGCGCTCGTCCGGCCGCTCGTGGTACACGACCAGCTCGTCCGTATCGACGTGCCCATCATGATTCTCGCTTCCGGTCTGCTTTTCTTCCTCTCCCTCGACGGCACGATCGGTACGGTCGATGGACTCGGCATGATCGCGATGATCGTCGGCTACACGTACCTGCTGCTCCAGCTCGGAAGGCGCCAGCGCGCCCTTGCCGTCCGCGGCGCCATCCCGATCAACGGCACGGGTGGCCGCCTCGCATGGATCCGGCACCTCGTCTACATCGGTGCAGGCGTGATCCTGCTCGTTGTCGGTTCGCGCTGGCTCGTCAATGGCGCCGTCGATCTCGCCAGCGCGTTTGGCGTCAGCGAACTCGTCATTGGCCTCACCATCGTCGCGGCGGGAACGTCCCTGCCGGAGGTCGCCACCTCCGTCGTCGCTGGCCTGCGAGGCGAACGCGACATTGCCGTCGGCAACGTCGTAGGCAGCAACATCTACAACATTCTGGCAGTCCTCGGAGCGGCCGCGCTGGTTTCGCCCACGGGCCTCGCCGTGGCGCCGGCCGCGCTCCGCTTCGATATCCCCGTCATGGTGGTCGTCGCCATCGCGTGCCTGCCCATTTTCTTCGCAACCGCGACCATAACGCGGTGGGAAGGAGCGATCTTCTTCGGCTACTGGGTGGCGTACACGCTCTACGTGATCCTCGCCGCTTCGCAGCACGACATGGTCGACGAGTACAGTAGCGTCATGAGGTGGTTCGTCATTCCGCTGACCATCATCACGCTGGCGGTCGTGCTGTCCCGAGCGGCGAGAGGCAGGAACCCAAGACCGGGATAGGCCTCAGCGGTCGGCGCGGAGGTCGACGGCGGCCGAGCGACGGCAGTCGGCGCAGATCAGCCAGACGCGGTGACGCACGTACGAAACGCGATGGGCGGGCTCGACTTCGTTGCGGCTCATCGGGCCGCCGCATGCGGGGCACCGCATGGGGCCACTGGCGGCCGCGAGACGCTCGAGGGTCCTGCGCTGGTCCGGCGTGAAGCCAGGTACGGCGGCCTCCCCATCGAATCGGCTCATCCGGCGGCCCGTCGTTCGTGTACGCGGGCGCGACGCGTCCAGAGCCTCCTTGACCGCCGGCCGCCGCCGCGTTCGGCCGCCCCCGCGATCGCGCGGGCGATGCGCCCGGCATCAGCGTGGCAGTCGTTATGGACGGCGGCTTGCCAGGCCGTGTAGCGAAGCGCGAACGCACCGTTGTCATGGCCGCGGCGGCCGGCGACGGCTGCGGCGGCGCTCAGCCGCGAGACCAGGGTGCGGGAAACCCGGTTGGCACAGGCATCGAGGATTCCCCGGAGCCAGCGGGCCTCGGCCACGCCACCCGGAATCGCGTCAATGTACTCCAGCGCGGTAGTGCGTTCGGCGGACTCGTTGAACTCGACGGCCGGCTGTTCTGCGTTGCGAGCGATCCGGACGACCAGGTAGCGAGCGACGATGAGGAGTGCATCGGTCCGGTTAGTACTGGTGTCGAGGTCGGCCAGGACTCGCTCGCCGGCCGCCGTTTCCGCCTCGGGCCGGCGTTCCCACAGCTCGGGCGGCCTGCGTTCGCGGGTGTGTCCGGTCGATGGGCCAGTCCATTGGGGCCAGACGACGTCCGACGCCCTGCCAGCGGTTCCGAAGGGTCTGCGCAGCGGCTGCATGTACGACTCCGTTGATGATCTGGCGGGTCTGGCGCGCGGGTCCGGCCGTCTGATGGACGGGCGGCCTGATGGGCCAGCACGGGTCTGGAAGGAAAGATGCTGTCGGTGAGGTCGTGCGGCCATAGTGGGACGCGCCGATTCTGGAGGGCGCGTCCCGGTGGCGGGGCCCTCAGATGGTCAGGCGGCCGCCGCCGGTGCGGCGGACGTCGAGATCCTTGAGGGCGGCCTGGATCATGTCCTCGAAGCTCTTCATGCGGGGCGCGTAGCTGGCAATGCCGACGCTGGCGTGCAGGCCTGAAGGCCCGACGAGCGGGTGTGATTCGAGGGCTCGCGCGATGCGTGAGGCGTGGATGAAGCCGGCGCGCCGGTCGGCGTCGGCCAGCGCCACGATGAAAGCATCACCTTCGTAGCGGGCGGCCAGGTTCATGGCGCGGGTCTGCTGGACGAGCGTCTCGGCGAACGCACGCAGCACTTCATCGCCGGCCTGTTTGCCGTTCGACCGGTTGTATCTGTCGAAGTCGTCGATGTCGAAGAGCAGGAGGGTCAGGCGTCGGCCCCGTCGCGCGGCGGCGAACTCCTTCTCGAGATACATCGCGAGGTGGCGCCGGTTCGGGATGCCCGTGAGCCCGTCGATGAGCGAGAGCGCGCCAATCTGGTCGCTGAGCCGGCCATAGCCGGCAGCAATGGCGGCGATGGCGGCCATGCGCTCGATCGAGGCGACGGTCGCGGCCGGGAGCCGGACGTCGGCATCACGGAAGCAGAGGACGAGCGCCCCTAGCACGCGGTCCTGCGCGTGCAGCGGCACGACGTATCCGGTGGTGCCGCGGGTGAGGCGGCGGAAATCCTCGCCGTTCTCCGCCGTTTCGGTCCGGTTATCGAAAGGGATCGGACCGCGTCGCGCGGCCAGTTCCCTGAACAGGTCGTGGGAAAGCGCCAGCCGTTCGCCTCGCTTGGGTGCGAGCGGCCCGGCCGAATGAGCCGCCTCGACGTCACCGCCGGTCCGGACCAGCCATACGGCGACGCCGTCGGCGCTGGTGATGTCGCGTGTTGTCCTTGCCACAGCCTCGAGCGGGTCGCCAGCCGGCCCTGATGCGATCGAGCGGATAATGCCGTCGACCGCCTCGAGCTGAGGTGGCGTCGTCGCGCCGGTCTCGGCACCAGCCATGGACGGTGCGAGCGTGTGTGCGGCGGCGCCGAGGAACTCAAGGTCCGCGGTGTCGTACACGGCGCCCGTCGGACCGAGCGCGGTCAGGACGCCGATGGCCCGGCCGTCGCGCAGTACGGGCGCGGAGATGGCCGGCCGGCCGCGCGAGTCGATGGCGGCGGCTCGACACGCCGCAGCCGCGTCGCCGGGCAGGTGCAGTACCGGGCGCCGGTCCCGGATAGCCACGCAGTCGGCCGACGCGTAGGTTGCGCCGCGTCGGGTGTCACCCGGCACCGTGTCGCCTGAAACGTGCACGATGGTGGCGGCTTCGGCGGCATGGTCGACGCGCGACACGATGAGCGAGTCGAACGGCAACGCCCGATCGACCCGCGCGCCGAGTGCGTGGAACAGATCGGCGGGCCGGAGTATGCCGGTCAGCACGTGGCCGAGTTCGATCAGAGCGGCGTACCGCTCCGACACATTGGCGGATACTTCAGGAGAATTGGCTTGCACGGCTCCGTAGCGCGTTTCCGGGGAGGAGTAGCGGCGGGGTGCCTGCTATCATCATAGTTTCGTCGCATACCCCCCACGAGTTGAAGTATTCGCGGGACGGCGGCAGTCGGCTGATGAAGCGGTCGTGAAGCGGGCGACGGGCGCGGTCCTGTTCACCGCCGTCCTGATCGATGGCGTCGGCTTCGGCATCGTGATCCCGGTGCTGCCGTTCTACGCCACGCGGTTCGGCGCTTCGCCGTTCGAGGTCACGCTGCTGTTTGCGGCGTATTCCGCCGTGCAGATGGTGGCTACTCCGGTCTGGGGCCGGGTCTCGGACCGTCGAGGCCGGCGCCCGCTCCTGATTGCCGGTCTTTTCGCGTCCGCCGTCTCCCACCTGATCTACGGCCTGGCCGGCTCGTTGTGGCTGCTGTTCGTGTCGCGGATCGCCGCTGGCGCGGCCGGCGGTACGGTGTCGGTTGCCCACGCCTACGTGGCCGATACGACGACGCACGAGGATCGGGCCCACTACATGGGCCTGGTCGGGGCGGCGGCAGGCCTCGGTTTCATGGCGGGACCGGCAATCGGCGGGTTCGTCACGCGGTGGGGCCTCGACATGCCCGGCTTCGTGGCGGCGGCGCTCGCCGCGGTGAACGGCATTGCCGCGCTGTTCCTGTTGCCGGAATCGCGGTCGCCCGAGGAGGCGAAGCGATCGGGCGGCGAGACCGCGACGCTCGCTGGCTGGTTCGCGACCATGACACGGTCGCCCATATCGCTCCTGATGATCGTCTACTTCCTGGCGATCTCGTCGTTCAGCGGGATGACAGCCCTGCTCGCCCTCTTCCTCGAGGACCGCTTCTCGGCTGATCCGCAGTTTGTCGGACTGCTGTTCACGCTCGCGGGCGGCGCGACCGTCGTAGTCCGCGGAATCGTGCTCGGGCGACTGGTGCGACGGATAGGCGAAAAACGTGTTGCCCGTGTCGGCGCGCTCGCGCTCCTGGCGTCCCTCGCCGTCCTGCCCGTCCTGCCCGGGCCGTGGTGGGCGGCCGGCGCCGTCGCGCTCTGGGCACTCGGCGCGGGAACGCTGTTCCCGACACTCGCGACGCTCGTCTCGTTCGCCGCGGATCGCGACTCGCAGGGCGCGGTGCTGGGAGGCAGCCAGGTCGTGGGCGGACTCGGCCGTGTGACCGGTCCGCTCTGGTACGGCCTGCTGTTCCAGAGCGTCCACGTCAACAGCCCCTTCATCGTCGGAGCCGTCCT
>DATKCF010000132.1:0-9301 GCA_035513345.1 Longimicrobiales bacterium
GATATCGACGAGATTCTGAAGTTGATCGCACAGGGCTGGCAGCCGAGCGCGCATCCGGTTTCGCATTCTCCCAACACCTTTCGGCCCACCGAACAACAGCTTCGAGACTCGGGGAAATGGGAGACGCTCATCCAGCAGCGCGTTTCCAGGCGTGCGAAGCAGCTACGCGCACCACGACTTGATCTCAAATACCTCGCGCGTTCGGGTGGGCAACTCCTTTCCGAAGACGTGGATGACTTGGACTTTTGCCTGGTCGTGACGCTTCGTGCCCCTGAGGGTGTCGAGTTGTACCAGCAAACGCGGGCGCAGTTTCAAGTTCTGGCACCGCTCGTTTCGAGATCGTTTGTGAGAGTGACTCCGTGATCGCTTCGAGCGTCAGAACGCCGCAGGGCTCGTGGGCAGTGTCGGCGGCCGGGCTCGCAACCTCCCGTGTGCCCGCAGTGTACCCGCCCCGCCTGAAGGAAGCCGCGGAAGGCCCGGCACGAAGATGCGAGGCAGTCGCCAATTCCCCCATGATGGTGCGAACCTCGCAACTTCAGGGTACCTGCGTGCCGTGCTGGCTCAACTTCTGATGGCCCGATGTATCGCCTGCACAGCCGCCGCGGCGCGCCCATTGGCCGCTGTGGCGGTTCTGCTTTCCCTGGCGTGTGCGAGCGTTCCGCCGACGTGGCCGGGTGCGCCCGGCCTCGAAGCGCGCCCGCGTCTGGCCGAGGTCATCGATTCCGTCGTGTCGTCGCCCGTGCTGGCCGCCACGAGCTGGGGCATTGCCGTCCGGGACGTCGAGTCGGGCGGGTGGCTGGCACGGCTCAATGCCGGCAAGCATTTCATTCCGGCGTCCAACACGAAACTCGTCGTAGCGGCCGTTTCGCTCGGTGTGCTCGGCCCCGACTACCGGTGGGAGACGTCGGTCTGGGCAGGGGCGCAGCCGGGCGACAGCGTTGCGGACGGCCTGCTCGTGATCGGACGCGGAGATCCGACGTTCTCGCGGCGGTTCCGGGACGACGACCTGACGGTGACGGACTCGATCGCCGATCGGATCGCTGCCGCAGGGTTGAAGCGGATCCGGGGCGACATCACGATCGATGTGTCGTTCTTCGGTGACCGGACGGCGCTCGGCGCATGGGAGGTCGGCGACCTCGGCTGGTCATACGCTCCGCCGATCGACGCGTTCGCGATCGGCGAGGGAACATTCGGCATCGTGATGCGGGGCGGTGAGGCGGCGGGCCAGCCCGCTGAAGTCACGACCACAGGACCGCCAGGCCTCCAACCGCTGCGCGCGCGCGCCGTCACGGACACGGTCGGCGCCCGGGCGACGGTCAATGTCGATTTCCTGGACCGCACCGACCGCGTGATCGTGGAAGGCCGCGTGGCGCCCGGCGTATCCGATACGACCCGTCTGGCCGTCGTGTCGCCTGCGCAATACGCCGGCCGTGCGCTCGAGTGGGCGTTGCGTGCCCGCGGGATCACCGTGGACGGCGGAGTAATCGTACTGCGCGATTCGGTGCAGACCGCCACGTTGCGGAGCAACCTGCACGTCGGCTACACGCGTATCGCGGACGTCATTTCACCGCCGCTCATTGACGTTGTGGGCGCGATTCTGCGGCCGAGTCAGAACTGGATCGCCGAGCACGTGCTCAAGACGCTCGGTGCGGAGCGGCGAGGGAGCGGTGGCTGGAACACGGGAATCGATGTGGAGCGGCGCTATCTCATCGACGTGGCCGGCATTGATTCGACCGCTTTCCTCCTGCGTGACGCGTCCGGTCTTTCGCCTCAGAACCTGATGACGCCCGACATGGTGATCGCGCTGCTCGAACACGCGCGCTCAGCGCCGTGGCGGGACCGGTTCGTCGAGGCGCTTGCCGAGCCGGGCATGGAGGACAGCACGCTCGAGAACCGGCTGCGCGAGATGGACGGCAGACTGCGGGCCAAGACCGGCTCGATCACGAACGTCAACACGCTGAGCGGGTATATTAGAGATACGGATGGACGCATACTTGCGTTCAGCATACTCACGAACGGATCCGGCGTGTCGTCGGCCGTCGTGCGGCAGGGTATCGACCGGATCGTCCTGGCGATCGCCGGGGAGGGTGAGGGGCAATGAGTCCGAAAACTCGAAACATCCTGATCGTCATTGTCACGCTGGTTGTTGCGTTCGGCATCGGCGCGGCGTGGCAGTTCACGCAGGCGAACCGTGCACGGACGGAGCTGGCGAACACGTCGGCCGAACTCGATGGCGTCCGGTACGAACTCACGCTCGAGCGGCTGCACTCGACACTCGCGCTCGCGACCGTAGCCGCTCAGCTGGGCAACTACGAGGCCGCTCGCAGCATGGCAAGCGATTTCTACACCGGTCTGCAGCAGAACACCGGCGACGCGCCCGAAGCCGCTCGCGCCACATTCGACGAACTGCTGCGCGACCGCGACGCGACGATCACCAGCCTGAGCCGGGCCCAGCCCGAGGCCGGTCTCGAGCTGGCCCGTCTGCTCGGTCGGTACAGGGCAGCACTCGGCCGGGACATGGGAGGACTCACGCCGGTCGGAACCGGAACGCCTCCCGACACCATGAACTGACCGGCCTCGCCCGGCCCGCTGCGCCGCGGTATCCCGACGGTCTCGAGGATCGACCGCTCGTCACCTACCCCGCCGCCTGCCTCGCGACCGGCTCGCCGAATCGGCCGCGAAGCGCTTCGTGCGTTGCACGGTAGCCCTCCTCGAGGAAGAACTCCGTGCGCTCGAAATCGAAGGTCGAGACGCCGTCGAGCCGCGGCCGCACGTAGAGCAGTTCGGGGCCACTCCACGAGATCAGGCGGTCACGCTTCGCCGAGTACGTCATGATGTCCATCACCCGGTGGTGGATGGCGACGAGTCCCTTGGACACCGTGTCCTTCGAATCCTTGACTTCGCCGGCGGACACATCAACGGCCAGGACCAGGTCAGCGCCGCGGTCCGCTGCGCGCTGGATCGGCAGCGCATCGCGGACGCCGCCATCGACGTACGTCTCGCCGTAGATCTCGGCAGGCGGATAGAAGAGCGGCAGCGCGCACGAAGCGTAGACCGCCTGTGCCAGTGTGACGTCCGTGCGGCCGTCCACGCCGAACCAGTCGATGCGGCCGGTTTCGAGGTGGACCGCGTTGATCGATAGCGGAATCACCAGCTGTTCGAACCGCTCGACAGGCAGCGTTTCCTCGAGATAGTCCCGGAACGCATCAGGCCGGAACACCGCCGATTCGCTGATCCCGTTGAGCAGGAACGCCCAGCGGTTGAGCGTGACGATGTCCTGCCGCTTGAGCGCGCGAGCACGGGCATACAGATGCTCAGCCGTCTGGCCGCCGGCGATGCACGCACCGACGAGCGAGCCGATGCTGGTCCCGACGACCTCCTGAACGGCTATGCCGAATTCCTCGATCGCCCGCCATGCGCCCGCATGCGCCATGCCCTTTACTCCACCCCCACCCAGAACGACGATCGTGCGTTCAGGCATCCGGCTCCCTTCGTGGCTGGTCATGCCGTAAGGAATAGCGCTGGCGGCGGTCCGGCTCAACACCGGCGGCCCGGGAAGCACAGGCCAGTAGCGCCGAGGGAAAGCCGGCCGACCGCTTGCCTCGAAGCGCCACTGGCGCCCCGCGTGTAGGCCGGTTCCCCACAAGCCGACGGGATAATCACCCACGTTTCATCGGCCAGACCGCGACGCACATTCTCTCCTCAACTGCCGCAACTGGAGATGTCGCGCTCACTCCCTGCCCACGGGTCCGTGCACTCTACGGATCCCGACAGGACGGGAGTACCCGCGACACGTGAGATCATGACGCGCGCGCGACACTGCGTGCGACGGTCACGCCGATGCTGGCGAAGCGTTGCGATGGTGGGCACTGACGGACGCAAGTCCGCGCGTCCCGGCCATCGCACCGAATGTGAGCAGACTACGCCCGCTGTCGACACGCGGGCTTTGCGGAGCCTGAATGCGCAGTCCATTCGATCACATTCGCGTCGAGCGTCAGGTCGGCCTGCTGCCGATCCTGGCCGGGATCGGCATTCTCGGCATCCTTGCCGTCACCGTCCTGGCGGGTCAGCAGACGCGCAACCAGTTGACTCTGCTCCAGCACGGCTGGGACGAGTCGCTCCAGACGAGCCGCGACATCGAGGGACTGCTCAACTCGTACAGCAGCGCACTTCAAGACGCGGCGGCGGCCGCCGAGCCGGCCGAGATCGAACGAGCCGACTCGATGGCCGCCGCATTCGACAACATCCTGGCGATAGCCTTGTCGAATCCGGTTGTCCGGCAGACAGAGGTCGATTCGCTGGTCGCCCAGTTCCGGACGTACCGCGATCACGCGCGAGGCGCCACGCTGGCTCTGATCGACGGCGCGACGACGGACCAGATCCTCCCGGATCTGACGCGAATGGTCGACGCGTACAACGAGCTGAGCGGGACGCTCGAGGCAAGGACGGCACGCGATAACGCGAACATCATCGCCGCTTACGAGACGGTTGCGGCAGTGAACCGCCAGGCGACACTGGCGATCATGCTGGCGCTCGTCCTCGTGGTGGGCATGACGGGATGGCTCGCATTCTCGATTGCGGCACGCGTGAAGGCATCGATCGATACGGTCGGTCGCGCTGCTTCACACATCGCGGCGGGCGACCTGCGCGCCGGCTTCGACTTCGGTTCGCAGGTCCAGCTGGCACCGCTGGCCAGGCCGTTCACCGAGATCACGGACTATATCCGCACTATCGCGAACGCCGCCGACCGGCTGGCACGTGGCGACCTTACCGTCTCAATGGTGCCGCGCTCGGCGAACGATGAGGTCGCGATCAACCTGGGTCAGGCGATCGCCGACCGCGTCGCAATGGAGAAGAGCCTGCGAGAGAGTGAGGAAGTGCAGCAGGCCAAGCGAATGGAAGCGATCGGCAGACTGGCCGGCGGGATCGCACACGACTTCAACAACCTGCTGACAGCAATCATCGGACATACCGCGATCCTGGATGACATGCTCGGACCGGACCACCCGGGACACGACAGCCTGGTTGAAGTGCAGCGGGCGTCTGACCGGGCGGCAGCGTTGACCAAACAGCTCCTGGCATACGGCCGCAAACAGGTTCTGCATGCGAAGCTCGTCGACATGGACACGATCGTCACGGATGTCATCCGGATGCTGCGTCCGATGATCCGTGCGGACATCGCGATCGACCACGAGACGACAGGAGACCCGGGCAGCGTACGCATCGATCCGACACAGATCGAGCAGGTCATCCTGAACCTCGTGCTCAACGCACGCGACGCCATGAACGAGGCCGGCGGTACGGTCACGCTGCGCACGCGCGACGTCGACATCGCTGAGGGCGACACGGGCCCCGACCGGCGAGTCTCGTCCGGAAGCTACGTCGTGCTGGAAGTCGCGGACACCGGCGTGGGCATGGATCACGCCACCCTGGAGCAGATCTTCGAGCCATTCTTCACGACGAAGGGCCTGGCGGGCGGAGCCGGTCTCGGTCTCGCCACAGTGTACGGCATCGTCCGGCAGAGTGGCGGTGAGGTCGAGGTCACGAGTGAACTCGGCAAGGGCACGACGTTCCTCATCTACCTGCCGCGTGAACCGGCCGCCGGAATCGACAGCCCGGCGGAGCCCGACGAACAGAAGCCCGCTTCGACCAGTGGCGGCGAGATCGTGCTGGTTGCCGAGGACGAGCCCTCGGTCCGGTCGGTCATTGTGCGCGGACTCACGCAATCCGGGTACCGCGTGATCGAGGCAGGCAACGGCATCGAGGCACTCGCTGCTGCTGACAGTCACATTGGCCACATCGACATCCTGCTCAGCGATGTCGTGATGCCGAAGATGGGTGGACCGGAACTGGTCAAACGTCTGATCCAGGCGAGACCGGACACCAGGGTCATCTTCATGTCCGGTTACTCCGAGGGCGCCGTCGTCCAACCCGACATCTTCGAGGGCGGGCACCTCTTCATCGAGAAGCCGTTCACGCCGCCCGCACTGATGCGCGTGCTCCGCGAAGCCCTCGACGGAAGACCGCCGCCGGCCGCTCGGTCAGAACGCCAACAACCAGCCCTCGCAGAGGCGAGCTGATGCCCATGTTGGAGAACCGAACCATGCGAAGCTTCACGACTCCGTCGATTCGACGGCTCGCGCCGTTTGCCGGGGCACTGCTATGCCTGTGGCAGGCAGTGCCGGCCCGGGCACAGGCCAGGGCCGACTCGCCGATCTCGATACACGGCTACCTCACCCAGGGATTCGCCCGTGCCTGGGGCAATCCGATTGCCGGCGCACCGGACGGTGCATTCACACTCGACTACCGCGCCGTCGCTCTGCAGGTCGGCTACAATTTCTCGGCGCTCGACAAGCTCGTCGTTCAACTGAGCCACCGTCGCCTCGGCCTCAACATCCTGGCGGGTGACGCCAACACGATCAGCCTCGATTGGGGCTTCTATGAGCGGCGCGTGCTCGGCGAAGGATCGATCCGCCTTGGCAAGCTTCCCATGCCACGCGGTCTGTTCAACGAGATCCGCCATGTCGGTACGGCACTGCCCTTCTACCGTGCTCCCTTCACCATCTATTTCGAGAGCGCGGAAACGATCGACGGTGCGGCCGCCGGATTCCGGTTTTTCGCGCACGAGCCGTGGTCGTTGCAGGCCGAGGTGTTCGGCGGCGGCTACCAGTTCGACTACGTGAGGCACGAGCCTGGAATATCGTTTGTCGAATCGATTTACGCCCGATCCGTACACGGTGCGCAGCTCTGGCTCGATGCGCCGATGCCCGGAACGCGCATCGGACTGAGTGGACATCGATACAGACACGATGGGACCGACGACTCGACCTGGTACTCGTCATGGCAACTGTCCGGCGAGATCCTGTGGAATCGCGTGACCGGGCGCGCAGAGTACGTGAAGGCCGACTCGCGCGGCTACAGCTACGAAGCCGTCCAGACACAGGTCGGCTACCGTCTGCTGGAGAACCTGACGTTCAATGTGCAGGGCGAGTACGCCGACGTCTTTGTGACGTTTCCCGGCCAGGAACTGACAGTCGACTACGCCCGCGACCTGGCCGGCGGCCTGGTCTGGTCGGTGTGGGCGAATACTGCGCTCAAGTTCGAGCTGCACGGATTCGAAGGCCACGCGCTCGACACGTTTACCGGCTTCCAGGGACCACCCGGCAAGTCGACCTACTTCATTGCCAGCTTCGCCGTTGGATTCTGAGGACGATGATGAAACGAGAACGAATGCTCAACGGACCGGGCGGGCACCGGACCACTGCCGTGTCGTCAGGCTCGGGCAGGTCCGTCCTGCGTCGCGCCGCGATCGGATCGTTCTGCGCATTGGCAGTCCTGGGGATGCCGGTCATGGCCGCACGCTCGAATATGCCGGATCGCGTGCAGGCGGCTCAGTTCGTAGTCGTCGTCAATGTCGAGAACCCGATCGACTCGATCACGGTCGATCAGTTGTCCAGGATGTTCCTGAAGAAGATCCGTCAGTGGGAAGGCGGGCGGGCTATCCAGCTGGTCGAACAGCGGACAACCGCGCAGGTCCGCAGATCGTTCGCGGAGCGTGTGCACCGGCGTTCCGCGTCCGCCCTGGCGGCGTACTGGCAGCAACAGATCTTCTCGGGCCGCGCGGTCCCGCCGCCCGAGCGATCGACGGATCGCGAGATCGTCGACTACGTCAGGGCCACGACGGATGGCATCGGATACGTCTCGCCGGGCACGCCGCTCGGAGCCGGCGTCAGGCCATTGAGGATCACGCCATGACGCACCACAGCCGACAGACGGGTCCGACGCTCGTTGACATGCTGTTCTCGAATGGAAGGAGATTCACTGCCAGGAAGTCCGGAAACGCGACTGTCCGCATCCTGATCGCCTCGCTGTTACTTGCGCCGGGATCGCTGGCAGCACAGGTGCCGGACGAGAATCCGCTCTCGATACACGGCTTCCTGACACAGGGCTGGGCCCGTGCATGGGACAACCCCGTTGCGGGCATACCCGGGGACGCGGGCACGGTCGACTACCGGTCGGTCGCGCTCCAGTTCGGCTATCGCCTTGGTGACGCGGACCGGCTCGTTCTCCAGTTCAACCATCGTCGCATCGGGAACAGCCTGCTTCAGGACGAGCATGTCGCACTCGGCTGGGCATTCTATGAGCGCAGGTTCGGCGAGGGCTCGGTCCGGGTAGGCAAGGTACCGCTGCCTGGCGGCATCTTCAACGAGACCCGGAACGTGGGGACCGCCCTGCCGTTCTTTCGCGCACCGTTGCACTTCTACCTCGAGAGCGCTGAAACGCTCGATGGCGCCGTGATCGGCTACCGTTTCCGCGCGCAACACCCATGGTCGCTCTACGCGGAGGTTTCCGGCGGCCAGTTCGACCTGGACCTGGCTCTCAATACGCCGACCGGTCCGGTCGTCGCGACGATTGACGTTCGTTCGGCCGTTGGTGCCCATTTGTGGCTTGAAACACCGATCGCGGGCACCCGTATCGGCGTTGGGGCAAGCCGATACGACGAGACGGGTCCCACCGGCGAACCTCTGAGCGGATCCCGGACATGGATCGTCTCAGGCGAGTCACAATTGGGTCGGCTCACGGCGCGCGCCGAGATCCAGCAGGCCAGGTCCGACGCATATGTGTTCGACGCCGAGTACGCTCAGCTCGGATTCCTGATCGCGCCGACGGTCTCGTTGAATTTGCAGACGGAGTACTCGAAGGTCACCGTGCCGACGCCAGTCGGCGATCTCGACATAGTTTTCGCACACGATCATGCTCTGGGCATCGCCTGGATGGTCCTGCCGAACGCCGTGCTCAAGATCGAAGGTCACAGGTTCAAGGGCTTCAGCGTCGACACCTACTATCCGGTGAACATGCCCCTGCCGAAGGCCAGGTACATGATCGCCAGCATATCCGTCGGCTTCTGATTCCGCCTGCCAGGACCCCCGGCCGCACGGGACTGGCGGGATCAGCGCCGCGCGGCGGCGCCCGTGTCCGGCGGCGCCTGGCCAAGGAACCAGACGAAGTGTCCGACGTCTACTGCCAGGTCCCGATCGAGAGCGACACGCGGCATGAGCTTCCAGTGCTCGACAGCGCTCGCCTCCAGCAGCGCGCGATCGGCGGACGGCGCGCCGATCCACGCGGCAACCCGCTCGACAACCGCCACCTCATCCCCGAGCTCGACGCGGTAACGGACGGCCACCTCACGCATTGCCGGCGCCGAATCGGCCGGCGCATCGAGCCCGTGGCACCGGATGCATGCGTTGTCAAAGACGATCCGGCCACGCGCAACCGAATCGAATGAGTACGGCGTTTCGTT
>DATKCF010000133.1:0-3772 GCA_035513345.1 Longimicrobiales bacterium
ATGTTCGTCTACAATTCGCGCGAGTTCAACGAGCTGCTCCTGTCGCAGCCGGTGAACCGACGCCAGCTGTTCGGCGGCCTGTACATCGGCCTTGCACTGCCCATGGCGGCGGCGTTCCTCGTCGGCGTGCTGGTGCCGGTCGTGATCCGCGGCATCGCAGACCCTGCGACCGCCATGATTGTCGTGACGCTCTGCGTTGCGGGCGTCTTCCTCACCGGAATCTTCACCGCACTCGCGTTCGCGATCGCCTTCAGGTTCGAGGACCGCGTACGCGGCATGGGCATGGCGCTACTCGTGTGGATCCTGCTGGCGGTTGTCTATGACGCGCTGGTGCTGGTGGCGGCCAACGCGTTTCACGCCTATCCGCTCGAGCGCCCGCTGCTCGCACTCATGCTCCTGAACCCCGTCGATCTAGCGCGCATCGTACTCATGCTGAACTTCGACGTGTCCGCGCTGATGGGCTACACGGGTGCCGTATTCCGCGAGTTCTTCGGCGGACCACTCGGACTGAGCGTTGCGATCGCCGCACTGACGCTATGGCTGGCCGCGCCGATCGCGTTCGGGCTGAGGGTCTTCATGAGAAAGGACTTCTGACGATGGCGGGCCCGATCAGTGCCGCGCCCGCGCGGTCCGCTTTCGAGTTGCTCCGTTCTGAGCGCGACGTCCGCGGTCCGCGACCAGGGACGCAAGTGTCGTGTTCTGGAGCAGGTCGAACAACGGCCCGCTGACTTTTTTCCACCTGTCGTGCATTGCGCAGCCGGCGGCATCGGTGCACTTCCCGCGGCCGAGCAGGCACCGGCGCGAACCGCTGACATCCTCGAACAGGCCGACGACATCCTCGATGGCGATCGAGGACGGCTCGCGCCCGAGCCGGAACCCGCCGCGCGGGCCTCGGCCGGACTCGAGGATTCGCGCTCTGGCCATCCTGTTGAGGATTTTCGACAGATAGTTGGCGGGTACGGCGAGTTCATCTGCGAGTTCAGCGGCCGTCACGCGCTCGCCGTTCCTGGAGGCAATGAGAATTGCCGCCTCGAGCGCGTAGGCGGAGGTCCGCGTGATCATCGCTCGCCGTCCTCCAGAATGCGGATCGAGTCCGGCCGGTTCGGCACGACGCAGAGGAACTCGAAGGCCTCGTCGCCCGTGGCCTCGTACCAGTGCGGCGCACCGGCCGGTATGTAGACCACATCGTCAGCGGATACCTCGAACACGTCATCGCCAATGCCGATGCGTGCGCGGCCCCGAAGCACATACTGCTCGTGCTCGACTTCGTTCACATGGCGGGGCATGCCACCGCCCGGCTCCATGATGAATCGGCGCAGTGCGAAGTTCGGGCCCTCGTCGGCGCCGATGAGGACCTGGATGCGCGTGTCCTTCCCGGCGCGCACCGGCTCGGCGGGCACGGCAGCAGCTTTTCTGACCGGCATGATGGCTCCGTTGCGCTGTGCGTTTTCGATCCTTGCTTCGTGAACGGCAGGCAGAGACGTGGCCCGTCAAGCGACGCGGGCCGCCCGCAACGCGAGCACCCGGTGAAGCAGCGCGGCCACCGCAGCAGGGTCGTCGACCCTGCATTCGGCCCGGGTCGGCCCGTCGCCGACCTTGATACCGAGGTCAGCCGGGCCCAGTGCCGCGAACGCGTCCTCGTCCGTCAGGTCATCGCCGATGTAGAGCGTGGCGTGGGCGCCGAGCGAGCGGGCGAGTCGGAGTATCGCCGTCCCCTTGTCGCCTTCGGTGACCGCCAGTTCCACGACCATCTTGCCTTCCTTCAAGGTAACACCGTCGATACCGGCGGCGAGGTTGTGCACGACGTCGAGCGCGCGGGCCGCAGCGGCGGGGTCCGCATTGCGGTAGTGGAAGGCAACACTGCCCGGCTTCGGCTCGACGAGGAACCCGGCCGCCGTCGCGGCGAGTTCAGCCAGCTCTCGCTCGATCCGCTCGCGCATTGCCGACTGCCCGGTCGAAAGGCGCAGACCCGGCAGGGACCCGATCTCGGTTCCGTGACCGCCGATCAGGTGCACGCCAGCCGGTACGCGCGCTCGTACGCGCAGGTCCGCAAGCGCACGCCCGCTCACGACCGCGACGTGCGTGTCCGGCAGATCCGCAAGATGAGCGAGTGCAGCGGTGGCGGACTCGAGCGGCGCCGCAACGGACGGGTCGACCACGATGGGCGACAACGTGCCATCGAAATCCGACGCGACCAGCAATGTGGGTGCGGCTACAACACGCTCCAGCGCACGATCCACATCGGTCACGACGCCACGTCGGAGAGATGGTCGACGAACGACTTGGCCCAGTCGTAGACCGTATTGCGATTGATCGCACGCTGGAGCGCCCGCATCCGGCGCGCCTGCTCGCCCGGCTTCATCGCGAGCGCACGTTCCATCGCGTCCACCAGACCGTCGACGTCATGCGGATTCACCAGCAGCGCCGACCGCAGTTCGTCCGCCGCTCCAGCGAACTCGCTCAGGATCAGCGCGCCCGTGGGCGAGGGCCGTGACGCGACGTACTCCTTCGCGACAAGGTTCATCCCATCACGGAACGGTGTCACGACCATGACATCCGCCGCGGCGTAGAGCGGCACGAGCTGGTCCATGGGCTGGCTGCGCCGCAGGTAGTGGATCACGGGCTGCCCGATCTCGCCGAACTCTCCGTTGATGTTGCCTACGATCCGGCCAACGTTCGACCGCAGCTCCTTGTACTCCGCCACACGCTCGCGACTCGGAACCGCGACCTGCACGAAAACGCAGTCGGCACCGGACGCACGCCCGGACCGCAGCAGTTCGCCGAACGCTTTCAGCCGCGTATCGATTCCCTTCGTGTAATCGAGTCGGTCGACACCCAGGAGGATCCGGCGCTTGCCGACGCGGCGCTTGAACTCGGCCGTCCGCGCGGCCGTCTCTTCGTCGTGCGCGAGTGTTCTGTACTGCTCGACGTCGATCGAGATCGGAAACGCTCGCGACCGGATCTTCCGGCCTTCGAACCGCAACGCGCCACCCACGGGCGACGCATTGCAGAAACGCCGGCTCAGCTCCCGGAAGTTGCGCGCGCCCAGTCGCGTCTGGAAACCGACCACGTCCGCGCCGAGCAGGCCCTCGAGAATCTCCGTTCGCCACGGCAGTTGCGCGAACAGCTCCACGGGCGGAAACGGGATATGAAGAAAGAACCCGATTCTGAGGTCCGGCCGCAGAGCCCGCAGCTGGCCGGGCACGAGCTGCAACTGGTAGTCGTGGATCCAGACCGCGGCGCCGCGGGCCGCCGTGCTCGCGGCCGCCTCGGCAAACCGCTTGTTCACCTCAACGTACGGGCGCCACCAGTTGCGGTGGAAAATCGGCGGCCGGATCGCATCGTGGTAGAGCGGCCAGATCGTACGATTGCAGAAGCCTTCGTAGAAGCTGGCGAGTTCACGCTTGGTCAGGGCGACCGGGCGGTTACGGATGCCGTCGAACTCGAATGGTTCGGGTACGTCGCCGGCGAATCCCGGCCAGCCGATCCAGTCGCCGGTTCGTTCGCGAAGGATCGGAGCCAGCGCACTCACGAGGCCACCGGGGCTGCTCCTCCACGTTGTGGTGCCCTCCCGCCGTACGCGATTGACCGGCAACCGGTTGGCCACCACAACGAACTCCGACTTTCCTTTCACCTGCGCCTCCGTTCGCAGGGAGAAATAGGACCCGACGCGGCCCGTGGCAAAAGGACGCGCAAGAAAAACCGCCGCGCCGGCGAACGCTCGAAAGCGTATCACCGGCGCGGCGTCGGGCGAGCGGGTACTGTCGGGGAG
>DATKCF010000134.1:0-10629 GCA_035513345.1 Longimicrobiales bacterium
GACATCCGCGTTGCCGAGCGTGGTGCGGGCCCAGCCGCCGCCGCGCTTCTGTGCGTCGCGGGTGCGTGCGTGGTCGACCAGGACCTGTCGCATCGCGCGTGCCGCGATGGACAGGAAATGGGCGCGGTCACCGGCATCGAATCCGCCGCCCGCGAGCTTGAAGTACGCCTCGTGCACGAGTGCCGTGGCGTGCAGTGTGTGGCCCTCGCGCTCGCGACCTATCTGCCGCCTTGCCATGCCGCGTAGCTCGTCGTAGACCAGCGGCATGAGCCGGTCCAGCGCGTCGCGGTCGCCTTCGCGGGCGGCACGGAGCAGGACGGTCACATCGCCCCCACGCGTCGATTCGTCGGCCATGGTACGCATAATAGCAATGGTGACGGCTGTCACGGCAAGCTTCCACCGGTTCCGGCGAGAAACAGAAGGGCAACTCTCCACTGACGCCTGCTCCCCGGACGCGGACGGCTTCTTGCCGGACGGCTGTTCCACGCGGAGTACGCGATGGGGGCGGAGGACGCTGCTGTTCTCCCGCTTTCTGATGGCGCCGACTCCGGGCAGGCAACCGGATTGTTTTTGGGGGGATCTTCTGGTCCTGGGCCCGGTCCTGGATGGTCAGTTCAGGGTCGGGCGTGGGTGTGTAGACACCACATGGCTGCGGAACTGTCTGACGCCGATCCCAGGCCGAGTGCGCGTCGACCCATGCTCCGCCGTGAGTTCAAAAACAAGTAATCCGTCGCAGCGACCTCCGCTCCCCCAGCGTCCCCAGCGTGAAACCCCGACCGCCGGATAGAGGAAGAAAGCGCCGGGACTGGCCGCGGCCCGCGGGCAGACCCTAGCTTCGGGCCCGGAACATGGAACTCAACGGAGGTATGATGATTCTGCGCCGGTATGGCAAGAACTACGTGAGTGTCAGGCCGAACTTTGACTCCCGCGCAATGACGGAGATCGGCTTCACGAGGACCGGCGACCTGACGGTCGAGGCGGCCGGTTTCGAAGGCCGGTACGAGCTGGTCGAGAACCGGATCCTGTCGCCGACGCACGCCGGCAACGTCCAGGGCGAAGTCGAGGAGGCGTTGCTGGTTGATCTCGAGACCGAGCTGGTCGGTCTGGAAAGCGGTCTCGAGCCGGACCAGATACTGGTCGTACAGAACGAGCAGGGTGTCGACCACCCGAAGACGCGGGGGAAGCAGGGCAGCGACGCGTCCGGTCCGGACACGAGGCTGACGTTCCAGTACACCGTGGACCCGCCCTTGCGCGTCGGCATCTACCGGTCGACATAGGCGGGGCGCCGGGCAACGCATGCGACTTCCGAGCGGTTACGAAGCGGGCGTTGTGGCCGGAACCATGTTTGTCGCGCGGCAGGGTCTGGGGGACTTCGTGCGTGGCGCAATCGAGTCGGACGGCTCGCTGAGCGCATTCGCCGCAGCACACGCGGTCGAGTCTCGCGAGGGTCGCGGTCCCGTTCACGTCATCGATTCACCGCTCGCACGGCTGGCCGTGCGGCACTATCGCCGTGGCGGCCTGATCGCGCCCGTGCTCGGCGACCGATACGTCCGGATCGGCGCGCCCCGGCCATTCCACGAGCTGTGGATCAACGCGATCGGCCGTGCACGCGGCATACCGACACCGGCAGTCGCCGCGGCGGTCGTCCATCCCGCGGGCATGTTCTACCGCGGTGACCTTGCGACGGACTACATACCGGACGCGACGACACTCGCGGACGTGACGTTCGGCGAGGCGAGGCTCGACGCGGAGGCGAGGCGCAACGCGTGGTGGGCTGCGGGCCGGCTGGTGCGGGCGACAGCGCTCGCCGGTCTGGTCCACGCCGACCTCAACCTCCGCAACGTGCTGGTCGCAATGCGTTCCGGCAGACCGCTCACGTACCTCCTCGATCTCGATCGGTGCCGCATCGCTGGCAGGGTCTCGGCCCGCGAGTTGAACCGGATGAAGACCAGGATACGACAGTCGGCGAGCAAGCTCGAGGAACGGACGGGCGAGACGATCGGTGCCGAGTTCGACGCGTTCGAGGAAGGCGCGAGTGGTTGAGCCGGAAGGTCGGGCCCGGGGCGGGATCGGTCCGCCGTCCGCGAGCCCTGCCGCCGCCACAGGTGCGACCGCAATGACGAGCACGAATGAATGGCCGCCGCGGTCGATCGCGATCGTGATGCTCAGCGCGCTGGGCGACGCGGTCCACGTGCTCCCGGTCGTGAACGCGTTGAAGCGCGCGTGGCCGGACACGAAGATCACATGGATCATCCAGCCGGTGCCGCACATGCTCGTGCGCGACCATCCGGCGGTCGACGAGTTCGTGCTCTTCCAGCGGCGTCGGGGCGCTGATGCGTGGCGCTCGTATCAGGAGCTGGCCGACCGGTTCCGCGGCCGCAGCTTCGATCTGCTGCTCGCACTGCAGGTGTACCTCAAGGCCGGGCTGATCACGGCGCTCGTGCCCGCCGCAATCAAGGTCGGGTTCGATCGCGCCCGCGCCCGCGACATGAACTGGCTGTTCACGACGGATCGCATCCCGAAGCGGCCAACCGGCCACGTGCAGGATCAGTACTTCGAGTTTCTGGAGTACCTCGGCGTCGATCCCCTGCCGATCGAATGGCGGCTCGAGCTGTCCGACGAGGAACGTTCCGCGCAACGCGAGTTCTTCGCGAGTTTCGACAGGCCGCCCTGCGCGGTCGTCGTTGCGACCAGCAAGCCGCGCAAGAACTGGATGCCGGACCGGTACGCGCGGCTGATCGAGCGGCTCGAATCCGATTTCGGGCTCCAGCCCATCATCGTCGGCGGGCCGGCCAGGGTCGAGCGGGAAGCGGTGCTGTCGGTGCTCGCGGAAACGCGCGCGGAAACGGTTGTCAATGCGCTGGGCGATGACGTGCGCCGCCTGCTGTGGCTGCTCGACGGCAGCCGCCTCGTCATCAGCCCGGATACCGGACCTCTGCACATGGCCCGAGCGCTCGATGTCCCAGTCGTCGGCCTGTACGGCGCGACGAATCCGAAGCGCTATGGCCCGTATCGTCGATTCACGGACCTGATCGTGGACGGGTACGCTCGATTCGAAGGCGAGGAGTATGAGCTCAGCATGAGGCACCGGCCTGAAGGAATGAAGCGGGTGACGGTGGACGCCGTCTGCGACAAGGTCGGGCTGGCTCTGGAACGGTACTCGCCCTGACCTCGTTTCCCGGCCCCGCGGCCACCCGCCGGAACCAGCGGTGTACCATCATGTTCCGAGCCTGCAACGAACGGTATGGATGAATCAGACCGCCAGGCGGATCCTGTGGATCGACGACGAGGTCGACCGCTTCGAGCCGCATCTGATGTTTCTGCGCCAGCGCGGATACGCTGTCGACACCACGACGAATGGTGACGACGGTATCGAGATGGCGAAGCTGCAGAGCTACGACCTGGTGCTGCTGGACGAGCAGATGCCGGGTCGTCGGGGTCTGGACGTCCTGAGCGAACTGCGGCGGGAGGCGCCGCAGGCGAGAATCGTGATGGTCACGAAATCGGAGGAGGACCGGACGCTGGTCGAGGCGATCGGCCGCCGGGTCGACGACTATCTGGTGAAGCCGGCCAGTCCGCGACAGGTCCTGTCCGTGGTCACGAGGCTGCTCGAGGGATCGCAGCTCCGGCAGCAGCGTGCGGCGCAGGACTTCGCGGCGCGCTGGGGCCAGTTGTCGATGATGCGCGACGAGGCATCACACTGGCAGCATTTCTTCGCGCTCCACAACGAACTGACGGAGTGGGAGCTGCGGCTGCACGGCGCGGGCGAACGCGGGCTGCTCGAGTCGGTCGAACAGCTGCGGATCGAGGTCCGCCGGAAGTTCGGCGGCTACATCCGCGACCATTACGCGGACTGGGTCCGTGACCGTGATCCGGACCGGCCGGCGCTGTCCATCGATCTGGTGCCGCGTTACGTGGTGCCTCGCCTGGACGCGGGTCCGCTGCTGTTCATCGTCATCGACTGCATGCGGCTCGACCAATGGCGAGTGATCCGGCCAGTGCTCGGCGAGCTGTTCGACATCGAGGAGGACCTGTACGCCAGTATCCTGCCGACCGCCACGCCGTACTCGCGCAACGCCATCTTCGGTGGAGAATACCCGGACATGATCTCGCTGCGGCACCCGGACTGGTGGGCCACGGAGGAGGGCAGCCTCAACGCGTTCGAGGACAAGCTGCTGAAGGACCAGCTGCGCCGCATCACGGGCCGCGACGTGCCGGTCCACTACGAGAAGGTGTTCACGGATGCCGCAGGCGACGACCTCGTGCGCCGGGTCCGCACCGCTACGACAGGCGATGGTGTGACCGCCATCGTGTTCAACTTCGTGGACCTCCTGACGCACGGGCGCAGCGAGTCCACGATCCTGATGGAAGTCGCGCGCGATGTGCCGGCCCTGCGCGCAATGACGCTGCAGTGGTTCGAGCGCAGCTCGGCATTGCGGATCCTGCGCGAGGCCGCCGCACGTGGCGTCAATGTCGTGATGACGACAGACCACGGCTCGATCCTGTGCGAGCGGCCCGTCACGATCTACGCGCGACGCGACGCGACCAGCAACCTGCGCTACAAGTTCGGGCTCGACTTGCGCGCGGAGCAGCCGGAGTCGGTATTCTCCGTTCGTGAGGAGGCGGACCTGCGGTTTCCGCCCGCCAGACGCTCGACCAACTACCTCCTTGCCACCGAGGACTTCTTCTTCGTGTATCCGACCAAGCTGCGCGAGTACCAGGCGCGCTACCGTGGATCGTTCCTGCACGGCGGCATCAGTCCGGAGGAGATGATCCTGCCGGTCGCGTCCATGACACCACGGGCGGGACGCTGACTTCGTGTCGCCTCCGCCGACGTCCGGCGCCGGACCCGCCGCGTCAGCCGACGTGAAGGCCGACGTGAAAGTCGCCGTGACGGGACCGACGCCCGCACAGCGGACGACGAACGTGCGACTGTACGGCCGGGTGCTGTCGTACCTGCGTCCGTACGGCACACTCCTCTTCGTGGCCACACTGGCGACAATAGGATTCGCCGCGTTCGACGCGCTCAGCTTCGTGATGATCATTCCGTTCCTCGACGCGCTGACGAACGCGGGATCGGATACGGCGACAGTCGTAACGACGGGCGCGCCGATCAACACGATGGACGGTCTGATCGAGCGGACCGTCGGCCGGCTGGTCGACCTGTCACAGCCGGCGGACGCGCTGCCCGTTCTGATCGGCCTGATCTTCGCCGTGTTCATGCTGAAGAACGTGTTCGACTATCTGCAGACCGTGCTTGTCGTGCGACTCGAGCAGGGCGTCACGCGAGACATTCGGAACCAGGTCTACGACCACGTGCTCGAGCTGGATTTCCGATTCTTCGGCCGGACCCGCGCGGGCCAGATCATTGCCCGGCTCACGAACGACATCGAGATGCTGCGGACACTGGTGACGAGGAACATCGCCAAGTTCGTGACATCCGTGCTCGAGATCGTGGCCATGCTCGCAATGATGATCCTCATCTCCGTCAACCTGACCCTCGTTGCCGCGCTCGTACTGCCCGTGATGTTCGGCATCTGGCGCAGACTGCTGGTCCGCCTGCGGAAAGGCGATCACCGCATCCTGCACCTCGGCGGCGAAGTCACGTCGCACCTTCAGGAGACGGTCGGCGGGATCCGGCAGGTCAAGGCGGCCGCCGCCGAGTCATTCGAGGCGACACGGTTCCACAAGCTCACCCACGACTACTTCAAGTCCGTCGTACGGACCGAGCGGCTGCGCGCGCTGGCCGGGCCGCTGGCCGAAACGCTCGGCTCGGTCGGCACGATCTTTCTTCTCTGGTACGGCACTCGGCTCGTACTCGCCACACCGCCCGAGATCACGGGCGTCCAGTTCATCGCGTTCATCGGCTACAGCCTCAAGATGTATTCGCCCGCGAAATGGCTGGCGAAGTTCCCGTCCACCGTGCAGCCGGGTCTCGCGGCCGCCGAACGCGTGTTCGAGTTCCTCGACACGCCGATCGACATGGGTGAATCCCGGGATTCGCGCACGTTCACCGGGTTCACTGATGCGATCCGTTTCGAGAACGTCAGCTTCGAGTACGAATCCGACGAGCCGGTTCTGCGGAACGTTTCGTTCGAGGTCAGGCCGGGCGAGGTCATTGCGCTGGTCGGCCCGAGCGGAGCGGGCAAGACAACTCTGGTCGATCTGGTCGCGCGCTTCTACGACCCGACCGAAGGCCGCATCACCATCGATGGCATCGACCTGCGCGAGTTCAATGCGCGCTCGCTGCGCACCGGGTTCGGAATCGTCACGCAGGAGACGGTGCTGTTCCATGACACTGTGCGCTCGAACATCGCGTATGCACTGAAGGACGTGCCGCAGTCCGACATCGAGACGGCGGCGAACGCGGCCAATGCACACGAGTTCATCGTACGGCTGCCGAACGGCTACCAGACTCTGCTCGGCGAACGTGGCACGCGACTGTCCGGCGGACAGCGGCAGCGCCTCGCGATCGCACGCGCGATCCTGCGCGACCCGCCAATTCTGATCTTCGACGAAGCGACATCCGCACTCGACTCCGAGTCCGAGCGGCTGGTCCAGGAAGCGATCGAACGCCTGCTCACCGGCCGCACCGTGTTCGTGATCGCGCACCGGCTGTCGACCATCCGTCATGCGGATCGCATACTGGTCCTCGACGAAGGCCGCGTCGTCCAGCAGGGTCGGCACGACGAGCTGCTGGCCGAGGCCGGCCTGTACGCGCACCTGCACCGGCTGCAGTTCGAGACGCGGGCCGCGGCAGGCGAGCCCGATGCGCGGCCGGAGCGCGCGCTGCGGACGTGAACCCGGTTGCGAGCCATGACCTGCTGGCCGATGAGCACACACCGGATCCGCCCGCCGGTCTCGACGATGTGCGCCACGTCCGTATCGTTCTCCTCACGGGGCTCGGCGATGTCGTACACGGGCTGCCGATCGCGTGCGCCATACGGCGGGCGAGGCCCGACATCCGCGTGACGTGGGTCGTCGAGCCGATGCCCGCGCCGATTCTCGAACGACATCACGCGATCGACCGCGTCGTGCCGTTCCACAAGAAGGACGGACTGGCGGGCGTGCGCGCTCTGAGTCGCCAGCTGCGTGGTGACCGGCCCGACCTCTCGATCAACTTCAATGTCTATTTCAAGAGCCTGTTTCCGTCGCTGCTCACGCGTGCACCCCGAAGGCTCGGATTCGGGCGGGACCGCGCGCGCGATGGTGTCTGGCTTGCCAGTACCGAGCGGCTGTCCGCGAGGCCGCGGGCGCACACGCAGGACATGTTCCTCGAGTTCGCGAAGGCGCTCGGCGTCGCGGCGGAGCCGCTGGAATGGCGGTTGACGCCGGCCGCAGCCGAACGCGAGCAGCGCGATGCCTTCTTCGCCGGAATCGAGCGGCCGGTAGCCGCCATCGTGCCCGCATCGGCGAACGCGCTGAAGGACTGGGTGACGGAACGGTGGGCGGACGTCGTGGACCGGACGTACCACGAGCTGGGACTGCAACCCGTACTGGTGGGCGGGCCGTCAGAACGGGAGCGTGCCATCGCGAGCGCCATCATCCGGCGAGCAGGTGTGCCGGTCATCGACGCCATGGGCGATGGCGTTCGCCGGATGGCCTGGCTGATCGGCGGCAGCCGCGTCGTGATCGCGCCCGATACCGGTCCGGTACACATTTCGCGTGCGCTCGGCGTGCCGGTCGTCGGGCTGTATGGCCACACCAATCCGTGGCGAGTCGGACCCTACCGCGCGTACGAGGATCTGTGGATCGACGCGTACACGGAGCCGGACGAGTCGCCGGACCCGAGTCGGTTCGACCCGAAACACAACAGGATGGAGCGGATCACGGTGGACGCGGTTATCGCGAAAGTGGCAGTTGCGCTCGAACGGTATCGCGAGCCATGAGGATCCTGCATCTCGATGGCGCGCATCGCTGGGGCGGCGGCCAGAACCAGGTGCGATTGCTGATGCACGAACTGGAGCGCAGGCACATCAGGCAGTTCTGCCTGTGTCCCGCCGCCAGTCCGCTCGAGCGCCGGCTGCGCGCCGAGAGCCTGCCCGTGGCCGCCATGCGCTGGCGGGGCGGCACCGATATCGGTGTTGCCCGCGCGATCCACATGCTGGCGAAGGATTATGATCTGATCCACTGTCACGACGGTCACGCACTACAACTGGCGCTGGTGCCGGCATGGCTGCGCAAGAAGCCGATCGTCGCGACGCGGCGCCTCCATTTCGCCGCCAGGCCGGCCGTCTGGAACAGGCCCGCCCGCGTAATAGCCATTACGGAAGCAGTGAAGCGCAGGCTGATCGAGAGCGGCATCAACGAGTCGCGCATTCGGGTCGTCCATTCCGCGATCGACATCGATGAGGTGAAGCAGCTCGCGAAAGCCACACCAACACTGCGCGACCGGCTCGGCGTCGATGACGAGGAGTTCCTGGCCGGCACGGTCGGCGCGATGTTCGAGTTCAAGAACCAGAAGCTGATTCCGCACGCGGCCGCGATCGAACGCTCGATTCTATGGGTGATCGTGGGCGAGGGACCGGAGCGGCCGGCCATTGAAGGGGCCGTCAAGGCGCATGGCGTCGGCGCGAATGTTCGCCTGGTTGGAGCGACCGCTGACGCGCGCCCGTTCATCCGCGAGTTCAGTGCGTTCGTCTTCACGTCGCGTGGCGAGGCGCTGGGCACCAGCCTGCTGGATGCGATGGCGCTCGACGTGCCCGTAATCGCGCCCGCCGATGCCGGCCCCGGCGAACTGCTCGCGCCCGTTCACGCCGAAACCGGCTGCAGCCTGTACCCTCTCGATGACGCGGCCGCTCTGGCTGCAGCCGTGCGCCGCATCCGCGATGAGCCGGAACTGCGGAGGAAGATGGTCGAAGGACAGCGCAAACGGCTGGTCGACTATCGCATCCAGCTCACGGTCGACAGTGTCGTCGACGTGTACCGCGACGTGCTGGGCGGGTGAACACCAGCTCGCCGCGCGTGCCCGGCATGCAGAACTCGATCGAAGCCGGCAGGCAGCCGACGATCGCGCACCGGATCGAGTTCGCCGCAGTCGCCGCGGCCGTAGCTGCGAGCCGGCTGCTGCCCGGTCATTTCGCCTCGAGAACGGCAGCGGCCGCCGGCCGGCTCGGCTACCGCATCGGCGTTCGCAGGAAAGTCGTCGAATCGAACCTGCGCATCGCGTTCGGCGACCGCGACGCTGACTGGCGAGCCGACATCGCGTTGCAGTCGTACGCGCACCTGGCCCGCGAAGCGATCGCCACACTGCGCGCCTCGCCCGGCGGACAGCGCGCGGCCATGGAACAGTCGTATCTCGAGGGCGGCGACATCCTCAGCAATGCGCTGGACCGCGGCCGCGGCGTCGTCCTGCTGGCCGGCCACCTCGGCAACTGGGAGCTCGGTGTTGCCACGATCGCCGGCAGCGGGTTCCCGCTCGATGCGATCGCTCGCCGCCAGAACAACCCGCTCTTCGACCGCGCGATCCTCGATGCGCGCAACCGCTTTGGCGTTCACGTCATCGACAGGCACCGTGCCACGAGGCCATCGCTGGAATCGCTGCGCATGAACCACCTGCTGACGCTCGTCGCCGATCAGGACGCGCGCGACAACGGCGTCTTCGTCCCCTTCTTCCACCGGCTCGCATCGACACCGCGCGGGCCCGCCGTGTTCACGCTGCGGACCGGCGCACCACTGTTCCTCATGGAGCCGATCCGCCAGCCGGATGGCCGGCTTCGCGTTCGCCTGCTGCCCCTCGAGTTCCAGCCGACGGGTGACGCCGAAGCGGATACGTACGCCATTACCGCCCTGTACGCGCGCTCGCTCGAACAGTCCGTCCGGGAATCGCCCGGCCAGTACCTCTGGCAGCACCGCCGGTGGAAAACGAAACCGCCCGCGTCACCCGGTGTCGCGGAACCGACCGCGTCGCGGAAACCGTCGGTTGAATGATGCATTTCAGGAACCGGCGAGGGGTCGACCGGTATAGATACATCTGGCCTGCGAAGTCGCCGGCCTCGAGTGGGCGCACACAGGCGCGATCCGGCCGGCTGGCCGGGAGAGAGAACAGCATGAAACGAGTTCAGTTCCCTTGATCTATTTCTGCGTTCCCACACACAACGAGGAAAAGACCGTCGGCGTCGTTCTGTGGAAGCTGCGCCACGTGATGGCGGAGCTGCCGCGGGACTACCAGATCCTGGTAGGCGACGATGCATCGTCCGACGGCAGTGCGCAGGTTCTCGATCCCTATCGCCGCGTTCTTCCGGTCGTCCTGATGCGGAACGAGAAGCGGCTGGGGTATGCGGCCACGCTCGAGATGCTGTTGCGCCAGGCCGTGCGGATGTCGCGCTACCCGAAGCGGGATTCCGTCGTGATTCTGCAGGCGGACTTCACGGACGATCTCGACACGGCGGCAGACCTGCTGCGCAGGCTCGAGTCCGGCGCGGACATTGCCGCGGGCGGGCCGGTCGCCGATACCGTCAGACCCGGCTTCCTCGAACGAGTCGCGCTCGGCTACTCACGCCGCGTGCTCTCGCGGTTCGAGTGGCCCGAGAACGCCGACCCGCTCAACACGCTGTGTGCATACCGCCTGATGTGCGTGAAACGCGCACTCGAGGAATCGCAGCCGGGCAGGCTGCTGGCGTGGGATGG
>DATKCF010000135.1:0-11522 GCA_035513345.1 Longimicrobiales bacterium
TACGCCGTTCCTCTGCGTTCTCCGCGCGCTCCGCGGTGAATAAGCTCGCGCCCTCAAGCGGCCGGCACGGCCGGCCGCTCCGCGATCTCGACCATCGCGAAGGCAGCCGCTCCGGCCACGATCCCGGCAACGCTGATCCAGAGGCTGGGCCAGATGAGCATGACGCCGGCGGCGAGGAGGAACGCGCGCGGAACCGGGCCGAGCTCGCGTCGCCACCATCCTTCCAGTCCGTATGCCCAGCAGCCGATGCCGAGGATGCACGTGGCCACGTGCAGCGCGATCTGACCTGGGCTACCGATCATGAGCAGTGCGGGCTCGTACACGAATGCGAACGGCAGCAGGAACACGATCAGTCCGAGCCGCAGCGCGGTGAAGCCGGTCTCGATCGGGTCGGCGCGCGCGATGCCGGCAGCTACGTACGCGCCCGTACAGACCGGCGGCGTGATGGCGGACAGGATCGCGAAGTAGAAGATGAAGAGGTGCGCCGCCACATCCGGCACACCCAGCCGGATCAGCGATGCCGGTACGAGCGTAGCCAGCACGACGTACGCGGCGACTGTCGGCAGGCCCATGCCCAGGATGATGCACGCGACCATCGTGAGCAACAGCGTCACGAACAGGCTGCCCGCCGCCACCTGTTCGATCAGGTACGCGATCTTGAGGCTGAGCCCGGTCGCCGCGAGCACGCCGATCACGATACCGGCGCCCGCACAGATCGCTACGAGCGGACCCATCGCCGCCATCGCTTCGTGCAGTGCATCGTAGAACCGCCTGCCGTCGATGCGCGTTTCCTGTCGCAACGTGCTGGCCAGGATCGCCGATGCGACGGCCCAGAACGCCGATGACATGACGCCGTGCCGCATCGCGAGCAGCCCGACCAGCACAACGACGGGGATCACCATGTGCCCGCGCGCGGCCAGCTCGCGACGGATGTCCGGGACGTCCTCGCGCGGCACCGCCCCAAGACCGCGCCGCATGGAGCGCACGTGTACGATCCACAGCACGGACAGGAAGTACAGGCCCGCTGGCAGGCTCGCGTGAATGAGCAGCTGACCGTAGCTGATGCCGAGATAGTCGATCATCACGAACGCCGCCGCGCCCATGATCGGCGGCATCAGCTGACCACCCGATGAGGCCAGCGCCTCGACCGCGCCCGCGAAACGCGGCGTGTAGCCTGCACGCTTCATCATCGGGATCGTCACCGAACCCGTGGTCGCGACGTTCGCCACCGTCGCACCCGTGATCATGCCCATCAGCGCGGACCCGACCACCGCGATCTTCGCCGGCCCGCCGACGAACCTCCCGCCAACAACCTTCGCCACGTTCATGAACAGCTCCGCGCCGCCCGTCGCGGTCAGGATCGTGCCCAGCATGATCATCAGTACGATGAACGTCGCGCACACGCCGATCGGCGTGCCGAACACGCCGTCCGTGCTGTAGAACACGATGCTCACGACCGTCTCGAGATCCAGACCGCCATGGCGAAGCCCGTCGACCGGAACGCGATCGCCGAACACCGCGTACTCGAGAAAAACGAGCAGGATCAGCGTGATCACCGGTCCGACCGTGCGTCGCACCGCCTCCAGCACGAGCAGCAGGCCGACCACGCCGAGGACGAGATCGGTCGTGCCGAGGAACGGCTCCGAGAACAGCCGCTCATAGCCCAGCAGCAGCCACGTCATCACGACGATCGATACGGCAGCCAGAATCAGATCGATGATCGCGTTGCGCGCCGGCTTGCCGAACAGCTTCGCGGGTACGAGCAGGAACACGAGCGGCAGGATCACGAGCACGAAGAAGCCGCGTTGCACCGGTGCGCTGTACGGACCCACCGCGCCGGTGTACAGAGCGAACACGCTGCCGGTGACGACGAGAACCGCGACGATGAAACGGCGCGTCGCCACGAGCACGCCGGCCGGGCCCGCACCCGGCTCAGCCGAACCGCCGGCGCTCAGCCCGCCTGATGCCGGCGCCATACGCCCATCTCTTCGTAGTAGCGCCTCGCGCCCGGGTGATACGGCAGCGTCGTCAGTGCGGCCGCCTCCTCCAGCGTCGCCTCACCCGGTTCGTTCCACCACGGCGCACCCGACAGCACCTCATCCCACTGCTCGTACAGCACGCGCGTCATCCGGTACACCAGATCGTCGGACAGACCGCGATGGATCGCCATGCCCTGGTTGTACGCGATACCGCTCAGCTCCGGACGCCCGAATACCGGCTCACCCCGAGTGTCCAGGAAGAACGCGGGCTCGGCCGCCAGAAACGCCGCGTTGCGGTCCGCGTCCGGCTCCACGAAGTCCACATCCTCGCCCAGCCGCCGACTCGCGAAGATCGGTCCCAGATGACCCTGGTTGTTACGCGTGTACGAGAACGCGATCGCGTCGATCTCGCCCGCCGCGAGAGCCGCCTGCCCATCACCCCTGCCGACGAAATGGAACCGCGTATTCGACTCGTCGATGCCGTAGCCGCCCAGAATCCGCTGCGCCAGGAAATCGTCGCCGCTCCCACGCACACCCACCGCAACCGTCTTCCCGGCCAGGTCACTGAACCGGCCGATGCCCGCATCCGCAACCACCCGGAACAGGTTCATGCCCAGCTTCATCCAGACGACGACACCACCGTATGCACCCGTCGCGAACGGCGCACGGTTCGCGTGCGCGTTCTCCAAATCGAACGGGTAGAAGCGGCCGCCTTCCACATCGCCCGCCGCTATGCGCCGGATGTTGCCGATCGATACGCCCTTGCCGATGACGCCGTTCACCGTGAGGCCGGGGATCTCGCGCGTCAGGACCTTGCCGAACAGAGACGTCTCGGCGAACCAGCGACCCTCGGGACCCGAGCCCGACAGCGTGATGATCGCCGGATCGCCGTCCTCGCCGCGCGGCGCGCGCAGCAACGCGGGAAGCGCCGCACAGCCGGCGAGTGTGGCTACAAACGCCTTGCGGTTCACCGGTGACGTGCCGTCAGCGGACCGTCGGCGTGCACGTCTGCTGCTGTGCGGCGCCGCCGGCGCGCCCGCCCCGACCGGCGCCGCCGCCTCGAGCGGCACTCGCCTCGGCCTGGCGTCGCTGCTCGCGCTGCCACCAGTCGGCATTCGTTTCCTGGACCTTCCGCTCCATCGCCTGGCGCGACTGCCCGGCGACGTTCGCGCGCAGCGGAAGGTGGCGGTCCTCCGGAATCAGCCGGCTGATCAGCTCGTACAGTACCGGATCCTCCGATCTCAGATCCGCGCGGTCCCGGCCGCCGTTCCCGACGTACCACTCGACACCCGTCGCCCAGTACTCGTTGAACGTGTTGCCGGAGTATCCGCGCGCCGAGCGAAGATGCGGCTGGCCATCCGAACCGCACGCCACGCGCGCCGCCTTGTACGCGTCCACGATCTCCTGGAACCACTTCGGATCCGCATTCCCGATCCCCGCACCCATGATCGCATGCGAGAACTCGTGCACGCAGATGTTCGTGCCCCAGTACCGCGTACCGTAGTAGCCCAGCACGTTCTCCTCCGCACACGACGTCAGCGTGCCACCCATCCCGCGCGCCCGCACGTTCCAGTACGCCTCCGCAGACCGGAAGCCCAGACCGTCCCGTTCGTAGTAGTTCGATCGCTCGCCCTCCGTCAGCCGCGGATCCAGGTACTTCGGCACGATCCAGTCCCGCTGCTCCGGTATGCTCATCGTGTACTCGGTCTCCGCCATGATCACGATGCGGCCGCCGTATTCGACCAGCGTCTCCCTGATATCCGGACGGTGGCCGAGCATGTAGTTGACCTGGTCCCGCACGATCGCCAGCGCCGCGTCCTCCACTTCCGCCGAGGCGAGGATCGGATACCCGTTCGCATCCGCGTACTTCCGGTAGTACGTCGTGTCCAGGTCGAACCGCTCCACGATCTCCGGCGGCGGCAACGTCACCACGTACTTCAGGTAGTCCTCGACCAGCGGCCGTGGCCGATCCTCCGGCAGCGGCACCGGCGTGAACGGCGTCAGCTCCGCCGGCATTGCCCAGTCCGGCGGCGTGCAGTCCGGAATCCGCGGCCGCGGCGGATCGATCACGCCGGCCGGTCGAGCACCCCGGTCAGCCGCCGTGTCCTGCGCCACCGCCGTCGGCCACGGGCATTCCATCATCGCCGGCCGCTCACGCGGCAACGGCGTCGCCGGGCCCAGCGCGCTGATCATGCGGTTCAGCGCGCGTGTCATGTCCATGAGCTGGCTACGCATGTCGAGCAGCGCGCGCCGCTGCTCCTGCAGCTCCTGTGATGTCGGCCCCTGCGCCTGGCCCGACGCGGCCGACGGGATGGCGAGCAGTGCTGCGAGTGCGACCGTAGCGAATCGAGTCGTGGTCATGGGCTTCACCGTGGCCGGGTCAATGGTCCGAGTGCGAAACGGGCCGGGATCGGATACAATATACGGAACCGCTCCCGACGGCTACCCGACTCGAGGTCATCATGCGACAACTCCGGTCAACCCGCCTGACTCAGCTCGCTTTCCTCTGCATGCTCCTGCCCGCGCCCGCGCTCGCGCAGGGCACCCTGGCCGACTACGCCCGTGCGGACAGCCTGTCGGACCGGCTGAGCGGCCTGGTCGTCGACATCGCCGAGGCGCCCCACTGGATCGCCGAGAGCAACCGGTTCTGGTACCGGAAATCGGTGGCCGGCGGGTTCCGGTTCGTGACGGTGGATGCCGTGTCGCGCTCGAAGCAGCCGACGTTCGACCACGACCGGATGGCGGCCGCAGTGTCTGCGGTGGGCCCGGCCGCGGGCGACGATCCGGTGACGGCTATCACGCTGCCGTTCGATGAGTTCGAGTTCGAGGAGGATCTCGAGTCGATCGAGTTCGAGCTCGCGGATTCGACGTGGAACTGCACGGTCACGGACTACGTGTGCGCAAACCGGGGCGCAGTCGAGGAGGATGACGACGAAGCGGATTCGGTGCCGTGGTCCGCGGGTCCCGGTCAGCTGTGGCGCAGGTCGCAGACGGAGCCGCTGCGCTCGCCCGACGGCAGTCGCGAGGCGCGGATCATGGACCACAACGTGGCGGTCCGCATGACAGGCTCGGAGGACTGGGTCAAGCTGAGTCACGAGGGAGCGGAAGCGGACCGGTACACGCGTGCGTCGATGGAGTGGTCGCCGGACTCGAGGAAGCTGGCGGTCTACCGCGTCGTACCGGGTCACGAGCGCGAGGTGCACTTCATCGAGTCGTCGCCCGAGGACCAGCTCCAGCCGAAGCGCTTGTCGCTTCTGTACGCGAAGCCGGGCGACGTGCTGGATCGGCAGCGTCCGGTGATCTTCGATGTCGAGGCGAAGCGCCAGATGATCGTGGATGACGCGCTGTTCCCGGAGGCGTACTCGATGTCGCGGCTCGAGTGGCGGGAGGACAGCCGGCACGTCACGTTCGAGTACAATCAGCGCGGCCATGAGGTCTATCGCGTCATCGAGATCGATGCCGCGACCGGCGATGCGCGCGCGCTGATCTCGGAGGAGCCCGAGACGTTCTTCTACTACTCGAACGCGCCGGGCGGCAAGAAGTACCGTAGCGACGTGAACGATGGCGAAGAAATCATCTGGATGTCCGAGCGTGACGGCTGGAACCATCTGTATCTGTTCGACGGCGTGACGGGTCAGGTGAAGAATCAGATTACGAAGGGCGAGTGGGTGGTCCGTGGCGTGCAGCACGTCGACGAGGAGAACCGTCAGATCTGGTTCAGCGCGGGTGGGATGAATGCGGACCAGGACCCGTACTTCGTGCACTACTACCGGGTCGACTTCGACGGTTCGAACCTCATTTCGCTGACGGACGCCGACGGCAACCATTCGGTGAGCTTCTCGCCGGACCGGCAGTACTACGTCGACCGGTGGTCTCGCGTGGATCATGCGCCGGTCGCGGAACTGCGCCGCACCTCGGACCGCTCGGTCGTAATGGAGCTGGAGCGCGCCGACGATTCCGCTCTGCTGGCCACGGGCTGGCGGTATCCGGAAGTCTTCGTCGCGAAGGGACGGGACGGCGTCACGGACATCTGGGGGATCATCATCCGGCCGACGAACTTCGATCCGTCGCGCAGCTATCCCGTGATCGAGAGCATCTATGCGGGCCCGCACGGTTCGCACGTGCCGAAGACGTTCGGCACGAACGCGGGCCGTGTGGCGCTGGCCGAGCTGGGCTTCATTGTCGTGCAGATCGATGGCATGGGCACGTCCAACCGCTCGAAGGCGTTCCACGATGTGGCGTGGAAGAACCTGAAGGACGCCGGCTTCCCCGACCGGATTCTGTGGCACGAGGCCGTGGCCGAGCGGTACGACTATTACGATACCGATCGCGTCGGCATCTATGGCACGTCGGCGGGCGGTCAGAACTCGATGGGCGCGCTCCTGTTCCACCCGGAGTTCTACAAGGTCGCCGTGTCGGCGGCAGGCTGTCACGACAACCGCATGGACAAGATCTGGTGGAACGAGCTGTGGATGAGCTGGCCGCTCGGTCCGCAGTATGCCGCGTCGTCCAACGTCGAGAACGCGCACCTGCTCGAAGGCCGGCTCCTGCTCATTGTCGGCGAAATGGACACGAACGTCGACCCGTCCTCCACATTCCAGGTCGCCGACGCGCTCATCGAGGCCGACAAGGACTTCGACTTCCTGTTCATACCGGGCGCGGGCCACACGTCGGGCGGCGACTATGGCGCACGGAAGCGCAACGACTTCTTCGTGCGGCACCTGCTGAACCTCGAACCGCCAGCATGGAACATCGCTACGAGAATCACCGCGGATGGCGGCCGATGAGCCGGCAGATCGTGCTCTTCGGACTGGTCGCGATGGTGGCCGGCTGTGCCGGCGATGTGCCTGAATCCGCGGATGCGGCCACCGCCGGCGAGTCCGCCACTGTTCCCTCGGATTCCACATCGGATGCGGACGACCGACTTGCGCTGCTGCTCGACCCGACGGATCCGCGCTGGACCACGCAGGCGCCTGACACGTACCGCGCCCGCTTCGAGACGAACGAAGGCGACTTCATAATCGAAGTCGAGCGCGCGCTCGCGCCGTACGGCGCTGACCGATTCTACGACCTGGTCCGCCACGGCTACTACGACGGAGCGCGATTCACACGCGTGCTCGAGGGATATATCGCGCAATGGGGGCTGCACGCGGATCCGCGCGTGACCGCCGCGTGGAAGGATGTCACGATTCCCGATGATCCCGTCGTGCGCGGCAACACCCGGGGCACGCTCGGTTTCGCGATGCGCGGACCGGACGATCGCCAGACGCAGGTCTACATCAACCTGGCCGACAACTCTCGGAATGATGGGGAGGGTTTCGCGACGTTCGGGCTCGTCGTCGAAGGCATGGAGGTCGTGGATTCCCTGTACGCCGGCTACGGCAATGACGCAGGCGGCGGGATGCGCGCCGGACAGCAGGGTCCGGTCGAGGAGGGCGGCAACGAGTTCCTGAGCGAGCACTTCCCCCTGCTCGACTACATTGTCACGGCACGGATCGAAGGCGACACGGCGCGATGAACGTTCGTGACCGCATTGTCGCCTTCACCGTCCTGGCCGGCCGATCATCATCGTGAGCAGGGAAATCGGTTGAGGCGAAACCCGAGGAACCAGCCTGGCGCCAATAACCCCGCTCAACCCAACATCGTGCCGTGGGTTTCGGGGGCGACTCGCAACGGTCGCCCCCGTTCACGACGGTCCGGAGGTATCCAACGATGCTGACGATCGCGCTTGTCCTGGCCCAACTGCAACTCGGTGCACCGTCGGCGCGGATCGGGTCGGTGGACGACGACCAGCAAGCCCTGCATCGAGTGAACCGGGTAGTCGAGGACCCGGCCGGGGGCCGGGTGTTTGTGTTCCAGCAAGGCTCCGGCGAGGTTCCCGTGTTCGACGCGATCGGCGCGCGGGTCGGCACGGTCGGCCGGCGCGGCGGCGGGCCAGGCGAGTTCGCGGCGCCAGCGAACATCGGGTTCGCCGGCGCTGAGCTCTGGGTCACTGACCTGTCGCTGCGGAAGTTCAGCTACTTCGACCGGCAGAGCCTGGAGCACCGCCGCGACCTCGTACTGCCGACGACGGATAACCGCACTACACCATTCACGATCAGCCGGGACCGGAGTGTTGTCACCGAGCGGACGACGGATCGGTGGCTCTGGCGGCAGGGCGACCGCCCACTAGCCTCGTATGCGGCCGAGCTGGACGTGGGCGGGTTCAGCTACGGCGGGAGGAATATCACGTTCCGCCAGCCGTTCAGCTCGAGCCCGCGGCTGCTACCGACGCTTGACGGCCAGAACATCATCGTCCTGACGGTGGACGAGCCTCGATTGCGCGTTACACGGCTCACACTGGACGGCGACACCATTCTCGACCGACAGCTGCCTGTCGAGGCGACGCAAGTAACTGGCGAGATCGTGGACGGTTGGGTCGAGGACTTCGCACGCCGGCTGTCCGTGCCGGCCTCGCGGTCCACGGTCGAACGACTCCTGCACGAGAACGTCGTCAGGCCCGCGACCACCCATGGGGTTCATTCGGTCGTCATCGGCGTCGACGATGTGCTGTGGGTCGGCTCCACCCTCGGCGGCAGCAACATCTGGCGCGCGATCGACACCATGAACGGCACGCTGCTCGGCACTCTGAGACTGCCGGAGGGCCAATCGGTGAAGTCGGGCGGCCACTCCCATGTATGGATTCTCTCCCGCGACGAGCTAGACATTGAGTACCTGACGCGCTACCTGGTCCGGTGACCAGCCGCCATGCCCGGAGGACTCGCCGCAGCTCGCAGACATCGTCGACAGGATCGAGCAATCGGTCCGTCTCACCTGACCGCGCGGCCCGGGTCGCGGGGCCCGACCCGGGCTGCATCCGGACGACCATCCAGGCGTGACCACAGGGCCGGTGACGCAATGGCACGCAAGACCCGACTCCCGCCGCTCAGCTTCCCCTGCCGGGCTCAGCCGTCGCTCTTGCCGGTCCCCTTCCCATACTCCTTCACAGGATGTAGAGCCCGCCGTTCCGGTCCGAGGCGTGGATCCAGGGCTCGGCCGGCACCTTGTAGACGCCCCAGAAGTCGTTGGGCAGCCCGTTGTTGGGTCCGGAGGGGTCCATGTAGTGGCCGACGAGCTCGGGGGCGTAGGGGTCGGTGACGTCGAGCACCAGCACGCCGTCCGACGACCACGAGACCCAGGCCCTGACCCTGGCGTCGGTGGTCTCGACGATCACGTTGCGGGCGGTGTAGGTGCCGAAGCGGTCGCAATCGCCGCCCGGAGCGGTCGCCGCGCTGCAGAACGTCTGGAAGGTGGAGGCGAGCAACGGGTTGGCGGGGTCGGAGTAGTCCCAGATACGAAGTCCGCCCCAGGGGGTCGCGACGGCGTTGTCGGCAACGATCAGCGCAGAGGCCCCGAGGGCCGCCGCCGCGTTCGCCTTCTCCTCGAACTCGCAGGCTCCGCGGCGGACCACCGCGATGTCGCCCACGCCGAGGTCGCCGGCGTTGAGGACCGGATCCCCCGGGCAGCCGCGGCCGATCCAGACCAGCTCGCCCGAGAGCGGGCCGGTGGTCGAGAAGGTCGGAGAGCCGGGCGCTGTCGCAAGCTCCGTGGCGGGATACGTCCCGTCCCCATTGACCGACACCCGGGTGCCAGTCACGGTACCGGTGAGGCCGGTCTGGTTCGCCTCGAAGAAGTCGCCGTCCAACGTGGAGATGGCCGTCGCCGGAATGGTGGGGTCTCCCGGGACCGCGCTGTCGAGGGTGAGGTTGGTCGGAGGCGTGAGTGGCTCCCAGGCGGAGACGTCGTCTTCTGTCTCGACGACGGTGGTGCCGTCTTCGCTGGGCCACGCGGCCCGGCTATTGACCTCGCCGTCCGGCGACGCGGCCGGATCGAGCGCTACCGAGACGACGCGGGGATCGGCCGGGTCACTGATGTCGAGCAGGACCAGGCCCGCGTCCCAGGCGCTGACCCAGGCGCGGCTGCCGTCCGGGCTGACCGTGACGTCGCGAACGAAGCGATCGCGCTCGCTGCCGAAGCCGTCGGACAGCCAGAGCGAAGCGTTGAGCACCCGGTCGACATCGCCGGTCTCGTCGCCGACACCGGGGTCCAGGATCTCCTCCGGCCCCACGCCGAGACCATCACCGGATCCGTCGGGTCGGAGATGTCGAAGATCCTGAGGCCGTGGAACAGCGACTGTGCCGCGACCACGACGTAGTCATTCGAGCCTGGCTGAACAGGAACAGGTTCCGCACGCCGACATCGCTGTTGCCGCCGAGGAGCGCATCCACTACCGGGTTGATCTCGTCGATGCGCACGCTGGCCAGCGGTGACGGACCCCGCGGATTCCCGACGTCGTAGATCTCGAAACCGCCAGGTCCCCCGGAGGCACAGGCCTGATTGGAATGGACGAGCAGCGTGCCCGCGTTCAGACTCGCGACCTTGACGTCCTCGCTGCGACTGCCCGTGGGCGACGCGATGATGCTCTCTAGCTGGGGCCGCGTCCGGTTGCGTACGTTCCAGAACCACACTCCGGCCTCCGGCTCGCCGCCGCAGGGGCTCTCGTGCGTGCCCACGTACGCGAAGCCGTCGTGGGCCCACACGTCGGTCGTGGCGCCGGCGACATCGCGCGTGCCCCGGCCGGCCACTTCCAGGTTCCTGATGACGCTGGCGGCCGCCGCCACTGCGACACTCGCCGCGAGAAAGGCGGTGACCGACGTGATCAGCAGTGAGCTTCTCGGTGCCTTCATGACGGGACTCCTGGCGTTGGAGGTTGGCTTTCTCCAGTGCTTGCTTCACATGAGGCAACCCGGCGTCGCGGCTCCGAAGCGCCCAATGCGCGCAATTGCCCACTCGTGTCATCAAGACGAACGCAGAAAGGGGGGAACGGGCGGACAGACCGGTCGCGGCCAACGGAAGGTCGCAGAAGGACCACTCATCCCGAGCGGGCCGCGACCCCGGCGGCGTATCGGCTCGGGACCACGACCTGGTCGGCACGCCGGGCGTTCCTGGCGCGGTTCCGCAGGCCGAGATTGAACGCGACACGGGAGGGCAGGCTCGTCCGCCCATCTCCGATCGCGGGCAGCCGCACGACTGTGTGGCCAAGCTCCTCGAGGCCCCACTTCAGCCCGAGAACGGCGGTCGCCGTCCCCGCGCTCCGGCCGGTCCTTCATCCGTCCGCATCCTGATCACAGGGGCGCCCACCGTGCGCTTCCCGCCCCGCTCCGTCCCGATCCGCCATGACGGATGCCTCCCACCCGCATTCCAGCAGGATCGGAGTACAGGTTCGTTGCCCCACAAGCGCCCTTCGACCTACCTTGGCTCAGCCACAATACATGGGTTGGATTTCCTATCCCTTGCCGCATCCGGAATCGTTCTCCGAGTACGGGGCCTGTAACGACGAATGAAGGGGCATCCACTTCCGAACCGGACGTCTGGACACAGCAGACCGAGCGGACGCTGGAGGGCGGCCACGCGGCGCGCAGGACGGATGCGCGTTGTCGCCTTCTCGGTGCTTGCCGGCCTGACCCTCTTCCTTCCGGCGGAAGCGGGACCGAACCGCTACGG
>DATKCF010000136.1:0-6686 GCA_035513345.1 Longimicrobiales bacterium
GACGACGCCGTTACGAGGACTCTGGCAGCATCCACCGTATTTTCACGATGGCAGTGCGCCCGATCTCCTGGCGGTCGTCAATCACTATGATCAGCTGTTCGGCTTGAATCTCTCGGCCGCACAGAAAGCCAATCTGGTCGAATTCCTGAAGTCGCTCTGAGCGGGTTCTGACGGTCAGTCCCACCGTTTGGCTTTCGGCCGGCCATTTGAAACCAGGTGCCCAGCCGAGGACACCAGTGGCGATCTTGAAGGCATCTACGGTCTTCGCACGGTCCGGGACGCCTATTCGGGACGAGATGGTGGCCGGTCGCCGAGCCGTCGTCGTGGGCATGGGGCTCATCGGTTCGGAGGTCGCGGCGTCCCTTCGGCAAAGGGGTCTGCCGCCGGAGGGCACACGGACCGTAGCTGATGTATATAATGTCTTGTATTAAAAAGACTTATTTGGCGGAGAGGGGAGCTGTCAAGACGGACATTTTGCACTTTCTGGCGCGAGTTGTCGCCACGCCGACGGGCGCTGCGCATCGTTCTTGAGGAGTTGAGCGACCTGAGCCAACGGCCGATGATCATCCGTATGACGACCACGGCCCGTCCGCAGCAACGCTATGACCATCGGCTTCGGGATCTCGTCCAACGCACCGGGGACGTCACCATCGCCACGAGTCTCGGTGTCCCGCGCTCGACGGCGCGCGGATGGCTCGGCGCAGCGCCGCCCGTCGTGGTCAGTCTGGAGGTGGCGAACCTCACGGAGCCGGAACTCCGGCAGGAGATCCTGAGGCTGCGGCGACGCGTCGAGAAGCTCGCGGCGCTGCTCCGCTTGGCGCTGGCCCTGTGACAAACCTCCGGGTTCAGGCTCTCAGGAGAGCGCCTGCCGGACCGACGCGCCAAGATCAGGATCCTGCGAGCCGTGGATCGTGCCCGTGCGTGCGTTCCGTTGCGGACGCTCCTGCGGTTCCTGCGATTGTCCCCGAGTTGGTTCCATGCCTGGCGACGCCTGCAGCACGCGTGTGCGCTTGACGATCAGTCGTCCTGTCCGCACACGTCGCCTCATCGACTGACCCCACTCGAGGTCTGGGCGATCGAGGACATGGTCACCGCGCCCGAGTACCGGCCTGTCCCGACCGGGACGCTCGCCGTCCTTGCGCAGCGGCTCGGCACGGTCTGGGCGTCCCCCTCGACCTGGTACCACCTGGTGCGGAAGTTCGGCTGGCGCCGCTCCCGGCTCCGCGTGCATCCGTCCAAGCCGAAGGTGGGCCTGCGAACGACGCGAGCCGACGAGATGTGGCACATCGACACCACCGTCATCCGTCTGCTCGACGGGACTCGCGCCTACGTGCACGCGCTGATCGACAACGTCTCTCGACGGATCTTGGCCTGGCGGGTCGCTGATACGTTTGCGCCGGTGAACAGTGTGGCGGTGTTGGTCGAAGCCAGTCGTGGCGCGACGTCGTCAGCGATGACTCCGGTCGTGTTGGCGGACGCGGGCGCCGAGAACGTGAATGCCCACGTCGACGACCTGATCACCACGGGAGTGCCTGAATGACGAGAACTCGCCCGCGAAATTCCAGAATGTCCGTGGGGATAGCTTGGAAGAGGTTTTCGGCTGCGAGACGGCGGTGAGAGGCGCAGGTCAGCGCCACGAAGTGGAACAGATCACGAAGAAGAACGAGCACGGTACGAATCATCCGTGCCGGAATAATGACCGCAGATCGGAGACGGCGGCTCCGCGCGGGCCCATGCGCGCGGCGGAGGGCCAAATAACGGCGGCCGCGGTGAATAATTGCGGAGCACAGGCGACGGCGTCGGCGGATGATGATGCATCGAACTGTGAAGTCCCTGATCAAATCGCCGGCGTAGGCGTCGTCAGCGCCGCGAGCACTTCCTTGTAGAGATACTTCGAGCCTTCGACACCATTCAACGGGCCAGCTTCGTATTCGAGCGAGAAGACGCCCCTGAAGCCGCCGGCCAGCAGAATCCGGACCGAACGCTGCACGTCGTTGCGATCGCCCCACCGATCCCAGTACTTCGCCTGCGACGTCGCGGTGGCGTACGGTGCCAGCGCCTTGAGGCCGTTGAACAGCATGTGCTCGTGCTCCCAATTGCAAAAATCCGGAGTGGCCTCGCAATAGGGGTGGTTGACGGCGTCCAGAATGATTCGAATGTTCATCGGATCGGCCGCCAGGCCCCAGTGATTCTCGATGGTCACCTTGATCCCGAGGTTGCCGCCGAAGTCCGCCATCTCCGTGTACGACTCGATGGCCGCATCGAGCAGGGGCACGAGGTCGAAGTTGCGCGGATACCCGTCGCCGCCGCGTGGCGTGGCATTCGGGCGAATCGATGGGCCCAGCGCCTGCGGCGAGTTCATGCGCATCGAGACGATGCCGAGAGCCTTGCAGCCGGCGAGCCAGTCCTTGGCGATCTGCACGCCGACGCGGCGGAGACTGGGGTCGGCATCGGCCAGATTCGTCGGCGCGTTGTTGGACACATGTTGGATGCGCATGCCAGTGACTACCAGCTTGTTGGCGAGCTGGTCGAGCCAGCGCTTGCCAGCGGTGGTGGTCGGATCGAAGGTCGTGCCCCGGTACATCGCCTCGTCGGAAACATCGCCGAAGAGTGCCGAGCGAAGATCCATCTTCGTCACGCCGGGGAAGTTGTCCCTGGTCCATTGTGGAAAGTCGAGCGCGGTGATTTCGCCGTAGCGCTGTTTCATCTCGGCCGCCGTCGTGCGATCGCGGTCCTGGGGCACCGTCACCACGGGACCGCCCCTGGCGCCCTCCGGCCCACCCGACGTGGCGCCTTGGCCCCGGCCGCGCCCGGTAGCATTCGACCCCGCGCCGGCCGCACGTCCCCCACCGCCCGCGCCGCGGCGGCCGGCTCCCTGCCGTGTCCTGAACAGGGAGCGAAGCGGGTAGGAGCACGCGGCCAGACGATCGAACCGGGCCTTCTCGGCGAGGCTCTGAGCGATCGCGTTTTCACGGGCGGTCAGCACGGTTCCAGCCGCGGCGAGGCCGGCGGCCGCGGACCTCAGAAAGTTACGTCGGTCGATCTGGTGCGTGTCCGGGCCGATGCGATCCATTTCGTCGCTCCTCGCGCGATTCAAGATTCCGTCACTTCGCCTCATGGACGACCTTGCCGTCGACGATCGTCATGTACGACTTGATCTTCATGATCTGATCCTCGGGGACCGTCAGGAAGTCCCCGGTGAGAATGGCGAGATCGGCCAGCTTGCCCACTTCGATCGAGCCCTTCTTCTGCTCCTCGAAGCCGATGAACGCCGCGTTGAAGGTCGTCATCCGCAGGGCCTCCAGGCGGGAGATTCGCTCGGCGGGCCCGATGACCTGGCCACCCTGGGTCCTGCGGGTGATAGCCGCCTGCATGGCGAGCATCGGATGATACGGGTTCAGCGCGCCCACTGGATCGAAGCCCTGCATGTGGTCCGCATTCAGCGCGACGGTCACGCCGTTGTCCTTCCACGTCTTGACCCCGATGAAGGTGTTCATGTACTTGGCGCCGAGCGCTTTCATCAGCGCGTCGCCGTCCTTGTAGAACCACATCGGCTGCGTGTCGACCACCGCGCCGAGGCTCGCCGCGCGCCTCGCCGTGTCCGCCGACGCAAAGTAGGCGTGGATGAGGTTGTACCGCTTGTCGAGCATCGACTTCTCTTTGTTCGCCGCCTCGATGGCATCGAGCACGATGTCCACGCCGCGATCGCCCGTCACGTGCGACGACAGCTGCCAGCCCAGCCGGTTGCCCACACGCACGTAGTTCCTGACGCCCTCGGCGGTGAGACCCTGGCCGCGGCCGAACTCGCCGCTGTACTGGGGATCGGTGATGCCGTACAGCGCGTGCGACGTCGCCGGGTACGGCTCGCGCATGACGGCCGTGCCGTAGAGGGCCCCGCCGTCGATGCCGATCTTCAGCGGTCCGACGCGGACCCAGTCGTCGCCCTGGTCGTACTTCACGCCAAGACCGGTGATGATGCGCTCGAAGGCGGCCTCCGAGTTGTCGCCCGTGCCGATGCGGATCGTGATGCGGGCGCGGAGCGGCAGCCGCCCCTGCGCGTGCAGTTGCTGATAGTCCCGGAAGCCATCGGCGTTGCTGCTGCGTTCGGTGATGCTCGTGATGCCGACTTCGTTGTACCGCTTCAGCAGGGCGGCCAGGCTGTCCAGGTACTGAGCGTCGGTAACCGGGCGCTGCGGGAGGTCCAGCAGCGACTGGCAGTTCTCCATCCGGCCCGTGAACTCGCCATTCGGCGTGAAGTGGAGCGTGCAGCCCTCCGGCGCAACGGTCGCTTTGCCGATCTGTGCGGCCGTGATCGCGGCGTCGTTCAGGACCTGGATGTTGCGGTTCGCATACTGCCAGGTGTACACGGTGGGGCTGGCGGGGGCCGCTTCGTCGAGATCGCGCTTGTTCGGCAGGCGGCCTTCCCTGATACGCGTCACGTCGACGCGAGGCAGCCGCACCCAGCCGCCGGGGCCCACCTCCCTCGCCCGGGCGCGGACCCAGTCCATGATCTCCTGAATCGAATGGAGCTGGACGAACGCCTGCGACACTTCGCCGCGGGCCGCACCGGTGGCGTGCACGTGCGACTCGATGAAGCCGGGGACGACAGTCCGCCCGCCGGCGTCTATGACACGCGTCTCGGGACCGGCCATCTTGCGGACCGCAGCGGCAGTGCCGACGGCGGCGAAGGTGTTCCCGCGTATCGCCACCGCTTCGGCCTCGGTGTTCTTCGGGTCGACGGTCAGCACCTTCGCGTTGACGATCACCAGGTCCACAGGCGCCTGCTGACCGGTCGGCGCCGGCGCGGCGCTGAGGAGGCCGACGACGGCGCAGCACATCCAGATTCGGTTCTGCATTGGCATCGCTCTTCGTGAGGTTCGTGAAGGATCGGCGGACGCCTGTCCACAACGCCCCGCTCGGACGCCGGACCGGCCGCCGGATGGAATTCGAGGATATGCCCTGACGGAGACGGGCGCAAGGGCGTGGTCGCCGCGAGGCCGCCCTGTCCGATAACTCTGTCGCAGCGATTAGGGACACCTCCCCGGCTCGGTGGTAGTAGTTCAGCATGCCCCCGATCCGTTGGCGTCGGCGAACCGATCCTGGGCCATCCGCGCACTCTTGCAGTCAATGGCGTGCATCGCCCCATCGCCGGCAGCCAACTGAACTGCCGCGACGGGGCGCACCTGTTATTCTCGGTACGGGGTTGTCGGAATGCGCTTATTGTAGGAGGCACCCACGTATGCGAGATCCGAGGAGGAATATGATTGCTCGCGTCGCAATCGGCGCCGCGTTGATGCTCGCGGCGGCGGGTTACTCGAGAACTCTCGCACAGTCGCGCGCCGCATCCGACGCGCTGCTGGGCCGATGGGATCTCGTCGTAGAGCGCGGCACACAGACGTCGCCATCGTGGCTGGAAGTGGAACGGTCCGGCAGGGCCACCCTGGTCGGACAATTCGTGGGATCCGGCGGCAGCGCGCGGCCGATCGCCAAGATTGAGTTCACCGACGGCACGTTCCGCTTCGCCATCCCGCCACAGTGGGAAACCAGTCCCCGCGACATCACGTTCGAGGGACGGCTCGAGGATGATCGCATCACGGGTTCGATGACGATGGGTGACGGCCAGAAGGTGACATGGGCCGGCACGCGGGCACCGTCGCTGCGGCGCGCCGGCCGGCCGGCTTGGGGCGAACCCATCACGCTCTTTAACGGCAAATCACTCGACGGCTGGCAGCCGGTCGGACGCCGCGAGAACCAGTGGCGCGCGCTCGGCGGCATCCTGCAGAACGCGAACAGCGGCGCGAACCTCCTCACGGTTCAGAAATTTGACGACTTCAAGCTGCACCTCGAGTTCCGCGTACCCACAAAGGCGAACAGCGGTGTCTACCTGCGGGGCCGGTACGAGCTCCAGATCGACGACGCCGCCGGCCTCGAGCCATCGTCACATCATCTCGGCGGGCTCTACGGCTTCATTGCGCCGAGCGAGAACGTGGCCAGGGCTGCCGGCGAGTGGCAATCGATGGACGTCACGCTCGTGGGCCGGATGCTCACGTACGAGCTGAACGGCACGACTGTCATCTGCAACCGGGAGATCCCGGGAATAACGGGCGGCGCGCTCGACAGCGCCGAAGGTGACCCCGGGCCGCTGCTGCTCCAGGGCGATCACGGTCCCGTGGACTACCGCAACATCGTGATCACCCCCGCAAACATCGCGCGATAGCAGGCCATCCCTTACGCAGGTTGCCAACCGTCTGCCGCGAGCCGAAGGGGTGAAAGAAAGGGCCAGCGCTACGCGCGGTTCGTGACAGAGGGGGCTGACGCGTCCCTGTCCGGGATTGAGGTGGGTATCGAAGCGCGCCGCAGGGTGTAGCGGGTAATTGCGCCGGTAGTACTCGCGAATCCCTGGCGCAGGCGCTGCCCGCTCGCTGTCACCGGAGTTCGGACACCGCCCGCTCGACTGCCGTACGCAACTCACTCCACGCGCGGTCTGCGCCCGACCGGAGCTCCTGCCCTGCCGCTTCCCCGCCAGTACGCAGCCGCTCGAGCGCGTGGCGTGCGGCCTCGAGTCGCGATTGGAGATTGGCGATTCGTTGCTCGTATTCATCCCGAACGTCGCCCGTGGTCTGATTGACTCTGGCCTTCAGCGCATCGATTGTTGCCGCCCACGCTTCGAGCTCTCCCTCCAGCTT
>DATKCF010000137.1:0-24466 GCA_035513345.1 Longimicrobiales bacterium
GGCCGCCCTGTCAAGACCGGTTGCCTTCCGACCGCAGCTCGGGCGCGCTCGGGCGACCGAGGTGCGGGATACGCGAAGGGTGGGTGAGCCCTGGAGCACGGGTTGCCACGTTTGTGGCATGTGGCCGGCGCTTTACGGCGAACGGGGCGGCGGACAGGGGTCAGGCGTTGAGGCTGCGGACGTAGTCGCGAACGCTGATCGTGCTCGTTCCGATCGCCGGCATCGATGCTGACGCCGGGTCGCCTGCCGCGTACCGCAGCATCAGGCCGGCGAAGGACTGCTCGACCGGATGCCCGGCACCCGCCCGCTGCGCTTCGAGGTGCTCGATCGGCACATATGTACGCTCGAGCTTCCTGCCAAGCACCTGCTCGAACGCGGCCACAACGTCGTCGGGCGTCAGCGACTCGGGACCCAGAACCTTCATTTCCGCGTTCACCGCGGCGTCGCTCTCGACCGCGTCCGCAATCGCCGACGCCACATCCGACGAGTGGATCCACGCATGCGGACGGCTTCCGTCACCATAGATCGTTACCTGGCCGCCCTCCCAGTCGAAGCCGACGTTCGGGCTGAGCCAGACATCCATGAACATCGACGGCCGGATGATCGTGTACCCCATCCCGCTCGAACGGACGCGGTCCTCCGTTTCGCGCTTGGCCCGCGCGAACGGCGAATCGGGTCCCGCTCCCAGAACCGACACGAACACGTAACGCCCGACGCCGGCTGCCGCCGCCGCATCGATCAGAGCCGCCTGGCCGTCGCGGTCCACCGCCTCCAGTGAATCGTCCGGCACCTGGCTTGCCAGCGCCGTCGCCGTCGACACGACCGCGTCCTGACCGGCGCACGCCTGACGCAACGTTTCCGGCAGCTTCAGATCGCCCTCGACAATCTCGACGCCAGCCGCCTCGAGCCACGCCCGCGTCGCCGGATCCGACGTACCGCGAACCAGCCCCCGAACGGCGTGGCCTCGACCGGCCAGCAGCCGACACACCGCCCTGCCCACAACGCCCGTAGCTCCTACCACCAGAATCCGCATCGCTCCCCCTCGTAGATGCCCGCCAGCACACTGCAAACTGTGGCGATTCTGCCGCTTCGCCCACCCGTCGGTGTCGATGACGACGTCAACACAACCGACCGTCTCGCGTCACTTCGCGGGTCGGTCCAACCGCCACACGGTCAGGCTCTCGACATCCAGTTCGTCAGTCGTGACCGCCAGCACGTAGTCCGTTCCGATGTCCAGGGGCGACGTCCGCGCCGGCATTGTCAGCCGACCCACCGCCTTGCCCTCCGAATCGATGATCGTCCACGTCCGCGACTCCTCACCCGGAAGCATGGTCTCGCCAATCCACAGATTGTCCAGCCGGTCCGCCAGGAACACCCGATACGGAGCAATCACATCCGGGACCGGCAGCGAAGCCAGCCGCGCCCGCTCGTCGCGTGCTTCGTTGAGGTCCTCGATGTCTTCCAGCTCTTCCTCGATCCACTCATCAGTCAGCGTACGCGTGACCGGCGCCAGGTCGCGATTGAACCGGACAATCCGCTCCAGACTCCTGTCCGACCGGTACGCACGTACCTCCCACCGCTCGCCCGTACCGATCCACAACCGGTCCGCCACCGGCTCCGCAACGGTGAACTTGCCGAACGCGATCGGACGGGCACGGAATGATGAGCCTTGTATCTCGGCCCACATTTCTACCGCGGGGATGTCACCGAAATCGGCCTCCACCGAACCATCCGACGACACAATAACGTGCCGCGATGTCGGTCGCACGAACCCCGACGGCAGACCCTCCTCGCTCGTGAACGCCATCCCGCCACCCATCGCCAGCCGACCATCACCAAGTGTGCCGAGCGCCATCGGAAACCCGCCGCCTTCCGTACCCAGCTCCACCGACCGGATAGCGCCGCCATCGGGCGTCAATACCGTGATCCGCCGAAGGCTCGCGTCATACACGATCAGACTGTCCGCCAGGCCGCGACCGGCCAGCGCAGGCATCCGGTACTCCCCCGGCCCGTCGCCTTCCCTGCCATGAACCCTCGCCAACGTGCCGTCCGCACTGAACACTCGTATGTCCGATGACCCGCGGCTCGCGATCACGATCCGGCCATCATCGAGCCGCAAGCCACCGGATACCCGGTACAACTGTTGCAACTCGTCCGCCTCGATCCCGCCGATCTCCACGACCGGAGCCACGCTCATCGTCCAGCCCGCGCGCATAGCCGCCGTGTCGATCGCGTTCTCGACGATGCGGATCCCCGCACTGTCACGCTCCGTGACGCGTGCCGGCGAGGGCCCTTGATCGCCCGCGCAACCAGCCAGTAGTAAAAACGATGTGACGATCCATTCACGCGACCTCACTGCCGACCTCCCACAGATGCGAAGTCGTCCCGAAGCGCTCTGCCTCTCGAGGACGGCCGGCGCATCGAGATTCCGACCTGAGTCTGGCCTGAACGGGCACGGGTGTCCACCACTCCACGGCTGTTGCACCTCCTCGTTGAAACCGGAGCGCTATCCTTGTCGTTCTATGTCAAAGGGTGAAGATTGACATAGACGGCCTATGGCATGGCGCATTGCCGCCCCCGGGGGATGCGGCGGCGAACGAGCCGGTCCGCGGCTGCAGCGGCCCTGCCGGTCGACGGGATGATGCAAGCAAGCAGCCGGCAATGAAAGGAGCGAAAACGATGTCGCCTCGAGAGATCGGACTGATCCAGGGCACGCTCGATTACCTGGTACTCAGGACGTTGAGCGGTGGCGCGATGCACGGGTTCCAGATCGCGCGCTGGATCCAGCAGGCGACCGACGATGTGCTGCGGATCGAGGAAGGCACGTTGTACCCGGCGCTGCACCGTCTGGACCGGAAGGGCCTGATCGTGGGGGAGTGGGGCATATCGGACCGTGGCAGACGAGCGAAGTTCTACACGTTGACGCCATCGGGCGAGCGGGTGCTGAAGCGTCAGGCGAGGGACTGGGGCCGGTTCGTGAGTGCGGTAGACAAGGTCGTGAAGGCGTCGGAGACCTGAGATGTCGCTGTTCGGCAGGCGGAGCGAGGCATCGGTCGAGGAGGAGCTGCGGCTGCATCTGGACCGGATGATCGAGGAGAACGAGTGGCGAGGCATGACGGCGGATGCGGCGCGAGCGGATGCGCTGCGGCGGTTTGGTGACATGCAGGAAATCCGGGAGGCGTGCGTGAATGAGGATGAGCTGGCGGGTCGGCGTCGGAACCGCCTGGAGCGGGTGCTGAGCTGGGGCCAGGACCTGAAATACGGTCTGCGCGTTCTGCGTCGCAGTCCGGTGTACGCGATCGTGATCGTGATCACGCTGGCGTTCGGGATCGGCGCGAACGCGATCGTGTTCAGCGCGTTGTCGCCGTACTTCGTTCGCGCGTTGCCGTTCGAATCGCCGGACCGGCTGGTGCACCTGTTCACGGTGAACACGGCGGCGGGCTTCGATCGGGACCGTTTCTCGCTGCCTCAGTTGGACGACCTGCGGGAGCGTGCGCGCGGTTTCGAAGCGCTTGGCGGCTACGTGTACGGAGCGCGGGCACTGTCCGGCGATGTGGGTGCGGAGCAGGTCACGGTGGGGCGGTTGACGTCGAATGCATTCGACGTGCTTGGTGCGCGCGCGGCACTGGGCCGGACGTTCATTGCGGGTGAGTCGGGACCGGGCGGGTCGGCTGTGGTCGTGCTCGGCTGGGGACTGTGGCAGCGACTGTATGCGGGCAGCGAGGCGGTGATCGGCGGCACGATCCGTCTGGACGGCCAGCCGCACACGGTGATTGGCGTGATGCCTGCGGAGTTCAACTTTCCGTTCGGCGGCGTGAAGCTGTGGACGCCGATGGTCGAGGAGGGGACAGAAACGGCGCGTGACGTGCGCAACGTCCTTGTGTTCGGGCGTCTGGCTGATAGTTGGACGGCGGACGCAGCGCGAGCGGATCTGGATGGCGTGTGGCGCGACCTTGCGGTTGCGCATCCGGATGTGGACGGCCGGCTCGACGGCATCAACGTGCTCGGCATGCGCGAGGCGCTGAACTTCGCGTACGACATTCTGCGTGTGGCGTTCACGGCGTTGATCGGCGCGGTGCTGTTCGTGCTGCTGGTCGCGTGCGCGAACATCGTCGGCCTTGGCCTGGCCCGCGCGGTTGCGCGACGGCGCGAGGTGGCAGTGCGCGCTGCACTGGGCGCGCCGCGGTTCCGGCTGATCCGGCAGTTCCTGCTGGAGAGCGCGGTTCTGGCGGTGGCGGGCGGCGGACTGGGCCTGTTGCTGGCGCACCTGTTCATGCGAGTGGCCGGCCCGGTCTTCCCCGAAGACCTGTATGCGATCGGCGAGTTCGGCGTGGACGGGACGGTCGCGCTGCTGACGGCTGGCGTGACGGTCCTTGCTGCGTTGCTGATCGGTGTGATGCCAGCGCTGACGGTGACCGGCGGGCGGCCGGGAGACGCGCTCCGTGAAGCGGGCCGCGGCGGTCATGCCGCGATCCGGTCGAGCCGGACCCGGTCGCTTCTGGTGGTCGGCGAGCTGGCGCTCGGTCTGACGCTGGTGGTCGGGGCCGGCCTGATGACCCGGTCTTTGTCACGTGTGATCGATGTCCCGCTCGGCTTCGAGCCCGATAGCCTGCTGACGCTCGAGCTGACCGCACCGCAGTCGACGTATCCCGATGCCGGAGCGTGGAGCGCGTACTGGAACCGTGTGACCGAGGCAGTGCAGTCCGTACCCGGAGTGACGGACGCAGCTTCGACGAGTGTGCTTCCGCTCAATCACGAGACACCGCAGATCGGCTTCGATGTACCGGGCCGGCCCGCTGATGGTGAACTTCCCATCGCGGAGTGGTTCGCCGTTTCGCCCGGCTATTTCGAAACGATGCGGATCGAGATTCTGGCCGGTCGCGACTTCGATCGCGGCGACGCCGCGGACGGCGAGCGGGTGGCGGTGATCAACCGCACGTTCGCCGATCGGCATTTCGCGGGTGGCAGCGCCGTAGGTCTGATGTTGCGGCTGTCGTCGGGCGACTCGTTGCGGTCGTACCGCGTGGTCGGTGTGGTCGACGATGTCCGGCATTCGGAGATCACGGCGGCCCCGCCACCCCAGGTGTACGTGTCAATCGAACAATCGAATCGCAGGCGACGATTCGTCGTAGCCCGCACGGCCGCTGGAGCATCCGCGGTGGCCGCCGGTGTTCGCGATGCGGTAGCAACCGTCGACGCGGACGTGCCGACAAACTGGCTGCGCCCGATGAGCGACATCATGACCGAGAGCGTCGGCCCGTTCGCAGCGATGTCGATGGTGCTCGCCGTGTTCGGCACCTTCGCACTGCTGCTTGCCGCCATCGGACTCTACGGCCTGATCGCCTGGTCCGTCTCGCAGCGGCAGAAAGAGTTCGGTGTGCGACTCGCTCTCGGTGCAGAGCCCGGCAGGCTCGTACGCACCGTGATGCGCGATGGCATCCGACTGGCCGCCATCGGCATCACGGTGGGCCTGATCATGGCCATGATCGGCGGTCGCGTGCTCGGCTCCCTGCTGTTCGGCGTGAGCGCCACCGATCCCGTAGCCGTCGGCACGGCCATCGTCGTCTTCATCGGGTCCGCCCTGCTCGCCACTGCAATCCCTGCGGCGCGCGCCAGCCGGGCCGATCCTGTCTCGGCATTGCGGGCCGAGTAGGACGGCGAGCGCTCAGCCTTCGACCCGCATGGCCGTCAGCGGATCGACGGCGGCGGCGCGGCGTGCAGGCAACCAGGCCGCCAGCAGACTGACCGCGAACAGCACGATGGGCACGATGATGAACGTCAGCGGATCGTACGCGGACACTTCGTAGAGCAGTGATGCGAGCAACCGTGTCGCGCCGAGCGCAACGACCAGGCCCGCGATGATGCCGGCGATCGTCACGATCATGCCCTGCCTCACTACCATTGTGCGTACGTCGGCCGGTCGCGCGCCCAGAGCAATGCGCACGCCCATCTCGTGCGTCCGCTGCGCGACGACCCACGAAACGACGCCGTACAGTCCGATCGCGCCCAGAAGGAGCGCGACGGCGGCGGCAATCGCGAGAAGCACCACGGTAAACGACATCTCGGCCATCGACGATGCCACAACATCATCCATCGTTCGCGCGGATGTCAGCGGAACGTTCGGATCCACGCGAGCCACGGCGTCGCGTATCGACGGCAGCAGTGCCGCCGCGTCGCCTCGTGCGCGCACAGCGAAGCGCATCAGGCTCCGGTCCGCGCTGGCTGTCGTGGCGAGCGGGTAGTATGCCATGAGGCGCATTTCTTCACGCAACCCGAACGTGCGAACGTCGGATACGACACCCGCGATGTCCGCCCAGATCGTGTCGCTGCCGAACCGTATGCGCTCGCCGATCGCGCCATTGACGAAATGGTCGCGTGCGAACTGCTCGCTTATCCACACCACGGGCGGTCCGCCGAGGTGATCGCCGCGTTCCGGGTAGCGACCATCGATGATGTCCATGCTGACTGTCTCGAAGAAGCCGGGCGTCACTGCGGAATACATCGCGGTCGGCGGGATCGCGTCATCCGGCCGCGGTGCCGATTCAATATCGAACGAGCCGCCGTTCAGGCTGATGGGGTCGAGCGGCAGCGCGTTGATCGCTCCCACCGACTCGACGCCGGGAATCGCCGCGAGTTCCTCGAGAACGCGATCGTAGAACTGCGTCGTCGCCTCGCGGTCCCGGTCGTTGCCCCACGCGACACCTACGGTCAGCACACCGCTCGGGTCGAGACCCGGGTCCACCGCACTCAGCCGCAGCACACTGCGCAGCATCAGACCGGACGACGCGAGCAGTACCACCGCCATTGCGACCTGGCCAGCGATGAGCAGGTTGCGCGCGCGGTAGCGTCCCTTCCCCGCCGTCGCCGTTCGGCCGCCTTCACGCAGGGTCATCGCCATTTCGTCGCGCTGCCGCCCGAACATCGGCATCAGTCCGAGCGCCAGCCCCGCCAGCACGCTCAATGCCGCGCCAAACGCGAGCGCCGCCGCATCGACTCCAATCTCGTGCAGCCTCGGCAGACCACGCAGGTCCGATGCCACCATCAGACGAACGCCACCCCACGCCAGGACACTGCCCACCACACCTCCGCCCAGGCCCAGCAGGACGCTCTCCGACATGAATGTCGATGCCAGCCGCCTGCGGCTCGCGCCCAGCGCGGACCGGATCGCGACTTCGCGCTGCCTCGACTCCGCGCGGACCAGGAACAGATTCGCGACGTTCGCACCTGCGATGAGCAGGACCAGCCCGACCGTACCGAACAGCACCCACAACGCACGCTCGATGTCCTTCACCGTCAGATCGCGAAGCCGGTTCACGCTCACCGCCCAGCCAGCCTGGTCGAGAAATGTCTGCTGGAGATCGGGCCACACGTCGGGGATACGACCCTGCAGAACCTCCAACTCGGCTGTTGCCGATTCGAGCGCCGACCCTTCCGCCAGCCTCGCCAGGCCGCGAATACCGAATGCGCCGAATCCCTCATCCACGTTCAGCCACGCTGGCACCAGAGCCACCGTCGATGGATCCGGGTAGGCGAATCCCTCCGGCATGACCCCGATCACTTCCGTCGATTCGCCATCCAGCTCGATCCGACTGCCCAGAACCGCCGGATCGCCGCCGAACCGGGAACGCCACGCGTCGTGCATCAGGATCGCGACCGGCGATGCATCGCGTGCGACATCGTCTGCGTTGAACATTCGTCCGATCAACGGCCGCGTCGCGAATACGTCGAAGAACTCGACGTCCGCCGACACGATCCGCACTCGAGCCGGTCTGTCCCCACCCGTCAGGTTCGCGTCGTGTACGTTCGTCGCCGTCACCGACTGCAGCGACCTCGCTTCATCTCGATAGAGCTGAATCAGGCCCGGCGAGTTGTTCAGCTCGGGCAGACCCAGCCCCGGCGCGTGGTGACGGATCTGCACCATCCGGTCCGAGTCCGGATACGCCAGTGGCCGCAGAAGAACGGAGTTCACGATCGTGAAGATCGCAACGTTCGCACCGATCCCCAGACCCAGCGTGAGAATCGCCGCACCCGCGTATCCCGGCCGACGCGACAACGACCTCGCCGCACGCCACAACTCGCTCACGATGTCCTTCACCTCTTCACCTCTCCACAGGCCGTTGCGCCCGCTCGATCCGTTCGTTCCCGCCGCACGCCGTTCCTTGTGCGCGTGCCAGTGCTCGACCGGTATGCGACGTACCACATCCAGCACGGCCGGTACGAGCGCCCGGATCACCCCGGTCCCGCCCGCGCTCTCGTTCGCCGCACGCACCACCCGCGAGAAATCCGCCCTCGCTTCCCTGCCGTGCTGCGACACGAGACTCGTCGGCAGTCCGCGCAACAGCCACGCGTACGCGCGCTCCGCGACCGTCACCGCTCGTCGCCCGCTCATCACCTACGTCACCGCACGCGCCGCCCGCGCATCGCGAACCAGTGACTCCAATCGGTCTGCTTCCGCCTGCAATACCTGCCGCCCGAACGCCGTCAGCCGGTAGTACCGCCGCCGGCCGTCGTCGTCTGGATCGTCGTCACCCTCCAGCGCCTCGATCAGGCTACGCTCCGTCAACTGCCGGATCGTCCCGTACAACGTCGCCGGCCACAACTTCATCGCGCCGCCCGTCCGCTCCTCCACGCGCTCCCGAATCCCGAACCCGTGCGCCTCCCCAGCCCCGAGCGCCAGCAGAACGTGAAACCATTGCGCCTTCAGCGGCACTAGATCCTTTACCTTCTTCCTCATCCGCACTCCCTCCGCATAGCTGTTTCCTCGCACCCACTCCGCGACCACGATCCCGACCGCCGCGCTCGACCGGCCCTGACGCGATGGCATCGCCGCCCGTCAAGCCTCTCCAACAAACAGTACTAAAATATACTATTTGTCAATACTGTCCGGCTGAAAGCGGCACCCGCCCAATGACTCCCTCGATTCCGGGCTCGCGCGCTCGCTCCCTCGCCGCGGGATCAGAAACCGGAGCCTGCCGCACGGGGATTGCCAGTTGCGTGTCACATTTTGCCGCGCCAGGGGCGGCGAAAGGACAAATGCCGCCGTCGAAGCGACGCGCGCGTCCAATTCACCGCGCCAGGGGCAGCGAAAGGGACAAACGCCGCCGTCGACGCGACGCGCGTGTCCAATTCACCGCGCCAAGGGCAGCGAAAGGGACAAACCTCGCCGTCGAAGCGACGCGCATGTCCAATCACCGCGCCCGGCGCGGCCACCGCGCGACCGACGGCCGCCACCACCCGCGCATGTCGGGTTCTGCCGCTCCGACGCAAAAAAAGGACGGCGGATTCCGGCCCATGATCGAGCCATCCTCCGCCGTCCCGCTCCGCGTTCTCCGCGCTCTCCGCGGTAAGAAAACGCCTCTCCCGTATCTCTCCCCCCAGCTCCCGTCCTAGGGAACCCGGAGCGCAACGAGCGATCCCGGCAGATCGGACCCACCGACCGCGAGGATGATGTACTGCACGCCGTCGTGCATGAAGGTCATGGGAGCGGTATTGGTTGTTTCGGGCAGCGCGACGGTAGCGAGTTCCTGGCCGGTTGCCTTGTCGACGGCATGGAGCAACGGGTCGCCGCCTCTGCCTTCGCCGTAGATGAGGAGTGTGCTGGTGAGGAGGACGGTAGCGTGGCTTCCCTTGCCGGTGACCGGCAGGTTGACGCCGCGCAGGGCCGCGTGGTCACGAACGTTGGCGGGCGTATCGCCGTTGGGGATCCACCAGAGGTGGTCGCCGGTGTTGAGGTCGATGGCGGTGATACGGCCGTAGGGCGGCTTGAGGAGTGGCAGTCCATCGACGCTACCGACGCCGCCGGGCCCGCGGGTGACCCAGTCCATGTTCGAGTTCTCGTCGGCCTCGATGCCGGGGAACAGTTGTGGGGCGCTGCAGCCCTTGGTGGAAGCGACGTACAGGATGCCGGTCACGGGATCGACGGCGGCGCCGCCAGGGATGTTGGTACCGCCATTGGCACCGGGGCAGTGGATGGACGCTCGCGTACCGTCGGACGCATCGCGCAATGACGGCGGGTTGAAGAGCGGTCCCATGCGGAAGTTGCTGACGACCTCGAGGGCGCGCTGGCGGAGCGCGGGCGTGTAGTCGATGAGGTCGTCTTCGGTGATGCCCTGGTGCTCGTACGCCGCCGGGCGAGTCGGGAACGGCTGTGTTGGCGAGAGCTGTTCGCCGGGCACATCGGACTGCGGTACGGGCCGTTCCTCGATAGGCCAGACGGGTTCGCCGGTCTGGCGGTTGAGCACGTAGGCGAAGCTCTGCTTGGTCGTCTGCACCAGAGCGGGAATCTGCTGGCCATCGACGGTGATGTCGACGAGGTTCGGCGCGGTGGGGTTGTCGTAGTTCCAGACGTCGTGGTGCACGGTCTGGAAGTGCCATCTGCGCTCACCGGTCGCGACATCGATCGCGATGATGCTCGTTGCGAACAGATTCTCGCCCGGGTGGAACCCGCCGTAGTAGTCGTTGGTTGGCGGATCGGTGACAACATAGACGAGGCCGAGCTCGGGGTCGGCGGACATGGGTGCCCACGCGGATACGTTGCCGGTGTAGGACCATGCATCGCTTTCCCACGTTTCGTGGCCGAACTCGCCGGGTTGCGGGATCACGTTGAACTTCCACAGGTGATCGCCGGTGCGGGCATCATAGGCCAGGATGTGGCCGGGCACGTTCTCGCTGCGGGTCTGGTAGTAGCCCTGTTCGTGCGAGTTGCCGACGACGACGACGCCGTCGACGACCATGGGCGGCGAGGAGCTGGTGATGTAGCCGACCTCGGGCGGGATGCCGTCGGTCGGGTGGTATTCGTAGCCGAGGTCTGCCAGCAGGTCGACGGTACCGTTGTCACCGAACCCTTCGACCGGTCGGCCGGTCTCCGCATCGAGCGCGTGCAGGAAGAACGCTGGCGTGATGACATAGATGCGACCGCGTCCTTCGACCTGCGCGTACGTGACGCCCTTGCCATAGTTCTTGCGCATCGAGTCTTCCCACCGCTTTGTCGGCGCCTCGCGGAACGTCCAGAGTGTCTCGCCCGTGACTGGCTCGATGGCGACGACCGTGCGCCGTTCGCCGGCCACGGAGTAGAGCCGGCCCTCGGCGTAGATCGGTGTTGCGCGCAGGATCGCGTCGACGTTTCGGCCGAAGTTGTCGCCTCTCCATGTCCATGCGACTTCTAGGTTCGCGAAGTTGGCGGCGTCGATCTGGTCGAGCGGCGAGTAGCGCGTGCTGTACATGTCGGCGCCCCAGAACTGCCACTCGCCATCGGGCGCGCCGCGCACGAGTGTGGCCGCACCGGCTGCTCTCTCACCCGCTTCGTTGCCCGATGTCGTTGAATCCGGCGCCGCACACGCGGCTGCCAGCCAGACCGCGATCACTGCCGCCGAACCCGTGTTCGCGCGGACCCGCCTGCGAATGGAATCCCGGAGCCCCTGCCGCATGTTGACCGTTGTCATGTCGCCGTCCCGTTGTGTGAAAGCCGCCGTGTCGTGTCAGCCCCACTGCACCAGCCTTCAGCCTTCCCTCACCTCGAAGATCGCCTCGATCTCGACCGCCCAGCCGCCCGGCAGCGACGCCATGCCGACCGCGCTGCGCGCTCCCTTGCCCGCCGTATCACCGAAAATGTCGATCATGAGCTGGCTGAACCCGTTGATCACACCGGACTGGCCGGTGAAATCGGGCGCGGAGTTGACCATGCCGAGGGTTTTCACGAGCCGGATGACGTTGTCGAGCGAGCCGAGCTCGTTGCGGACGGTAGCCAGTACGTTGAGTCCGACGGCGCGGGCGGCGGCCTGGCCCTCCTCGGGTGTCATATCCGCGCCCAGCTTGCCGGTCGAGCGGACATCGGACCCGCGCGGCGCGCCATGGCCGGAGGTGTACAGCATGTTGCCGGAGCGAACAGCCGGCACGAGGGTGGCGAACGGCTGCTGCGGCGAGGGCAGCGTTATGCCCAGCTCACGCAGCCGCTGTTCCGGACTGCCCTGTGCGGCCGCGACCGGGGCGGGGCCACGTGTAGGCGCCGCGCCCAGCGCAACGCCGCCGATTACGCCCGCTCCAACGGCGGCCGTGTGTTTCAGGAACGATCGCCTGTCATTGCTTCGCGAATCCATGGTCGCGCCTCCGCCTGGTGGTCGTGCCGGAACCGCGCTGAGAATGCGCGATCGCGGCGAACTCGACAAGGGAGGGCGCAATTGTTCGCGGTTCAGTCCTCCAGGTCGAGCCGTTCGATGCCGGGCGCCTCGATCGTGAAGCGGTCGAGCAGCGGCATATCCAGGTCGAAGTCGTGGTACGTCAACTGCTGCAACCGCAGATCGGCGTTGCGGAAGCCGAGATACGCGTCCAGGAAGTTGCGGGCGGTGCTCGATTCGCGGCTGATGGTCTGCAGCACATCGACCAGTGTAACCTCGCCTCGCCGGTACCGGTCGATCGTCGACATCGTGATCTGATGCGCCAGCGCCATGTTCTCCTGCATGTTCATCGCGCGCTGTTCGTATTCCTCGAGGTTGCGGATCTCGTTGCGAACGCTCGTCTCGATGTCCGAAACCGCTTCCTCGGTCGACAGGCGAGTACGCTGCAGATTGATCTCCTGCGCCTGGATCCGGTACCGGCGCTGGCCCCAGTCCCAGACCGGGATAGTCGCCGAGATGTCGACCGTGTAGCTGTTGCGGGGCTCCTCCCACAGGTTCGCGAATCGCGGATCCTGCATCTCGCGGCCGTATGTCAAACCGACGTTCATGCGGAACGAGTTGTTGCCCTTCGTCTGGTCGAGCCGGATTTCGTTCTCGCGCATCGTGATCGCCAGGTCGCGAAGCCGCGGCGCCGCGTTCATGGCCAGGGCAATGGCACGATCCGGGTCGACATCGATCGGCCGCACATTGATCACCGGATCGAGCGCCACGGAGTCGGCCGCCGACAGCCGCAACCGCTGCTTTATCGCCGCCGTCTGCAGCCGGTAACTGCTGTTGGCCTGCTGGAGATCCTCGCGCGCGTTCGCCAGCTCGACGCGGAGCTGGTCCGCCTCGATCGCCCGCGCCGAGTCACGCGCAATGGCTTCGGCGGCCGCCCCGACCGCAACGTCGATGTGATCGAGGAACTCCTCCGCGATCACGCGTTCGTAGGCGGTCTCGAACAACTCGTAATAGTCGTCGGCAAGGTCATCGATCATGCCCACCACATCGGAGCGGTAGTCCAGTTCGGATCGTTCCAGGTCCAGCTCCGCTTCCTCCAGGTCGTTCTTCATCCGGTTCGGCTGGAACAGTGGCTGGTTGTAGCCGACGAAGTACCGGTTGTAGAACCGGATGTCCCTGGCATCAGCGTACTGCGTGAAGCGGTACACCTTATTGTTCAATGACAGATAGCCGTTGGTCGGAAACCCCAGCAGGATGACCGGCTGGCGCACGGACAACTCGGCCTCCCACCGCCGAGTGTTCTCGAAGACGAGTTCCTCGCGCTGCAACGTCGAGTTGTACTTGTATTCGGAGATCGATGAGAACTCCGGTGCCGACACCTGGAGTTCGACTCTCGACTTCAGTCCCGCCTGTTGAGCGAGCACAAAGTTGCGTTCGCGTTCGACGCCGAGAACGAGCTGGCGGATACGGTAGCTGTCGCGCAGGCCGAGTTCGACCATCTGCTCGACCGACAGATTGATCACCTGAGGCTGTGCCTGCTGCGCACCGGCCGGCGCTGCCGCCAGGAAAGCCGCCAGCACAGTACCGCCAATGGCGAGTGTTCCCGATCGCGCCCGCCTTGCAATCCGCAGACGCGAACTCATCGAATCTCCCGGTCTCCGTCCGCTGTCCGGCACCGGATCCGTATCTGTTCCGTAGTCCATTGTCGACCTTGATTGCAGGCTGATGGCATGGCTGGTTCAAGCTACCGACGTACGCGTGCAACCAACAACAACGTGCATGTCAGGAACGTGTATGGATCGTACACGTTCGGTCGGACATCCTGCACGGTCGATCGGAAGAGGAATGGCGGTCGCGCATCCTGATTAGCGCTTGATCTTCCGTGACCGGGCCGGTTACCGTGCCGTCGTTGTATGAACCGTGAACCGTGACGTTCCGGCGGCGTCGCCGCTTCGATGATGAGGCGACTGCTGAGCGGGCGAGAGGTTTGCCATGGTGAGAATGTGCTCGTTCTCGACGGCGGCGATGCCGTTCGTACTGGCCGCCCTGTCGATGGCCGGACCTGTGGCCGGGCTGCAGGAGCGGCCGATTCTCGCGGACGCTGTGAAAGCCAGCGATCTCGAAGGACGGCCCAGCGGCGGCCGAACGGGAGTTCACGACGATTCTCGAGACGCGTGCGCTGGACTACGACTACGATCCTCGCCGGATGATGGCGCTGATTCAGGCCTTCATGGAGGCGGGTGAGCTGGAGCGCGCGCAGGTCGTCATGCGGCTGGCAAGCGCGTACTCACTCCAGGCGACGCGTGCCGCGCTACCTCCGGGCGCGCTGCCCGACCCGCCGGTGTCCGGACAGCGTAGTACACCGCCGCGCAAGGCTGGCGAAGCGCAGGACGGCGAGTAGGCGGCGGCACACGCGCGCATGCTGGCTGCGCTGGGCGAGGCACGGACGGATCTCGGCCGATTCGGCGGCATCTACAGGAATGCGCCTGACGGCGATGGCGGTCGGCGCACGTTCTTCGTGACGGTGACGTGCGAAGGTCACCTCATGGTCGGGCCGATGTGGGCAGATGTGGCGCCGTGGCGGATGCGATCGCTGGGCGACACCGAGTTCCGGTGGACCGGCAACGACTTTGCCGACCCGGTTCGCGCGACGTTCGCGACGGGTCAGGACGGCACGGCCACGGGTCTCACGGTCGATCTCGAGGGGTTCACCGAACCGTTGATCAGGCTGAGTGACCTCGATGCGGGCTGGCAGCCGCGTTGTCCTGGCGGCGGCTGAACGCCGCTACGTCAGAGCCTGCAGGATGTCAGCACCCATGCGGCCGACCTCGGCCCGAAGATCCGATACGACATCATCAGCCTGCCGCTCCGTTGCGCCAGCCTGCGCCTGTGCGCGCTGCGGCACGAGGAACAGATCATCGTCGGGGATGTCGGCCGGATCCGCGGCCGCGGAACTTGCAGCGCTCCGCATGGCCGCGCGGCTGCGCGGCTTGGCGCCGAGCGGCCTGTAGCCGGCCACCGCGGCCAGGCCGCCGAACAGCAACGCGCGGTTGAACGCGGCGAACCACGCGGGCAACGCAAGGATCCTGAACGCTCCGAGCCGGGTGCGGCGGAGCATCCAGCCCGCGCCTGCAAGCACGAGGAAGACAGCAGGAGGCACCAGCAGTGGAACGAATACCGGGTTCGTCATGGTGAGCGTGACAGCGGCTGCCGTACCGGCCAGCGCCCACACGGGTGTGAGATACCGCGAAACCGTGTGTGACAGGACCTGGAACGCATACCCGGGGCGGCGAATGAGCTGCCAGCGCAGGTCGAGGACCGAACGGATCGCGTAGTTCACGATGTAGCGCCGCCGCTGCATCTCGTGTGCGCCGTCGGGCTGTACTTCACGGAAGCACAGCGCGGCGGGTTCGTGGATGAGTCTTTTGCCGGCAAGCACGACGCGCATGGAGATGGCCATGTCGTCCGCCTGTGCCAGGTTGCGAGGCGCGTTGAAGAGACCCCGGCGGACCGCGTAGAGTGCGGACTCGGCGGCATGCACGCTGCCGAGCTGGCCCTCGAGCCGGCGGACGGCCTCATCGTGACGCGCGAACCACGTCTCCCCCGAACCCAGCGCATCGCCACCGCGCCGCTTCCGCGTACGGACCGCACCGCTCACACCACCGACATGCCAGTCCGCGAAATTGCGGATGAGCTTGCGCAGCGAACCACGCCGAAGCCGAACGTTCGCGTCGGTGAAGACCAGGATCTCGCCTCTGGCACGCAATACGGCCTGCTGCAACGAGGACAGCCGGCCGCCGCGCGGCAGCGAGACCAGCCGGACGCGTGGATCGCGGACGCGTCGCACGACATCCTCTGTTCGATCCGTGCACCCGTCAGCGACGACGAGGATCTCCATCAGCTCCGCCGGATAATCCAGCATCAGCGTATTGCGGAGCTTCCGCAGGATCAACGATTCACGGTTGAACGCGGGTATGATGATGCTGACCGATACTTCGTGGTCGCGCGCGATCGTGATGAGCGACCAGCGCCGCGCCCGACGTCGAAGCCACATCGGGTAGACGATCCACGGATAGAACAATCCGGCCGCGGACAGGACGAGCACGAGCGCCGCTGCAAGCATCATGATGTGTCTGCCTCTTCGGGGTCGGGCGCGGCGAGAGCGCGCAGCCTGAAGCAGTCAGCCGTATCCGGAGACGCGTGAAGAACCGCCTGTGACCTCCCATCGTCGGGATTCGGTCGCGGCGACTGCACGGGCCGGAACATCCCGGCCACTCCGTTCGGCAGCTTTTCGAAGCGATGTGCACCGGGGGGCACGCCATCGCGTCTGACTGCGGAGGCGTGCAGGACGTGTTCCAAGTGCGGACGCCGTCGGCGCCGTGTCGCCTCAAATGACGCTATTCCAACGACTTGTGTGCGAGCCCTGCCCGGCGTGACAACTGGCACGAGGCTCGCATCCCGTCGCTACTTGTTGCGGGCCGTGCGCCGTGTTTTCGGAGAGCCGTCCGATTTGTCTCCGACTGCCATGTCCGGCCCGAGTGCCCATCCTTGCCGGACGACGCCGGACCCGCCAACGTCCGCTGCCCCCCGAACCTCATCCCGGAGATGATGTGCGAACGGTGAACCCGACGCCCGCCACGGCCTCACGCTCATGAACCCATGGACCGCTCTCGTCGATGCGCTCGACGCCGCCATACACGCAACGGCGGACGTGCTCGGCGGAGATGTCGGCGCCGGCATTTTCGTGCTCACCTTGCTGGCAAGGCTCGCGCTGATTCCGATCATGCTGCCACTGGCCCGGCGGGGCCGCGCGTGGCGCGACGTACAGCGCTCGATCAAGCCCGAGATCAAGCGGATCACGAAGGACCACGCGAAGGATCCGTCGGCCATGCAGCGCGAGCTGAAGCTGTTGCACCAGCGGCACGGCATTGGCCAGGTCGACACGGGCGGGCTGCTGGCCGCGCTGATCCAGGTGCCCGTGCTGATCGCGTTCTTCCAGGCGGTCATCGAGATGTCGGCGGACACGCCGCTTGCGTCCGGCGGCCTGATCTGGGGCGTCGTGGCGGGAGCGGTCTCGTTAGCATCGACCGCGCTGGGCGACGACACGACGCCGCGTCCGCTGCTGTACCTTGCGGGGATCCTGCCAATCGTCATCGCGGTGTGGCTCGGCCGGGGTGTCGGCCTCTACCTCGTCGCATTCTATCTGGGCAGCCTGGTCCAAAGCCTGTTGATGCGACGGCAGCGAGCGATCCGGCCGGTGCCTGCCGACTGATTCCGGCGTCGGTCACGGTGTTCGCCGGGATTTCGCCTACACGGGATGGTCGCGTTCCCTACTTCCGGCCGATGTGCGGCATCGCATAGTGAAGGTGCCCCTGTGGGTTCCCGAGAGCACCGCGCGGAGGTCGACATGTACGAGCGCATCATTGTGCCACTCGACGGGACCGCGTTCGGCGAGTACGCCCTGAGCTGGGCGACCGAGATCGCGACGCGGTCCGATGCCGTTCTCGAGCTGGTCCACATTCACGTACCCGCTCATTACGAACAGGACCTGTTCGAGGTGCCGACGTACCACTACACGGGCATCGTGGGCAGCGATTCCGAACTGGACCGGTCCGCGCTACGCAGGGATGTCGAAGCGCTCGAGGAGCGAGCGAGGATGCTCACCTCGGCGACGGGCCTGCGGGTGCGGAGCCGCACGATCAGCGGGAATATCGATGCGGCGCTGGAACGGGAGACAAAGGCGTTCGGCGCCGACCTGATCGTGATGTCGACACACGCCCGCACCGGCCTGGCGAGGTCGAAACTCGGCAGCATCGCCGATGCGGTCCTTCGCCATGCCACCGTACCGGTCCTGCTGGTCCGGCCACCGGCGGAGAACGCCACGCCCGACGTGCCGCCTGTCTTCGGCCGCATCATGGTCGGCCTCGACGGCTCGACGCTGTCCGAGCAGATCATCGAGCCGGTAGCCCGTTTCGCGAGGTTGTTCGGCGCCCGCATCCATCTCGTTCACGTCGCGGTGCCGCCCGGCGACCAGACGTTCAGCCGGATCATCCGCACGTCGGACGACCGGTCCATGCGCGTCGAGTTGACGGGCGATCAGTACCTCGGCCACGTCGCGAAGCAATGGGCGGCCGATATCGAATCGCCTGTGCTGGAGGTCCGCCGAGCCCCCTCGCCGGTCACCGGTCTGATCGCGGCGGCCCTCGAGAGCGACCCGGACCTCATCGCGATGGCAACGCACGGCCGGGCCGGCATCAAGCGTATACTGCTCGGCAGCACGTCCGGCGAAGTCCTTGCCAATGCCGGGCTTCCGGTCCTGCTGTTCCGACCTCGTCACAGGGCCTGGGGCAGGTCGACCGAGCCGGCGGTGGTTGCGGAGCATACCGTCGTCTGAGCAACCCGGCGGCACGCCGCGCGGGCTGCCCCGGTTGACTGTGGAACGGACAGTGGCAAAGTTGACGAACGCTCTGCCACTGTCCGTTTTCATTGATTAACGCAAGGGCATCGATAATTCCCTCCATGGCGAGACCCGGATCGACTGACGCGACCACGGCCGAAATGGGCGGCGCTGCGCTGTACCTCGCCAACCGTGACGTCATCCTCGAAGTGACCGCGTGTCTTTGTCGCCGCAAGGGCCTGCCGGAAGCGGACGGCGAGGACTTCACGAGCTGGGCGAAGATCCGTCTCCTCGAACGCGATGGCGACATTCTGCGGCGATTCAACGGCCGATGCGCATGGAACACCTACCTGACCGTCGTCATTGCCAACCTGCTCAGGGACTACCAGAACGCACGGTGGGGCAAGTGGCGGCCGTCGACCGCCGCGAAGCGGATGGGCCGGGCCGCGATCGACCTGGAGACGATGGTCCGCCGCGACGGCATGCCCGTCAGTGAAGCCGTGAGGACGCTGCGTTCACGCGGCCATGACGTGTCGGATTCCGACGCGTTCCGCATGCTCGATGACATGCCCATGCGCTACCGGCGCCGCATTGAAGGGGAAAGTTCGCTCTCGCGTCTGTCCAGTGAAGAGACGGCAGCGGACGCTTTCTGGAGGTCGCAGTCCGAGGCCGAGATGGCGGATGGCCTCGATGTCCTGAACGAGGCCATCGAGAGCTTGCCGGACGAGGATCGCGTGATTCTGCGGCTCCGGTTCTGGGAGGGTCTGACGGTCGCGCAGGTGTCACGAACGCTGGGCCTGAGGCAGAAGCCACTCTATCATCGGATCGAGAGGCTGCTGCGGACCCTTCGCCGCCAGCTCGAGAGCAACGGTGTTCAGGCGAGAGACGCCCTACCATGGATGACATGATTGCGGCGGAGCGGCTGGCGGCCTTCATCGATGGCCGGCTCGACGAGGCCGAACGGGCCGAGGTCCTGGCCGTGCTCGCGCGGTCGCGGGACGCTCGTGAGGTCCTTGCGGATGCCGTTGCGGCGCTCCACCCGGACACCGCAGGCGACACGACGGCCGGCATCGTCCCGTCCGCGAACCGGCCTCACCGGAGGCGATCCTGGTCCATGGCGGCCGCGGGTATCGCCGCGACGGTCACACTCGTGGCGCTGGGCACCCTGCGGGATGGCGGTCCGCCTTCCGCCGCACTGCTCGATGCCGTCGAGCGCGCGCCCGCGACCGTGCTGGACGGCGGCTGGACCGATCGCGGTTGGACCGTCATGCGCGGTTCGGAGGACCTCGAGGAAATCGCCGTCTTCCGTATTGGCGTTCGGCTGATCGACCTTCAGGTTGCCGCCCGCGCCGGAGACCCCGCGGACCAGAACCGCATCGCGCTCGACCTGGCGTCGCTGCTCGCGACCGTCGGCGGCGGCGCCGCGCTGGCCCGTCCATTCGAGTCGATCGCGAGCGGCGCGATCCACAGCGAGTCCGCCATCGTTGACGAAATCGAGGCGACACGTTCAATCCTCGACGGCCCATCGCTCAGGCTCGGCTACGCTCTCGAAACCGCCCGGCTGGCCGCGCGGCTCGGTCAGGACGGCATGGCCCGCAAAGCTGTGCGTGATGTTGCCGGCGATCTGGACCGCGCGGCGGTGCTCCTGCGTGCAGATTCCCTGCCAGACCAGATCGATGCGCTGGCCGGGCTCACCGCCGAAGCGCTTGCCAGCGGCCTCGGCAGCCTGATCCGCACACTCGGCCGCTGAGCCTTTGCCTGCGCGCCGGGTCGCTCTGGCGGGCGCAATGCTCGCCTTCACCGCTTGCGACGCCGCGCAACCGGACCTGACCGGCCGCGTCGCCCGGATCGGCGACCGGACGCTGCCCACGGCAACCCGGCTGGCGTCCGCAACCGTGTATCCCGCGTGCCGCCGGCCCGGTACCGACCCAGCGGCAGGCTGCACCGCGGACCCGCCGCCGGTCGATGCCGAGCTGCGTACTCTGCTCGCGGAAGTGCGACGGTCCGCTGCTCGCGGTGACTCCGTCGACGCACCGCACGCCGAGGCCCTGATCGACCTGATCTGGGCGGACAGCGAAGTCGCAGTCGATCGTGCCATCGCCAGCCTGCAGCCGCTCCTCGCAACGCAGGACTCGGCCAGTGTGCTTACCGATCTCGCCGTCGCATGGGAACGGAAGGCCAGGCTCAGCCAACGCACCGCACACTGGGTTCCCGCGCTCGATCACGCCGAACGCGCCCACAACGCGGCCCCTGCACCGGTCACTCGCCTCAACCGGGCCGTGCTGCTCGACCGGTTCCGCATGACCGCCACCGCCACCGACGCGTGGGATTCCCTGGCCGCCTCGGCGGCGCCGCACCCGTGGATGGCCGAAGCCGATGCTCGGAGCGCCGGCTTGCGGTCCGCGCGCTTCGTCAATGCGGTCGAGGCGGACCTGACCCTCGCGCTCGCCGACGACGAGGCCAGCCTGGACAGCATCCGCCACACCGCCCGCGAGTTCCCCCAGGTCGCCCGCCGGTTCGCCACCCTGCGTATCCTGCCGCGCTGGGCGACCGCATGGCAGTCCGGCGATTCGGTCATGGCCGCCCACGCCATCGATCTGCTCGAGCACGTCGGCCGCGGAATAGCGGACCGTTCCGGCGATACGGGCATCGCCGACGAAGCCGCAGCGCTGAGATCGGGCGGCGTTCCGGCCGGCATCGCCGATGCGTACCTCGCGTACGCGGACGCCGAAACCGCTTTCGACGAGGTCCGGCTCGACGACATGGCACGGCTCGCGGCTCTGGCCGTAGCGCTCGCCGGATCGCACGAGACCATCATCGCCTCATGGGCCACGTACCTGCTTGGCATCTACCGGTCGAGGACCGACCCCCTGGCCGCGGATTCCATCTTCGTGTCGATACTGCGCAATCCCGCCAACAGGACCCGGCACTCGCTGCGCGGCCGCGCTTTGTGGGGCCGAGGCCTGATGGCCGCCTTCGATTTTCGCGGCGGCACCGCGGTCGGTTTCTACAGGCAGGCCGACACCGAACTGCGGCGCTCGTTCGAGGGCGAGTACATCGGCGGCATCCTCGCGCTCATCGTCGAGCAGGTCGCGCGCAGTGGAGACTGGCTGGAAGCGTGGGACCGACTCGGCGAGGCGATCGATGCGCTCGCGACCTGGCGAGGCTCGGTCCACCTTGCCAATGCGTTCCGACGCGCCGCCGACATGGCCGCCCGGGACGGCCACTTGCATGCCGCCCTCGCGTTTCAGCGCGAAGGGCTGAACGTCGCGCAGGCGACACCGCGCATCCAGCAACCGATCGAAGCCGGCATCAACCTCGGTCTACTGCTCGCGCGGCTCGGTCGCGGCCTCGAAGCCGAATCCGTGTGGGTGCGCGCACAGCGCGACCTGCCACGCGTGCCGGCCGAGGCAATGCGCGACCGCCTCGCGGCCGACCTGCGTTCCGCGCGCATCAGCGCCGCGCTCCTGCCCTCGCTGCGCGCGGCCAGCGATGTGCCCGTCGACAGCATCACGAAGTCGCTCGAGTATTTCGAGCGAATCGACCTGGGTTCGCGAACCGCGCTGTTGCGCTACGATCGCGCGGAGGTACACCTTGCGCGAGGCGACACCGCGGCCGCTCTCGCGGACCTCGAGACCGCCGTCGAACTGATCGTCCATGCGCTGCGCGACCTCGGTGCGCCGCGTCGCCTGCCGCTCGCGCCGGCCGAGCGTGTCATCGAGCGGCTCACACAGATCCTCGCAGCCGCTGACCGGCCCGACCGAGCGCTCGCCATCTCCGATATCGCACGCGCCGTGCAACTCGGCCGCTACGATCTCGCCAGACTCGACTCGCCCGTGTTGCCCGCCGACCGATCCGCGCTGACACTCATGGCCTTGCCCGATGAGTTGCTCATCTGGCGCATCGACCGTGGCGAAATGTCCCTCGACCGCGTTCCTGTCACGCGAACAACCATCGCCGACTCGATTCACGCATTCACTCGCCACCTGCTCGACGGACTCGCGCCGGAAACCAGCAGCGCCGGGCTCTGGCTCGGCGCTCTGCTGTTCCCGGACCCGGCGTCGATACCGCCCGTGCTGCCCGTCATTGCCGATGCGACGTTCGCGCGACTCGCCCTCGCCGCCATCCCGCTCGACACGGTCGGCACACTCCTCGTCGACCGCACGGCAATCCTCGCCGTACCGAGCGTCCGCCATTTCGCCGCTGCGCTCGAGCTCCCTCGCTCCGACGCCGGCCGCGTCATTCTCGTGGCCGGATCCGGCGACCCGGACGCTCGGCTGGCCGCATTGCCATACGCTCGAGATGAGGTCCACGCCATCGCCGCGCTGCACAACTCGGCAACGATCCTCGGCCCGGCCGCGAACCGCGACTCGCTTCTCGCCGCGCTCGGCAACGCCCGCATCTTCCACTTCGCCGGTCACGCTCAGCTCGGTGCCAGCCCCCTCGATTCGCGACTCGTGCTCCGCGCGGATGCCGACCCGGCCAGCCGCTATCTGTATGCGGCCGACCTCGTGCCGGGTGCGTTTCCCGACCTCGAATCCGTCATCCTGTCGTCCTGCCATTCGCTGAGCACCGAGGACGCCGGCACGGCCAGCCTGCCAGCTTTCGCCGCCGCCTTCATCGCAGCCGGCGCATCGAACGTTACGGGCACCCTGTGGCCGGTCGATGACGAGGCCGCCGCCCGGCTCATGGTCGCGTTCCACCGCCAGCTCGAGGCCGGCATGCCCGTCCACGAAGCGCTGGCCAGAACGCAACGCGATGCCCGCAACGCGAACCGCTCGAACACGTACGCCCGGGCCAACCTCTGGGCGGCGTTCCAGGTGATCACCAGCAGATAGAGCGTTGAAGGGGTACCGACCCCACAACGCTGTCGGCGTCCGGCGTTGAAGGAACACGGAGGCGGCCTGAAGGAAGGACCTTCCGGCAAGGACGAGCACGATGGCGGCCATGGCACGATCGACACGCAGCCGGGCTGAAGGAGCACGGAGCCCGCGGAAACGCGACCACCGCGTCCGTCCAAACTGATACTCCCCTTCCTTCACACAACGGAGAGTGTCCGATGCCGGATGTCGATGTGCGGTTCCAGGGACTCTGCATGTTCTGGCCGTGGCCTGATGGTGAGGTCGACGTGTTCCTTCCGGATGCATCGGCGGGCGATCCACCCGGCAGCAACGCACCACGGGATGGCAAGGGGCCGGGCGTGCCGCATATTGCGCGGATCCTCGTGCAGAAGGCGGGAACCGGCGGAACAAAGGTCGACGACTTCGACATCGTCACGCTCACCGGTAACGAGGTGACATTCATTGCAGGTGATGAGCCGGTTTCGGGTCCCGTCCAGAGGCGAGGCGTACTGGCGGGGCTGCCGGCGTTCTGCATGTTCGCGTCGAACGTCTGGCTCGCTCGCGCCGTCGAAAAGGAACGTGCGGGCAATGCGCATGTCGCGGGGGCGACACGGCTCGGCGGGGGAACCATCATGCCCGTCGATCCGCCGACGCAGGGCATGTGGACCGTCGATCGGCTGAACCCGGAAACCGGCACGTACGAGGCCGGGCAGCTGACGTACTGGATCAACTGGAAGTGCGACACGCTGCGCGCGGTCCGCATCACATCGGAGTCGGGCAAGGCCATCGAGCTGCCCATTGGCGCACCGCGCATCATCATCGGCAACCGGCCTGTTTCCGAACCGCTCGAGAACTGGCTGCTCGATGTGCCCGTCTGGAACCCACCCTCGCCCGGCCACGACTGCGACCACCATTTCCGCTGGTACTACTGGCTCCTCAGCAGTACGGCCGGCGAGGGTCTGAGCGAACGCCTGAAAAAACAGGGCGGCAGCCCCATGCCGTGCTTCGCCGGATACGTTCATGGAGGCCCGAGCGTACGCTCCGAGGACTACCCGACCTGTTTCTGCTCGACCTGCTGAACGACTGAGGATCGGAATTCCGGGACCCGTGTCCGT
>DATKCF010000138.1:0-4811 GCA_035513345.1 Longimicrobiales bacterium
GTGCGCAGCGCGGTCCGTGCCCGGCTTTGCCGGCGAATGCAGCGGAAACCCGAAGAACACGATGCCGCGAACGTCCGGCAATGGCTCGGCCGCTGCCGCCAGTGATGTCATCCTGCCGCCCATCGACTTGCCACCCGCGAGCAGGGGCAGCCCCTTCGTGGCTGCATACCGGACCGCCGACCGCACCGTCGCCAGCAGGATCGGCTGCGGATCCGGCCGACCCTTCCCTGCCTCCGTGTACGGAAACTGATAGCGGAACGTCCCGATGCCGCGCTCCACCAACCGCTGCGACATGCCCGACATGTACGCGTGCCGCATCCCCGCGCCCGCCCCGTGCGCAAACGCCAGCAGCGCCCACGCTCCGGATGGGACGTCGAGGATCGCGCTCACTTCACCCGCTGTCTTCGTCGCCTCGAATGTCAGTTCGTTCATGGGTCCCTCAACGGTGAGACTGACAGGACCTCGCCTGAACGGTCCTGGGCCCCGGTCTCAATGGAAATCCCTCGACCGGTACGATGTCGGGGCGGAACCGGACGGGCGCATCCGCAGCTCGCGGAACCGCCATCCCACGACGTTCATCACACGGTCCTCCCGCTCGAACCGGCCTTCGACCACCAGGAACGGCGAGAACTTCACGGTCTCACGATACTTCGCGTACGTGTCCTTCGGCACGATGATATTCAGGAAGCCCCACTCGTCCTCGAGCAGTATGAACACCGTGCCGTTCGCCGTCGCGGGATGCTGCCGCGCGACCACGAGTCCCGCAACGAGGATCCGGTCGCCGGGCCGTACCGTTTCGAGGTCACGGCTCGGAGTCACGCTCGCCGCGTCCAGGCGAGCGCGGATGAACTCCATCGGATGACCCTGCGTGCTGATGCCCGTTGCCAGATAGTCGAGGAACACCAGCTCCTCGCCTTCCAGCTCGCGCGGCGTGAACGGCAGCGCCCTCGCCGGCGCCAGCGGCAACAGATCACCCGCCGCCTTCAGCGCCTCCCACGCCGCCTTCCGCCGGCCTGGCCGGAACGTCTCGAACGCGCCCGCTCTCGCCAGCTGGAACGCATCCGAGCGCGTCAGCTTCGCGCGCCGCACCACATCCGCGATAGAACGGAACGGACCTTCCGCGCGGGCAAGCTGCAACGCCTCACGAGCCGATTCGCCCAGGCCCTGTATGTGTTTCCAGCCGATGCGGAGGGAGGGGCCAGAGTCGATCGCGTCGAGACTCTGGTCGTTCGGATCGACCAGCTGCGCGCCGTCGGACCTGCCAGGATTGTCGAGACCGATCTCACCGGATCTGATGCCGGCCGACATGCCGGCGTGTTCGCGGGAGCGACTGCGGGCACTGGCATGGGCCACCATCGCGATGCGAGCGGCGGACATCGCGTCACCGGTGGCTGCACCGGTCCCCGCTCTTGCGGCGGTAGCGGCTTCGGCTCGCTCGATGACTTCACATTCCCAGGCGCCATCGCGCAGGCATGGGCCGATGACGTGGACGCCGCACCGGCGAGCGTCATGGACCAGTGTCGCCGGCGGATAGAAGCCCATGGGCCAGGCGTTCAGCAGGCCGAGGAAGAACTCGGCGGGATAATTCGCCTTCAGCCACGCCGTGGCGTACGCGATCAGCGCGAAGCTCCATGCGTGCGACTCGGGAAAGCCGTAATTCGCGAACGAGAGCAGATCGGTCACGACCTCATCGGCAATCTCCTTCGACACGCCGCGCTCGATGCAACGCGCGTGCATCCGCGCGAGCGCCGCCTTCAGCCGATCGACCTTGCGCTGATGCCCCATGGCACGACGCAACTCATCAGCCTCACTCGCGGTGAAACCGGCCAGCGCCATCGATACCGCCATTGCCTGTTCCTGGAAGATCGGGACGCCGTACGTGCGCCGCAGGATCGGCTCGAGCAGCGGATGCGCGTAACGCACCTCCTCGCGGCCTCGCCGGCGTTCCGTGTACGGGTGCACGAACTTCGCCTGAATCGGGCCCGGCCGGATGAGCGCGACCTGCACGACGATGTCGTACAGCCGCTCCGGCTTCGTCGCCAGGATCGACTGGATCTGTGCGCGGCTTTCGATCTGGAACGTGCCCACCGTGTCGCCACGCGAGATCATCTCGTACGTGCGCGCATCGTCGACCGGCAGCTTGTACAGCTCGAGCTTCTCGCCCGTCCGCTTCTCGATCGCATCGAACGCGAGATGCACGGCCGACAGTCCGCCGAGTCCGAGGAAGTCGAATTTCGGAACGCCCGCCGCATCGAGATCGTCCTTGTCGAACTGAAGGATCGTGCGGCCCATCGTCGTGTGCTCGATCGGCATGTAGTCGCCGAGCGGCTGGCTCGACAGCACGAACCCGCCCGGATGCGTCGATCGCAGGCGAGGAACGTTATCCAGCACGCTCATCGCCGAGAGCAGCGTGCGCCCGCGCGGATCATCCAGATCGAGGCCGTACTCCTTCGCAAGCCCGTCCTTCAACGCTTCCGCGCCCTCCGATGGATCCATGCCGTGAATGCGCTTCGAGAACCGGAACGAGAACTCCGCCGGATAACCCAGCGCGCGCATCACATCCTGCAACGCCGTCGGCGCGTGGAACACCTGCGTCACCGCCGTGATCGCCGCGTGCTGCCTGCGGTACGTGTCGTACATGTAGTCGAGCACTTCCTCGCGACGGTGCATCTCGAAGTCGACATCGATGTCCGGCGCTTCCGTCCGGCCATCAGTCCGCACCTCCGACAGGAACCGCTCGAACAACAGGCCGTGCCGAACCGGGTCCACCGCCGTGATGCCCAGGCAGTACGCCACCGCGCTGTTTGCCGCACTGCCTCGCCCCTGGCAGAGAATGTGCTTCGAACGCGCGTACCGCACCGCATCCCACATCACCAGAAAAAAGCCCGCAAAACCCAGCCACCGGATGACCGCCAGCTCGTGCTCGATCTGCGTCCGCTGCCGGTCGTCCACCTGACCACTCCACCGCTCCCGTGCACCACGGAACGTCAGCTCGCGAAGCCACGTGTCATCGTCATGACCCGGCGGAACCGCGAACTTCGGTAGTGGTGGACGCAACCAGCGAAGGTCGAAGGCCGAACAGTCATCCGCTATATCCCGTGTCGCCTCCAGTCCAGCTTCCCTGCCTCGCCACAACAACGCCATCTCTTCAGGCGACTTGAGCCGCCACTCTCCGTTCGGCAGCAGCAGACCCCACGACGCAGCCGTGTTCACACATACGCCCGCCCGGTTCGCCGTCAGCAGATCGTGCGCCAGACGGCCCGCGCCATCCGCGTACCGCGGGTCGTTCGACACCACCCACCGCACACACCCACGCTCCGCCAACTCGATCAGCTCGCTCGCCAGCGCCGCCTCGTGACCACCCGCATGATGCAGCTGCACCTCCACCGCCAGCCGCGACCCGAACACCTCGCGCCACCGGTCGAGCTGGTAGATCGCGTCCACCGACCGCCCCGTCCGCACGTACGTCGCGAATTCGCCGGACGCCGGGCCCGTAAGACACCACAGCCCTTCGCTCCGGTCGATCAGATCTTCGAACGTGAGCGCCGGCCGGCCCCGGTCCGGTAGCGGAACCGCGTATTTCCTGGATAGAGGACTCGTTTCTGGGGCTGGTTTCTGGGGCTGGTTTCTGGGGAACGGCGCGTGCGCGGCGACGCCGGGTTCGCGGTGTCCACCTGCTCCCCGCGTTGAATCCATCCACCCACTGCGATTGCCCGCCCCCACCCTACCCGCCGGATTGCCGTAACCGGAACGAGCACCGCCGCCATTACCGCCGCGGTTGCTGTTGCCGTCGCTGTTGCTGTTGCTGTCGCCGTTGCTGTTCCCCAGAAACCCGCCCCAGAAACCAGCCCCAGAAACGTTTCTCGTTTTGTTTCTCGTTTCGTTTCTCGTCCCGAGCTCCCAACCCCCGATACGCCCGACCCGGCTCGCGGTGACGAGCGCCGCCAGATTCCGGTAGCCCTCCGCGTTCCGTACCAGCAGCGCTACAGGATGTCCGTCCACCTCCAGCTCCACTCCTACCACCGGTTTCACGCCCGTCCGCTCCGCTGCCAGTGTAAACCGGATGATGCCACCCAGATCAACGTGATCCGTCAGGCCCAGCGCGCCATACCCCATCGCCGCCGCCCGCTCCACGAGCGACTCCGGCGACAGGACGCCATCGCCGAACGAAAACGCCGTATGTGCGCGAAGCTCGATGAACGACAACCGGAACTCCGGAATGAAAGAGGATGTAACCCGCACCCGCGGCCCGCCGCACCCACGCCCGGCCTTCAGCCTCGACCCCGGCCTTCAACCTCGGCCTTCAACTTCATCTCCACGCAACCTATACCGAAGAAAAACCGAAAGCAACCCCGGCTTACAGAACAGGACCGTCCAGCGGCAGACGGTCCTCGTGGAAATGCGGGGGTGCAACGGCGGCACAACTCAGTTCAAATCGGCGCCTCCGCCGAAGAGCCACGCCAACGTGATGACGAGTTGTCCGGAGCCGCCCAGCGCGATGCGTGCATCCGCCATCGCCATCTGGCTGCCGATCGGGAACTGGAGCCCGCCGAACAAGGCGACTCCGAGGTCGGTGTCGGAGTCGGCCACGCCGGGAATCTGAAGATCGCTGGAGAATCGCCGGATATTCAGGCTGATGCCGGCAAGCGGACCGATGGAACGAACTGTGAACGGGATGTAGAGGCCGGGCGACACCTCGAAGTACGTGCAGCCCTCGCAATCGACGAAGTAGTCGAAGCTCAGGGCACCGTGGAGCGGCCCGGTATTGCGCACGAGATTGGTGGCGAGGTTGACTGTGGCACTGGCGCCGA
>DATKCF010000139.1:0-2734 GCA_035513345.1 Longimicrobiales bacterium
CCGACGATGAGGCCGACGAAGGAGCCGGGCAGCATGATCTCCCAGTAGTAGTGCTGGCCTGACGCTGACGGCATGAGCGCAACGAGGAAGGCCAGGAACAGGCCGACGACGGTGCCGAAGATGATGCCGGCGGGCAGTGAATCGACCTTTCTGGCGAACCAGCCGATGAGTACGCCGGCGATGACGCCCTTGACGGTCGAGCCAATGACGATTCCGACGATGTCGGGGCTCGTTTCGGGTGCGGACACGAGAGCGGACAGTCCGTCGAAGACGCCGAGCATGCCGCCGAGCAGCATACCGAGCACGGGTTTGTTCATGCGGGTTCTCCGGGTTTCGCGATGGATCGGGTACCGACAACAGGTTCAACGCATGCGACACGGATCATTAGGGGACGTGGAAGCCTGGGAGCGCGCAAGAGTTGAAGGCGAGTTGTCGCCTGCACGAGTTCAGGAATCCGCGATAACGATGAAGAGCACGCGCATGACCAGGTAGGTGAGGACAAGCAGGATGGGCGTGCGGTACTTGCGGGCCAGTCGAAGGGTTCGTTCGACGAACGGCTCGCGGTAGGCGCTGACGGCGACACCGGCGAGGAAGCGGCCGACGTCATCGGCCAGGCTCGGGACGTCGGGATAACGGTCGGCGGGTTGCGCGGCGGTCGCGCGTTCGATGATGGCGCGCAGCCGGGCGGGCGGCCTCGCACCCTGCTCCCGCGGAGCGGTCTCGACCAGCTCGCGCAGGATTGCGCCCAGCCCGAAGACGTCCGTGCGTTCGGTGATGCTGTCGGTCCTGCCCTGCTCCTGTTCGGGCGCCATCCAGCCGGGCGTGCCGATCCGGGCGCCGTGTGCTGTGGGTCCGGCACCCGTCGCACGCGAAACGGTGTCGGGTGCATCCGGTCGCTCACGCTGTCCCGCCGCGGCCTCGGCCGCGTTCGCGTTCGCGTTTGCGTTCGCGTTTGCGCCCAGGATCGAGTTCGCGTTCGCCTGCGATGTTGCATGGTCGGGTCCGATCGCGGTCCTGATGATCTGGCTGGCGATGCCCCAGTCGAGGACCAGGACCTCGCCGAACGAGCCGACCATGATGTTCTGCGGCTTGAGGTCGCGGTGGAGCACGCCATGGGCGTGGGCGAACGCGACGGTTTCGCAGATGCGCTGGAATATGCGCAGTCGTTCGGGCAGGTCGGCGGTGTCGCGGGCGAGCGCGTCGAGGCGAGTGCCACGGACGAGTTTCATTGCGCAGAAGACGCGGCCGTCGGGCAGTGTGCCGGCGTCGTGGACGGGCACGATGCCGGGATGCTCGAGACGAGCCAGGATCTTCGCTTCGGCGATCAGCCGTTCCGCTTCGCCGGCCTCGGCGGTGTGCAGGATCTTGAGCGCGACATCGCGGTCGAGTCCGGTGTCGCGGGCGCGATAGACGCGGCCCATGCCGCCGCAGCCGACGGGTTCCGCGAGCTGGTAGCGCGTGCCGGAGAGGTCGGGCTCGTCGGCGACGGCGCGCAGGTGGTCGAGGGTCCGGTCAGAAAGCCACATCGGACGGATCCACGCCCAGCAGATCGATGGCTTCGAGGCGGAACTCGTGCTCGGTGCCACTGATCTGACGAAGTCGTTCGAGGACGATGCGCCGCAACTCGCGGCGAGCGTGGGCAAGGTAGTTGGTGATCTGGGTGACGGGCAGATCCATTTCGTCGGCAAGCTGCTGGTAGGTCGGACGCGGGCCGGCGTCCGCTTCGGCCAGGTCGTAGCGCTCGAAGACGGTCATGTGCACGTCCCTGCCGGTCCGTTCGAGCGTCGCGCGCAACTCGGCAACGGCATCGCCGAACAACGCGCGTATCGATTCCTGCCTGAAGAACTCGTCGGCATCGATGTCCGAGGCGACACTGGCGCTGCGCAGCTCGCGTTCGGCGCCATCGAAGTCGAGCGACAGCATACGGTAATCACCGCCGCGCTTTTTCCGTGATGCGGCCTTGAACTCGTTGGCCACGAAGCCGTGGACACAGACGCGGAGATAGGTGCGGAACCGTGCGCGTGCGGGATCGAAGCGACGGAAGAAGTCGGCATCGAGGGCGCGCGCGAAGAACTCCTGCGTCAGGTCCTGCGCATCCTCCTCGCCTGCCCGCCACTTGATGCGGATGTACTTGTAGACCGGCTTCCAGTACGAGCGGATGAGCGTGCCCCACGCATCCTCGCGGAGCTGGGGGTCGTCGCTGCCGGTCGCGCGGACGACGGAAAAACGCGTGTCGGGGAACGCGCCGGACGGGCCGAACGGGCTGGTCGAGCTGTCGGACATCGACCGGGAAGATCCGCGGCGATGGCCGGGCCTGTCAATCGCGCGGCCGCTCGATGCGCGCGAATCCCCAGTCGTTCGGTCCGTCCTCCCACTTGTTGTGAGTCAGGCGAACCGCTTCGCCGCCGCTGACAGGCAACGCCCAGAGGTCGCCGTACGGCTGCGGGAACCAGGTCAGCGACCACTCGTCGTTGAAGTACGAACGGTCCGATGTGAAAACGATCCACTCGCCGTCGGGCGAGAAGCGCGGGTGCATCGATGTGTCCATGATGTCGAGCCGGTCGGGCTCGAGGAACCGGCCGTCGGAACCGTCGATGCGCTGGATCCAGAGCTTCCAGCCGCCGGCGCGCGTGGTGGGGAACACGACCCATTCGCCGTCGGGCGACAACGCGGGCATCGTCTCGAGCGCGTCGAAATCGGTCAGCCTGCGCCGGTTGCTGCCGTCCCCGTCCAT
>DATKCF010000140.1:0-12895 GCA_035513345.1 Longimicrobiales bacterium
CCCCGCCCCCGCCCCTCTCCCACGACATTGAACAGCGGTTTCACGGAAACGGTCCCCCCCGCCAGCAAGAACAAGCCCGCCCGCTACCCACCCTCTTCTCCTCCCCCTAAATTGAGCATTGATGCCAAATTCCAGCCCTGACGACCGGAAAATCCTTGCCCGCAATCGGAAGGCCCTTCACGAGTACCACGTGATCGACTCGTGGGAAGCCGGGATCGTGCTCACGGGTCCGGAGGTAAAATCGATACGCGCGGGCAAGGCCAGCCTCGCGGAAGCGTTCGCGATGATCGACCGTGGGGAGCTCTGGCTGCGGGATATGCACGTCAGCCCGTACGAGCCGGCGAGCCGGGAGAACGCGAATCCGGTTCGCCCGCGCAAGCTCCTTCTGAATCGGTCGGAGATCCGGCGGCTGATCGGCGCGACGCAGCAGAAAGGCTTCACGCTGATCCCGCTGGACGTGTACCTGCGGGGCGGCAGGATCAAGGTCACACTGGCGCTGGGGCGAGGAAAGAAGTTGCACGACAAACGGGAAACGCTGAAGCGGAAGACAGCCGAACGCGAGGTCGAGCGTGCGGTGAAGCAGCGCGAGTAATGCCTCGCCTCTGGCACCTCGCCGGGATCGTGCTGGTGTGCACTCTTGTGCGGGCCCCGGTTTCCGCTCAGGCGACGACATTGCGCATCGATGCCGGCGGCCGTTCGACGCTCGTCGATGCGGCAGTCACGCCGGATGGTCCGGCCTGGCCGGCGGCCGCGCTCGAGGCGATGGGTGCGCGCCTCATCGCGTTCGACGGCGGGATCCGCGCCGTTCTGTTCAACGACACATTGTCGTTCTGGATCGGGTCGCCGTTCTTCCGCGCCCGCTCGACGATTCATCCCCTGGCCTCACCCATCGCGACCGGTGCTGCGGGCGTTCTGCTGCCGCGTCAGTTCTTCACGGAATGGCTGCCGTCCGCGTATGCCACGCGGATCACGCACTCGGACGGTGTGTTTGTGGTGAGTGGCGACGTGGCGTTCGCGGAGCAGCCGCGCGAACCGTCGCGGCGAGTCGTCGTCCTGGATCCCGGCCATGGCGGTGACGACACGGGCAAGATCGGGCCGAACGGATTGCGCGAGAAGGATGCCGCGCTGCAGCTGAGCCGGCGCATCGCGACGGTGCTCGAGCGCCGGGGCTACGAAGTCCATCTGACGCGTTCGACGGACACTCTGGTGGCGCTGGCAGACCGGCCGCGGCTGGCGAACCAGTGGAAGGCCGGCCGTCCTGCGGCGGTCTTCGTGTCGATCCACTTCAACTCGGCCGCATCGGCGGCTCGCACGGCGACGGGATTCGAAACGTTCTTCCTGTCGGAGGCCCGGACGGAGGACGAGCAGCGTGTCGCCGATCTCGAGAACGCCGCCGTCGAGTTCGAGGACGGTCCGTCCGAGCCGATGACGGACGAGATGATCATCCTGAACGGGCTGCTCAACGACTTCTGGGTGCGCGCATCGAACGATCTTGCCGAAGTCGTGCAGAGCGGCATTGCGACTGTCCACACCGGACCCGACCGCGGCGTCAAGCGGGCCGGGTTCCGCGTGCTGGCCGGCGCGCTGATGCCGGCCGTACTGGTCGAAGCGGCGTTCATCTCGAACTTGCAGGAGGCCAGGCAGATCGCGGACATCGGGTTCCAGGAGCGTGTCGCCGCGGCCATAGCCGAAGCGATCCACCGCTACTTCGACACCCACGAGCACCTCTGGACCGGCGGCTGATGAAGCGTCTGCTGTTTGCGTCGCAGCCGTTCGTGCGTACGGTGCCACTGCTCGCGCGGCGGCCGGTCACTCGAACGGCTCTGCTGCTCGCGCCGTTCGCAATGAGCGCCGCGTGCGGCTACTTCAACTCGCTGTACAACGCGAACCGCAGTTTCGCCGAAGCCAGAAGCGCGGAACGACAGGGCGACTCGAATGCGGCGGTCGTCGCCTACAATGCGGCCATCGAGAACGCAGCGTCCAGCTACCGCGGTCACGGCGACAGTCGCTGGGCGGATGACGCGCTCCTGCTGATCGGCCGCGCGCGCTACGCACTGGGCGAGTACGACGCTTCACGGGCCGCGTTCGTGACTCTGCTCCGGGACCGGCCGGCCAGTGGACTCGCGCCCGACGCGCATGCATGGCTCGGCGCATCCGAGGCCGCGCTCGGCAACTCGCTCGTCGCGATCGCGCACCTCGATTCGGCACTGTCGGCCGGACCGTCACGCGAGGCGGATGCACTCGCCAGGCTCTGGCGAGCGCGCATCAGGTTCACACATGGCGGTGGCGACCCGTGGGCCGATCTCGAGTCGGCCGCCGCGTCCGGAACCGTGTTCGCTCCGCACGCGACACTGACGCTCGCCGGGACCGCGATTGCGGACCGTGACACCGCCCGCACCCGTGTCGCCTTCGATCGGCTGTTTCGCGACGGGACCGCCGCGCGCTGGTCCGATTCGATCGCGTCGCTGGTGGGCTCGATGTACGATGGGTTCGGCGCCGCGTTCACCAGGTCCGCGATCGAGCCGGTCGCGCGTGGCGGCTGGCCGGCGGAATCGCGCGAGCCGCACCTGCTGCGCCGCGCGCTGCTCGCTGCGGAGGCGGGCGACACAGCGGCCGCGATCGCCGACGCGATCGCACTGGCCGATGTCGCGACACCGGTAAATGCCGCCCGTGCCCGGCTGACTGCCGCGCGGCTGCGGCTCGCGAGCACCGATGATGTTTCGCAGTTCGACGAAGTCCTCGCCATCCTGTTGCCCGTGATGGACGACGCGCAGGTGGTGGAACTCGAGCGGCACGTGCGCGCGGTCGACGTCCTGCTCGCGCGAGCGAACGTGGATCAGCCGCTCGCGTTGTTCGCTGCCGCCGAGACATCGCGAGACGAACTGGGCGCGCCCGCGCTCGCCAGACGACTCTTCATCATGTACGCCGATCTCGAGCCGGCGGCGGTATGGGCGCCGAAGGCACTGCTCGCGGCCGCGGCACTCGGCGGCCATTCGAGCGGTGTCGCCGACCTCGCCGCGCGCGTCCGGCAGCGGCCGGACAACCCGTACGCAATGGCCATACTGTCAGGCGACACGGATGCCGCTGCGTTCGAGGCGGCCGAACGGCGGCTGTCGGAAACGCTCGTCGCGATCCGGCGTGACGCGATGCGCGAGGTGCTCCGCATGGATACAGAAAGTTCCCCGTTCGGACGCGGACCGCGTTGAAACTCGAACAGACGGTTTTCGGGCACGTGTTCCGGAACCCGGTGCTGCTTGCGAGCGGCACCTGCGGCTACGGCCGCGAGCTGGATGGCATGTTCGACATCGACCGGCTCGGCGGCCTGGTCATCAAGGCGGTCACGATGCAGCCGCGTGCCGGCAATGCATCGCCTCGCGTTGCCGAGTTCGGCGCCGGCATGCTCAACTCGATCGGGCTGGCGAATGACGGCGTCGACAAAGTGCTGGCGGACCGGCTGCCGTGGCTCGCGCAACGGCTGCGCAACGCGCGCGTGCTAGTGAACGTTGCCGGCGGAACCCTGGCCGAGTACGCGAGCCTGATCGAACGTCTCGATTCCGGTCCCGGCTTCGTCGCCTTCGAGCTGAACTTATCCTGCCCGAACACGGAGCGTGGCGGCGCGATGTTCTCGACGCGTGAGGATCTGCTCGCCGAAGTCGTCCGGGCCGTGCGCGCACGGACGAAGCGGCCGATTATCGTGAAACTCGCGCCCAACGTACCGGACATCGGCCGGATGGCCGACATTGCCGTGGGCGAGGGCGCTGACGGACTCACGCTCATCAACACCATGCCGGGACTGCTGTTCGACACCGCGACCCGCAGGCCGGTACTCGGTGCCGGCACGGGCGGCGTCAGTGGACCCGCGCTGCTGCCGATCGGCGTACAGGCCGTCTGGCAGGCCCGTCGGCGAGTGGACGTGCCCATTATCGGCGTCGGCGGGATCCGCACCGCCGATGACGCGGTCCAGTACCTCCTCGCCGGGGCCTCGCTGGTGCAGATCGGAACTGCCTCCTTCGCGGACCCTCGGGCGGGACTCCGTGTATTGAGCGGCTTGGAACGCTGGGGCGCCCGCCACGGTGCGGCATCGATATCGGACATCGTGGGCGCAGGCAGTGTCTGAGACGGATACAGGAATGGCAGAAATAATAGTCGCGCTCGACCTGCCTTCGGTCAGCGCTGCGCTTGGGCTGGTGGATGACCTCGGACCGGCGGTCGGCTTCTACAAGGTCGGATCGCCGCTGTTCACACGGGGCGGTCCAACCATTGTGCGTGAGTTGCGCGGCCGCGGCAAGCGCGTGTTTCTCGACAGCAAGTATCACGACATCCCGAACACCGTCGCGCACGCCGTCGAATCGGCGGCCGCGCTCGATGTCCAGCTCGTCACGTTGCACGCGTCGGGCGGGACGGCCATGATGAAGGCCGCGCGCGACGCCGTTGCCGACGATGGTCCTCGTCTGCTCGGTGTAACGATCCTGACCTCGTTCACGGCCGACGATGTTCAGGAGGTCTGGAACAAGGAAGTGCTGTCCGTTCGCGATGAGGTGGCTCGCCTGTCCGCGATCGCGGCAGATGCAGGACTCCATGGCATCGTCACCTCGCCACTCGAAGCGGAAGCGATGAAGCGTCGCCACGGCACCGGCTTTCTGGTCGTCACGCCCGGCATCCGCCCCCACGGCAGCGGATCCGGCGACCAGGCGCGCACGTCATCGCCCGCCGCGGCCGTCCGCGCCGGTGCCGATTACCTGGTGATCGGCAGGCCGATCCTCGACGCGAACGACCCCGTCGCCGCGGTGGAACGCATCATCGGCGAAATGAGCCAGCCGCAGGAGGCCGGGTGACTCGCTCGCTCACGATAGCGGTCGCGTTGCTCGCGGCCGCGACGAGCGCCAGCGGCCAGGACATAGGGCCCGCGGCGGAAAGGCTCGCCCAGGCGTGGGCCCGCGCTGACGTCAACACGCTCGGCGGTCAGGCAGCAAAGACCGGTTTGTCGCTGGACGTGGGCGGCGAACGCGTCGGACCCGTCTCCAGCCGGCAGGCCAGCGCCATCCTCAAGCGCGTGTTCGATGAGCGCGAAACCATGTCCGCCAGTGTCGGCTCCGCCCGCGAAATGCACGGCGAGAACCGCCGCGCGTTCGTCGAACTCACGTGGGTCACGCGCAGCCGCGGTACCAGCATTCCCGACAGTACCACCGTCCTGTTCTCGCTCGAACTCGACGGCGAGCAGTGGCGGATCACCGAAATCCGGCTGATGCGATGACCGCGCCGCGTCTCGCGCTCGCTGCGCAGGACACGACAGCCTCTTCGTCCCTACAGAACCTGCTCGGCCCCGAAGTACTCGTGCCCGGGCTGATCCGCACCGCGGCCATCATCCTCGGCGCCATCGTCGCGTACCGCCTCGTCACGCTGCTCATCAAACGGCTGGTCGACCGCGAAATTGCCGATGAGAATCCCATCGAGAAGCGGCTCCGGCTCCAGCGCGCGCAGACAATGGCAAGTCTGCTCGGCAGCGTCGCGTTCGTCGTGATCGCGACTGTCACCGGACTCACCGTTCTCGGCAACTTCCTCGACATCGGCCCGCTCCTGGCCAGCATCGGCGTGCTCGGACTCGCCGTCTCGTTCGGCGCACAGTCGCTCGTCAAGGACGTGATTTCCGGTACGTTCATGCTGCTCGAGAGCCAGTTCGCCGTGGGCGACATCATTCGTATCTCCGATGTCTCAGGCCAGGTCGAGCGCATCACGTTGCGCACGACGACACTGCGCGACCTTCATGGCATCGTCCACATCGTGCCGAACGGCGAGATCGCACGCGTCAGCAACCTCACCAAGTCGTGGTCCAAGGCCGTGCTCGACATCGGTATCGCCTACAAGGAGAACGTCGACCGCGTCATCGAACTGCTCGCCGACATAGCGCGCGAGTTCCACTCCGATCCGCAATGGTCGGGCCGCCTCCTCGACACACCTGAAGTCCTGGGCGTTCAGGAACTGGGCGATTCCGCCGTCATCATTCGCGTCACCCTCAAGACCTTGCCACAGGAACAGTTCGGCGTGTCGCGCGAGCTGCGCCGCCGCATCAAGAACCGTTTCGACGAGGAGGGCGTCGAGATCCCGTTCCCGCACAGGACGTTCTACTGGGGTGAGGGTCAGATGCCGGACGCGTCACAACGGAACGGAGCCGAGTGACGATGGCGGTCCGCTTCTACAACACGCTGACCCGTTCGCTCGAGGCGTTCACGCCTCTCGAGGACGGGAAAGTCAGAATCTACGCCTGCGGTCCTACCGTCTACAGGCCGCCGCACATTGGCAACTTCCGGACGTTCGTCGTCAACGACCTGCTGCACCGTTATCTCGAGTGGAAAGGCCATGACGTCCGGTTCGTCATGAACCTGACTGATGTCGAGGACAAGATCATCGATGCCGCGGCCCGCGCCGGTGTCACTACAGGCGACATCACGAGCGCACCGATCGACGCGTTCTTCAATGACCTGGACACGCTCGGCATCCGCCGCGCTGATGCGTATCCGCGCGCGACCGACCACATTGACGACATGATCGACATCGTGGCGCGTCTGATCGAGCGCGAGCACGCATATGTCAAGGACGGATCGGTCTACTTCCGCATCGCGTCGTTCCCCACATACGGCAGGCTGGCGCGTATCGATCTCGAAGGCATGCGGTCGGGCGCGGGACTGGCCACTCGAACGCAGGCGATCGATGCCGACGAGTACGACAAGGACGATGCCCGCGACTTCGCCGTCTGGAAGGCTGCGAAGGACGTCGACCGCAGCACCGGCGCGGCATGGGAAACGCCGTGGGGTGAAGGGCGGCCCGGCTGGCACATCGAGTGCTCGGCCATGAGCATGAAGCTGCTCGGCGAGACGTTCGACATCCACACCGGCGGCGAGGACCTGATCTTCCCGCACCACGAGGACGAGATCGCGCAGAGCGAGGGTGCGACCGGCAAGCCGTTCGTCCGCACGTGGCTGCACGTCACGCATCTCAAGGTCGATGGCGAGAAGATGTCGAAATCGCTCGGCAACGACTTCACGCTCGAACAGCTCATCGAGCGGGGCCACTCGCCCGCCGCGATCCGGCTCCAGTACTTCACTGCGCACTATCGCAAGGAGCTGAACTTCTCGTTCGACGGCCTCGCGGACGCGAAGGTCTCCGTGCAGCGCCTGCTCGACCTGCGCCACCGCCTCGACGAGACACCGACGGCCGACGACGCGACGCCGTCCGGCCTGCCCGACGCTGCCGCCAACGCGATCGCAGCCTTCGAGATCGCGCTCGATGACGACCTCAACACGCCCAATGCGCTGGCCGTCCTGTTCCCGTTCGTACGCGAGACCAACGCCGAACTCGACCGGCTCCGCACGCTCCGGCCCGGCGATATCGACGCCGCGCGCAATGCACTCGACCGCATGGATGACGTGCTCGGCATCATCGAACTCGCCGAGCGTGACGTGTCCAGCCTCGAGGGCGACTTTGCCGCATGGGTCGAGAGCCTCGTCGCCGAACGTGAAGCCGCCCGCAAACGTCGCGACTTCGCACGCGCCGACGCGATTCGCGACGAACTCGCCGGCCGCGGCATCACCGTCGAGGACACGCCTGCCGGGCCTCGCTGGAAGAAGGCCTGAGCACCTAGAGCGAAGACCCGATTGCGCGCTCGAATGACTCGCGGTACGTCCGGCTCAGCCGCAGCGCGGTCCCATCCCGGAGCATGACAGTGAAGTCGCGGTTGTCTTCCGTGCGCAGTTCCGTCACCCGGTCGATATTGACAATGGTGGAGCGGTGAATGCGCACGAAACGGGACGGCAGCAGGGTCGCCTCGAGTTCGGCCATTGTCCGGGGGAACAGGTGCGCGGCCGGGCCGACGTGCAGGCGAACGTAGTTCCCGGCGGCTTCGATCCAGTCGATCTCGGGGATGTCCACGAGCAGGACTCGTCCGCCGGCACGGACGGCCAGCTTCCGGCCGGCGGCCGGCGTCATGTCGAACGCACCAAGGAGTTGCAGCAGATCGGACGGATCGGGCCGCTGCGCCTCGCCGCGGCCGAGCAGGTCCCGTACGTGTCGCATCGTGGATGTGAAGCGTTCGTCGTCGAACGGCTTGAGCAGGTACGCCGCCGCATGAAGGTCGAACGCACGCAACGCGTATTCATCATATGCGGTCACGAACACGATGAGCGGGACATGCTCCCGGTCCAGTGCGGCGATCGCGTCCAGTCCGCTCATGCCCGGCATCCGAACGTCCAGGAAAACGAGGTCCGGCGCCAGCTCCCGGATCAGGCGGGTGGCGTCCGCGCCGTTCGCCGCTTCGCCCACGATATCGAGATCCGGTTCGCGATCCGCGCACAACCTGATGATGTCACGGGCATGCCGTTCATCGTCGACGACCAGCGCACGGATCATGTGGAAGCCCGGTACGGCAGCTCGATGCGGACCCGCGTGCCACGGCCATTGCGGCCGGCGATGTCGAGTGTGGCCGCGTCGCCGTGCAGGTTCTTCAGGCGAGCGCGCGTGTTGCCGAGACCGACGCCTTCACCGGCGGCATTGGCGATGCCCGGCCCATCGTCCTTGATCGTGATGATGAGCATGTCGCGCGTGACGCATGCGCGTACCTCGATCGACGTGCCCGGCGGATCCGCTTCGATGGCGTGGACAACCGCGTTCTCCACGATGGGCTGGAGCAGGAGCGGCGGCACGAGCGCAACGCGAGCCGCTTCGTCAATTTCGATGTGCGTTGACAGCCGGTCCTCGAAGCGAAGCATCTGCACCGCGAAGTAGCTCTCGAGCAGCCGGACCTCCTCATCGAGCGTGATTTCGCTCGATTCCGATGCGAGCAGCGCCTGCCGCAGCAGTTCACCCAGCCGCGCGGTCATGCGGACGGCCCGCGTCGTGTCGCCTTTCAGAACCAGCGCGGAAAGTGCGTGCAGCGAGTTGAAGAGGAAGTGCGGCTGAAGCTGGGCCTGCAGGTAGCGGAGCTGTGACTGAGCGACAAGCGCCTCGAGTTCGGCCGCCTGGAGCTTCAGCAGCCGCGCGGCCTGTTCCCGTTCCCGATAGCCGGCCTGGAACCTCGCCGCGTACCAGCCGCCGGCGAGCAGGGCGTAGACCACGAGCCCGCCGGGGAACGTCAGGCCGGCATACTTGAGGAACGCGGGCGTGATGTCGGAAAGCGAGACGAATCCGACGTGCACGAGGCGAGAGACGAGTCCCACGACCGCGACGTGTACGCACACGATCGTGATGCCGGCCAGCGCGTGGATCGCAACGCGGACGGCCGGCGCTCCCAGCCGGTGTATGCGCGCGGTCATTCCTGTGACCACCGGCGTGAGTGCCGCCCACGCGAACCACGCGGGCACTGCGTGCGCCAGCGCGTGCAGCCATGTGATCGGTTCGCCGCGAAGGGCCCGGTCGTACTGGATCTGGCTCGCATCGATCAGACTCAGCAGTGTCGCACCCACCAGCACCGCCACGACCAGCCATTGCCGGCTGACGAACGATCGCGCTGCTGTGGATTCACCAGTCATGCATTGCCGTTTCCGGGTTGATAGTCCGCGGACCGGGCCGAAACATGCCCGCGCATTCGTTGCATTGCAACGCGTCGTGCGGCGTCGCGCACGGTGTCCGCGACTCGGACGGCGAACTCGCCGGCTCATCCGCCGTGCACGCCGGTCCACGGATTCCGGGTTCCGCACCGACCCGCGTTGCCGCGAGGTTGGCGCACGGAACAGACGGAAGGGAACTGGTGCGCTACGAACTCGATGTGAACGGAGAACGGCATTCGGTCGAAGCGGCGGCCGACACACCGCTGCTCTGGGTGTTGCGCGACGACCTCGGCCACACCGGTACGAAGTACGGTTGCGGGCGAGGCTTGTGCGGGGCGTGCTCGGTGAGCCTTGGCGGGCGAGTCGTTCGCTCGTGCCAGGTCACGGTCGCCATGGCGGACGGTGCGCCGATCACGACGATCGAGGGATTGTCGCCGGATGGCTCGCACCCCGTTCAGCGCGCGTGGGTCGAGGCCGATGTGCCGCAATGCGGATACTGCCAGGCCGGCCAGATCATGAGCGCCGCGGCCCTCCTCGAACGGACGCCGCAGCCCGACGAGGCGGAGATCGACGCGGCGCTGTCCGGCAACCTGTGCCGGTGCGGAACGTACGCCCGCATTCGCGCAGCCGTGCATCGCGCCGCCGAACTGGCCGCGGAAGGCTGACATGTCGCCACTCACGCGGCGCGACTTCGTGCGCACCGGTCTGGCCATGGGCGGCGGTCTGTTCGTGTGGGTTGCGCTTCCCGTGGGGTCGCACGGAGGTGCGCGCGGCGCAGCACAGCAGGCGACAGGTCGGTTCGGCGTCTATCTCGCAATCGGCGACGACGGCGCAATCACGATCACGATCCCGGTCCCCGAGATCGGACAGGGAGTCCGCACGTCACTGGCCATGCTCGTAGTGGAGGAACTCGACGCGAGGTGGGAGGACGTTCGTGTCGAGCAGGCGGATGCCGCGGCCGAGCTGGGTCCGCGGGCGAGAGCGGCCGGGAGCCAGAGTGTGCGCGCCTACTGGCTGCCGTTGAGACAAGCCGGCGCGACCGCGCGCGCGCTGATCGTGCAGGCCGCCGCCAATCGGTGGGGCGTGGCCGTCGATGATTGCCGGACCGAGGCCGGCCGCGTCGTGGCTGCCGGTCGCAGCATCGGCTTCGGTCCGCTCGCCGCGGCCGCGGCCGCACTGCCCGCTCCCGCTTCGGTTCGGCTGAAGGAGCCCGCCGCGTTCCGTCTCATCGGAACGGACGTGCGGAACATCGACACGCCCGACATCGTGCGCGGCCGCACGCTGTTCGGCCTCGACGTACGCGTGCCGGGCATGCTGCGCGCTGTCGTCGATCGCGCACCGACGTATGGCGGCACGGTCCGGACCGTCGATGATGCCGCGGCCATGGCCGTTCCGGGCGTTCGCGCCGTTCTGCGGCTGCCGGCCATTGGCGAACCGGCCCGTCCCTCCGTTTCCCAAGGTGTGGCTGTTGTCGCGGAATCGACGTGGGCGGCCATCACCGGGCGACGCGCCCTCGTCATCGAATGGAACGATGGCCCGCACGCTGCCGAGAGCACGGACCGGCTGCACGAGGAATGTCGCACTCTGGTCGACTCGCCCGCACCGACGTTTCGCGAGGATGGCGATGTCGATGCAGCGTTCACGTCGGCCGAAACAACAGTCGACGCCCTATACCACACGCCGTTCCTGACGCACGCGCCGATGGAGCCGATGAATTGTGTCGTGCACGTCCGTGACGACGGCTGCGAGATCTGGGCGCCCACTCAGGTCCCTCAGCCCGTCTGGTCCGCTGTCGCGCAGCAGCTCGACCTGCCGCGCGACGCCGTCACGCTCCACGTGACCCGTGTCGGTGGCGGGTTCGGGCGACGACTTTCGGCCGACTTCGTGCTCGAAGCGCTCGCGATCGCGCGCCAGGTGCGCGCGCCCGTGCAGGTCGTCTGGACCCGGGAGGACGACATGCGCAACAGCTTCATGCGACCCTTCGCATGGCACCGGATGCGCGCAGCGGTCGATGACGATGGCCGTGTCACCGCGTGGTTGCACCGCCAGGCCGGAACCTCCCGCTATGCGTTCCGTCCGGACGAGCATCCGGGCGATTCCGAGTTCCGTCCCGCTGCCTGGCCCACTCAGCTGTTTCCAGCGTACCGGCTCGAGTACGCGCTGGCTTCGTCCGTCCTGCCGCGCGGACCGCTGCGTGCACCCGGCATCAACTCGTACACGTTCGCGGTCGAGTGCTTCATTGACGAAGTCGCCGCCTCGGTCGGTCGTGACCCGCTCGCGTTCAGGCTCGACCTGCTGCGCGAGGACCGCCACCTTGTCGAGAACGAGGATGACGTCATCGAGACCGCTCGCCTCCGCGGCGTCCTCGAACTCGCCGCAGAAGCCGCGCAATGGGGACAGCCGCTGCCACCCGGACGCGGACGCGGCATCGCCGCCGCTTTCGCCTTCGGATCCTGCGCGGCTCACGTCCTCGAAGTCGATGTCCGCGCCGATGGCGCCGTTCGCGTGGTCCGCGCGTTCTCCGCCATCGATTGCGGCCGCGCCGTCAACCCGAACGGCGTCCGCGCCCAGGTCGAGGGCGGCCTCATCGATGGTCTCAGCGCCGCGCTCCACGGCGAAGTCACCGTCGAACGCGGCCGCATCCAGCAGAGCAATTTCCACGACTACCCGCTCCTGCGAATGTCCGAAGCGCCGTCGATCGACGTCCGGATCGTACCGAGCGATCGGCCGCCCACCGGCGCCGGCGAACCGCCCTACCCACCCGTCGCACCAGCCCTCGCCAACGCGATATTCGCCGCCACCGGCGCACGCGTCAGGACGCTCCCGATCCGCCCCGAAGCCGTCCTCGCCGCGATCCGCAATCGCTGACGACGCGCTCCGGCTCCCAGCGCGCCGCACCCGGGCAGGCCGTTGACCACGCGCGCCGCCACGTTTAGCCTTAGCCTCAGATTTCCGCCGCCGACGTAGCTCAGTTGGCAGAGCAGCTGCCTTGTAAGCAGCAGGTCGCCGGTTCGAGCCCGGCCGTCGGCTTCTCATGACCACCGGCACGGTCCCGGCGCGTCAGAACTTCGTCTGGAACCCCAGCTCGTAGACCTGGTCATCCCGCTGGTCGAACGGGAACCGTCCCCGCGACCACGCGGCGTACATGCCGTTCGGAGCGGTCACGCCAATCACGACGTACGAGAACGATGCCAGGGCGGCGGCCTCAATGAGCGCCGGCGCGCCCAGCTCGCGATAGTATCGCCAGCTGGCCTCGACCGAGATGCTGCCATTCGCGAGTGGCACGAGCATGCTGCGGTACGCGGCCTCCAGACGGACGCGTGTGTAAGCATCCAGGCCGGCCAGTCCGGCGCGGA
>DATKCF010000141.1:0-11495 GCA_035513345.1 Longimicrobiales bacterium
TCACGGGCCCGGCGAACGTGCACATCGCACAGATCGAGCCGGTGCGGCCGCGCGTTGAGTTCCACGGCGACATCGTGGGCGGCCGCCGCTTCGAGCACGGCCTCGAGATCGACCTCGTACGGCTCGCGTTCATTGATCAGCCTGCCGGTCGGGTGCGCGAGCACGTCCACGGCCGGATGCGCGATGGCTCGCAGGATGCGGTCCGTCATCGCCTGCTTCGAAGCGCGCATGCCGGAATGAATTGACGCGATGACGATGTCGAGGCGTTCGAGGTGTGCGTCCGGCAGGTCGAGCGAGCCATCACCGAGGATGTCGACCTCCATACCGGCGAAGATCCGGATCATCGGGTAGTTCGCGCGAAGGAATTCGACTTCACGCAACTGACGCTCGAGCCGTTCGGGCGTCAGGCCGTTCACGACGCCGACAGCGGGCGAGTGGTCGGTGATGGCCATGTATTCGTAGCCACGCTCGACACAGCCCTGCACCATCGTCTCAATCGAGTCGCGGCCGTCGGACCACGTCGAGTGCATGTGCAGGTCGCCGCGGATGTCGTTCTGCGTGATCAGGTCGGGAATCGCACCGCGTCCGGCCGCCTCGATCTCGCCGCGATCCTCGCGCAGCTCCGGCGGAACGAAGGACATGCCGACGGCCCTGAACACGTCCTCTTCGGTCTCACCTCCAATGCGCTGGCCGCGGAACACACCGTATTCGTTGATACGAAGGCCGCGCGAGACGCCGAGTGCACGCACGGCGACGTTGTGGGCCTTGTTGCCCGTGAAGTAGTGGAGCGCCGCGCCGTACGACTCACGTGCGACAATGCGGAGATCGACCTGCATGCCCGAGGCGAGGACCACGGACGCGCGGGTCGAACCGCGGGCGACCACACGCGAAACGCCTTCGTATGACGTGAACCGGTCGACGACCGGACCGGGCGCACCGCAGATCGCGAGCAGATCGATGTCACCGACCGTCTCGGCCCGTCGCCGGTAGCTGCCGGCCGGCTCGAGCCGCTCGATGCCCGGAGCCGCACGCAACCACGCCACCATGTCGTCGACAATCGGCTCGACATCAGCCAGTCTGAACCGGACGGGTCCGCGCGGCCGGCTGAGCGACTGGCGAATCGTCTCGGCCGTCTTCGGCCCGAATCCCGGGATGCGTTCGACATCGCCGCGTTCGAGTGCGGTCCGCAAGTCGGCGAGCGTCTCGATGCGAAGCGCATCATGGAGCTGCCGCGCCCGCCTGGGGCCGATGCCGTTCAGGCGCATGAGATCTCCGAGCGTTGCCGGGATCTCTCTCTCCAGATCGCTGAGCCGGCCGGACTCGCCCGTCTGCACGAGTTCGGTGATGACCCGCGCGATGTCGCGGCCGATACCAGGCAGCGTCGTGAGGTCCGCGCCCGCATCGACCATGGCGGCCAGCGGCCGCGTCAGCCCCTCCACCGTTCTCGTCGCGCGACGATACGCCCGCACCTTGAACGGGTTCTCGCCACGAATCTCGAGCAGGTCCGCAATCCCTGTAAGAGCGCGGGCTATCGCGGTGTTATTCACCGGCTCCGGCCTCCACTACCGCGGTCGACGCCAGCCGCTCGCCGACCGCGCCCGAGTTGATACCTGTCCCCGATCTACAACATTGCTGGCCGTCCCGCCCCGTGCTACGTTGGGCCGGGCGAATGAGCTGCGTTCCGCGGCTGCTTCCCGAGCCCTTCCGCCTGCGGTCGCGAACGCAGCCGTTGCTCCTTGTCAGTGCAAGTTTGGCGTCGAACGCCTTCCGGCCGGGACGCTGGTGCCGTTGCCAGTCTTTGGAGGACGCCGATGCCGGCTGCAATGATCCGAGCTACCCTGGTTATCATCGGCCTGTCGCTGATGGCGGCGTGTTCCCGGCAGGATCCGGCAGCTCCGGCGTTCGAGCCGCTGCCGCTGCTGCCGCAGCCGCCGCCAGTCGCCTCGGCTTCGCAGATCACGCCGCCCAGACTGAGACCCGTCCTGGGCCCGCTCGTGGCCCGGAGCACGGACGCCATCGAGGCTATCCGGACGTTCGACCAGCGTTTCATGCAGACCGAGCCGGACCGGTACCAGGACTTCCTGGCCTCCCTCAACGACACACGGGGAGCGTACCTCAGCGGCAACCATTACGGCGGCCTGCGCTCGCGGCTGATGTGGGCGATCCGGAACGGCGAGCCGTACGGCGAGGGTGTGACCGACGAGAGCCAGTCGGCGTACGCGCGTGGCCGCCGCATCGTGAAGCGGTATCTGCAGTGGGCGAAGGCGAACTCGTTCAACATACCGCCGCACAACAACACGGGTCTGGCCGACGTCGAGGCGCTGTACACACTCGAGGGCGATGCCGACGCGCTGAACCACATTCACGTGAGCGCACAGGCTGCTACCAACGATCCGTACGGCTATCTCAAGATGCAGAATCAGGGTTCGGATGCACGTCAGATCGCGATTGCCCTGCAGGCGTTCAAGGCCGCGCACAGACTCGCGATACCATACGCCCCGAACCCGGCGACCAGGAATGGATTCGACGCATCGCCCGGTTCCTGGCACGGTGCCGGGCGGCGCCAGATCGAGTGGATCCGCCAGTACGTCGTGCAGCCCGACGGCTCGATTCCGAGTCGGGCGCACAACAATGACGAGGCGTATCTGTTCAACGCGATGCTGGCGACGCAGTTGCTGGAGTGGTGCGCGACGGTCGATTGGGATCCGGCGCTTCTTGATCTCGCACAGCAGATCATCGACCACCTGATCGCTGCGGTAAAGCCCGGCTGGAGCACGCTCGGCTACCTGTCGAGCAGCGGTTCGCCCGCGACGGACCTGGCCGGTTTCTACGTCTGGCCGTCGCTCGCGTTGTGGCAGGAGACCGGTGATCAGAAGTACCATGATTTCGCGGTGTCCAGCCTTCAGGCTGCGAATACCGCGTATATCCAGCAGATGAAGCAGTGGAACCAGGTGTTCAGCACGCTGACGGAGGGTGCCGAGGCGCTGCTGGCCGGCGAGCCCTGGCGGTGACGTGATCCCGGCACCCTCGCCCTGCCTGATGACGAAGGCCGGGAATCCGTTACCGGATCCCGGCCTCCGATGCGTCTGGTCCGGGCTGCCTGTATCCTGAGTCGGATTCAGAACTGGCCAGCCTCAGCTACGGATAGAGTGCCTTCAGCCACTCGACCGTCGTCGGCACGCCCTCCTCGAGGGTCGTCGCCGGGTTGTGCCCGAACGCCTTCTTCGCCTTCGAGATGTCCGGTCGCTTGTTCTGTACGTTGTGGCGGTCTTCGGGCAGGTACGTGACCAGGCTGTCGTCACGACCCGCGCACTTCAGCACGATGTCGCTCAGCTCACGCACGCTCCGATACTCCTCGCCGCCGATGTTGTAGACTTCGCCCGGGACGAATTTCTCGCACACCGCCGCCAGCGTGGGAATGAAGTCGTCAATGTACATGAACACGCGGTGGTACCCGTCGTAGACCTCGTACGGAATGCCCTTGAGCGCGCGATACGCGAACAGACAGACCACGCTGCGGTAACGGTGGTAGTGCTCACCGGGTCCGTAGGCGTTGAAGAAGCGCAGACGGACGCACTCCGAGCCGAACCGCTTCTCGAAGTTCATGATCTGCATCTCGTTCACCCACTTCGTGACCGCGTAGTCGTTGTGCTGGATGATCGACTTCTGCAGCGGAATGTCCTCGTGCAGAATCGGTTCATGACGGTCTCCGTAGATCTCCGAGGAACTGGCGAAGATCAGGCGGAACCCCCGCTTCTTCTGCATCTCGAGGATGTGACGGGTTCCGATGACGTTCGTTCGCCACGCCGTCTCGTAGTAGTCCTCACCGTTCATCCGGCCGAACTCCGCAGCCAGGTGATAGACGTAGTCGAAGTTCTCCTCGAAGACCTGATCGACCTGGCGGTACTGCGCCATGTCTGCACGACGGTACTGTTCGTCGGAGTAATGCATGAGGTCGGTACCCCACACTTCGTGGCCGCGGCGCCGCAACTCATCGACAAGCGGCTGGCCCAGGGTCCCGCGCGAACCGGTTACGAGAATTTTTGCCATTTCACTCGGTCTGGTAGGTGGAATCAGTCAGTACGGGCGCAGCGCTCTCGGCGGGCCCGCCTGTGGAACCGGGCTCGCCCGGGATTCTGGTGAACAGCATCAGGAATTGCATGTTGCGTACCGCAGTGTCGGGGCTTTCCACCCGTTCGAAGCCTCGCCCTGCAAGCTCGGCCGTCACGTCCTCGGTCAGGATCCGGCGCAGGGACAGCAACCAGATGCGTTGCACCGTGTCGAGGCTCAGGCTGTCAAGGTCGCGGGCGGGCAGGATGTCGCGCAACCATTCCGGCTGTTCACCGGGCAGAATGTTGACGGGCTCGGTGCGGCCGAGCCGGCGATTCCATTCCCAGTAGTATTCCCAGCCGATGGCCCAGTGGTGAGCGGCGATGATGATGTCGTTCTGCTCGAGGTGTGTGTCGAGATACCGGGAACTCTCGCGGGCGAACGCGGGGGCGCGGTTGAGCTTCAGGGAGTAACCGGCACTGATCAGGATCCAGAGCGTGACGATGGCGGCCATGACGCGGCCGGGTCGTCCGCTGATGCCGGTGAGCTGGGCGATCAGCAACAGCATCGCCGGCAGGCTCACGAGCAGATAGCGTGCACTCATCACCGGCTGGCTCACCAGAGAAACCAGGAGGAGCACGGCCGCGGGTACGGCGACGAGCAGGAAATTCGACACCAGTCGGACATCGTCATCGCGCGCGAGCGAAACGAACGGCTTGCGCGTCAGCACGCCCCGCAGCGCGACGAGCCCGAAGGCCACGGCAACAGCCAGCGCGGCCCGCCGCAACAGCGACCAGTCACCCCGCATGTATCGGGTCTCGAGCGGGCTGCCGCCGCCGGGCGGATCGCCCGTAAGGAAGTAGAACGGCATGCGGGCCGTCTCACGTATCGGATCATCGGCGAGCGCGCCGACGTTGGCCTCGATGCCCCGGTCCTGGTAGACCGGCAGCACGAAACCGACCCATGGCAGGATAGCCAGCATCGGGATCGCCGCGGCCGCGATGAACGCGACGCGTCGCGGTCCGACAACACCTGTCGCGATCGCCGTGGCGCCAACCAGCAGCAGTGCGGACGGATGCGTGTAGATCGCCGCCACGGAAAGACCGGCCCAGACCAGCCATTTCGAAAGGCGGGGGTCGTGTCGCCAGACATCCCAGGCGAGCATCGACGCTGTTGCCAGCAGCACGAGCAGTCCGTACATCCGCACCAGATTCGGCGAGGTGCCAACGCGCAGGTAGACGAGACAGCAGAGCAGGGTGGCCAGCCGCCAGTGTGTCGTGGTCCTGCGGGCAAGGAACGCGAAGACGACGATCGTAGCGGCACCGATCACGAGGGCCAGCGCCTTGGCCGCCGCATCCGAGTGTCCGAAAACGGTCAGCCAACCCTGGGCGACAAAATACGACAGCGGTGTCTGGACGAGGTCGCTGCGGGCCAGTTCGAGCAGGGCGGCCGGCGGCCTCGCCGCCAGAATCAACGGCCGGATCTCATCAGGCAGGAGCGTGCGCGTCCAGCCCGCCAGGCTGACGACGATGTACGATGCCACGAGAATGCCGACCCACCAGTTGAATCCGGGCCAGGCTCGCGGTGACTGCGTTCCGGTTGAATTCATTTGCGGCGTCCAGAGTCGGTTGGCGGGACGGACCGTCCACTACTGGTGATCACTCCCACGCGGCAGTACGTTGCGCGTTCATGAAGCGCCCGCGCGGCCGTGCCGCCGCAAGACGGACGGCGGGAATCGCGGACTCCGCACCACGAACGAGGGCCTGCCGAAACCGTGAGCGAAACCGAACCGTCTGACGTCACGCCGCCGGCCATGCCGTTGCCGGAAGACCCGTCGCAGCCGTTGCTCAGCATCATCGTTCCCTGTCTGGACGAAGAAGACAACGTACAGATCACGGTCGCCATGATCGGCGACGTCGTCCGCAAGGCCGGCCTGACAGACTTCGAGATCCTCGTCCTCGATGATGCCAGCTCCGACCAGACGTACCAGCGATCCGTCGAGTACGCCGCGCAGCATCCAGAACTCAGTATACGAACCTTTCGCCGTCGCGAGCCCCGCCGTGGCTACGGCGCGATCGTGCGTCACGGCGTCGCCTGCGCACGCGGCACTTTCTGCGTCCCGGTCTCCGGTGATGGCGTCGATCCCGTCGCACTGATTCCGGCGATGATCGAAAAGGCGACTGCGGGCGCCGATCTCGTCCAGTGTTCGCGCTACCACCGCGCCGAAGACGCGCGTACGATTCCGTGGTCGTACAAGTCGCTCCAGTTCTGCTGGCGCTTCTGCATCCGCATCATCACGGGCCAGCGGTTCCCCGATTCGACATACGCGTTCAAGGTGTTCCGGCGTGTCGACGCGCTCTCGCAGGGTATCACCTCCAACGGTTTCAGTATCGGTACGGAGATCTTCTTCAAGACGTACCTGAACGGTGGGCGGATCGAATACGTGAACTCGCCGCAGGGAACGCGCCGTCACGGCAAGTCGAAGTTCATGTTCCGTCGCGAGTTTTTCGGCTTCTCGTACGTCATGATCCGGGTCGTACTGCACCGCATCGGCGTTCTCTGGTTCTAATGGCTCGGCTCCGAACTCTGGTGGCAATCGAGCGCACTGGCCGCCTGAACGCGAGCGGCCGTGCGATTCCCGTGCCAGCCGGCGACGGGCATCGGCGGCCGGTCGGGGAGGGCGGTGCCCCGCCAGGAGGCACAGGCCGGACATTCTGCGATTCCGCTATGCGAACCCGTGGCTGCCGTGCGACAACCGTCCTGTCCTTGCTGCGGCGTAGCGCTCTCCGCACCTTGGGCGGCCACTGTCCAGAAGGAGGATCGGTGCAACGTAGCGCAGTGTTTCTGTGCCTGGTTCCATGCTTCGTCGCAGTCGGCGCGCACGCGCAGACGGGCAGTTCCGCCGACGAATGGGAGGTGCTTCCCGGCTTCGCCCTCGAGGTCGAAACGGACGGGTTCGTGTTCCCGTCGGCGATCGCATTCGTGCCGCAGCCGGGCCCGGGCGCGAAAGACCCGCTCTACTTCGTGACCGAACTCGGCGGAGCGGTGAAGGTGGTGACGAACGATCGTTCGGTCCACACGTTCGCGGGGATCGGCACGACTCGTCGGCCGGAGGGCAGCGGCGAACTGCCGGACGACGGCGGCGAGCATGGTCTGGCGGGCATCTGCCTCGATCCTGCGAACGGCTACGTGTTCGTAACGTTCGTGTATGACGATCCGAGCGGCGCGCGGCGCAACAACGTCGCGCGGCTGCAATCGAGGCCGAACACGTTCTCCCTGTCGTCGGAGGGCGAGGTGCTGTTCACGGACGTTTTCAGGGATCATCCATCGGCGACGTCGCATCAGATCGGCCCGTGCCAGGTCGACGGTGAGACGCTCTTCGTCAGTGTGGGTGACGGCCTGACCGGTATTCGGAGTCAGTCACCGCAGACGGTGGTCGGCAAGATCCTGCGCATGACACTCGATGGCAGACCGGTGCCGACGAATCCGCTGTACGTCGATGACGACATCGCCAGGGCGCAGAACTTCATCTGGGCGATGGGCCTGCGCAATCCATTCGGCCTCCGTCTGGTCGATGGTCGCCTGTTCGTTGCCGACAACGGTAACAATGTCGACCGGTTCCTCGAGATCGAGAGAGGCGGCAACTATCTCTGGGACGGCAGCGACGGCAGCATCGGTACGAACGCGCTGGTGACATGGGCGCCTTCCGTCGGACCCGTGACCACCGAGTATCACGAAGTGGGCGACACGGTCTTCCCCGACGAATACCGCGGCATCTTCTACCAGGTACTGGGCGGCAAGCTCATAACGAGCGGGCCGGGCATGGACGGGGACCGCAGCATCGTGACGCTGGACTACGACATGGCAGCTCGCCGGATGCGGCGTCCGCCGGAACCTTTCGTCCGGTATCGGGGCGATGGCGCGCAGGTGCCGGTTGCTCTCGCGTTCGGTCCGGACGGTCTGTACTTCGCGTCCGTACTGCCCACCGCGTCAGGCGTCAGTCCGATCTACCGGGTGCGGTATGATCCGGCCAGCGAGCACGGCTACGTCATCGGCGAATCGAACGACCCGGCCACGATCATCGGTGAGAGGTACTGCCGCGGCTGTCACGTCATCGGCCTGCGCGGCGGCGCAGCGGGACCCCCGCTGAATCAGCCCGAACTCGGCCAGCGGCTGGATGCGATGCTGAACTCGCCCGACTACGCCCTGAAGATCGCGAGTGTCGACAGTCTGACGGCCGACGTCTACACCTCGACCGCCGACGCCCGCCGCGAAGTGCTGGCCGCGACCGGGGCGGAGCGTGTTCGTCTCTGGGTGCGCAATCGAATCCTCGAGCCACGTTTCGATTCGCCGGAATCCGCCATGCCGAACTTCGGTATTACCGAAGCGCAGGCCACGGCCATAGCCGACTACCTTCTGGCGGAACCCGCGGCGCCACCACAGCCCACCTCCTTGCGCGGCCGGCTGTTGCAGCCGATCTCATCACGTCTGCCACAATCGCGCTACCGCTATACGGCCATGGCGTTCTTCATCGGCATGCTCGTGACGCTCGTTGTCGGCCGGGTCAGGCGACGGAGGAAGCCGGGCTGAGGAGGATCAGGACCGAATGAGCGGGTCCGCCGGTCGCGCGAGTCTCAGCACACACACAATGCCTTCGCAATAGGCAACGTCGTATCGTTGAACGAGCAGGGATCGGGTTCTCGCGCGATTGGGGAATGCGGTCGAGCCCGCCAGAGGGCCGTCGCCGGCTGCGATCTGATCGATCGACTGGACCAGCCATTCCACGTCCGGTCCGTCGGCCGGCGTCTCCCTCAGGCTCCCCATCGGGATCACAACAAAGCGCGGCGCGCCCTCGCCATCCAGCAGCGAGACCAGCTCGCCCCACCGCTCGTTCGTTGCGTACCCCGCCGTGTAGAGGGCCGGCGAGTGGATGTACGGGACCGCCGTCCGCCGCTCCGCGATGGCCAGAACCGAGGGTCCATACATCCTCGCCATGGCGAGGACGCGTTCGTCCGGCTCCGTGTCGCGCTTGATGCGCTCGCCGACGAGCCGCCAGTCGGGCAGTTCCGCCGACGGGTCAGGCCGCAGCCTCGCCATTTCGCCGGCCGGCCAGAACATCATCGGCAGGATCACGGCCAGCGCCCATGCCCGTCGTCCGGCGGGCAGCAGGCGGACGGCGATCGAAACCAGCCAGCCCATGCCCAGAGCCACGCTGAACAGCACGGGAAAGATGTGGTGCCCGTATACGCCGTTCGATGCATAGACCAGCAGTTCGAGGCCGAGCCATAGCGGTGCGATCAGTTCGGCGCTGGCGAACGGTGCCTCGCCGGCCGGCTTGCGCATCTGCTCGGTCAGCGCCAGCAGCGCCGCGGCCATGACCACGACCGTCGGAATCAGGACGTGAAGCCGGTCGAGACCGCGCACGACGCGCGCCGCCATGCCGATAACGCCGTGTTCCTGCAGGACGAGTGGGCCGCGTGCCTGAAGGTTGTAGGCGTAGGCCACCTCGATCAGTTCGCGCAATGCGCCGGCCGCGCCGAACACCACCGCTACCAGCGCCATTGGCACGGCGGCGCCGACGGCCATCAGGCCCCAGTCACGGAGCAGCCTGGCCGGACCGGAGCGCCGCTCGATCCAGGCCAGGACGAGCGCGCCGGCGATGAAGGCGCCGAGCGCGTTCGGTTTGGCAAGGAATCCGAGGCCACCGGCGACACCGAGGCCGAAAACGAGCCATGCGCGTCGTCGTCCCGTATGCCGGATCGCGAGCACCGCGAGCAGGATGCACGCCGCGTTCAGCAGCGCGATGATCGAGCCGGCGGTACTCATGTGCCCGCCGGTCGGCCCGAGCTGCGTCCACAGCAGCACACTGGCGAAGGCGGTCATGGAGGCCGCCAGAACGCCCCAGAGCGACCATGCGGCGGCGCCCAGGAACGACGCCGTCGCCAGGCCCATCACGATTTCCTGGATCCCCGTCATTTCCGGCGAGGAACCGAGCAGCGCCGTCCGGATGAGGGTCACGGCGAACACTACCGGACCCTTGTGGTCCCAGGTGTCGCGGTACGGCCAGTCGCCCTGAAGCCAGGACCAGCCGACGAACGTGTAGATGCCTTCATCGGGCAGGTAGCTGCGCAGCCCCTGGACCCACCAGTAAAGCCCGCACAGAATCAGCGTGAGCAGGGCTGTAGCCGTAACCGCGATCAGCGCCGTCCAGCGCCCCGTTTGCGGCATGCCGGGCGCAAGCGGGCCCGCGGACACCCGGCTCACGACGCCGTCCGGCGCGTTGTCCGATAGCATTGTCGGGCGGTGCGGATCATCGCGAATCGACTGGGTCGCAGGACGGTGGGACGGCCGCTTCGGAAGCCGGGTGCTCCACAGTGTGCGGCGCCTTCCGCTGGCGGCCCAGTTTGAGCCAGAGCACCAGCAGCTCCCGCGACATGGCCAGCGAGGTGCTGAACGAACTCACCTTCGGAATGCGACCCGGCACCTCGAGTACGTCGATCGGAACCTCCCGGACCACCGCGCCGGCTCGCCGGATCCGGACCAGGACTTCCGTATCCCAGATCCAGCCCGTGCTCACCATGGAGGGCAGGATCCGGTCCATCAGAGTGCGTCGGAAGAACTTCATCCCGGCCTGATGGTCCCGGTACGGCGTACCGAACAATGAACGGGCGGCGAGGTTGTAGAAGAAGGTGAGAATCCGACGTTTGAGCGGTCGCTGCCTGCCAGCCGGGGAGGGGTCCGTCTTTCGTGCGATCACGACGTCCGCATCGCGATCAAGCAGTTCCAGAAACTCCGTCAGGTACGCAATGTCGATCTCGAGATCGGCATCGATGAAGCCGATATATTCGCCTCGCCCGGCCGAAAGTGACGCGCTGAGGATAGCGCCCTTGCCAGCGTGCGGCCTCGTGACGACACGCAGCGCATCGCAACCGACGGCGAGCGCGTTGGCAATCGTGGCATCGCCCGAGCCATCGTCACCCAGAACGATCTCGTAGCTCCGGCCCCGGGCGCGAAGGAACGAATCGACCCGTTCCACGGAGCTGGCGATTACCGCTTCCTCGTTGTATGCCGGAAGGACGACCGTCAGTTCGATGCTGCCAGCCGAGGTTGCGGCGGTGCGGCTCGCCAGTACCGGCGCGCCGTCCGGTCCACGCCCGCGCGGCTTCGGTGACGACCCGTTCATGTCAAACCCGCGTTGCGGCGCACAGGTACCCTCGGCCACGGCGTTGTGGCAAGATACGGACCGGTTCCGGTCTCGACGTCAACACCGGGTTCGCGCTCCACCGGACCGCTCGACACGACTGCGCCGACGGCCGCGGATTCCGGTTCCCCGATATACGGGTCGGGCGCTTGCCGCAGCATGTCGCCTATCGTCAGAAGCGTAGTGATCTGACCGATGACGATGAGGACGACGAGGGGAACGGCGACGCGCAAACGGAGTCGGC
>DATKCF010000142.1:0-51557 GCA_035513345.1 Longimicrobiales bacterium
CGTGATCATCAACGACGTCATGGCGCGCACGCATTTCCCGAATGAGGATCCCGTCGGCCGGACCATCAGAGTCGTCAGCACCGATCGCACGATCGTCGGCGTTGCGAACGCTACGCGCCACTTCGGACCCGACACCGAGCCGCCCGCGGAGCTGTACGTGCCGCTCGCGCAGGAGCCGTCGCCGTTCGCGCACGCGCTCATACGCAGCGGCCCCGGTGTCACGTCCGGTCTGCTCGCGGAGGTGGTGCCTGCCATTGATGCCTCGCTTCCGGCGCCGCCGCTCGCGCCGTTCGAGAACTACGTCACGACCTGGTTCGCGCCGCTCCGCCTGCAGCTCGTGATCATAGGCGTCTTCGCCGCCGCCGGCGTGATCCTCGCCGCGCTCGGGCTCTACGCGCTGGTCGCGTACCTCGTGTCGAACCGCGAGCGCGAGATCGGCATCAGGCTGGCGCTCGGCGAGCGCACGCCGGTCCTGTTCCGCCGCATCCTCGGCGACGGCCTGGCGATGAGCGCGGCGGGCGTGGTCATCGGACTCGCCGCCGCGGCCGCGACGCGCGGCGTGATCGGCCGGCTGGTGAACGGCGTCGACCCGGCCGACCCGATCGTCGTTCTCGTGGTGGCGCTGCTGGTGCCGGGAGTCGCCGTGGCCGCATCGCTGTTGCCGGCCAGACGCGCGATCCGGGTCGATCCGATCGTCACGCTGCGCGGCGACTGACCCTCCGCTGCTCGCGGGGCGCAATGAGCACCGCGAGCAGAGTCGCGACGGATGAAGACGGAACGCGGCCGTGCTCGCCTTCAATCGATTCCTGCAACGCCGTCACGTGTGGCGCAGGTCGGTGCGACGCAGCAACTGCGCGTTGAGCGCGACGATGACCGTGCTGAGCGACATCAGGACCGCCCCGATCGCGGGCGACAGGACGATCCCCCACGCTCCGAGCACGCCGGCGTCCTCACCTTTCGGATCGTCTCACGGCACGTCGGCCGATTCGCCAGCGTCTATACGCGTCGAGCAGGGAGTCAGGAGCCCGTGAGCGTGCCCCCGTTGGTCCGCCGCCCCGCCTGCACCGCTACCGCAACGGCGATGAGGTGACCGACGAGTCAGTCAGGCGGGTCGATCGCACGATCCGGTCGACCACCTGTCCGAGCACCTTCGACTCTTCGGGCCAGGTTGACCTGATCCAGACCTGGCGCCGGCCGTCATGGAGCACGGTCTCGCGCTGGAGTGCGACCACTTCGGCGAGCGTCGCAACCGCGCTTTCCGTCACCTGGATTTCCTTGCGCCGCGTGACGCAGAAACCGTTCAGCGAGTTGATCTCGACAGCGGCGTCCGCATCGATGACAGTGCCGCTGACGGCCGTCGCCACGCGACCCTTCGACAGCGCCTCGTAGCTCACGGTCGGCGAGGTCTCGAAGACCTCGACCTCGACCGAACAACGCATTGGACCCTCGCCCAGGACCACGTTCCACGGGGCGGCCTCCTCCGGCTCCCGCCAGCGCTCCGAATCGAAGAACACCCGGCCACGGGGCTTCTTCTTGTTCCGGACGCGAATTTGCCATGACTCCGGAAACTCGATGCGCAACCCCAGTGCATTATGCGTGATGCGACACGCTCCGCCGTCAGCATGATCGGTTCGATCGACATCGCTTCGCTCGACTTCGGGCCGATCTGCGGCCTCGAGGAAGTCGGCGGACGCCGATTCCGCACGAAGCTGATGGGTTGCGACCCACTTCTCGATCGCCGCCTGCATGGCCTCGGCGTCAGCCAGCGCCTTGAAGCCGACGTACTCGCGTTCGCGCTGGACTGCATCGCGACTGACTCGCGTTCCTGCGTGAGTCGACCTGCGTCGTCCGAAGTTGACGTCGCCAGACCCCCTGCTTCGCCGCCTCACGTGAACCCGGCCCAACTGCTCGGGCCGGTACTGATCGACGACCTCGTCGCCTTCGACGACCAGCAATCGCCGGTCCGTCATGGCATAAGTCAGCGAGCCCACGTACCGCTCGAATCGCTTTCGCAGCAGGACGGACAGAACGGGAATGGCGACGAGCACAATGACGAGCGGGACCAGAACGCGTGACTCGAGGAGGATCTCGAGAGGCACTGATTCGAACACACCAACCGGGAGAGCGCGCACCGCGAGCCACGCCATGCCGGCAAGCAGGACCGGAGTCAGCGCCATCCGGAGCCAGAAACGCCGGGCCTGGCGGCCGAGCATTGCCTCGCGGTCGGGATGGCCGGCCCAGAGGATGCGCTCACCGGGTTCGACCAGGCCCGCGATCACCGATTCCGCGCTCGCATCGCCCTCGAAGCTCATCGTCGTCACCTCACTGATGGCCCGCACGTCTCGCGTTCGCCCCTTCCCTTTCCTCCAGCGACAAGAGAGCCGGCCCGCCGCCACTCCCCCTCCGCCGCCCGGTCCGATCGCGCGCGCACGGCTGCCGCGCACGCGCTGGCCTCGCCGCTCCTGCGCGACGTGGATCTGCGGTGTGTCTGGCGGCGCGATCGTGCAGGCCGCGGCTGCCGACCCGTCCATCGCGGAGGTCAACGAGCCCATGGATCTCCTGCAAGGCGTCATTGGAGATGACACACGCGTGTTCTTCGCCGATGCGCTGGTGCCCGAACTCGGGGCTGCGCTGCGCGTCACGTTTGTCGCGGCGGGGGACGCCGCCGAAGCGCAATCCGCCCGTTGGCAAAGAATCGGGTAAACCCTTGTCAGTGCTGTAGATAAGAAATAGCTGGGGAGGGACTTGAACCCCCAACCGACGGATTATGACTCCGCTGCTCTACCGATTGAGCTACCCAGCCAAGTTCGGTCGTAGTCTGAAAGGGTATTCACGGGAGTCAGGCGTGTCAATCCTGCTTCTCGCGACCAGGGTGATCCGCGGCCGGCCGAGTTCGGCGCGAACTCGGGGCAGGCGGTGTCGCCCGCGCCGGCCTTCATGGAACGGGGCCATGCGCCGAAGCTTCAAGGATCCGATCGGAAGGCGTCCGGACCGCGTTACGCGGGGGCGCCGGGGCCGGTCATGCATCCGTGGAGACGGGGATGAAGACGTTGGAGAGGACAACGGTCGACCAGGGACGCGGCCGTGCGGGCTCGCCTGTGTGCGGGGTCCGGCGTACGCATCGTGCACACGTGGGGGGCGCGCTGCTGATCGCATCGCTCCTGTGGGTCGGGGGCCTCGAGGAGGCCGGTGCGCAGGTCCGCAACTTCAAGCATTACACGGCGTTCGAGGGCGTGCCGCAGGCGCAGGTGCTGAGCACTGCGCAGGACTCGCGCGGCTACCTGTGGTTCGCGACGTACGGCGGTCTGAGCCGGTTCAACGGATCGGAGTTCCGGACGTGGACGACGGCGGACGGGCTGACGTCGAATTCGATATTCGACATCGCGGTGGATGGGACGGACCGGCTGCTGATCGCGACGTCGGGTGGCGCGTGTGTAATGGAGGACGACCGGTTCCGTTGTTACCGCGAGGCTGACGGGCTTGTGAACGACTACGTCCGCAGCGTCGTACCGGACGGCCAGGGCGGGATGTGGGTCGGAACGTCGCGCGGCGTGTCGCATGTCATGCAGTCCGGAATCCGGAGCTACACGATGGATGACGGGTTGCCGACCGAGCGGGTAGGTCGCGTGGCCGTCGATTTCGCGGGTAGCGTATGGGCGGCGACGGACCTCGGGCTGTATCGGCTGTCGGGGCAGCGCTTCGTACCGGATTCACCCGAGTACTTCGCCGGGCGCGCGGTCCAGTTCGTCACGCCAATGACCGGCGGCGTTCTGGTCGGTTCGGAAGGCCGTCTGTTCCTGCGACGCGACGGCGGCACGGTTCCGGTCGCGGAGGGCTTGCTGCCAGAGGATGTGCGGCTGGTGCACGGCGTGATCGACGGCGCCGGCACGATCTGGGTTGGCACGCGCACTGGTGCGCTGCGAATCGCTGGCCGGCGAGTCGAGCAGCTGACGGAACGCCACGGTCTGCTGAACAATCTGGTGAACCACGTTTCGCTGGACCGCGAAGGCGACGTCTGGTTCGGCACGGAGAGCGGCGCCAGCAAGCACGTTCCCGGCCCGTTCACCACGTACACGATGAACGAGGGTCTGCCGAGCCCGTTCGTACGCGCGGTCGAAGTGGGTGCTAGCGGCGCAGTGTGGGTGGGAACGAGGAACGGTGTCGCCGTCTTCGACGAGGACGCCGGCCGTTTCCGTTCGGTCGAACTGAAGGGCTTGCCGGACAGTCGCGTGTACGGTCTCGGGCGCTCACCCGACGGCGGCATGCTGATCGGGGTGCGCGGTGGACTCGGGTACCTCAAGGACGGCGCTCTCACGGTGTACGGCGAGAAGCATGATCTACCGGGCGCGGTCGTCTACGCGCTCGAGGCGGACGGCCGTGGCGGGATGTGGGTCTCGACCGATCGCGGTCTCGCGCGCTGGGAGAACGGCGAGTTGACGCGTATCGACCAGCCCGACCTGAACGAGCTGAGCATTCTGTCGATGGCGACCGATGACCGCGGCCGTGTGTGGCTCGGACGTACGAATGGCGGCATCGCGATCTGGGACGGCGCCACTCTGGAGACGATCGGGCCCGAGGATGGCCTGAGCGATCAGAGTGTCTGGGCGCTGGCGATGGACGCGCAGGGCCGCATGTGGGCCGGCACCAACGGCGATGGCGCGTTCCGCATCGGCCCGGCCGGCATCGAGCGATTCACGCAGAAACAGGGTCTGGCCAGCGACTTCATCTGGCAGGTCATGCCGGACTCGCGCGGCGATGTGTGGCTCTTCGGCAACGCGGGCCTCGACCGACTGACCGCCGACGGATTGACGCACTACGGCCGGGGCAGCGGTCTGATCGAGCTGGAAGGCAGTGTGAGCGCAGTGCGGGAGGATTCGAACGGCGACCTCTGGTTCGGCTCGGGCTCGGGTGTGGTGCGGTACGTGCCCGGCCTGGACGTGCCACCTGCGCACCGTCCGCCCATCTACGTCGAGGTCGTCACGCATGATGGCGAACAGGTGATCGACAGACCGGGCGCGTCGCCCGATGACGGCCGGCTCCGCCTGCGCGACGGCGCAGTCCGCATCACGTTCGGGTCGCCGAGTTTCCGTGACGAATCCGTGATCCATTACCGCTATCGCCTGGTTGGCTCGGGCGATTCATGGTCCGCGCCGCTCAAGGAGCGGAGCATCACGTACGCCGGCCTGAACCCCGGTCACTACCGTTTCGAGGTCGTGGCCGACAACCGCGGCCTGCTGAGTGAGACGCCGGCGACGTTCGCGTTCACGATCGTGCCCGCGTTCTGGCAGACGTGGACGTTCCGCATCATCGGCGCTCTGTTGCTTGCATCCGCCGCCGGTTCGGTTCCCGCCATGCGTGCCCGTGCTCTGGAGAAGGAACGCCGCCGGCTGGAAGCGCTGGTGGCGCAGCATACGCGGGAGCTGGCGGAGAAGAACGAACGGTTGCATCATTCGAACCGTGATCTTGAGCATTTCGCGTACGTCGCGTCGCACGACCTTCAGGAGCCGCTGCGCAAGATCCGCTCGTTCTCCGACCGCGTCAGCAAGCGGTATGCGGCTCTGCTCGACGACCAGGGCCGCGACTACCTTGCGCGCACGGAGAACGCGGCGTCGAGGATGCAGCAGCTGATCGACGATCTGCTGACGCTTTCGCGGCTGACGACAAAGCGGAAGCCGACGGAACTGATCGAGTTCGGTTCGATCGTCCGTGACGTGGTCACCGACCTCGAGATCCGCATCCAGTCGACGGGCGGCCGCGTGGAAGTCGGCAACCTGCCGGACATCGATGCCGACCCGGCGCAGATCCGCCAACTCATGCAGAACCTGATCGGCAATGCGCTGAAGTTCCACCGCCCCGACGAACCGCCGGTCGTGCGCGTCAGCGCCTCGCCGGCAGGGCCGGGTCGCATCGAGATCCGCGTCGAGGACAACGGCATCGGCTTTGACAGCGCCGACGCGCAGAAGCTGTTCCTGCCGTTCCAGCGGCTGCACTCGCGCATGCAGTACGAGGGTACCGGTATCGGTCTCTCGATCTGCCAGAAGATCGTCGAGCGACACGGAGGCACGATACGCGCCGAAAGCGAGCCCGGCCGCGGCTCGAAGTTCATTGTGATACTGCCCGAACATCAACCGGTGGTGGAAGCCCATGCCGCGTGAAGCCCTGGAGTCGATCACCATCCTGATGGCCGATGACGACGCGGATGACCGCATGCTCACGCGCGAAGCTCTCGTCGAGAGCCGGCTGGGCAACGATCTGCGGTTCGTCGAGGATGGCCAGGAGCTGATGGACTACCTGAAGCACGAGGGCCGGTACGCGAAGGAGGAGGCGCCGCGACCCGGCCTCATCCTGCTCGACCTGAACATGCCGCGCAAGGATGGCCGCCAGGCGCTCCAGGAGATCAAGGCTGATCCGGACCTGCGCAGCATCCCGGTCGTCGTGCTGACGACGTCGAAGGCGGAGGAGGATGTCCTGCGGACGTACGACCTGGGCGCGAACTCGTTCATCACGAAGCCGGTGACGTTCGAAGGACTCGTCGAGATCATCCGTGTGCTCGGCAACTACTGGTTCCGTGTGGTTCAATTGCCGGAACGCAGAAGCGGCGGCCCGGATGGATGAGCCGATCCGCATCCTCCTGGTCGAGGATGACGAAGACGACTACTGGCTGACGTGCGAACTTCTCGACGACGGCTACGAGGGCCGCGTTCGAATCGACTGGGCGAACACGTTCGAGGCCGGGCTGGCGCTGCTGGCGGAGGCTCGTCATGACGTAGCGCTTCTGGACCACAACCTCGGCAACCGCACCGGCATCGAGCTGCTGCGCCAGGCCGGCGGCTCGGCATGTCCGGTGCCGGTCATCATGCTGACGGGACAGACCGACCGCGAGACCGATCTACTGGCCATGCGGACGGGCGCCGCCGACTATCTCGTGAAGGGCCGGGTCAGCGGCGACCTGCTCGAACGCTCGATTCGCTATGCGCGGGAACGGCGCCGGCTGCTCGACGAGATCCGCTCGCTTTCGCTGATCGATGAACTGACCGGCCTGGGCAACCGTCGTGCGTTCTTCACGATGGCCGACCAGCGCCTCCAGCTGCTCGAGCGGCGGCGCGTGCTCTGTCTGATCGTGTTCGCCGACGTCGACGGACTCAAGGCCGTCAACGACACGATCGGCCACGAAGCCGGCGACCGGATGCTGGTGGGTGCCGCGCGTGTTCTCCGTGCGGCGTTCCGCCGCACCGACCTGGTCGCCCGTCTCGGTGGCGACGAGTTCGTCGTGCTGGCCGATGACGCGACCGAAGAGGATGTCGAAACCGTGCTGGACCGGCTCGGCGGACACGTCGCGGCATGGAACGCCGAGTCCGCCGAACCCTTCGAGCTCTCGATGAGCGCCGGTGTCGTCTGCTTCACCGCAACGCCGACCACACAGTTCCACGAACTCGTTGCCGAAGCCGACGTTCGCATGCTGAAGTGCAAGCAGCAGCGCCAGACCGCGCGCGTGCCGCTGAACGCGGCGGACCATCTCGCCGTGAGGGCGCTGCCTCCGACAGGCTGATCCAGCGGCTGCGCGACCTGTTACACGCGCGAAACCCCTGGCCGCGAGTCCGGGAAGGAAGAACCTGTTCCACGCGCGAAAAGGAAAACATCGTTACTTGCCGCCACCACCGCCAGGCAGATACCGCTCGGGAATCGGATTACTCGCGCTTTCGCCCTGCCAGTAGACGGTGAGGACCCACCACCGCGAGCCATCGTGCAGCAGCTGTATCGAGTTGATACCGCGCGCGTACGGCTCAGTCTCGTCGCCGCGATAGCTCTCGTACGTGCTGAACACCTGCGCGATGCTGCCGAACCGGTCCTCGCTCCGCGCGATCTCGAGCTCGCGAAACCCGACATCGGTCAGGCCGGGACCGGACAGCGCCACGAAGTCGTTCACGCCCTGGAACCGGACGCCACGTCCACCGTCACGCCCGCCGGTCGTCGGCATCAGCTTGCCGCCCGGCACGAAGAGCGAGCGGAACCGGTTCCAGTCCCTGGCCTGCCCGACCGGACCGGAGATCACGTCGTACAGCGCCGTGATGATCGCGTCGATCGACGCTACGTCTGCCGGGTTCGCGGCCGGCACCGTCAGGACCTGCGGATGGTCGGCGCCTGTCGCCTGCGCCTCGAGCCCACCCGCCCATTGCAACAGCGCAAGCACCGCGATCAGCGGCACGACGACGACGCGGTACGACATTCCCGGTCCTGTCATGATTTTCTTCTCCGGCTCGGATCGAGGCCGACACCCGGCCTTCGTGGGAACCCGAACCCTAACGCGCATGACGATGAACGAACAGGGCAACTACGGTGACAGCAGGGATCTCGCCGCGTTCGACAGCTAGACGCCGATCGTGCTGCGTCAGGAGCAGGGCGACACGGTGCTTTCGATGCCAACGCGGACGTTGCACCGGAAGATCAGATGTCGGGCTACGCATCGGAATACGCCAGGTGCCGCGTCGGATGCTGACCTCAGATCGCCTGCGCATCCGGCTTTTCCTCCGAGCGGCTACCGACCCCTTCCGGGCAGTCCTGGCCGGGCGATCCCGTCGAAGCCTCGTTGAGGAAGATCGCACGGACGAAGGTCGCAGACGGGTGCCTCGTTCGATTTTCCGGGCTATCGCGGCACGTTCGCACAGCGGCCGCCCGGCGTGATCGGAGGGTGTGCGATGTTCCCGCCATGGACCGGCAGATCGCACAACAGCCGCCCGGGGCACCGCGCGTGTGCGGTTCTCCGGTCGCCCGAGCCGGCGCGAGGGACGGCGACGACTCCGGCCGTCAGAATGAGCGCGGCGCGGCACGGGCTTGTAGGCTCGACCGCTCGACCCTGGCCTGAATGTGCGTGCCGCCGCGCCGCGTCTCGCTCGCGTCGAAGCTGTCGGCACGCAGCGTGTGGGGGATCGGGTTGTGGCGCTGGCTGTCATGCCGACACGCCGAGAGCGCTTCGTCGTCGGTACGACAACAGTCGACGAACGGAAACCCGTTCGTCGACCATAGCCGTGGACACGGAACAGACCGCGACGCCCTACGCCGGCTTGACCGCGGTGATCATGACGGCCTTGACGCCGTACGCTTCGGCAGCGTTCTGCGTCGACACCTTCCGGAAACGGAACCCGGGCACGACGGCCGTCCTGACCTTCCGGAATCCGGCGTCTTCGAGCAGTGCGAACATTTCTCCCTCCGGGAGAGCACCGCCTATTCAGCTGGCCCAGAGTTTCGGGTCGTTGACGATGGACTGCGAGAGCTGCTTTGCGCTGACGATATCGGTGATCGAGATCCGGCCGCCAGGCGTGAGGACGCGGAACAGTTCCCGCACGACGCGCCGCTTGCGGAAGGACAGGTTGAGTACGCCGTTCGAGATGACGACATCGACGCTGTCGTCGTTGAGCGGGATGTCCTCCATGCGGCCCTCGCGGCAATCTAGGGTCGTTCCGGACTGTGTCGCGTTGGCCTCGGCCTTGCGACACATGACGGGATTGAGGTCGACGCCGATCACGCGACCGTCCGGTCCGACGTGCCACCCGGCTATGATGCTGTCGAGTCCGGCGCCGCTGCCGAGGTCGAGAACGGTTTCTCCGGGCTGAAGTGCGCTGCGCTCGTGCGGGTTGCCCACGCCGGCGAACGACTCGACGGCGCCCTGCGGGGCCCTGTCGAGCCATTCCGTCCTGTAGCCGAACATCTCGGCCGCCTTCCGGCCGTGGTAGAAGTGGAACTCGGTGTTCGGCTGCTCGGCTACTTCCTGGTACATCCGCAGGACTTCGCCCTTGATCACGGACTCGAGGGATTCCTGCGCGTCAGCAATGCTTGTCTCTGTTGTTTCCATGGGCATCCTCCTTGTTGCCGGGGTATGCGGAATCGGGTTCGTTCGACGGACATCCCGTCTCCGACGCAAGAGCCGTCGAGCTGCCGAATGCCATCGGCATCGCCACGCGGCGCGCAGACGGTGTCGGGCCTGGCCTGCGCGGCAGGCTCCAACGCGCCCGACCATCCTTCAGCAGCGCGTAGCGAGGTACTTGCTCCATCGGAGGCGCGTGTGATGCACGTGCCGGGTCAGTACTTCATCGCAGCGTAGCCGAGGTACTTCCGCATGAGCGCCATCGGACCCACATGATACGACTCGTGCTGAGCAGAACGCCAGCATTCCGGCCATGCTCGGATCGTCAATGGGGGAACCGGGCCATGGACGGCACACGCAGCTCGTGGGGCTCCAGACCGTTGACGCAGTCTTCCAGAACCGGAGCCAGGGCCTCGGCTGCTCCGGCGCGCGATTCAGGGACCGATGGTGCTATCCCGCGAGGTCCCTGCCCGGGCGCGCTCTCGCTCATTCGAAGAGCCGTTGACGGACGTGTCACCTTCCTCGAAGCGGTAGAGGCGTTCACCGGGCGCGATCATGCCCCAACGTTCGCGTGCGATGCGGACGATGGTCGCGGAATCGTTCTGGAGGGAATCGACGCGGGCCTGAAGTCGCGCGAGTTCGGCTCTGGCCTGTACGAGACGTTCCTGTTCGAGCGCCAGCTCTCGCTTGACGCGCCCGACTTCGACCAGGCTGTACTCGCCGCCGAACACCGCGAAGTACGCGGCCCCGGCCAGGAGCAGGATCCCGACGACGTAGCGGACTCGCATGCGGGTCAGAACGCTCCAGCGCCGGGATACTCGGCGGCGTCAGCAAGGTCTTCGGCGATGCGCAGCAGCTGGTTGTACTTGGCGATGCGGTCGGTGCGGCTTGCGCTGCCAGTCTTGATCTGGCCGGACCGTGTGGCAACGGCGAGATCGGCAATGAAGGTGTCTTCGGTTTCGCCGGACCGATGCGAGATGATCCAGTTGTAGCCGTTGCGTCGGGCGAGTTCGATGGCTTCGAAGGTTTCGGTCAGTGTACCGATCTGGTTGACCTTGATGAGGATCGCGTTGCCGGCGCGCTCGGCGATGCCGCGCGTGAGGAACTCGGTGTTGGTGACGAAGATGTCATCGCCAATGAGCTGGACACGATCGCCGATTCTCGCGGTCAGCTCGGTCCACCCGGCCCAGTCGTTCTCGGCAAGACCGTCCTCGATGGAAGCGATCGGGTACTCGTCGGCCCAGCGCGTCCAGAAGCTGCACATCTCCGATGACGACATCTTCTCGTTGGTCGACTTGTGGAAGACGTACTGTCCGTCGCGGTACATCTCCGAAGCGGCGGGGTCGAGCGCGAGCACGACATCCGTGCCGGGCTTGTAGCCGGCGCGTTCGATGGCTTCGAGGATGACGTCGATCGCTTCCTCGTTGGTGGCCAGGTCGGGTGCGAAGCCACCTTCATCGCCGACCGCTGTACTTTTCTTCTGCTTGCCCAGAACCTGCTTGAGGCTGTGGAATATCTCGACGCCCGCGCGCAGAGCTTCGGGGAAGTCGTCGAAGCCGACGGGCGCGACCATGAACTCCTGGAAGTCGACGTTGTTGGCCGCGTGCGCGCCGCCGTTCAGAATGTTCATGAGGGGGACGGGCATGAGCGTGGCGTGCGGCCCGCCGAGGTAGCGGTAGAGCGGCAGGCCAGCCTCGTTGGCGGCGGCGCGCGCGACCGCCATCGAGACGGCAAGGATCGCGTTGGCGCCGAGCTTCGCCTTGTTGGAGGTTCCATCGAGGTGGATCATGACGCGGTCGATGTCGACCTGATCGAACCCGTCGAGTCCCTGGACGGCAGGTGCAATGACTTCGTTCACGTTGCGCGCAGCCTTGCGCACGCCCTTTCCGAGGTAGCGGTCCTTTTCGCCGTCGCGCAGTTCGATGGCTTCGTGTTCGCCGGTCGAAGCGCCGCTGGGCACGGCGGCGCGGCCCGCTGCGCCGCCCTCGAGCACGACTTCCGCTTCGAGGGTCGGGTTGCCGCGTGAATCGAGGATCTCTCTGGCATGAACGCTGATGATCGACGACATGTCGGTCCGTCTCTCAGTCGATGTTGGGTGCAGGATCGCGTGACGCGGACGCGCCGGCCGGCGTTGCCGGCCCCGACCCGATGAGTTCGCGAATCGCGTCGCGCGTGTTGCGCACCATGATGTCGCGTGTTGCATTGCTGTATTCTGCTGTCTGGATCGGCCTGCCGATGCGGATGGTGATCGTACCGGGCGTGACCATGAAGCTGCCCTTCGGAAGAACCTGCCGGCTGCCGCTGATGCCGACCGGCACGATGTCGACGCCAGCCTGCAGCGCCAGCATGAACGCACCCTTCTTGAACGACTGCAACTGGCCGTCCGGCGAGCGTGTACCCTCGGGGAAAATGACGATGCCGCTGCCGTCACTGCGAATGAGGGTGCCGGCGTCCTCGAGCGAGCGGAAGGCTGCGCCTTTGTCGGAACGGTCGATGCAGACATGGCCGGCCGCTTTCCACGCCAGGCCGAAGATCGGGATGCGCGCGAGTTCCTTCTTGGCGACGAACCGGTAGCGAACGGGCAGCTCCGCCGCGAGCGCCCAGACATCGAACCACGACTGGTGGTTGCTGACATAGATGCGAGGCTGGTCGGTGGGCGCGTTCTGTTCGCCTTCGATGCGAACGTTCGCGCCGGCAAGACGGACTACCATACGTGACCACTTGCGCGCAATCCAGGTGTAGAACGGCCCGCGCACGCGCAACAGGCCCGCGATCACGACAACCGAGCTGAGGATGCCGGTGAGTACGATCGTTGCCAGCCAGAACCAGACCGAGCGTATCAGAATCACCGCCGCACGTTCCTCATTCGTTCGCGAAATGGTTGTAGCCGACGACGTCCAGTTTCTGCTCGATGCCGTCGGATCCGATGATGGCAACGCCCTCGCCATCGACGACGCGGCCGACGCGCGACAGCCGTACGCCGAACGTTTTCTCGAACTCGGGCACGAGACGCGCGACCGCGTCCGGCGGGGCCGCGAAGCACAGCTCGTGGTCTTCGCCGCCGCCGATCGCGAGCGCCAGTGCGCCGGCGTCGTCCGGGGCAGCAGTGCGCACGACGGCCGCAATCGGGATCGTCTCCGCTTCGAGGAGGATACGCACCGCACTGGCTGCGGCAAGGTGTCGGGCGTCGCCTGCCAGTCCGTCGGACAGATCGATCGCGGCCGTGATGACGCCTCGCCCGGCGAGCCAGCGCGCTTCGGCGATGCGTGGCACGGGCCGTGTGAACGCCTGTACGGCTTCAGGCGACGGTTCGATCCCGGCCATCCACGCGCGCACCGCGACAGCCGACGCGCCCAGGGTCCCCGTGACCCATAGTTCGTCGCCGTGTGTCGCACCGCCGCGTGTGATCTCGCCATGCGGCTCGCCCGTGACGGTGACGTCGATCAGCGCCGGCCCCGTGGATCGACTGACGTCGCCACCGAGGAGCGATGCGCCGGAGGCATCCGCGGCCTCGCTCACGCCGGCCATGATCGCGAGCGCGAAGTAGGGCACGTCGGACGCGGGCACGGCGAGCGTGACGAGCAGGCCGATCGGCGCGGCCGCCACCGCGGCGAGGTCGCTGAGCGCGGCAGCGGCGGCCCGGTAGCCGATCTGCTGCGGCGTCATCCAGGCGCGGCGGAAATGCACATCCTCGACCGACGCATCGACACTGATCGCAATGGCGGTGCCCGCAATCACGGCGCAATCACCACCCGGTCCGCTGAGCACGCGGCCGCCCGACGAGGGCCGGCCGGTAACGCGGGACGCGTTGCGGATGCGTGCGTCCTGCTCGAGTATCTGTCGGATCAGGTCGAACTCGCGGCCGGGGCCGAGCCGGAGCGAGGTCATCGCCAGCGCAACCGGACCGCGCCCGCGGGCGTCGCGGCCCATACGAAATCGCCGACGGGCAGCACGTCGACGACGGGACCGGCATGCACATCCTCGGGCACGGTGAACGCCTGCCAGATTTGTGACAGTGGATCGCGGCGCGCAATGCCGCTCGGACCGGCGACCCACAGATGGCCATCGCGGAGCGCGAGACGGAACGGCGGGCCCACGCGGTCGAGTACGGCATCTCGCACGGGCGTTTCCCCGCCGGCCACGTCGATGATGCCGTCGGCGGTGATGGCGAACATCAGTGAGTCGTCGGCCACGACGTCGACGACGCGAGCACGCAGTGCGGGCGATCGGCCCGCAGGACTCGGCCTTGCCGTCGCGGCCGCGGCCGGCGTACCGGCGACCAGCGCGTGCAGGCCGCGGTCGGTCGCGACGAAGAGCGTGTCCGCGCGGGTCGCCATGCGGCTGACCCGCTGGCCGGTGAACAGAGGCGAGCGGATCGCGCGGCCCGTCGGATCGAACGGCGTGAGGCCGCGGTCCGTGCCTGCCCAGAGCGATCCGCCGGCGACGGCCAGGCTGCGCACGCGGTCGGAGGCGAGGCCGTCGGCGGACGTCGAGCGCGACCATTCGCCCCGACCGCCCGGCTCCGGCACGCCCTCGAGCCGGAACAGACCGTCCTGCGCCGCGAACCAGACGACGTCGGCGAACGTCACGATCTCCGCAACGAACCCGGCGGGCGCACCGTCGTCCCGGAACTGCTGGCCCCATGTGGCCAGGTCCGGATCGGTCCAGGCGACACCGCCGCGGACATCGCGGCCGTCGGTCCCGACCCACACGGTTCCGTCGACCATCGCGATGGAGCCGGCGCCGGTCCCGGCAAGGCCGTACCTGAGCCAGTCCTGCCGTACCGAGCGGGTGTCGAGGCGGATGATGCCGCCACCGTCAGTCGCGATCCAGAACTCGCCGGGCTGACGTCCGCCGGCCACGTCCGTGAGGTCCCACCGCCGGTTGCGCGGATCGAGGCCGATCGTGCCGCGCGCCGCGCGAATCCACGGGTCGTCGGGCAGCCGTGTCGCCTCCGCTTCGACTGCGGGTGGCAGTGCGTTCACGGGAACGCGGTCGGCGAAGAATGTGCCGCCCGGAATGCGCAGCCACTCACCGCCGGCCAGGATGTACACGGAGCCATCCCGCGGCCACGCGACGATCGCTTCGACGCGGCCGCGCGCGCCCGCCACGCGGTCCCAGCGATCGAAGCCGGGCGCGGTCGAGAAGATGTCGCCCGCCGCTGTGCCCAGCCACAGAACACCGGCCGCGGGATCGAATGCCAGCGCCGACGGCCGTGTCGCCAGCATCTCGATCGGCAACGGCAACGGCGTCTTCCACCGTTCGCGCACCGCATCATGGACGACAATGCCGAAGTCGGTGGCGCCGTACACGTCGAACGGGCCGACGGCAACCGCGTGCACGATTCCGCCATCACCGACGAGAGTACGTTCGGCTGGCGAGTAGAAACGCTGTTGTGCGGGGGCGGGCGTCTGGGTGAACGTGAGCAGGCCTGCGGCGGCGATCGCGGTCCGGAGCGCGGCGAGGCTCACCAGCGTGCAGGCTGGTCGAATAGCACGAACGGCAGGCCGGTCGGGTTACGGCGCGCGCCCGGCTGTTCGAATGCCGTATGCAGTGTGTCGGACACTTCGGCCGGCCCGAGCGAGCGGCCGCGATCGGCAAGGTCCGCCGCCCGGCCGCTGTAGAACAACGCGACCGCGGCCGCTTCCCTCGCCGACAGTCCCGCGGCCAGCATCGCGCCGATCACACCGGCGAGCTGGTCGCCCATACCGGCGGACGCGACATCGGACGAGCCAACCGAGCTGACCAGCAATGGCTGTCCAGGCGAGGCAATGATCGACGGCTGGCCCTTGAGCAGCACGGAACAACCGAATCGCGAGGCGGCTTCGCGGGCCGCGGTGACAGGGTCCGCAACGATCTCTGTAACGGATCGGCCCGTAAGGCGGCTCAGCTCGGCGGGGTGCGGCGTGATGACGAAGTCGCGGCTCTGTCCGATTTCGGTCAGCCGGTCCGGCGCGCGGGCGAACATGTTGAGCGCGTCCGCATCGAACGCCGTCCGGACACCGGGCGTCAACTCGAGCGCGGCTTCGATGGTATGGACAGCGTCCACATTCAGACCGATCCCCGGTCCCGCCACGAGCGCGTGCGCGCCAGACTCCTCCCGCTCGTGAAGTTCCGCACGGTCACTGAAGATCGCTTCCGGAACGGCGGTCTGAAGGACAACGCGGTTGGCGGCTGAAGACGCGACCTCCACCAGACCCGCACCCGCCCGCTGTGCCGCTCTGGCCGCGATCACGGCCGCTCCAGCCATTCCGTCCGTCCCGGCCACCAGCAACAGCCGGCCGGACGTGCCCTTATGGGCCGCGGGCGGCCGCCGCGGCAGTCGCTCGGCGGCCCAGTCCGGCGTCAGGAGCAGCGCCGCGTCCTCGTTGCTGACGTGGAGCGGCGGGAACCCGATCTCGACCGCGATGAGCCGGCCGCAGCGCGACCTCGCCGGCTGGAACAGCAGGCCGATCTTGGGCCAGCCGAACGTGACGGTGACGGCCGCGCGCACCGCCAGGCCGTCGACGTCGCCTCTTGCGGCATCGACCCCCGATGGCAGGTCGAGCGCCAGGATCGGCCGATCCACCCCGTTCATCGCCTCGATCACTGTCGCGGCGGGCTCACGTGGCGCGCCGTGCGCGCCTGTGCCGAGGACGCCATCGACAAGAACGTCGGCGGAAGTGAACAGGGTGGGATCGTCGTCGAAGTCGGCAACGCGAATATCAAAGCCGTGGCGCAGGGCGGGATCAGGCGGCTTCGAGCCGGCGGCCACCACCCGCACATCCCGGCCCCAGGCGGACAGCACGCGGGCGAGGACGAGCGCATCGCCGCCGTTGTTGCCGGAGCCGGCGGCAACGACCACGCGGCCGCGCGGAAAGAGCCGGTCGAGAACAAGTGCGGCTGCCCGGCCGGCGGACTCCATCAGCACGCGTCCGGGTACGTGGTGCCGATCGTGCGCGGCCGCATCGAGTGTGGCAGCCTCTTCGGGCGTCACCAGCGGAACGTGCCGGATTCCCCAGACGTCTCGCGATGCCCGGCGGCCGCGGCGGCCTGTCATTCGATGTCGGCTACTTGTAGCTCTGGCCGATCGTGCGACCGAAGCTGATCTCGCCGTTGTCGATACGGATGTTGAACCCGCACTCCGGGTTGGAGCAGACCCACGCCTTGTACTTGATGGGTGCGCCGTCCCGCCCGTAGTCCGAGAGCGGGAGCAGGGTCCCCTCATTGCATTTCCTGCAGGCTGGGAACTGGAGCGTTGCCTCGTCCGCCATACTACCCCTCCCCTCAACGAGATTGCGGTACTACCGGCACATCCTCAGTCGTCAGATTCTACGCCCGCTCCGGGAGCGCGTTCCGTGTCACTTATCGGCCGCGTCCCGTAGCGGACTATCCCCACGGATAATCCTGTTCGAACGCATCGTCGAAATCGAACACGTCCGCGAAGTCGTCGAGCGTATCCTCGTCCTGTTTGATCAGGACGCCACACTCGACGAGGCCGAAAACAATGTCACCGACATCGGTCGTTTCGCGAAGCCCCCAGTACTCGAGGACGGTCCGGGCCATCGGACCGAAGCGCAGAACCGACAGATCGCGCACACCGATCGCCAGTTCGCGGCCGCTGATGTGTCTGGGTTCGGGCAGCCGCGCGATTACGTGGTGCAGCGCTGACAGAACGAACAGATAGACAGCCTCGTGGTAGCGGGGATTGCGGTCCCGCAACCTGTCGAGTGTCGCGTCGTCGAGCACGGGCCCGTTCATTCGGCTGCCTGTCCTCCGTTCACACGAGGTCCGGCACCTGCTCGCGCCGCAGCGTCGCGTACAGCGGGAACCGTGCGCAGAGTTCACGAACCTCGGCCGCGACCTTCGCGATGACAGCCTCGCCACCGTTCTCGAGCACGTCCGCGATCCAGCCGCCGATCTGCTCGAACTCCGTCGCGCCCATTCGACGCGTGGTCAGCGCCGCGGTCCCGATACGGACGCCGGACGTCACGAACGGGGACCGGGCCTCGCCCGGCACCGTGTTCTTGTTGACGGTGATGCCGGCCCGGCCGAGCGCTTCTTCGGCCGCCTTGCCTGTCAGCTCGCCGCGGTTGGTGAGGTCCAGCAACAGAAGGTGCGTATCGGTGCCTCCACTGACCAGCTCGAAGCCGCGCTCCATCAGCGTGGCGGCCAGTGTACGCGCGTTCTCGACAACTTTCGCCGCGTAGGCGGCGAAGCCGGGCTCGAGCGCTTCACCGAAAGCAACGGCTTTGGCCGCAATGACGTGCATCAGCGGGCCGCCCTGCAACCCCGGGAACACCTGCTTGTCGATCGCGCGGGCGCGTTGGGTCGGGCACAGAATGAACCCGCCGCGCGGGCCGCGCAGCGTCTTGTGCGTCGTCGACGTGACAATGTCCGCGTGCGGCACGGGACTCGGATGCACGCCGCCAGCGATCAGGCCGGCGATGTGTGCCATGTCGACCATGAGCGGCGCATCGACTTCACGCGCGACATCGCCGAACGTCGCGAAGTCGATCGTCCTGGCGTATGCACTGGCTCCGGCGACGATCAGCCGCGGGCGTACCTTGAGTGCGGCGGCGCGCATTGCGTCATAGTCGATGCGGCCGTCGTCACCAACACCGTACGCGGTCACCTCGAAGAGCTGGCCGCTGAAGTTGACGGGCGACCCGTGCGTGAGGTGTCCGCCATGCGACAGGTTCATGCCCATGATGCGGTCGCCGGGCTCGAGCAGCGAGAGCATCGCGGCCATGTTCGCCTGGGCGCCCGAGTGCGGCTGCACGTTGGCGTGCCCGGCGCCGAACAACTGCTTCGCGCGCTCGATGGCCAGGTTCTCGACGATGTCGACGAACTCGCAGCCGCCGTAGTACCGGCGGCCGGGATATCCCTCGGCGTACTTGTTCGTGAGCACCGACCCCATCGCCTCGAGCACGGCGAGCGATGTGAAGTTCTCGCTCGCGATCAGCTCGAGCGAATCGTTCTGCCGGTTCAGCTCAGCGGCAATCGCCTCGTGGACTTCGGGGTCCCGGCCAGGCAAAGATTCCATTGACTCCTCGGTCAGATCCAGGTGCGCTTGAGCTGGGCTACCTGTTCGATGCGCCGCTCGGCCAGGCGGTCGGCCGCTTCGTACGTGGGCAGTCCCTGCTCCTTCGCGATCTCGAACAGCTGTGTGAGCGTTTCGTAGATCTCGCCGGCCTTCCGCTTGGCGCGGTCGGGCGACCAGCCGGACAGCTCACCGTACACGTTGATCAGGCCACCCGCATTGATTACGTAATCCGGGGCATACAGGATGCCACGTTCCTCGAGCATGTCGCCGTGGCGTTCCTCGTCGAGCTGATTGTTTGCGGCACCTGCGATGACCTTGAACTTGAATCGCCGGATCGTGCGGTCGTTGATGACGGCGCCGAGCGCGCACGGTGCGAAGATGTCGGCGTCGACATCATAGATGTCATCGTTGCCGACGGGGCGTGCGTGGAAATCGTCCACGACGCGCCGGACCTTGGCTTCGTCAATGTCGTTGACGATGAGTTTCGCGCCCTCGGCGGCCAGATAGCTGCACAGGTGATAGCCGACGTGGCCGACGCCCTGGACCGCAATGGTGCGGCCTTCGAGCGAATCATCGCCGAACTTCTCGTGAGCGCACGCCTTGATGCCGCTGTACGTGCCGTACGCCGTCACCGGCGAAGGATCGCCCGACCCGCCGGCTACCCCCGTGACGAATTCCGTCTCCATCTGGACGTAGCTCATGTCTTCGACGCTCGTGCCGACGTCCTCGGCGGTGATGTAGCGGCCCTTCAGCGAGTCGACGAAGCGACCGTGCGCTCGGAATATCATCTCGCGGCGGCGAGTCTTCGGATCACCAATGATGACCGACTTGCCGCCGCCGAGGTTGAGGCCCGCAACGGCCGCCTTGTAGGTCATGCCGCGCGACAGGCGAAGCACGTCATTGATCGCTTCGGTGTCACTCGCGTAGTTCCAGAACCGAGTCCCGCCGAGCGCCGGCCCCAGCATCGTGTTGTGGATTGCGATGATGCCGCGATATCCGCAGGACGTTTCGTAGGAGAACAGTACCTGTTCGTGATCGTGCAGTTGCATCGCCTCGAAGATTTCCATTGCTTCTCCGTTGCTGCGCTGTAGGCGCGCGGACGCGGGGCTGGTCCGGGCGTTCAGATCGGGTACAGCGCTGCCGCGACCGTTTCGCGCAGCGCTTCGTTCGTGTGCACCAGTAGCTCCGTCGCCTTGGCATCACGCATCAGCTTTTCAACGGGATAGTCCCTCATGTAGCCGTAGCCGCCGAAAATCTGGACTGCCTGCGTCGTGACCCACATCGCGCTCTCGCTTGCGAACACCCGCGAGCCCGCCGCCGCCGCGTGCGATCCGGCGACGGCAGCTTCCCTCACCATGGCCGCAGCCGCGTCGACGCGCACCGTCATGTCGGCCAGCTTCATCCGGACACCCTGGAACTGCCGGATCCGCCGTCCGAACTGTTCGCGTTCGTCGGCGTAGGCAATGGCGTACTCGAGCGCGGCCCGCGCAATGCCAGCGGCAATGGCGGCCGTGCCCGTGCATTCGACGACCTGTACCGCGCTCGACGGCGACGCGAGGCGCGCGCTGTCGGGCAACGCGACGCCTTTCAGCTCGAGTGATTCGATAGTCGCGCTTCGCAGCCCGAGCGTATCTTCCCGGCGAATGACGGTAATGCCCGCCGAGTCGAGCGGAACGCAGAACACCGCCTGTCCCTGATCGGTCACCGCATCGGCAACCAGCAGGCTCGTCTCGCCGCGCAGCACCCACCCGATCGAACCGTCGACAGTCCAGCCGTCGCCCTGACGCAGCGCGCGCAGCCCGTCTCGCCGTGACAGCGGGATCGCGCCCGTGACCGATCCGGCCGCGAGCGCTTCGAGCCAGCGCGTCTTCGCGTCATCGGTTGCATTGCCGAGCGCCGTCGCCGCAATACCGCTGGCGAGAAGGCGGAACGCGACGGCCGGCTCGCCCCACGCAAGCTGTTCGACGACGGCGGCGAACGTCGGCGCGCCGAACGCGAGCCCGCCGTGCGACTCGGGCGCGAGCATGCCGTGGAACCCGAGCTGGCCGAGTTCGTCGAGCACGTCGGCGTCGATCGCGCGGTCATGGTCCCACCGTTCGACATTCGGCCGCAGCCGGTCCGCGGCGAACTGGCCGGCCAGCGCCCGGATTTCCTCGAGTCCGTCAATGGTGTCGTGCACAGTACTTCTCGCTTCCCGCAACGCCGTCACGCGTTCACATAGTCGTAGAATCCGCGGCCGCTCTTCCGGCCCAGCCATCCGGCCGCGACGTGGTTGCGCAGCAGCGCGCAGGGCCGGTACTTGTCGCCCAGGTCGCGGTGCAGCACTTCCATGATCGCAAGGCACGTGTCCAGCCCGATCAGATCCGCCAGAGCGAGTGGTCCCATCGGATGGTTCATCCCGAGCTTCATCACGGTGTCGATCGCTTCCGCCTCCGCCACACCCTCCATCAGGCAGATGACCGCTTCATTGATCATCGGCATCAGGACGCGGTTCGACACGAAGCCCGCGTAGTCGTTGACCTCGACCGGCGTCTTGCCGAGCGCGGTCGCCGTTTCCATCACGACAGCCGTCGTCTCATCGGACGTCTGCAACCCGCGGATCACCTCGACGAGCTTCATCACCGGCACTGGATTCATGAAGTGCATGCCGATGACGCGATCCGGTCGTTCCACGTGGCTGGCGAGCGCCGTGATCGAGATGGACGACGTGTTGCTCGCAATGATCGCGGCAGGCGAGTGCGTCGCTACGTCCCTCAGGATCCCCGCTTTCAGCTCGAGATTCTCGGGCACGGCTTCAACGACGAGACCGGACCCCGCAATGGTCGCGCGATCGGTGCTCGTCGACAGGCGAGCCAGTGTCTCGTCCCTGGCCGCGGCCTCGATCGTTCCCTTGCGGACCTGCCGGTCGAGGTTCGCGCCGATCGTCGCGATGGCGCGCTCGAGCGGTTCCGCGGCTACATCCACCAGCGTCACCGCGTGACCGTTCTGCGCGAACACGTGGGCAATGCCGTTGCCCATGGTACCCGCTCCCACCACCGCTATTCGCATCCGTTCGGTCATGTATCTCCAGATTCGTCCTGATCGACGATCGGCCGAAGCTCCTTCATGCGGGGCGATTCCCGGATCGCGGGCAGCTTCCACACGGCCAGCAGGGCCGCCCCGAAGGCGATGGTCCCGACAACGCCGCCTTCAGGCCCGAACGCCGCGCCGGTCACCCAGGCGCTACCGCTGATCACCGGCTCGTACAGTGGCGAGTCGACCAGCTCGAGTCCGCTCACCGGCAGGTCCAGCGGCCCGGCCATCCCCCAGTTCCAGCCGAGGTGCAATGCGCTCGGGAACCACAGACTTCGCGTTTTCAGATACGCCACCGAGAGCAGCAGCCCGGCAAGGAATATGTTCACCATGCCCAGCGGCGCCGCTGATGGATTTGCCATGTGCGCGATCGCGAACAGCGCGCTTGCCGCAATCGTGCCCGGCACCGGGCCGACCACGCGTACCGTGACCTGGAACGCGTAGCCGCGGAACAGCACTTCCTCGGCAACGGCCGGTATCGCGAAAATCGCGAAAGCCTGGCCGGCCACCAGCAACCAGTCCCGCAGGTCGCCCGGCTGTGCAGTGTAGCCGAGACCGCCCGTCACGAACATGAGCAGAGCGGCCAGCGCGATGCTCGCGAGGCCGATGCCCAGGCCGAGGCCGATCTCCTTCGGCACGGCCGGCGTCCAGGCGAGCCCCATCGCGCCGACCGTACGCCCGTCCAGCCTCAGCAGCAGGACCGCGCCGGCAACGAACGCGGCACCGAGCGTCAGCGCCGAACCCGCCAGCAGGTTGTCGGCGGTTTCGTCCAGCACCGACGGGATCGCCAGTCCACCGACCACGAGCAGAAGCGCGAAGATACCGGTGTACAGAAAGACCCGGGTCGCACCCCACTTCAGACTCTCGCGACGCGATCCCGTGCCCTCGCCCACGATCGACAGAACCCTCGAACGGTCAGAGCCATTCGAGGGTTCGGTTCCTGTAGCGAATGGCCACGGCAAGCGCGGCCAGAACCTTGACAATGTCGCCCACAATGAACGGCAACACGCCGAGCTGGAACGCACGGACCGAGTCGCCCGTGAGCAGTGCGAGCTGCGCGTACCCGCCCGCGAAGATCACGACCGTGCCCAGAAAGATCGCGATGCCCAGCCTGGTGGCGGCGAGCACGTTCCATTTCGCCGGCGACCGCCCGGCCAGCCGGCCTGTCACCGCGGCCGCGACGGGGAACGCGAGCAGGTAGCCGCCCGTCGGACCGAGAAGGTGCGCGAAGCCGAAATCGCCACCCGAGAAGACGGGCGCGCCCACGGCGCCCGCCATGACGTACACGATCTGCGACGCCGCGCCGAGCATCGGTCCGAGCAGCACGCCCGAGAGCGACACCATCAGCGACTGCATCGTCACCGGCACCGGGCTGCCGGGAATCGGGATCTCGATGGCCGCGCTGATTGCGGTCAGCACCGCGAACAGGAGCACGGCCGCCGTCCGGCGTGCCACGCGGGTCTCGGCTGACCGTGTCCCGGCGGTCGTCAGCGCTTCGCTCATGGCGCTATACCCTTTCGACGGACAGTGCGACGGCGTCGCCGCCGCCCAGACACAGTGTGGCAAGGCCGCTCTCGGCGTCGCGCTGCTTCATTGCGTGCAGCAGCGTAACCAGGATCCTGCTGCCGGACGCGCCGATCGGATGGCCGAGCGCGACCGCACCGCCGTTCACGTTGACGCGATCCCAGTCCATTCCCAGCTCCCGGCCGTCCGCCAGCGCCTGAACCGCGAACGCCTCGTTGACCTCGAACAGACCGTAGTCACCGATCTGCTTGCCCTCCTTCTCCATCACTTTCTGGACCGCGCGGACCGGCGCGAAGAAAAGCTCGCGTGGCGCGACTGCGCCGTTCGCGTACGCCGACACGCGCGCCAGGATCGTCAGGCCGTGCGCCCTGGCGTACTCCTCGCTCGTCACGACGAGCGCGGCGCCGCCGTCGTTGAGGCCGGGCGAGTTGCCCGCGGTCACGACCGGGTCCGTGACTTCCCTGGGCGCGTCCTTCGCGAATGCCGGCTTCAGCTTCGCCAGCGCTTCCGCAGACGAGTCCCGGCGAGGCGGCTCGTCGGTGTCCACCACGGTCGTGCCTCTCCGGCTCTCGATCGAAACGGGCACGATTTCCTCGACGAAGCGGCCGCCATCGATCGCGGCAATCGCACGGCGATGCGACTCGAGTGCGAACGCGTCCGCGTCAGCCCGCGAAATGCCCGCCTTCCACGCCGTGTACTCCGCGTGGCCGCCCATGTGGCACTCGTTGAACGCGCACCACAGACCGTCGTGGATCAGGCCGTCGATCAGCTCGCGATTGCCGAACTTTACACCCTCGCGGTAACCGGTCAGGTAGTAGGGTACGTTCGACATCGACTCCATGCCGCCCGCGACGATTACGCGTGCATCGCCCGCGCGGATCGCCTGCGCGGCCAGCATGACCGCCTGCAGGCCCGAGCCGCACACGCGGCTCACGGTCATTGCGCCGACCGTGTCCGGCACACCACCTGCCAGCGCGGCCTGGCGACCAGGCGCCTGTCCCGCGCCCGCCGCCACTACGTTGCCGAGAATCACGTCGTCGATATCGGATGGATCGATGCCGGACTTTTCGAGCGCCGACCGGATCGCTACGCCGCCCAGCGTCGGCGAGGAGAGCGGCGCCAGGCCGCCCATGAATCGGCCGACAGGCGTGCGTGCGGCGCCCGTGATGACGGCCGTACGCCCCGGATCGGACATGTCTACCTCATTCGTTCTGCGTGTCATGCATTCGCGGGATCTTCCATCCCAGCGAGCCAAGATATTCGCGCACCCTGTCCCGGGCTAGGGAACGGCCCGGGTCCCGTCGACGAACGTCGGGCGCGCGTCGTCGCCTTCGAGGTGACCCCACGCGACCACCGGATCGTGCTCGAACACGAGCAGCCATTCCTCCCGCTTCGCCGTTGCAAGCAGCGTTCGCTTCGTTTCCAGCGACACCAGCGGCTCCACGTCGTAGCCCATGATCCACGGCAGCGGCAGGTGTGCCGATGTCGGCACGATATCGGCCAGATAGCACGCCGTCCGGTCTTCGGAACGCAGGATTACCGACTGGTGGTGCGGCGTGTGGCCGGGCGTGGGCAGCACAGATACGCCGGGCACGATCTCGTTCTCGCCATCGACGAAGTCGAACCGGCCCGCCGCCTCGACCGGATCGAAGTTGTGCGGCAGGTAGCTCGCGGAGATCCGTTCGTTGCGTCTGTGCGCCCATTCCCATTCGCCACGTTGAACGATGTATTTCGCGCGCGGGAACGACAGGTGTACGTGGCCATCGCCATCGACGTACGTGTTGCCGCCGGCATGATCGAAATGGAGGTGCGTGTCGATGACGATGTCGATGTCATCGATGGCGAAGCCGGCCGCCGTGATCGCGTCCTCGAGTCGCGTCGGCCGATCACCTTCCGCGTCGTTCTCGATGCCGTAGATGTCGCGGAACTTCTGGTTCTCCTTGTTGCCGACGCCATTATCGATCAGCACGAGGGCGTCGGGCGTTTCCACGAGCAGGCAGCGCAGTGCGAGCGGGATACGGTTGCGGTCGTCAGCGGCAATGCGTTTCTGCCACAGCGGCTTCGGCACAACACCGAACATGGCGCCGCCATCGAGCTTCTGCGATCCGCCATCGAGCGCGTGCATGCGGAACGCCCCGAGCGATCGGGTCCGGACGGGCGTATGGTCAGCGGAGACGTCGCCCATCAGTAGTCCGTCATGGGTTCGGGCGAAGCGCGGCGCTTGCGGCGGGGCGCACGCCGGCTGATCAATGCTTCGAGGTCTTCCCAGCGGCGGATCTCGAGTTCATCGAGTCGGTCGAGCAGGCGCCGGAAGATATCGGCAGTGGCTCGTGCATCGCCAAAGGCACGGTGCCGTGCGACGTTCTCGACACCGAAGAACCACGACAGCGCGTCGAGCGAACGGCGAGAGACCTCCGGCACCAGTCGCCGCGCGAGCCGCACCGTGCACAGGACCCGGCCGTCCAGCGGCCGTGAGCCCGCCCATTCCAGTTCGGTACTCAGGAACCGCCAGTCGAAGGGCGCATTGTGCGCCACGAACACCGCGCCATCGACGACACGCCGGACCTCCTCGGCAACATCCGTGAACCGCGGCGCTTTCGCCGCCATGCCCGGCGTGATTCGTGTGAGTCGAGTGATGAACGGCGGGATGGGCCTGTCCGGATTGATCAGCGACGCGTACTCCTCGACGAACCGTCCGTCGCCGCGGATCCGGATCGCGCAGACTTCAGTGACGCGGTGACCCTGCCATGCGGAGCCGCCCGTCGTCTCGAGGTCGACGATGACATAGTCGAGCTTGCGAATGTCATCACGCGGCGAAGCCCCTTCGCCCGGATCCGCCCAGCCTTCGCCGAAACGGCGGCGGCCGCGCAGCCAGCGCAGCCGTTCCGCCTCCGCATGGCCCAACCGGTACGCCTGCGGCGCACCCGGCTTGCGGGCAGGCAGCGAAACGCGGATGCCGCGCGAGGTCCGGTCCGCCGTGTCCACGACGAGGTCATCCGGCAGCACCGTCGCCGCGTCGATCCTCGCCTTCACGACAGGTCCGCTCGGCTGACCGGCAACGTCATGCAGCGTGGGCCGCCACCGCCACGAACCAGCTCGGACGCCTCGAACGCGATCACCGCCTTCTCCTCCTCCCCGATCTCCGTCTCCCCCGTCAGGAACCCGACCGCGTCGACAACGCGGTAGCCCGCCTTCTCCATCTCGCGGTACGTGTGCTCGTTGCGCGCGTATCCCAGAACGACGCCCGGCCGGACTGCCACGAAGTTGCAGCCGCTCGTCCACTGCTCGCGTTCCTGAAACGGCCGCTGCGCACCGCCGCAATGGATTGGCTCGAGTGGAAAGTCGACTTCGCGCAGCGCCGTGAACATGTCCGGCATTTCGCGCATGCCCGCACGCCCCGCATGGAAGTGCAGCACCGGATCCCGCGTCGGCCCCATGAAGCTCGGCGGAAACACCACACAATGGTCCTCGTCGACCTGCGTGAACACCATGTCCAGGTGGATCATCGCGCGGTCCGATCGGTGCGCCGGAATCACGACGACAAGAATGTCACGGATTCCCTGTTCGCGCACCAGCCGGTCCGCCAGTACGTCGAACGCCGCCGGACTCGAACGCTCCGACAGGCCGATCGCAATCAGATCCCGCCGCAGCATGTGGACGTCACCGCCCTCCAGCGTGTAGCCCGCTCGCCTCTCGTCGCTGCCGTCATACACGATGCCCGAACTGGAAAGGTCAGGATGATGACGGAACAGCGTCTGCATCAGAATCTCTTCCGTCCAGCGCGCTCCGTACCGCATCGAGCCGATGATCACGCCATCGCCGACTACCATCGCCGCGTCCCGCGTGAAAAACAGATTCGGCAGTGGCGGCAGGTCGTAGCTCGATATGTTCAGCAACCGCTGTAGCGGGCCCTCGTCGACTCGCCGCCCGGTGATGAACAGCGATACCAGCTCCGCCGCCGGTACCTCCAGCAACTGCTTCGCCAGAGGCTCCGACTGCGCAACATCCATCACCCGCTCGATCAGGAACGGCCGCACACCCGGCTCGTCCACTACCTCTTCAAGCAGGTCGTGGACCTCATGCACCTCGCTGAACCGTGACAGCATCGCGCGAAACAGCGCGTGCTCCCGCCTCGCCTGGTCCAGATCTATGATGTCGTCGTAGAGGAAATCGTCCCGCGTCGCAGGCGTTACCGCCAGCAACTCGGGCCCCGGTGTGTGGCAGATGACCTTCTCGAGGCGGCCGATCTCCGATGTGACCCGTACTCGCCCCACTCCCATGCCTTACCCCGCCGCTCTCACCCCCGCGCCCGAACCGCCGCCCGAGGCCGCTTCCCCGAACTCGCCAGCGCGTACGACAACGCTTCCAGCTCCATTGCCATGTTCACGTTCTTCAACGCGACACCCGCCGGCACGTCCAGTTTCGTTGGCGCAAAATTCAGTATCCCACGTACCCCCGCAGACACCACCCGGTCCACTACCGACTGCGCCCACTGCGCCGGTACCGCAACAATCACTATGTCGATCCCGCCCCCCAGAACCTCCTCCAGCTCGTCCTCCGACTGTATCACCAGGCCGTGCCGCTCCTGGCCCACCTTCGTCCGGTCCGCATCGAACACCGCTTCTATGTAGAATCCCTGCTTCCGGAAATCCTCGTAGCCCAGCAACGCGACCCCGATACGGCCAGCTCCCACAACCGCCACTCGCCACCGCCGCCCAAGCCCGAGAATCGACCGCAGCTCCGTCACCAGCTCATCCACCGAATACCCCAGCCCCCGCTTCCCGAACGTGCCGAACAACGACAGATCCTTGCGCACCTGCGCCGCCGTCGTCCCGCAACGCCTCGCCAGCGCGTCGCTCGATAGCGTCGAAACGCCATCCGCCTGAAGCTCGCTCAGCAGACGCAGATACAGCGACAGCCGACCTACCGTCGACTCGGAGACCTTCTTCCCGTTCATTCCAGCCGAGCTTGTCGGAGCACTTGTGAAACTGTTCACAAAGTAAGCGCCCACACACTCAAGCGTCAATCGGTCGCAATGAAAGTCCCCATCAACAGCGTGAAACATCTGCAGCACCGGCGCTGATGCCGGTCGTCGCGATTCAATCGCCTGTGGGGCGCCCGAGCAGGCGGAGCGCGCGGCTGAGCGCGATGAACTCGTCGGGCGAAAGTGTCTCGGGCCGGCGGTGCAGTTCGATGCCGGTTGCCGCTTGCAGTTGTTGGATGGCAGGAGGATCCAGGACGTACGGCTCTGAGGAGCGGAGCGTTTTCTGGAGCTGCTTGCGGCGCCAGCCGAAGGCGGCGGTGGTGAGGCTGCGGGTATCGGCTTCTTCGGCGGGTGTGAGCGGCGGAGGCCGTAGCGGTGTGATGCGGAGCACAGCGGAGTCGACGTTGGGCACCGGGCGGAAGCAACCGCGGGCGACGTTGAACAGGCGCTCGGCGGTGGCGACGGTCTGGACGCCAACGGAGAGTGCGCCGTACTGGGGAGTGCCGGGGCTGGCGGTGATTCGGTCGGCGACTTCACGCTGGACCATGAGGATGATGCGGTCGGGCCGAGCGTTCCGGCGGAGCAGGTGGAAGATGATGGGAGTGGTGATGTTGTAGGGGATGTTGCCGACGACGATGAGGCGATCGGGTTGTGCGGTGAGGTTTTCGATTGGTGTGTCGAGGATGTCGGCTTCGTGTATGGTGACGTCGGGGCGTCCGGCGAACGTGCTTTGCAGTTGTGCGGCGAGGCCGCGATCGAGTTCGACGGCGGAGAGGTGTCGGACGGTTCCGGCGAGGTTGTTGGTGAGCGCGCCGAGGCCGGGCCCGATCTCGAGTACGTGATCGTCGGGCCGTGCGGCGACGGCGTCGATGATCCTGCGCTGGATGTTGGGATCGATGAGGAAGTTCTGGCCGAGCGACTTTCGGGCGCGGTGGTGCACGTGTGGCTCAGCCGCGAACGAGGAGCAGAGTCCGGTCGTCGGGCTGGCTGGTGGGTGAGCGGTCGGACCGATCGAAAATGGAAGCCACGATGTCGAACACGGGCGTCTCGCGGTTGTCACGCACGTGCTGGACGAGGGCGGTTTCGCCCTCGAAGCTACCGAGATGTCCGGCGAGCGAGTCGGACAGTCCGTCAGTGAAGAGGACGAGCAGGTCGCCGGGGTTGAAGGACGTGACGCGTTCGCCGTACGGTTCGACGGCGACGGTGCCGAGGGGTGGTCCGGTGGCGCCGAGTCGGATGATCCGGCCGCCGGCATCGATGCGATAGGCCTGCGGGTGACCTGCGTTGGCGTATGCGAGGCGACCGTGGCCGGTATCGAGGACGCCGTAGAACAGGGACAGGTACATTTCAGTGGTTTCGAGCTCGCGGCTGACGGCGCGGTGGACGCGGCGCAGGACTTCGGCGGGTGCCTCCTCTTCCTTGGCGTAGATGCCGATGGCGCTCATGGTGAGGGCCATGATGAGAGCAGCCGGGAACCCGTGGCTGGATACGTCGCCAATGAGGAGACCGATTCGGTCACCGCTCAGGCGATACAGTTGGTAGAAGTCGCCGCCTACGGACTCGGCGGGCTGGCAGCGGGCGGCGATGTCGGGCGGCGGCTCGAACGCTTCGGGTATGGGCAGCAGTTTGAGCTGGAGGTCGTGGGCGAGTTCCATTTCGCGGACCATCCGTTCCTGGCGCAATCCTTCCTCCATGAGGTGCCTGGCTTCGATGGCGGCGCCGACCTGACTGGCGATGGCGGAGAGGAGTCGTTCATCGCCAGCGGTGAATCGCCTGCCGGACCGGCGTCCGATCAGTGTGAGGACGCCGACAGTGCGGCTCAGCCCGTCGGGTGGCGAGTAGTGGATCGGCACGGACAGAAACGCCTCGCCGCTGCGCGGTCGAGGGCGGGGATCGCCGGGCGGCGGGTCCGGCACGCGTTCCACGTTCAGCACCTGTTTCTCGCGAAACACCCAGGCAGTGGCGGAATCCATGTCATTGGCGGGGATCGGTCCGCGCAGTCCACCTTCGCCGACGGCGGCGGTGAGTTCGAGCGTCCCGGTTTCGGAGCGAAAGACCCAGAGCGACGCGCGCCGCGAACTGAGCACATCCATGACTTCTTCGAGGATGCGGGCGGCGGCTTCCTCGAATGCACGGACGGACCCGATGATCTCGCTGATCGAGTAGAGCAGATTGATCTCTTCGTAGCGGTCGGCCAACTCACGGGCGGACGCCCTTGCTTCGCGTTCCTGATTGAGGGCGACACCGAGCGCGTCAACGATTCCGGCGATCGAAACGGGGTCCACGCTGTCCGCGTGAACGGAGAACCGGATCGCTGCGGCGTCGCCCATGGTCAGGTGGAAGTAACGGCACTCGACGCCGTCAGCGCTCTCTTCAGCCGGATAGAGCGGGCAGGTTCCGGTCTCCGATGTCCGCACCAGTCGGGCGTCGGATTGCGGATGGAGCTGGCGATACATGTCGACGAGTGTGCGGACGACATGGGACGGCCGTCGAAAGGAATCGTCCTGGCCGGCGTTCATGAGACACGCTGGATCGGACCGGCGGGTCCATTGGTGAGCCGCATCTCGACGGAGTTGCCGAGCTCATTGTACTCGACTCGATCCATGAGCTGGCGGATCAGGAAAATGCCGCGGCCGTGAACTCTGCGACGGTTGGTCGGCGTTGTCGGATCAGGCACGTCCTCCGGATCGAAGCCCGTACCTTCGTCGGTGACGCGGATCACGATCTCGTCACGGGAGAACCGCGCATGTACGGCGACCGTGCGGCGGACCTCGCCACGGTTACCGTACAGCATGGCGTTGGTCAGGGCTTCAGTCACGCCGACGCGCAGGTTGAGGCGGAGCCGTCCGGGATCGAACCCGAGGCCATGCCCGTGACCGAGGAGTACGTCGACAAAGCGCTGGATGCCGCGGACGTCGGAGGGCAGGTGGAACGTCAGCTCGCGATTCATGGTGACGGGAGCCGCGGCCGAACCGTCATTGTGTCAGAACGAGGCGAGCGCGTCGTCGCGGTTGGTCGCGATGTGGAAGAGCGAGTCGAGTTTGGTCAGCTCGAACAGGGTGCGGAGATCGTCGTTGAGGTTGGCCAGCCGCAGTTCGCCGCCCTGTTCGCGGATCTTCTTCGACAGACTGACGAGAACGCCGAGGCCGCTTGAATCGATGTAACCGGTTCCGGCAAAGTCCACGAGGAATCGGCGCGACCCGGTCTCCATCTCGTCGAGAACCTTCTGCTTCAGCTCCTGTCTGTTGCCGACGATGAGCTGTCCCTTCACGTCGATGATGGTGATGCCGTCGGACTTCTGTACTTCGAAGCTCATGGTTCTCCCCTCCGGTTGCGCCCGAAGATTGCACGACGCGGGCCAGTCGGCAAGATAGCATGCGCGGCCGCATCCCGCTTCACGTGCTCTGGAGCGCGGTGATGCAGGCGACGTTGACGATGTCCTCGGGCGATGCGCCACGGGACAGGTCGTTGAACGGCCTGGCCAGGCCCTGCACGATCGGGCCGACCGCCTCCGCGTGAGCCAGCCGCTGCACCAGCTTGTAGCTGATGTTGCCCGCATCGAGGTCCGGAAAGACAAGAATATTGGCTGCGCCAGCGACCACCGAGCCGGGTGCCTTGCTGCGCCCGACGGACGCGATCAGTGCCGCGTCGGCCTGGAACTCGCCATCGGCCGGCACGTCCGGCACTCGCCTGCGGAACGTCTCGCAGGCATCGCGCACCTTGCGGACGTCGGGTCCGTCAGCGCTGCCCTTCGTCGAGTATGACAGGAACGCGACGCGCGGGTCGTCGCCCACTACGCGCCGTCGCTCCGCCACGGCTGCGATCGCGATGTCTGCGAGCTGATCCGCGGTCGGCAAGGGCACGACGGCCGCATCCGTGAACGTCAGCACTTCGGGCGTGTCGCCGCGGAACGGCGGTACCACCATGAAGAACGAAGATGACACGACGGATATCCCGGGCGCCGTCCCGATCCAGCGGATCCCGGCGCGCAGGACGTCGCTGGTCGGGCAGGTCGCGCCGGCGACACCGCCTGCGACCCGGCCGAGCGAGACCAGGAGCGCGGCGAACGAGAGCGGGTCTGTCGTTGCGAGGACGGCCTCCTCACGCGTCATGTCGCGGCCTCGCCGGTGCGCCAGCATCGCATCGACCGCTTCCTCGAACCACGGGTGCGTGCCGGGCTCGATGACCTCGAATGCACCGGGATCGCCACCCGCCTTGCCGATCGCCTCGGCGACGGCCTGCTCCCGGCCGACCAGCACGGGTGTGGCGAGACCGTCGCGATGCAGTCGGAGCGCGGCCTCGATGGTGCGCGGATCGCCGGATTCGGGCATGACGATGCGCGCGCGGAGCCTGGCCGCACGGTGTTGCAGCTCGTCGAGGAACGCGCTCATGTGAGTGGCGCGCCAAAACGTTCGTTCAGTGCCGCGAGCACGTGGGGCGACACGAATTCGCTCACATCACCGCGTAGCGAAGCGATCTCGCGGACGAGTGAGGCGGACAGGAACGTGTAGCGCGCGTCAGGCGCAAGGAACACTGTCTCGAAGTCGCGCCATAGCTGGCGGTTCATCAATGCCATCTGGAACTCGTATTCGAAGTCGGAAACCGCGCGCAGGCCGCGGATCGTGAGGTTGGCACCCGCGCGCTTCGCGAAGTCGACGAGCAGTCCATCGAACTCGACGACGGCGACGCGCGGTTCATCGGTGAACGACATCCGGATCAGCTCGAGCCGCTGCGGAATGTCGAACAGCCCCTGTTTGTGCTGGGTCCGTCGGTGCGCCACGGCGACCTGAACGCGATCGACGAAGCCGAGTGCGCGCCGCACGATGTCTTCGTGGCCCTTCGTGATCGGGTCGAAGGAGCCCGGGTAGATTGCCGTGCGTTCCTTGCCTGCGCTCATGTGCGTGCCGGTATCGATGTGATTGCGGTGTCACCGTATCGCCGGGTCCGCGATCCCGCCAGTTCGGGTACTTTCTCACTTGCGCCGTGCTCGATCCAGAGCTGGCCGGCAAAGGCGATCCGGTCGAAGATCTCGACCAGGCGAACGGCCATGCCCTGGCCGTACGGCGGGTCGGCGAACGCGATGTCGAAGGCGAGCGGCTCGAGCGTGGCCACCCATGCCAGCGCGTCTCTGCGCACTACCGTGGTGTCCGGCCCGGCGCCCAGATGCGCGATGTTCTTCTCGAGCGCGCCGAGCGCGCGGGCTGCGATCTCGACGAACGTAGCGTGCGCGGCTCCGCGCGAGAGTGCTTCCAGCCCGAGCGCACCGGAGCCGGCGAACAGGTCGAGCACGTTCGCGCCCGGCAGTTCGAACTGCGCTGCGCTCATCCACGCTTCGCGGACGCGGTCGGCGGTCGGCCTCGTGTCACGCCCCTGCGGGCTGGCAATACGGCGCCCCCGCCATTGGCCCGCGATGATTCTCACGCCGCAGCCCGCACGTCGATCAGTCTGGCCTGCGGACGGCGGCGCCCGCTCCAGTCGTCGGTCTGCAGCAGGAACGCAATATCGATACGGTCGCCGCGTACGAGGCTGCGGACGCGGTCCGCCATGCCGAACCCGATGACATCGATGCGGCCCGTATCGTCCTCGACGAGCAGCTTGGCGTGTTCGTCGCGGATCAGGCGAGGATCCCTGGCCAGTCGCACACCGCGGCAGGCGAAGAGCGGCGATGGATTGCCCATGCCGAACGGACCGAAATGGCGAAGCAGATCGATCATGTCGAGATTCGCGTCGGACAGGTTCACATCCATGTCGACGCTGACGCGGGCGACCAGATCGTCGGGGCTGAGCACCGACCGGGCGCGCTCGTTGAACGCGGCCCTGAACTCGTCGATCCGGTCTGTGGCGATGTCGAGACCCGCGGCCTGCCTGTGCCCGCCGAATCGCTCGAGAAGGTGGCCGCAGTCGCGGATCGCGTCGTACAGGTGGAACCGTGGAATCGAGCGGGCACTGCCGCGTGCAAGGCCCGTCGCTTCGTCGATCGCCAGCAGAATCGTCGGCCTGTGGATGCGCTCGACCACGCGTGATGCAACAATGCCGATCACGCCGGAATGCCAGCCGGGAGCGGCAATGACGACGCCGAAGTCGCGGTCCGGGTCATAGTCGGCGCGCAGGCGCTCGATCGCCTCGACAAGCGTCTGCCGGTCGACGGCCTTGCGGACGCGATTCTCTTCCTCGAGCACGGCGGCGAGCCTCACCGCTTCGCGTTCATCGCCGGTGAGCAGCAGGGCCACACCCCGACCCGCATCGCCCATCCGGCCGACCGCATTGATGCGCGGCGCGAGCACGTGGCTGATCTGGCCGGCGTTCAGTGGACCGCTCACATCGATGCCGGCCGCCGCGATGAGCGCGCGCAGACCGGGGTTCGGCGACTCGCGCAGCAGCCTGATTCCGTAGCGTGTCATGATGCGGTTCTCGCCGCGCAGTGGCGCGAGGTCCGCGATGGTCGCGACCGCAACCAGGTCGAGGTATTGCCAGAGCGATTGGGCGGCAATGCCGCGTCGCTGTGCCAGCGCCTGGCACAGTTTGAAGGCGACACCGACGCCGGCAAGTCCGCGATCCGGATACTCGCAGTCGGGCCGGTTCGGGTTCACGACCGCCACGGCGGCCGGCAGGGTCGGGCCGGGCGTGTGGTGGTCCGTGACGATCACGTCGATGCCGGCTGCGGCGGCTTCGTCAATGGCCGCGTGCGCGACCGTCCCGCAATCGGCGGTCAGGATCAGTGTCGCTCCAGCGCCGATCGCCGCGTTGACTCCAGCGCTCGTGAGATCGTAGCCATCACGCAGCCGCAGCGGCGTGAAAGGCACGACCGTGCCACCCATCGAGCGAAGGACACGCGTCAGCAGTGCAGTCGAGCAGACGCCGTCGACATCATAGTCGCCGTGAACGAGTATCGTTTCTGCGTTCGAAAGCGCGCGCTCGATCCGATCCACAGCGGTGGACATGCCCCTCAGCAGGTCCGGATCGTGCAACCGCTCGAGGCGGGGCTTGAGGTAGAGCTTCGCGTCCGCGGCATCGGCGTACCCCCGCAGCACGAGCAGTCTGCAGAGCGCCTCCGGCAAAGCGAGCGCATCGACCAGCGCACTCACCGCCGCTTCGTCGACTGGCGCGCGCTCGACCCACCGGCGGTCGAGCGTCGGCAGAATGGCAGCGGCCGCTACCGTGGCGGCGGGTGCGCCCGGCCTGTCCCCGACAGTGTCGCCTGGCGCGCTCACGATCCGGCGCCTGGCGCGGAGACCGGCGCCCGGGCTGGGCGGCCGGTCATTCGACGTAGAGGATGACGCCGCAGGCTTCGCATCGGCGCAGCGTGTCGCCTCGCCGGATCTCGGCCTGCTCCTGGAGCGGCAGGATGTTGAAGCAATGGCCGCAGGCGCCTTCGTCCTTGAGAGGTGCTACGACCATCGTTGCGCGGCCGCGCCGAACCCTCTCGTAAAGGCTGAGCGCAGCACCGTCGAGCCGCACCGCGTGATTCTGCCGCTTGTCCTCGAGGACGGCCAGGCTGGTCTCGGCTTCGGATTTCGCACTCAGCAGTTCCTCGCGTCGCGGCTCTGTTTCGGCGCGCAGTTTGTCGAGGTTCTTCTGAAGGTCGTCGAGCCGCAGATCCGTTCGCGTCGCCTGCTCCATCAGCCCGATCGCTTCGGCGTCGTCCGCATCGGCCGCTCGACGGACGAGGTCCATTTCCGCGCGGGCGGCTGATTCCTCACGAATATTGCGGACGCGGCTCAACCGGTCTTCGTATTTCTTGAGCGTCTTCCGTTTCTGGGTAGCCGCTGCTTCCAGTCGCTTCACGTCACGGCGCAGATCCGCCAGTCTGGTCGTTGCCGCTTCAATTTCACGTTCGATGGCCGCGATCGGCTGATCGACTTCGGCCAGCATCGGCGCGAACTCGGTGAGCCGTACCCTGGCCTGCGCGATCTCCGTGTCCAGCTCCTGCAACGTCAGAAGCGCCGTCTTGAGATCTTCCATTCACCGTTCGTCGGTTGGTGTTTCGCCGTGGCCCGGACCCGGGTCACGGGTGAATCTGCGGTACCGTGGACTGACTTTCCAGCCGAGTTCGGCCATGACGCCCCGGTCCCGCAACTCGCGCCCGAGGTCGTGCCGCTCGGACAGGATATGTTCCCGCTCCGCGTCGTCGAGGGCGTGCTCCATCCTCTTCTTCAACGCATCGACGCGTTCGAACAGGGACCGCACTTCCCTGATCTCGGCGACGACATCCTCGAATGTGTGGTCCGCGTCCTCGACTTCGGTCGGATCGCGATCCAGCTCGGCCCGCCTCAGGGTTGCCGCCGCACTCAGACCGGATGGCGCCTGCCCGTGCCCGGCCAGCAGCGATTCGAACAGCTCCCGATTCGCGGGATCCCGCAGATCGTCCGCGCTTACCCTCGCCCTGGCCTGCTCGACCCGCGTCGGGTCTCGCACCAGCAGCAGCAGCAGGTACCGTTCGGCCGGCGCAGCGCCCGGACTGGTCTGGGACGACACCGCGGGCGACACGCCCGATGGCCGGCCGGACGCCCGGTCCGGCCGAGGCCGCGCGGGACGCCACCGCCCCGAACCGGAGCCGTCGCCCGATTCGATTTCATGTTCGAGGGTTTCCCTGCGGACGCCCGTCCGTTCGGCGGACCGGGCGATGTAGATGTCACGCAGCGCCGGGTCGATGGTGGCACGGATGGTCGGAAGCAGCCGGTCCAGCGCGCGGCGCTGCCCGTCAATGTCGCTGAAGAAGCCGCGTTCTTCCAGCATCTGCAGCTTCTTCTCGACCACGTCCGTGGCGTGATCGATCCGCTCCCGGAGCGCGTCCGCGCCGCGCTGCCGGACCAGCGAATCCGGGTCCTCGCCCGGTGGCAACGTTACAACCAGCGGGTGCACGCCGGACCGCAGAAGCGCATCGGCCGTGCGGAACGTCGCCTTGAGACCCGCGGTGTCACTGTCGTAGAGCAGGTATGCCTTCGCCGTATAACGTGCGATAAGGTTCGCCTGCTCGACCGTGAGCGACGTACCCATGCCGGCCGCGACGTTGTCGATTCCGCGTGCGGCCAGGGAAACGTAGTCCATGTACCCCTCGACGACCAGCACGGCACCCTCGCGCCGGATCGCCGATTTCGACCAGTTCAGACCGTAGAGCAACTGGCTCTTGTGGTAGATCGGCGTTTCCGGCGAGTTGAGGTACTTCGGCGCGTTCTCCGCCGGTCGCATGACCCGGCCGCCAAAGGCGACAACCCGGCCGCTCAGCTCCGCGATCGGGAATATCACGCGGTCGCGGAACCGGTCATAGGGTTCCTCGGACCGTTCGCTGTCCTTGATCAGGCCCGCACCCCGGAGGACCTCGTCCTCGATGCCGTGACGATGCGCCGCCTCGCGCAGCCCACGCCACGTGTCGGGCGCATAGCCGATGCCGAACCGGTCAATCGCCTCGGGTCCGATGCTGCGGTTCTCGAGGTACTGGCGGGCCGAAGCGCCAGCATCGGCGCGCAGCGCCTCGACGTACTGGTCCGCCGCGAACGCCATCGCCTCGTACAACGCCCGATGAGGCTCCTCCGCTCCGCCCTCGCGCGTGTCCTCCGGAACCTCGATGCCGACCCGGGCAGCAACGATCCGGACAGCCTCCGGAAACGTGGCGCCGGTCCGCTCCATCAGGAACTTGAACACGTCGCCCGACGCGTGACAGCCGAAGCACGTGTAGATGCCCTTCGACGGCACGACATAGAACGACGGCGTCTTTTCCGTGTGGAACGGACACAGCGCCTTGAAGTCCTTGCCCGCGCGCTTGAGCTGGATCGATTCGCCGATGATCTCGACGATGTCGGCGCGGGCACGGATTTCCTCGAGGATGCGGTCCGGTATCATCGCAGTTCCGCCACGGTCACACCCGTGCCACCTTCACCCAGGCCACCGGGTCGGAACGACGCGACACGGCGGTCTCCCTCAAGCTCGTCCTCCACGACCTCGCGCAGCGCGCCCGTGCCCTTCCCGTGGATGACACGCAGTACAGGCAGCGCCGCCTGGATCGCGGCGTCGAGCGCGGGCCTGAGCCGTGCCAGCGCTTCGTCGGCGCGCATGCCGCGCAGGTCGACTTCACTGGATGCGTCGAAGTCCGGACCCGACCATGTCGATGTGCGTGTTGCTGGAGACTTCGCCGGCGACTTCGCGGTATCCTGCTCCGCCACGCCCTCCAGCCCGTCCACACTCACCTGCATCCTCACACCCCGAACGTCGACCGTCGCACGATCGTCGCGCAACTCGACGATCGTGCCCATGGTGCCGGTCGCTTCAACCCGGACGCGATCGCCTTCGGCGAACGCCGATGCCTCGCTCCGGTCCGGCTTCACCCTGTCCGGGCTCACCCGCTTTGCCTGGCGGCTCGCGCGTTGCTCCAGCCTGCTCCTGGCCCTGTGGAACGCGGCATCGCGGTCGCCCGCCGGCAGCGACGCGGCCGCGCGCACTTCCTCGATTGCCGCTTCGACTTCCGTCCGCGACGCGAGCAGCAGGTCCCTGGCCTGCTGGCGAGCGCGGCGCTCCGCCGTCCGCTCCTTCGATTCCAGCTCGGCCGCGCGGTCGTGCAGTTCGCGTTCGAGCGTTTTCACCGCGGCCGTCGCGCGTTCCGCCTGATCGAGCGCCGCCGTCAGATCGCGTTCCTTCGTCTCGACCTCCGCCAGCAGGGTCGCCAGCGCCCGCTCCGCTTCGGGCATCAGGGACTCCGCGCGCTCGAGCAGCGCGGCCGGGAACCCGAGCCGCCTGGCAATGGCAAGGCCGTAACTGCGACCCGGCACACCCTTGCGCAGGCGATAGGTCGGGCGCAGTTCCTTCGCGTCGAAATCGAGCGACGCGTTGACCACACCATCCTCGGCCGTGGCCAGCTCCTTGAGGTCGCCGAGGTGCGTCGTCGCCATCGTCAGCACGCTGCGGCGAGTCAGTTCGACAATGATCGATTTTGCGAGTGCGGCGCCCTCGACCGGGTCGGTGCCACTGCCCATCTCGTCGATCAGAACGAGCGCATCGCCTTTCGCCTGCTCGATGATCTCGCCGAGGTTGCGTAGATGTGCGGAGAATGTCGACAGGCTGGCCTCGATCGACTGCTCATCGCCGATGTCCGCGAACATGTCGCGGAACACCGGCAGCTTCGTGCTCTCACCAACGGGTGGTATGATGCCGGACTGCGTCAGTGCGCTGATCAGGCCGACCGCCTTCAACAGCACGGTCTTGCCGCCTGTGTTCGGGCCGGAGATGAGCAGTGTGCGTTCACCGGGGTCGAGGCGCAGGTCGAACGGTACGATGTCGCCTCCCGCGGCGAGCAGCAGCGGATGCCGGCCGTGCATGACTTCGTACCTGTCATCGGCGCTTCCGAGAAGCGACGGCCGGGTGCCGTCATTGCGCAGCGCGTAGTGCGCCCGGGCGTGCACCGAGTCCAGATCGATCAGCGCGTCCAGTGAGTCGTGGATCTCGCCATGTCGTGGACGAACCGCGTCGGTCAGTTCACGAAGGATGCGCTGCACCTCGCGCGCTTCGGCGATCTCCAGCTCGCGCAGCCGGTTCATCAACTCGACCGCGATCGGCGGCTCCACGAACAACGTCTGTCCCGTCGACGACTCGTCGTGAACGAGTCCGCCCACTTCTGCCCTGCCCTCGCGACGGACCGGTATGACGTAGCGGCCTTCGCGCAGCGTAACGGATGCATCCGCCACACGGAACCGGGCGGGCAGGCCTGCGATGTACTGTTCGAGCTTCTCCACGATCCGGTTGCGGGCGCCGCGCAACTCGCGCCGGATGCGCGACAGTTCCCTGCTCGCGTTGTCGCGGACCTCGCCATCCTCATCAATGGCGTGCCGGATCTGGCGTACCACGGGCTCGAGCGGGTGCAGGCGGCCGTCGATCGCCGCAAGCGTCGGCATGCGCTCGGCGTTCGCGCGCAGCTGGGTCCTGGCCGCGCCCGCGGAATCGCACAGGTCGGCCAGATCACGCAGCTCCGGCGCGTCGAGGACTGAGCCCTGCGCCACCAGTCGCCGGATCGCCGGCCGGCAGTCTGGAATCCGCGGCATGGACCAGCCCGATCCGCGGCGTATCGTGCGCATCAACTCGTCGACCCGGCCGAGTTCGGTCTCGATCCGGATTCTGTCATCAGATGGAGTCAAGCTGCGGACCCGGTCCGCGCCGAGCGGACTCGAGGCGAAGCCCGCCACGAGGTCGAGCGTCTGGGGAAACTGCAGGACTTCCAGTGCGTGCCGGTTCATCGATCCAGAAGCGTTCCGGCCGCTGATCCGGCCGTCAGCCGAGTTCCTCTCGCGCGATGCGATTCGCTTCACGCCCGTCGAAGCTGCCCTTGATGCGCGGCATGATCGCGCTCATGACCGTGCCGATATTGTCCGCGCCGCCCGCAACCGCCTCACGGACCAGCGCACGTACCTCGTCCTCGCCGAGCTGTGGCGGCAGGTAGTCACCCAGAACCCCTGCTTCGCGATCTTCCTTGTCGGCAAGCTCCGCGCGGCCGCCATCGCGCATCTGTGTGGACGACTCGCGCCGCTGCTTGATGGCCCGGCCCAGCACGGCGATCACATCCGCGTCCTCCGCCTCGCGGCCCATCTCGATTTCACGGTTGCGTATCTCTGACAGCGTCGACGCCAGTAGAGTCGTCCGGAAACGGTCCCGTTCCTTGCGCGCGGTCGTCATGTCCGCGCGGATCCGCTCCTTCAATGAACCGGTCATGGCCGCCGCACCATCAGCCGGGTGGCCAGCCAAGCGCACGGCCGCCCAGCAGATGCAGGTGCATGTGGTCCACCGACTGTCCGCCCTCCGCGCCCGTATTGAGGACCAGCCGGTACCCGTCGTCCGCAATGCCTTCCCGCTTCGCGATCGCGCGCGCCAGCAGCATCATGCGGCCGGGCAGAGCCGGGTCGTCGCTCGCGTCGTTGAACGTCGCGATGTGCTCGCGTGGCACGATCAGGATGTGCGTGGGCGCCATCGGATCGATGTCGCGGAACGCCACAAGCTCATCGTTCCGCTCCACGATGTCCGATGGCAGCCTGCCGTTCGCGATCCTGCAGAAGGTGCACTTCTCGTCAGCCAATCAGCCTCCCTTGCTCGTAGCGTGCGTTGGACCCGCCTCGCTATCGCGTCGCCCCGTTTCCGGCCTCACCGTCAAGATAGCAGCCCGCAACCGGCATACACCACATGGAACCCTGCATCGAAGACAGATTGATCCAGCTGCTGCGCGACTCGACTTCGCCGGTCCTGTCGTTGCGCGATCTGCACGGCGCCATCGCGGCCGAAGCCGGTGCGCCCACCAGCTACGCGCTCCTCGAGGAATGGCTGCGCCGCCGCCGCGATGTGTTCGTCGTGCTCGAAGCCACCAGTCCACTCGGTGATACGAACGCGTGGCCGCCCGGCACACGATCGGAGTACGAGCGTGAACTCATCGCCGCCGGCTTCGACACGGGCCCTCACGTTTCGCTCGTGGACCCCGAGCGGGACACGGCTGACGAATGGCCACAAACGCCGTCTGCCTGTCCCGATCGCGTCAGCGCGCCGCTCCGGCAGCTGCGCGACTCGCTGCTCCGGATCTGGCAGACATCGGACGGCAACGCATCGCTGCGCGGCTCGGTCGCGGCCGCGCTGGCCGGCTGCCATGACCTCACGGCCGCTCTTCGTGAAGGCGACAATGCCGGATCCTGATTCCGTCCGCTCACCGCATCATGTGCCGCGGAAACACCCCGTCCACCAGCCGGCCTCGACCTCTTCGCGGTCCGGACGGAACGACGCGGCCGCCGCATCCGCTTTCACGTCAGCCGCCTCCTCTTCGAGGATGCCGCCGAGGATGATCCAACCGCCCTGCCCGACGGAGCGGCGGAACGCGGGCAGCAGCGGGCGTAACACGCCGCTCAGGACGTTGGCCACTATGACATCGAAGAGTGCCGCGTGGTTGGCCAGCCACGTTTCGTCGACCTCGCCATGCTCGAGAGTGATGCGGTCCGTGCAGCCGTTGCTCTCGATGTTGTCGCGCGCGTTCTCGATCGCCGAGTCATCACTCTCGACGGCCACGACGCGGGCCGCGCCGAGCCGGGCGGCCGCGATCGCGAGAACGGCCGATCCCGCCCCCACATCGAGCAAGGTCATGCCGGCCGTGATGACGTGTTCCAGCATGCGCAGCGCGCCCCGCGTGGACGCGTGCTCGCCCGTGCCGAACGCCATCTGCGGGTCGATCACGATCACGATGTCGTCTGGCGAACCGGTCTGTGGCCGCGTCCAGCTTGGCGCGACGATAATGCGGTTGCCGACCCGACGAGGCGCGAGGCCGTCGCGCCACTGGCCGAGCCAGTCCTCGGATTGCCGTACTTCGACGCGCAGCTCGACGGGCTGGCCCGCCGCGGCTTCGAGGCGCGACCGGATCGAGCCAACGGCCAACCCGATGTCGGCCGGCTCCGGCAGCCAGGTGGTGAGCATCTCGCCTTCTTCGACAACGGCGGATCCGCCCGATGCAACGAGCCCCTCGGACAGAACGTGACGCAGTTCATCCGAAGGGCTCGAGACGAGTATGACGAGCCAGCGATCCGGGCCGTGGCTCATCCGCCGCCGAAGGCTTCCTTGATCTTCGACCAGAGTCCTCGATCGTGCTCCTGTCGAGGCTCGGCCGGCAGGTCCGATTCGATCGCCGCAAGTTGCCGCAGCAATCGCTCCTGTTCATCGGAGAGGTCTGTTGGCGTCCACACGTTGACGCGCACGATCAGGTCGCCGCGCGAACCGCCCCGCAGCTGTGGCAGCCCCTTGCCGCGCATGCGAAGCATGTGGCCCGACTGCGTGCCGGCGCCGATCTTCACAGCCGCCGTACCTGTCACGGTCGGAACCTCGACCTCTGCGCCGAGAGCCGCCTGCGTGAACGTCACGAACAGCTCGTGCAGCAGGTCGGGGCCCTCACGGACGAAGCGCGGGTCATCCTCGACTTCGAGTACGACGACCACGTCCCCGCGTGCACCGCCGCGCTGGCCGGCGTTGCCCTGGCCGCGCAGTGTGATGTAGTCACCCGTCGAGACGCCCGGCGGAACCTCGACTTCGACCTTCTTCTCCCGCGAATCGACGCCGCGGCCGCCGCACTGTTTGCACGCCTCGGCGATTCGTTGCCCTTCACCGCCGCACGATGGACACGGCGTTACACTCACGAGCTGGCCGAGTATCGAACGCTGGACACGGCGCACTTCGCCCGCGCCGCCGCACGTGTCGCATGCCACCGGCGCAGTGCCTCTGGCCGCGCCACTGCCCTCACATTCCGAGCACGGCTCGTGGACACGCAGCTTGACGGTCTTCTTCGTGCCGTTCGCGACGTCCACGAGAGTGAGCGGGACGCGCACCCGCAGGTCGGAGCCGCGCGGACGCCCCGATCGGCGCCGGCCACCACCACCGAACAGGTCCTCGACGCCGAATCCGCCGAAGTCGCGCATGAACACCGAGAGCGCGTCGGCGAAGTCGAAGCCGGAGAATCCGCCGCCGGCGCCCGCGCCTGCCGTGACGCCGGCGTGGCCGAACCGGTCATATGCGGACCGGCGCTCGGGATCACGCAGAACCTCGTACGCTTCGGTCGCTTCCTTGAAGCGTTCCTCGGCGGCCTTGGAACCGTTGTTGCGGTCGGGGTGATGCTCGAGCGCGAGCCGCCGGTACGCCTTCTTCACCGCATCGGCGTCCGCGTCGCGCGCGACGCCCAGAATCTCGTAGTAGTCCCTCATTCTCCGTCCCTGCTCAACGATCCGGCGTCTCGCCGGACTGATCGAGTTCGCTCATCAGCATGCTCGTGTACTCGACGATCGCGGCAACCTTCTCGTAGGGCATGCGCGTCGGGCCCATGACGCCCAGCAGGCCCGACAGCCGGCCGACGCGATATTCCGACGTCACCAGTGTGAAAGGGCTGAGCTGTGGATGCACGTGTTCGGATCCGATCGTGATCGTTGCCGCGCCATCACGCGGTCTGGCATCGAGTACCGAGTGCAGCAGCTCGGGCTGCTCCGTCAGCTCGAGCAGGGTCCGCAGCCGGTCGCCCTCCGCGAACTCCGGCTGACTTGCCAGGATGCTCGCGGGCCCCAGCAGCAGTTTGCCTTCGCTCAACTCGGGCGGCGTCAGCAGGTCATCGGCCGACTGCAGCAGGATGTTGATCAGTTCCCGCGACTCGTCGCCTCCGCCCGCATCGCGCAGCCGCTCCGACAGGCTGTCGCGGATGTCGCTCAGCGAATGGCCCGCCAGCCGCTCGTTCAGGATCATCGTCACTGCGGCGATCGATTCCGCCGGCGCCGCCACCGGCACGTCAACGTACACCGTTCGGATCACCCCGTTCTTGAGCGTGAGCACGAGCAGGATCTTCTCGCTCGAGACCCGCACAAGTTCGAGCTTCTCGAGCACCACGGCATCCAGCCGCGGCGCCATTGCGATGCCGAGTTCGCCGGTGATCAGACCCAGCACCTTGAGTGCGCGGCCCAGCAACCGGTCGAGCGGCCCGCCCGACTCATCATCACGCAACTCCTTCCGCAGCCGGCGTTGCTCCGCCGCGGTCAACCGGACCGGCGCCATCAGCGCGTCGACGAAATAGCGATACGCCATATCGGTCGGGATCCGACCCGCCGAGGTGTGCGGATGGTACAGGAACCCCTTGTCCTCGAGGTCCGACATCGCGTTGCGCACGGTCGCAGGCGACACGCCCAGCTCGAACCGGCGCGCTACCGTACGGCTGCCCGCCGGCTCGGCGGTCTCGACGTACGTGCGAATCACCGCTTCGAGGATCTGCCTTTCGCGATCCGTCAGCCCGTGCTGCATGCTTCCGTCCTGAACCGTGGGTCCGTCAATGTCTGTGACCCGGCATCCGCGTTCAAGTCGCGGTCCGCAAAGTCCACCGCCAGCTTGTCCAGAATCAGCCAGCCGGCCGGCGTCAGTGTAACGCGGTCACCGTCGATCGCCGCGAGTCCGCGTTCCTCCCACATCCTGGCCAGGTCCCGCTGGCCCGCCGTCCGGCACAGCGCGCCCGCCCACGTACGCAGTTGCAACCAGGCCTGTTCCAGTACTGCCGCATCGCCCGTCACCACCTCCTCATCCTCGATCGCGCTGTCGCCACAATCGAGGCGAGCTGCCCACGTGGCATGATCCCGCACGTTCCACCACCGCCGGGGCGGCACGCTGGAGTGTGCGCCCGGCCCCAGTCCGATGTAGGCGCCGCCCTCCCAGTACGCCTGATTGTGGCGCGATTCCCTGCCCGGCTTCGCGAAATTCGACACCTCGTAGTGCCCGAACCCGGCAGCGGCCAGCCTTGCTGCCGCCTCGAGATACTCGTCCGCGTATGTCTCCGGGTCCGCCAACCGTTCCCGGCCTTCCTCCACCCACCGGCCCAGCGGCGCCGCCGGTTCCGCCGTGAGGCCGTAGAGCGATACGTGCTCGGTTTCCAGGTCGACTACCCGATCGAGGTCCGCGGACCAGTCCCGGCCAAGCCGGCCGGGCAGACCGAAGATCAGATCGACACTGATGTCCTCGAACCCGGCCGACCTCGCCGCGCCAATGGCCCGCATCGGGCCGTCAACAGCATGCAGACGGCCCATCCATGCCAGAACAGCCGGATCGAACGTCTGCGCGCCCAGACTCAGCCGGCCGATGCCAGCGTTCCGCCAGTCGATGGCGAGTTCCGCGTCGAAATGCTCGGGATTGGCCTCGGCCGTCCACTCGATCAGACCGGTCATGTCGGTCAGCCCGCGCAGCCGGGCAGCCAGGTCGGCCATGACGGACGGTCCGAAGAGCGACGGTGTCCCGCCCCCAACGTATATCGTCCGCAATTCGATCCCGCTCCAGCCGTTGCGCTCGATCAGTCCCGCGAGTTCCCGCTCGAGCGCGTCCAGCCACGGACCCGCACGCGGAGCCCGGTCCACGGTCACAGCGAAATCGCAGTAGCTGCACCGCCGGGCGCAGAACGGAGCGTGTATATAAAGATGCCGTGGAGTCACGGACCGTACTACACCGGCTTCCGGTGGCGGTTGCGTCGTGCCGGCGCGATCGGACGACGGCTCAGTGACCAACGCGCTGTGGCGCGCGACCGTAGCGACCGCCGCTGCACGCGCGGGCCCGGCCCATCAGCTCCAGTTCGAGCAGCGCGGCAAGGGTCCTGCCCGGGTCGAGGCGCGCCGCATCCGCCAGATCGTCCACGTGCATCGGTTCATCGGACAGGGCCGCTTCGACCGCGGCCGCCGGACCGCCGGTCGCCGGCCCGAAGCCCACGCCGGAACCGGGCACCGCCGGCACACCGGTACGCGACCGCCTCGGCCGCCCCTCGCCCGGCCGAAACCTGGCCGCAAGCCCGCCCTTCCCGACCCCGAGCACGCTGACAACGAACTCGACAATGTCCGTCGGCGTGGTCACGACGGTCGCGCCATCGCGGATCAGGGCGTTCGTGCCGTCGCTCGTCCGCCTGCCGATCGGGCCGGGAACCGCGAACACTTCGCGGCCGAGGTCGAGAGCGTGATCCGCAGTGATCAGAGCGCCGCTGCGCGCAGGCGCCTCGACTACCACGACCGCGCGGGACAGTGCCGCAATGATCCGGTTCCGGCGAGGGAAATGGTGCGGCAGCGCGGGCTCGCCGGGCATGAACTCGCTCACGAGAAGACCGTCCCGTCCGATCCTGTCGTGAAGCCGCTCGTGCTGGTGCGGATAGACTACATCGATGCCGCACCCGATGACGGCCACCGTGTGCCCGCCGGCATCGAGCGCCGCTTCGTGGCCGTGCCTGTCGACGCCGTGCGCGAGTCCGCTCACCACGACGACGCCGGCCCTCGCCAGGGCGTCGGCGATCGAGCGGGCCACGTCGGCCCCGTATTCCGTGCACGCGCGGGTACCCACGATCGCGACGGCGGGCCGGTCCAGCAGCCCGGTGTCGCCCCTGGCGAAGATGAGTGGCGGCGCATCGTGAAGGTCGAACAGTGCGGACGGGTAGTGTGGCTCGTGTGCCCCGATGGCAATGGTGTCGGGCGCATCGAGCACCGATCGCAGCGCGTGCTCGATGCGGGCTTCGGCTGCTGGCGTCCGGATCTTCGCGGCCGCGTCCGGACGGTCCATCCGTATCGCGGCCCATGCGGCCCTGGCCGAACCGTGGCGTCGCAGCAGCGCCGTCAACCGCACGTCGCCGACGCCCGGGATCGCGCGTATGTGCAGGAGTGCCCGCAGTTCGGGCCCGGCGATCACTCGCTCACGGCCGCCATTCGGCCTCCTCCCCGGTCACGGACGACTCCGCATGCACTGTCTTGCGGACTTCGGCCCACAGCGCCTCGAGCACCTCGGTCAAGCCGATCCCGGCCACGGATGAGACAACGAACGTGCCCCATGCCCCGCCCGCGTCAATGGTCGGCGGCTCCGTGCCGGGTCCGAGCAGATCTGCGCGCGTAAGCAAGACGCAGTGCGGCTTGGCCGCCAGCGATTCCGAGTACGCCTCGATCTCCTCGCGCAACAACTCGTATTCCGCCTGGGGATCGTCGGAGTCGACGGGTATCATGAACGCCAGGGTCCTCGTCCGCTCGATGTGCCGCAGGAACCGCAGACCCAGCCCGCGTCCTTCGTGCGCCCCTTCAATGATCCCCGGGATATCCGCGATCACGAACGTCCGATGATCGCTCAGCTGGACGACGCCCAGATTCGGCGTCAGGGTCGTGAATGGATAGTCCGCGATTTTCGGCGTTGCGGCCGACACGGCGGCCAGGAACGTGGATTTCCCCGCGTTCGGCTTGCCGACCAGCCCGACGTCGGCAATCAGCTTCAACTCGAGCACGACCGACCGCTCCTGCCCTTCACCACCCGGCTCCCAGTGCCGGGGCGCACGATTCGTCGGTGTTGCGAACGCGGCATTGCCGCGGCCGCCGCGGCCGCCCTTCGCGATCAGGACCTGTGCACCATCGTCGATCAGCTCGCCCAGAACCTCGCCGCTGTCCGCATCCTTGATCAGTGTGCCGACCGGCACCCGGATCAGCAGATCCTGCCCCGTCCGCCCCGTCCGGTTGCTGCCCTCACCGTGCTGGCCGCGTTCCGCGCGATACTCCCGGCGATATCGGAAATCGAGCAGCGTGGCAAGCTGCACGTCCGCCAGGAGCACCACATCGCCGCCGTGCCCGCCATCGCCGCCCGACGGACCGCCGAGCGGAACGCCGGACTCGCGCCGGAACGCTTCCGCGCCCGAGCCGCCCGTGCCTGCCACAACCCGTATTACAGCCTGGTCAACGAACATCCCGCTCCTCTGCCGCCCGCATCGTTCCCGCCGACCCCGCGTCCGCCGCCTCTAGTTCGATCATCACCCGAACCCGCCCCACCGACTCGCCCCGCGTATTGCGGATGACCGGCTCGGCGTACCTCGACAAACGTCCAACTTCCTCGTCCATCAGCAACCCCAGCATGCGCAGTACTCCGATCAGCGCCGGCTCCGATGCGCGTCGCGCCCCATCCTCCACTTTCAACGCAATGCCCAGACCGGCGCCTGGAACCGCAGCGCAGTAAACGCCTTCCGCGCCTGTCTTCGCGATGACGCGACCGTCCACCGTACGCATCAGGTCCGAGCAGAGGCGGTCCGTGCCGCCCACGTATTCCGGGCATCGCCGCATCGCGTCGACAATACGGGTTGCCCCAGTGCCACCCTTCCTGGCCGCCGCACCCAGCCGGGCGAACGCACCTGCCAGGCGATCCAGCGGAACTCCGAACGTGACCACGCCGCAGCCGTCCACGCCGGTCGCGATGTCGTCCGCAGGAACGTCCGTCCAGCGAGCGACCTCCTCGAGCATCCGCTGCTGCACGGGGTGTTCGGCGCGATGGTATCCCGCGATCGGCCATCCGTGGAAGCACGCGAGCGCGAGCATTCCCGCATGCTTGCCGGAGCAGTTGTTGTGTACCCGCCCCGGCGCCTCGCCCGCCTTTGTCAGCGCATCCGCTGCCGGCGCGTGGAACGGTGCGTGCGGCCCGCACTCCAATGCGGCCTCGTCGACACCGATCCGGTCGAGCATCCGGCGTACGCCTGCTACATGCCACGCTTCGCCGCTGTGCGATGCCGAGCAGAGCGCCAGTTCCCGGTCGCCGAAGCCGTAGCGGTCCGCGACACCGTCCGTCACGAGCGGCAGCGCCTGGATCGGCTTGACGGCCGACCGAGCCACCGTGACCTGCTCCGGTGCGCCCGAGCCCGCGCGCAGTCCTCCCCCGGCGTCGACAATCGCCACGCTCACCCGGTGAATGGACTCGACCGTCGACCCTCGCCAGACCTCGACGTGGCTCAGCGCCGCCACCGTGCCTCACCAATCGAACGCATCACACTCCCCGATTCCATGGCCGGATGCGTCTGCACGATTCGTGAATCGCCCACTGCATGGCTCAGACACCCACCTGCACGAAGCTCTGCACCACGATGCGCAGGCCAACCAGGACGAGCAGGATCGCGAACACCGTCCGGAGCGTCTTCACGTTCATGGCCTGGTTCACGCGAGCGCCGAGTCGGACGGTGACCAGCGACCCGATCATCAGGGGCAGACCGGCGATGGCGTGGACGTAGCCCATGCTTCCCGCGGGCAGACCGCCGTGGCCGGCTCCGCCAATCATGTACGTGACCGTACCGGCGGACGCCGCGAACACGATCACGGCCAGCGATGTAGCCGCCACCTTCTCGATGGGCAGACCCACGATGTACAGCATGAGCGGGATCGCGACCAGTCCACCGCCGACACCGAGCAGCGCCGAGAAGATGCCGACGATGATCCCGATCGGAATCGTGACCCGGAGCGACAGCCGCAACGGCCGCCCGACGGTCCGGTCACGTTCGCGCGTAAGCTGCGCCGCGGTTATCAGCAGGAATACGCCGAAGGCCAGCTTGAGCACCGCGGCCGGCAGCAGGATCGCGACATTCGCCCCGAGTATTCCGCCCGGGACCGAGAACGCCCCGATCGGCAGGGCGGTCCGCCATGATACGAGGCCCGACCGGTTGTACGACCATGCGCCGAACGCAGCTGTCGGCACGATCACGAACAGACTCGTCGCGTGGGCCACCGTCGCATGCAGATCGCCGGCGAAGACCCATCCCGGCCCGAGCGTCGCAGCCATGTTGTCGTATACGAAATAGAGGAAGGGCACCATGAGCACCCCTCCTCCTATTCCGACCAGGCCCGCGGTAAAACCCACGACCAGGCCGATAACCGCAAACGCCGCAAAGGCTTCCGCCGTCATTCGACAAGCGCCGGAACGTGGCAAATCATGGCCGCGTGGCAAATCGCGTGGCAAATCATGCCCCGTCGAGCCGGTCCGCGAGGTCCGTCAACGCCTGCGCCCGGCGGCGCAGTACGCGCGCCAGCTTGCGCCGGTTCGCGTCGGTCGGGTTGCGCCGGCCCGTCGCCCAGCCCCGTAGCGTCGTGTAGCTGACACCCCCCTCAGCGGCCAGGCGTTCGGCGCCGCCGGCCGCCGTTTCGATGGCCCGCATCATCAGCGCGCGGTCCTTCGGTGTCATGTTACGGTTTCCTTGACTTGCCGGTTACGGTTTCCGTATCCTGCCAGCACGAACGAAGGGCGGCCCGCGTTCACCCGCAAAGATGTCTGCGGAACCGCCCTCGCCACCGCGGCCGGAGCCGCAGCGTCCGCAATCTAGCGTGCCGTGCGGCCTCCGGTCCACGACAACGGAGGTCAGGTCATGCCACAAGCAGAAGCGTACTCGACGGACGCAGGCCGGCGCCTGCTACGGGCCATTCCGCAAGGCATCGCGGAGTTGCGGTCCCACCTTGACCCGCACGACGCCCGTATCTACGCGAACGCCTGGGATGTCCGCCGGGCAGTCGAGCCGGCTGGCATTGCGCCGGGCGACTTGATTCTCAGCGTCTGCGGTGACGACAGTCAGAAGCGACTGCGCACCCACGTCACGGGCGGCCGCTGGCGTCACGTTCCGCGCGAGCATTTCGAGGCAATCCGGACGGCGCTTGACGCCGGACACTTCGAGTACGTCATGGGCACATGGGACCGCGACGATGGCGACGACCACGCCGAGCGCGCCGAGTACGCCGGCCGCAAGCTGCGCGGGCACATCGGTCGTGTACTTAGCCAGCTACGCCGACTCGGCCGCATCAAGGCGCGTTTCCCAT
>DATKCF010000143.1:0-4587 GCA_035513345.1 Longimicrobiales bacterium
CCGGCACGAGCCTCGCCCCAGCGCCCCACTCGCCACCCGACAGAGTCCGCACGATCACGGTGTCGCCCACCGTGTCGATGGTCGCTTCCCACCTCGAGCCGGCGCCCGCCTCACCCGCGCACGCCGCTCCGATCGTCGCGATAGCGGCCACCGCCGCGCACGCGGCCAGCCTCGTGCGCCCCACCCGGTTGCGCTCCGTGGTCATGCCGTAGCTACCCATGCTGGGGTCTTGTTCTGGGGCGGATTTCCGGAAAACCAGCCCACCCACCGTTTAGTCACACAATCCCCTCGCAGGGTTGCTTGCGTCATTGCCGGTAGATGAGGTCGCCGTACGTTTCGTAGCGGCCGGCCTGGAAGCTGGCGACGAATCCCGCCATGTCCTGAACGAGTTGTGTGGAGTTGAAGCCGGGCAGGGACTGCGGATGGTCGTAGATGCGGCCGAACAGGCTGCGGATCATGGTCGTCCGGTCGTCGAACGGGAGTGTGGCAACGTTGTTCGCGAACCGATCGAAGATGCGGTCCTGCCAGAGGTAGAACTCGACGTTGCTCAGGTAGAAGGCCGATACGGACAGGCCGGCGTTCCGGACGTACTCGCCGATGGTGCGGAGCGCGTGCGGGCCAGCGAAGTCACCGACAACCGGGATCACGAGGTTGTTCTGCTGCATTGCGCGCAGGAACGCGTAGTCCTCTTCGCTGGTCAGGAAGTTGGCGCGATTACCGTCGCGGTCGGCGGCGAACAGAAGCTGGCGGTACGTCGGATACGACGGGCGAGGTGCACGGCCGTGGCTGCTGTAGCGGAGATCGGGCCCGGCGTTCGTGAACGTCGCATGGATGCGCGCGATGGTGGCGAGGTCCTCGGCCGTGAGCGGAACGCCGAGCGTGCCCGCGTGATCGAGCACCGCGCTTCGCAGGCCCGCCATGTAGTCGGCGTCCGCTGGTGTTTCGTCGATCCAGGCGATGAGCCCGTCGAGCGGACGGTCGGTCCACTCGGGCGGATCCCGCGGCGGTGCCCTTCCGAACAGGTACGCGACGTACTCGATGCGTGTCGGTGCCAGTTCGAACAGCGTCTTGAAGAACAGGTGCTGGAGCAGGTTGTCGCGACGTATGTCGACGATGAACGCGATGCGCGGGCGGATCGCGGCCATGTACGAGAAGCTCTGGTCGGGTCCAACGCCAATGAACGCGCCGCCCTCGACGCCGCGTTCGCGGAGCGCGCCCATCACGTGGAGGTATGACGACTCGTTCGATATGAGGTTGTCGGTATCGAAGTAGCGACCCTGCTCGGACATGCCCTCGATGAGAGCGGCAAACGTCGAGTCGTCGAGCGCCGCCGCCTGTGTCGTGGCGGCCCGGACGGCCGAAAGCGTGGCGGCGGTCGGGAACGCGGCGACGCGGCGCTCGGGCCAGAGCGCGAATGCTGCCGCACCGGCCGCGGCCAGCGCCAGGACGAGGGGTGCGAGTCGTCGCATCAGCGGACGCGGTCCGTCGCGAGGATGCCATAAAGGACGATGTCCTCGAACTCGCCCCATTTCCGGAAGTGCCTTCTCTGTGTGCCCTCGTTCATCATCCCGATCTTCTGGAGTACCCGGCCGGAGGCCGGATTCGAGCCGAAATGGCGAGCAGTCACGCGTTGCAGGTGCAGCGTGTCGAATGCGAACCGGACGAGTTCGGCGGCGGATTCGGTCGCATAGCCGTTGCCGTGGTACTCCGGTCCGATCCAGTAGCCGATCTCGCCGTTCTCGTTTTCGCGATCGATCGTCAGCCCGATCGCGCCAACAAGCCGACCATCGCCGCGGCGTTCGATGGCGCAGGTGATGGCGCGTCCTTCCGCCCACGCCGCGGGATGACTCGCGATCCACTGTTCGGCTGCGCCGTCCGGGTACGGATGCGGCACAGCGAGCGTGAACCGCGCAACCTCGCGGTGGCCCGCCAGACGCTGTACGTCGGGCGCGTCCGGAAAGACGAACGGGCGCAGCGTGAGCCGTCGCGTTTCGAACGTCGGTTGGTCGGTCATCGGGTCAGCGCGATACATGACACGTGCAGTCCGCCCCTGTGGATATAGAGGTACCTCGCCGGGCCACCCGATGCAATCCATCACGTCCGCCAACTGTTGCCGACAGCCGGCAGTCACATGCATCCTGGGAACACCGGCGCCCACGGCCGGGTTCGGATTAGACTGACTGCGAGAGGACGATGAGCGAAGAGGTGACGGAAGATTCCACGCTCGGCAGGCCGGGCTTCGAGGAGGAAGCACTGCCGTGGCTGGACGCGGTCTACCGGTTCAGCCTGCGGCTGACCGGCAATGAAGCCGAAGCGGACGACCTCACCCAGGAGACGTTCCTGCGTGCGTACCGCCACTGGTCGACGTACACGCGGGGCACGAGCTGCAGGTCGTGGCTCTTCACGATCTGCCGAAACGCGTTCCTGCGCGGGCGCGAGCGCACGGACCGTCGAATGGAGTCGTTCGAGAGCGAACTGGACGTCGCGGTCGAAGCGATGGCCGGAGCGAAGGTCCTGGCCGAGATCCGCAACGAGGATCCCGAACGCCGTTTCTTTGATTCGTTCATTGATGCCGAGGTCGATGCGGCTATCGCCCGCCTGCCGGACGAGTTCCGCCAGGCCGTCGTCCTCAGCGATCTCGAGGGGCTCAGCTACAACGAGGTCGCACACGTCATGGACGTTCCGGTCGGCACCGTGAAGAGCAGGCTGTACCGGGGCCGCCGGCTGCTGGCCGCCGCGCTACGCGACTACGCGACAGAGATGGGCTACATCGCGGGAGGCACGAAATGACTGATGACAGGATGATCACCTGCCGCGAAGCCGTCGAACAGCTCTGGGCCTACATCGACGGCGAACTCGAGAACACCGACGTCAACAGCGTCGAGGAACACCTCGAGGCCTGCAAGGGCTGCTACCCGCACTACGACTTCCAGAAGGCGTTCCGCGAGTTCGTCCGCCGGCATGCCGACAGGTCCGTGCCGGCCGACCTGCGCAAGCGCATCTTCCTGCGCCTTCTCGCCGAGGACCACCGCGAGTCCGGCGACTCGCCGGGTACGGGCGATGACGCGGGAGCCGGCAAGTGATCGGTCGTGCGGCGAATCCGGCCCCCGGACGATCCCGGCGCAGCCGGCGGCCTGACCGGGCGATCGGACGGGCGGTCGGCTGGGCGGTCGGTTGGGCGGTCGGCCGGCGGGCCCGCTGTCTGACACTGCTGTCTGTCCTCGCGGCGCCGCTCCCCGCCGCCTCGCAGATGGCCGACGTGTCCGGCATCGGATTCGATCTGGGCGCGGCCAACGCACCCATCGAAATTGTCGAGTTCGGTGACTACGGCTGCTCTGCCTGCGCGCACTTCGAAACCGAAACGTTCGCCCTGTTCAGTCGCGAGTTCATCATGTCCGGCCGCGTGAGATTCAAGTACGTGCCGTTCGTGATGGGCTCGTTCCCGAACAGTGAACAGGCGACGAAAGCGGCACTCTGCGCCGCCGACCAGTCCTCGTTCCGGTCGATGCACAGCATGCTGTACGAGCGACGGCGCGAGTGGCTGCGCCTGCGGAACCCGACAGAGAAGTTCAAGGAGTTCGCGACGGCGCTGCGCCTCGATGCCGCAAAGTTCGCCGACTGCTACGCGGGCGATGCGACGAAGCAACGCATCGACAACGCCAACCGCATCGCGCGCGAACTGCGGATCCGCGGCACGCCCACGTTCTACATCAACGGCCGCGAAGCCCTCGGCGCCATCCCCATCGAGACCTGGCGACGCATCCTGTCCGACGGACTGATGCACTGACGCTCCCGCCGGGACCAGCCGGCCGCAGCCGACCGCGAATTCAGTACACGCAAGTGGCAGATATGGCCAAAAACGACCCAGCGGACTGCATGCCTCCAACGCCGACTGCTCCAGCCGCGGCACTCCCAAACCCAGAGAACGAGAATCTCAGAGCGCCGGAGATTCCGCCTGCGACGTCATGGGAAGCAACAAAGTCCGTACCACTCACTACACATGCTACCCAATCCAAGAACGGCTTGGCTGCGTCAGGCGGATAATCGTCTTCCCAGTTACCCTGATACAGCCAATAGGAGTAGGAGTCATCGGCCGTAGAAACGGCTGCAGTAAACGCTTCGAGTTCCTCCGCGTCAAGGTCAGCTGCCTGGTCAAGGAGATCATACGCGGCCGCCGTGAATTCATACGGCGTCAATCCTTCGTAGACGAGTCCTTCAAGTTGTTGTACCACTGCAGGTATATGCTCGGATTCTCACCGACTTCCTGAACGACATCGAGCAGATCCATTCCAAAGGTCATGCAGTAGCTGGTGGGAATGTTGCGATGCCCGAAGAACGTCGAACATTCATCACGAAGTGTGCGGATTGTCTCTTCAGGGCCGAGTCTGACGACGCCACCGCGCCTCTTGATTCTAGCTCTAGCGTCAACGCTATCGAGAAACTCGGATGCATACGGCCGACCCATTTCAAGTCAGGGATGCTTCGTTGAGTCGCTTCAGATGCGCCCGACACATCGATAGAAGTTCCGCTTGGCTCCGTGATTGCCACGTCGTCGGTCGTGCTGTCGGCTCTGCAAGCCACCGCCAG
>DATKCF010000144.1:0-21337 GCA_035513345.1 Longimicrobiales bacterium
GCCGACGTGCGCGCTCGTCGAGATGCGGCCACAGTCGAGCCACCTTGTTCTCGAGTGCGCTCAGGTCGCGGTTTCCCATGCCCGCGAATATAGCGTCCCATCATGCGAGATACAAATGTTATTTACTGACGCGCCCTAACCCACGGTGTCATGCGTCGCGCGCTTCGCGCGCTTGCCGCGCAGGCCATGAGGGGTCCAGATTGGGAGAGGCGCGGAAACGCCTCCGCCGCCCTGACGGTCGGCTCCGGCGCTTCATGAACCTGAATACGGTTGACGCCAGACGGCCTAACCCATCAGAATGGGCTTCAGAGACGGCTCTCGCCAACCGGAACGGGTTGCAGTCTCACAGCGTCGCGTCATATCGTGGGGGCGACCGCGGTGATGCAATGCGAGGCTGCTTTCAGGCCGAAAGCGGCTGAGGGCGGCGCGCCGACCGCGTTCTCACCAACCACGAGGCTCATCATGTCACGAGTGGGCATTCGGTCTCCAGCCCTGTTGTTGGGGTTCACCATCGTAGTTGCATGTCAGCAACCGGCGTCCGAAATGGAGGCTGTGCGTTGCGGCCCCGATCCTGTCGTGGAGGCCAAGATCAATGAGATCATGGATGGCCATGTCGCCGCGCATTACGCCCAAGATGCGGTCGCGGCCGCCGGGGACTACGCTGAGGATGTGTGGTTCATGAGTGATGACGGTGTGGAGCTGCGGACGCGCGCTGTGATGGTGTCGTTGTACGAGCAGATGTATCAGACCATTCGCCTCGTGGATCTCACGTACTCCCCCGAAGAGGTGGTAGTCTGCGCCGACGCCGCACATGCCGTGGGTCACTACACTGAGACCATCGAAACCGATGGTCAGCAATCCACAACGCGCTATAACTACATGCTATTCTGGCGGCTGCAACCGGACGGTTCATGGAAGGTGTCGCGCGGGACCTTGGTCGCGGTTCCACCTGCGGCTTAGGTCTTGAGGGACCGCTCCGTCGGCGAGATTAGTTGCAGATCAGGTGTCGCAGCGTGCATTCGTCGTCGGACACCGAGTCTTTCCTCGGATCTCAGCGAGATGAAGCGGCGCGCGGGAAGTACCGCGCCAGATCGTCAACGCACCCAGATGGTACGGCCGTCCGGCGTCTAACAATCGTTGGCCATGGCGGTCAGGACGGTCGGCGAGTTGTGGGAGGGGATTTGGACCTTCCGACCCGGTCGCGTTTCCCATGCGGGGGCAGGCAGGGCCGCCCGGTCGCTCTGCCTTGAGAGCCTGGTCGGGCAACCGCCAGTTCGAGCGTCGGATAACAAACGGTGTCATGCGGCGCGCGCTGTCGCGCGCTAACCGCGCGGGCCATGAAACGTGCAGGTTGGGACGGGCGCGGAAACGGTTCCGGCGCTTCATGAACCTGATTACGTCAGGTGAAATTGAACTCGTGATGGCTGCGCTCTCAGGGGTAGGTCGGGCCGCCCGGAAACGGCCGCTGGCCTCTTCGACGTACCCGGGAGTCTCTTTCGTCATGATCGAATACGCAGGGAGTAGAAGCACCCAGGCGGCGGAGCCGGCGATATCCCGTGATACCTCGCATGATGCCTGGGAAGTCCAGATGGCCGCACTCAGGCGCCTCGGTCCCACTGGGCGTGTGGCAGTGGCTGTGGACCTGAGCGAATCGGTGCGGGCAGTGCAGGTCGCTGGCATTGAGGCTGTGCACGCGGAATGGAGCCGAGCGGAGGTTGTCCGCCACCCCGTAAGCACGCAGTACGGGATTGAATTGCCGAGGGGGCGGTGACGCTCGCTTCACTCCTGAGGACCGCAGTCAGTGTTCTCGAGGTATTCGATACCACTGGCTCCCTGCTGCACGTTCTCGAGCGTGCCCTGCCAACAGTCCCGTTCGATTCCGAAGAACAGGACGAGATCATACAGTACCACTTGAAATGGGCCGGATTTTGGCCCGGAGGGTGTTCGGGGCGCAGCGATCAGCGACCTGGAAAAGAACGCTCCGACGCAACGCGCGCTGGCCGGCGCAGAAGCCGGCGACCCAGGCGGTTCTCGAGGACGAACTCAGCAACACCTGGGTCCAGCACTACTACTACATGCTGGGTCCGCCGGCGCACCCCGCCGATGGCCGACCCGTTGGGTGGAGCGTATTCGATCCGGCGGGCACGTTCCTTGGCGACGTGACGATGCCAGGCCGTTTCACGGCCAGGAGCATCACGGCGACGAGCGTTCTCGGCTTCTGGACCGATGACGATGATGTCAGGCACGCACTTGTGGACGACCTGATCAAGCCGGGCAGCGAACCGTCTCCTCGAAACTGACGTCTACCGAATGCGGGACAGGTCTCCTGCTTGGCTCCCGAAAGCCTCTGCGGAAGGCTCCCAGGCCCACGGGAACCACGAGTTGCCCACGCTCGGTCAAATAGCCTCCGAAGACGACATCTACTCGGGCGACGCCGCCGTCTTGCTGCCTTAGGACGGGTCGCTCTGGCGGTTGCGCTCAGCGGGCCAGCTCAGTTGCCCCGCGAAGCAGCACACGAACGGCCGGCAGGGATCGGCTGGCGGCCATCGGCGGCGCAAACCGCGTCATACGCAATGGAAACGCGTCCGGCAACGCGACATCCTCGTCCGCGGCCCGCACGCGCCCGTTGTAGCGGATCATCGACCCGATCCTCGCGGTGTCCTCGAGTATCGAGCCACCGACACGACCGGACCCGGCCAACGCCGGTTCAGCATCGGGTGGAATGCGCGCGCCGAACGCGATCGGCTGGCCGGTTCCCGCATACCTGGCCATTGCTGTCCATTCCGCGCGCGTGGCGGCCGGGTCCGTCGGATTGATCGCGAAGTACATGTAGCCGCGCTCAACCGGACGGAACGCATTCAGATCGATGCGTGAGAGCTTGCCGTTCTCCATCGCGAACGTATCCGCCACGCGGAACACGCCCCACAACTGCACGCGCGCCGGGTTCGTCGCATCCGGTTCGAATACGATGCGGTCGATCAGAGCGTAGACGCCCGTTGCATCCTTGGCTGCGTCAGGTGTCGCGCCCAGGGCGAGGATCGCGAAGGCGGAAACGATAACCGGGGATAGTCGAAGTGTGCGCATTGCAGCCAGCCGGTCGGAGTGTCGCATTGGTGCAATAATGGAACGTTTCGGGGTGCGGATCAATGTCAGTGGCGGCCGCCGATCCGTCGGGATCGTCGGGTTCGCAATCTCGTATGACGATGGCGGGGCGATGGAGAGGTGGTCGCTGCTGCGGTTGCTGGACAGCCTGCGCGCCCGTCGTGATCGTCGATTGTACGGATGGCCGCGCCTGGCTCGGCCGAACGGACAAACGACGCGGGATCGGCTTCGCGATTGTCCAAAGCCCCGCGCTGGACGCGGCTGATCGGACAATCGCTTACCCGGGGCCGCTCGGTACGACTTGCGCCGCACTGCGGCCGGGGCAGCATCGCGATCGGACGATGGAGGAGGACCAGGGTTTGGCGAGGGGGATCACGGGTGTTCCTTGCCCGATCCCGGCCCTTGAACGCTACTCCGCCTCAGCCTTCGGTTCTTCTCCCTGGCCGTCAACCCGCCCCTCCCAGCCTGCATGTGCGGCATTTCCCCCGTCAGAATCAATGCCTGCCCGACCGGCATCCGGCACTCGCGCCGCTATCGTCCGCCGAGGGCCGCAATCGTCCGACGAAGGAGGAAACCTCATGCGAATCGCACTCGGGATCCTGATCGCGCTGCACGGTATCGCGCATGTCGTCGGCTTTGTGGTGCCGTGGCAACTGATGACGCCCGATGCAGCCGGCTATTCGACGACGATCCTCGGCGGCCGGATCGACCTGGGATCGGGCGGAATCCACGTGTTGGGCCTGGTCTGGCTCGCGCTTGCGGTCGGATTCGTTCTTGCTGCGCTCGGTTCGTGGCTCGGCTTCGGAGGGTGGGTCCGGGCCGCGGCCGTGCTCGCCATCGTGTCGCTTGCCCTGAGCGCGCTCGGGTGGCCCGAAGCGAAGATCGGCGTGCCCGTCAACCTGGCCATTCTCGCGGCCCTGTACGTGGGAACGCGGCTCGATTGGCTCTCTAGCGGCTCGTCGCCGCTCCAGCGGCGGGCGGGCGGCGGTCCCGGCGAACCGTCCGGGATCCGTGGAGCATGAGGCGGCCCGGAAACGGCGGAACCGCTTCACTCGTAGTATCTCTGGCGTGCCGGACGACGATCCGGGCGGCCTGACGAACCCAACGCTGCGGCACCACCAATCGTCAGTAGTCGGGTCCATTGACCGTGAAGCGCGGCGACGCGGGTCACGGCGAGGCCCCGGGATCGACACGAGAGGCTCGCCTGACCGGTACGCGGATGGGCGCGGAACGACCATATTGGTGAACGATTGTTCATGGCGAAAACAAGGAGATGCGTTATGTCGAAGTGCACGACCGGGCTCGGACTTCTGGTGGGCCTGGCGCTCGCGATTCCAATGGGCGTTGCGGCTCAGGATCCGACGAGGCCGGTGCCGCAGGTCGAGCCATATCAGGTCGGCCATGCTCTGCCACCGGTCGACCCGGGTGCCACGATCCTCAACATGACCCTCGAGGACGCGATCCAGCGGGCGCTCGAGACGAATCTGGACATCCAGAGCGCTCGTCTCAACCCCGAGATCCAGGACTATTCGATGGTAACGGCGCGCGCGGCGTTCAGCCCCACGCTGAGCATGACATACGGGTACAACAACTCGACGAACCAGTCGACGAGCCAGCTCGACGGCGGAGCGCGCACGTCGAGCGAGCGGATGACGTTCAACACGTCGATGGCGAAGACCATGCCGTGGTGGGGCGGGCGGCTGAACGCGAATTTCAACAACAGCCGGACCGAGACGAACAACGCGTTCACGACGCGCAATCCGAGCTACAACTCGCAGGTCAGCTTCAACTACACGCAGCCGCTGCTGGCGGGGCGCAGCACGGACAACCAGCGCGCGGCGCTCGAGACGCAGCTGATCCAGGCCGATATCACGGATCTCCAGTTGCAGACGCAGATCGCGAACATCACGCATCAGGTCCGGCTCGCGTACTGGTCCTTGCGATCGACGATCGAGCAGATCGAGATCCAGCGGCGCAGTCTGGCGCAGGCCAGGCAGTTGCTCGAGGAGAACCGGATCCGGGTGCAGCTCGGCCGGATGACGGAGCTTCAGCTCGTGCAGGCCGAAGCGCAGGTAGCGAGCGCCGAGCAGAGCCTGCTCAACGCCGAGATCCAGTGGCGCAACCAGGAGTTCGCATTCAAGCGCCTCCTGCTCGGCGGCCCGGACGACCAGTTGCTCACACAAACCGTCAATCCAGTCGATCAGCCTGCGCTCGTGGACCAGGCAGTCGACATCCAGGCGGCCATCGACGTCGCACTCGCGCAGCGGACCGACATCCGGCAGCAGCGCCAGCAGCGCGACATCTCGGAGATCAGCCTCCGCGTGAACCGCAGCAATTCGTTGCCGGAACTCAACCTGACAGCCGCGTACTCGCTCCAGGGCGTCGGCGGCGACCTGTTCTCCCGATCCGAGCTCGGCGGCGAACCCGTACTCGTCCAGCCCGGCGGCTATTCCGACGGCCTGCGCTCGATCGGCGAGTTCGATACGCCGACATGGAGCCTCACGCTCAATGCGTCGTATCCGCTGGGTGCGAACGTGAACAAGGCCAACCTCGAGCGGGCCAGGCTGCAGCTCCGCCAGGCCGAGCTGGCGCTCCGCAGCCAGGAGCTGCTCATCATCACGCAGGTAACAACGGCGGGCCTGGCCGTGCGGAACACCTACCTCCAGTACGAGGCCGCCCGTCGCAACCGCGAAGCGGCCGAACGCGCCGCCGAGACCGAGTTGCTGCGCTACAGCGTTGGCGTCGCAACCAATTTCGAGGTCGTGCAGGCACAGAACGCGCTGACGACCGCTCGACTGTCCGAGCTCAACGCGATCATCAGCCACACGAACGCGATCACGGAGTTCGAACGCGTGCGACGCGTCGGCGGCGGCTGACGCGGCAGCATGACTCGACCGGCTCTGGCCGGTACACACGTGACAACGGGGGCGCCGCGATACCTTGCGGCGCCCCCGTGTCGCTCCTGATCCGTTCGACAGTTCGAACCGTCCGCGAGACGAATGACTACGGCCGGATGAACACCGGCTGCACCCACGCGTGAGCTCCGCCCGAATCCGTCACCTTCGCGCGAACGTAGCCCGTTGACACGCTCAGGTCGTACACGGCCGGGTTGCTGCCCGTCGTGGCCAGAACCGCTCCGTTCGCGCCGATGAACTGCGTGGTGTACCTGAAGTTGGCCTGCTGGGTGATGTGCACCTCCAGGCGAGTCGGCGCGATCACGATGTCCTCCAGCGTCACGCCCGTGCTCGCGTAGAACTCGCCTGCCTCCAACCGCTCCATGATCTCGAGCGCGTCCAGCCGGTCGGCTCGCACCGCGATCCAGCCCCGGCCCGGATTCGCTCGGTCGCGCGCGAACTCGCCCGCGAAATGATGCGCATCGTCGACCGCTATACCGTAGATACGCTTTCCACCAGTCAGCAGATGATCCCAGATCTCCTCGAGGCCCGGTGCATCGCCACCACCTTCGTTGTGAACCGTCGGATGCCCGTTGTAGATCTCGAGCAGTCTGTCATTGCGGACATCCGCCAGCGTGTGATGGTCGAACGCCCATCCGAAGTTCGGATGGTTGATGTGCGGAACGCCCTCGATCTCGCGAATCGCATCCACGTTCTTCTGGATCGTGCCGACCAGCGTCGTGTCCGTGCGCGGCTCGATCACGTGCGGAATGTTCAACCCGTTCACGTGGACCGGACGCCGCTCGAAACTCGACGTCACTTCCTCGCCCGGTATCAGTATGAAGTTCGTGTCGACCAGCGCACTGAGCGTGGCCGGATCCGTCCACACGTTGTGGTCCGACAGAACCAGGAAGTTGTACCCGTGGTCGCGATACCACGTGGCGACGACGTCGGGCGGCGAGTCGCCATCACTGTTCAGCGTATGCGTGTGCGTGTTGCCCTTGAACCAGTGCGCGCCGGTGTTCGACGGCACCTCGAATCGTTGCGCCGAAAGCGGCATCGCCGCGATAAGGACACACGCCAGCGCGGAAATCCAGGATGCAGGCATCGGGGCCACGAAATCGCACCAACGACAGGCGACCGTGTCCCGTTCCGCGTTCGCAGCCACGATCACCGCGTCATCGTCAGGCCGCTGACCCTGGCTTCCGTGTTGTGGGCGAAACGGATGCCGTACACGCCGTCGGTCGACTCGAGCTTGCCTTCGCCTACCACATCCGCCTTCGGGTAGCTGGCAACCACCGTGCCGTTGATCGAACACTGGACCATGTCACCGCGCACCGACAGCGCGATCTCCTGCGTCACCGGCTGACCCTTGCCCGCAGCCTTGTTCACTATATCGTTCGTCTCGCCGCCCCGACCGTTCATCTGGAACGGCGCCGGACCGAAGCCCCGGACGATGAACCGGCCGTCTCCATACGCCGCGCAGTACAGCAGGCTCTGGTTGTCCGTGCCCATGTCACTCCCGCCGATGAAGATGCCGTACGGATGCGGATGATTATTCAGACTCATGTACTCCATTTCCGTGAAGGTCGCCTTCACGGTGAAGTCGCCCGATGCCGTGTTCGACGGATTCCAGTAGTTGACGGCCGGGCCGGTCACCACGTGTATCGCGTCGCCATCCATCGCCAGGCGCGCATTCTCGAGCGCCAGACCCCGTTCCGCTTCGCGCGCATCGATCTTGCCCATCCATCCCGGGATCTTGATGCCGCCGTCCTCCACCGCGCGGGACTCATCCTGTGCCTGCGCCGGGCTGAACGCGAACATGAGTGCGACTGTGGCCGCGATGGGGCCGCTGAGACGTGCGTAACGCATGATTCTCTTCTCCGGTAAGGTGCGAGGGGTGCCAAGGATCTGATTATAGGTTGGCGACCGGACTTTGTGCCACGGGGTGGGTGTTGCGGTCAGTGCCGGTTGCTACTACATTACTAGTTATGCCCCGCTTTCGTCCATTCCCGGGCCTGACTCTCGCAATTGCCGCTCTCGCCGGCTGTCAGAGCGCGCCACGCGCCATGCCGGTGCCCACCGAGATCATCGAGTATGTGATACCGTGGGAGAACGCGTTTCCGAACGATGTCGTGGTCGACACGGCGGGCGCGGTCTGGTTCACGGATCGGATCACGCACGTGGTCGGCCGCTTCGATCCAATGACAGCCTCTTTCTCGATGTTTTCGCCGCCAACGGAGAAGTCGGCGCCGTACGGCCTGATCGTGTCGCCGGACGGCGGTTTGTGGTACGCCGCGAGCACGGCTGGCATTCTGGGTCGGGTGGATCCTGCGAGTGGCGGGATCGAGGAGCACGTGATCCCTGGAGCGGCGGGCGGTCCGCAGCAGCTTGTCATGCTGGACGGAGTGATCTGGTTCAGCCTGCGGGAAGCGAATGCTCTCGGGCGCTATGATCCGCGGACTGGTGAGAGCCGTCTGTTGACGGTGGAGGGGCGGCTCAGACCGTACGCGGTCACGGTGACACCGACCGGGATGATCTGGTACAACACGTTGGACAACGGCTACCTGATCGAGGTGGATCCACGGACTGATGAGTTGCGCATTCACGATCTGGGGGAGCGGCCGCCAACGGGTCCGTTCGCAACGATGCGATACGTTGACGCGGAGGGTCGACCGCGGATGCGTGCGATAGGCGACAGCGCGGAGTACGCGGCACTGCCGGACAGCCTTCGGATGAACGCGAACATCAACCGGGTCCGGCCGCGGGCTCGCCGGCTGGCTTCCGATCCGGATGGCGCGATCTGGCTGACGGATCACGGCGGTTCGCGAGTCGTGCGTTTCGATCCGGCGAATCGCACGCTGACGTCGTTCCGGTCGCTCGATCGCGGCACGAGGCCGTATGGGATTGCGGTCAGCCGGCAAGGCACGGTTGTGTACAGTGATGCGGGGCTCGATGCGATCACGATTCTGGATCCTGTGAGTGGCGAGCGGACGTCACTGCGGCTGCCGACGTCCGACGGCACGGTCCGGCAGATCTGGATCGACGATCGGCGCGGCAACATATGGCTGCCGAGGAGTGACGCCGGTCGGCTGGCTGTGGCGCGCGCTCGTCAGGATCCGTGACGTCGGTACCGCCACCCTTCGCCGAGTCTCGCCTCGCGCGGTCGAGAGCTCGCATCGCCCGCACGCGTTCCGTCAGAGCCGCATCAAGCGCGGCCCGCGATGCCTGCATGCGGATCTCGTCGAAGCCGCGGACCCGTTTCGCGTACTCGTCGCGTCGATCGGGTGGCGTCGGCAGGAGCCAGCCGGGACACGGTTCGACCGTGCAGTACCGCAACCTGAGCGTCGTTGCTCCGAGGTGTAGCCGATCGGGCGAGATGCCCCAGCGGCCTCCATCTCCATCGTGCGATGTCCAGTCCGAAGCGCGGCGCTCGGCTTCCTCGGCGGCGGCAATCGAGTCGTTCAGTTCGGCCACTCCCATCCGTACGGGTGAGATTGCCCGCTCCAGCGCGTCCGGCTCCGTGCGCGTGGCGGGGGCCGGCGACGCCCAGAGGCGAGGGTCCAGCGAACGCGGAGCGGTCCGGTCGCGGATAGTGCGTGTCGGTGGCGAGGCCTCGGTTGTGGGCCCGATCGGATGCGCCGCCGACGCGGTGGGGCCTGGCGCCGACTCGACCTCCGGTGACGGGGACTGTGCAAGGTCGACGCGAGGCTGCGGAATGCCGGCGGGGACTTCGACGATGTAGAGCATGCGCATGGCTGCTGCCGGCTCCGGGGGACCGACCGGAGCCCGGTGACCGGAAACGTCGACGGGAAAATCGAGCGGTATCAGGAGGACGAGTGCGTGCACCGCCGCCGAAGCGGCGATTGCGGGAATCAGCGTGCGTCGGTGCCATGACCCGCTTCGTTTCGTTGTGCGCGCCGCGCCGGCTATCGTCGGGATAGCGCCTCCCAGTCGAAGCGAAGCAACCGCGCGATCGGACTGTTCACATGGCCGACCACGTTGCCACCGACGAACGAATCGATGACCATGGGCACGGGAATGCGACGCAGCTCTTCACCGTTGTCACGCGCAAGAACACGTACCTCGAAGCGGCCTCCGTCTGCGGAGCCTTCGTAGAGCGAAACGATCAGCGTTTCACCCTCGCCGACCGAGATCGAGCGTCCGGAATGCGCGGTTCCAGTCTCCGGGTCGGGCGCCAGCGTCCAGTCCGATTCATCGGGCGTTCGAACGTCAAGCGCCTGGTGATAGTCCGCAAGCTCGACTTCCCAGATCGGAACGCCAGCACTGCTGAACCTGCGCACGACGGGGATACGCTCGTGCAGCAGTGTCACCGTCGATGTTGCGGGATCGCAGAGCAGGCGAGCCCGATTGTCCTGCTCCCGCCGTATCTCGTCTGGCGGCAGGTCGTGACCGGGAAGCGGTTCCAGCAACGACCCCCACGCCGCGATGACGCGGCCGCCGCCATCGAGAACAGTGACCACGCTGTCCTGACGCATCCTGAGAAGGAAAATCCTGCCGTCCATGGCGCACAGATCCAGCGCGGGCGGTGACGGCACGTCGACGACGTGTGCCAGACCCGTGTCGCCCGGCCGATACCGTGAGATCCGGGCGTTCAGCGGATCCAGCACGAGAACGTCACCCGATCCGTCGATCCCAAGGCCCTGTGGCGACCGGAACTCTCCCGGACCGGATCCGTTCGTGCCGGCTCGCCCGCGGAACGTACCGTTCGAGTCGAACCACCGGACTTCGGACGCCTGGTTGTCGAGGACGAACACATCGCCCGCCGCGTTCACGACTACATCGCGGATGTGGCCGAACACCTGTGGTTCGGGACCGGTCAGCGCGCCGATCGCGAGGTCCGGCTGTTGCGCGGATATACCGGATGCCGCCGCCAGTGCGAGCGCCACGATCGAGAGCAGCGAACCTCTGGGAATCAAGTCAACCTTGCCGGTGCACGTGTGATTCGAGAATCGCCCGCAGACCCGCACAAGCCCTGGCTCGCGCGTCGTACGGCGGCCGGGCTCAGTCCACCCGACGGCCGCACTCGTAGATATGGATCCCGTCCGTACAGTGCAGGAGCAGGCGAGCGTTCTTCCCGCCGTAGCATCTCATGAGATCGTGCATGACCGGTTCCTCACCGCCCCATGGATAGCCGAAGACGAGGTCGAAGTCTTCCAGCGGATGCTGGAGCTCGAGGTATCCGGACCTGCCCTGACCGATGGTACCGAGCCGCCGATCACCGGTGTCCGACTGCCAGCGGTAGCCCGCAGGGAGGAAGCTGCCGGCGGCGAAGCGGGCGCGCGAACCGAAGCGATCGGCCATGTCACGCGCTATTCCGACCAGCTCCTCGTCGAGTTCGATGCCGAACGCCTCGTAGCCGAGCATATCGGCCATGATCGTGATGATACCGGTCGCGGAACCCCACTCGAGAAATCGCAGGCCCGGTTGCCGTAGCGAGGAGAGGGTCTGCTGGACGCGTTCGTAGTCGGCGGCCACGAAAGGGTGCCACTCGCGTTCGCGTACCCGCTCGAGGAATCGATCGGCGATCTCCCTGCCCTCTTCGTGCAGAACCTTCAGGCGCTCGTGGATGTCACCATTCGCAACGTCGCCGGTCGTCCGTTCCTCATCGCCTTCACCGCCCGATCTCATCCGCCCTGGTCTGTCCGGGTCCTCCGTGCGGATCGTGCAGCCGCTCCGGCGCGCACCTCGCAAGGGATGCTATTAGACCATGTTGCGGCCGCCGGGTTCCGCGTCGAGCGGAAACGGTGCGGTGAGGGTGAACCCTGCAAATTGTCGCCTGCTCCAGTGTAGGCGGAATCAACCGATATTGGACCTGGACCACTGAAGGTAGAGATAGATCGAATGCATGCAACGGCGATGGTCGACCTGGCGGCGCAGGTTTCGGATGCGCTGAAACGCGGAATGGCGGAAGTGACTGCGCGGCTGGTGGAGGTGCAGGCGGAGCTGGATGACATCGGCCCGACGTTCGGCATGCAGTGGCGGCGCAACGAACTGAATCGCGAGAAGGACGAACTGCTGGATCAGCTTCTCGGTCTGCGGTGCGCACGGGCGTGATCCGGAGCCCGGACCCGGCGCGTCGAGCCGCCGGTGTCCGGGCCTGGACCACTGAGATTCAAGGTGTGATCGTGATCGTGATGGTCGCGTCGGCCGAACCGGTCGAGCTGGCCAGACGATAGATCACGGTGAACACACCCGTATAGCCGGTCGGCGGAGTGAACGCGAGTCCGCCGTCCGCCTGCAGTCGGATCTGGCCGCCGACAAAGCCACCCACCCCGAAAGTGACGAGCTGACCGGCCGCGTGCGTCGTCACAATGCCGCCGAGGGTTCCGCCACCGAAACTGGCTACCGCCGCGACCGGGAACCCGAGGTTGTCATTGGCCAGAACGCCGGGCGGAGCGATCGTGATCGGCATGTCCATGGTCGTCGCGTACGCGTCATCGGTGGCCGTCGGCGGACTGCCGACATTGATCGTCACGGTGGCGTCGGACATTCCCGCCAGAGTTTGTATGCGATACATGAACGTGAACGCGCCATTGAAGCCCGTGCTCGGCACGAACGCGATAGCGCCGTTCGCCGAGACCTGGAGCGATCCGCCGGTGCCGAACGTGGCGAACGTGCCCGCGACGTTCGAGATCACTGTACCGCCGAGGCTGCCGCCTCCGAACGAGGTCACCGTGCCGGCCGGGATTCCGAGTGTGTCGTTGGCCAGCACACCCGGCGCCACAATGACGATCGGCGTGTCAATGATCGCACCGAATGCGTCGTTGACGGCAACGGGCGCCATGTTCAGGCGCACGACGATGGTCGCGGAATCCATGACCATTCCGCTGGTCGCCCTGATCTGGACGGTTCCGTTCTTCACCGCAGTCACCAGGCCGCCGGGCGACACGGTCGCGATCAGCGGATCGCTGCTGGACCATATGAGCGACGGATTGAGGATGACCTGATTGTTCGCGTCGCGCGCGTCGACGGTGAGCTGCCTGGCCGGCTGCGCCGTGGTCAGCGTGTCCGTTGCGGGCGACACGGTAAGGGTCGTTGCGGTCTGGGCGACCGTCACCTGCGCACTGGCGCTCGCGGTGCCGATGGCCGCGCTGATCTGTGCCACACCCCCTCCCGCTGCCATGACGAGCCCCGTGTTGCTCACGGTCGCGACACTCGTGTTCGAGCTCGTCCACGTGTAGTCCGTTTGCGGCAAGGTAACCGGATTGCCATTCCTGTCCTGCGAAGACGCCTGGAGTTGTACGGTCTGGCCGATCGCGCTCAAGCTGGCGAACGGCGGCGTCAGCCCGATCTGCGTAGGCACCTGAGCCACCGTCACACTCGCGGTCCCGCTCGCGCCGTCGAGCGAAGCCTCGACCTGCGTGCTGCCCTGCGCCCGTGCCGTGACGACACCCGTCGAACTGACGGTCGCGATGTTCGAATTGTCCGATGTCCACGTGAACGCGCGGCCCGTGATCGGATTGTCGAACGCGTCGACCGCGGACGCCTCGAGGGCGACGGTCGCATCGATGGCATCCAGCGCCACCGCCGGCGGCATCAGAGTGACGGTCGCGGCGGTGCCGGCGATCGCGGTGGCGACAAACGTGTGCGACGCCGTTCCGATCGTGAGTGTGACGGACTGCTCACCGGCCGACTCGCCGAGCGTCCACATCGCGCCGGCAACGCCGTTCGCATCGGTTTCGGTCTCGTTCGGCGTGATCGTACCTCCGCCGCTCGTGACCGCCCATTCGACAAGAGCGCCACGCACGGGCCGATCCTGTGCATCGATCGCCAGACCGATCACCGGCTGCGCCAGCGGCATGCCGACGATACCGCCCTGAAGGTCGCCGCTCGACGCGGTAACCGACGTGACGCGCTCGGCCGGCGGACCCGCGCTGTCCTTGCAGGACGGCAGCAGAACCACCACGAGCAGCGTCGCCAGCAGCGACGCGGGACGATGGAATCCGGGGGGCATCGTGATCCTCTCCTTCATTTCTGACTACTTTCACGTCACAATAGTACGTCTGACGAGCTCATCACCCAACACCGGTCAGGAACCCGACAACCGCGGCCACCGGCAACCCTTCACCACGGACCCCGGCGCCGCCGACAGGTGTCTTACCCCACTGCATTCGACTTGAACCGACACGACCCATGAGCGAGATGACACCGCGATCGACCGTGCCCGCCGTGCTGCTCACGATTGCCTGCCTGGTCATCGTCGTGGCCGGACTGAAGGTCGCCGCACCGCTCCTCATCCTGCTCGCCCTCGCCTTGTTCCTCGTCGTGGCAACCCGGCCCGCTGTCACAGGGCTCGTGGATCGACGCGTGCCCATGCCGCTCGCCGTCACGCTCATCGTCCTGCTCACGTTCGGTATCCTCGCCCTGTTCGTTTCCGTCGCAACACAATCGCTGGCCGAGATCCGCGGCTCGTTCCAGGGATACGCCGCCCGTTACCAGACCCTCGAGGACGGTTTCCTGTTCTGGCTGCGCGAACACGGTATCGATGTGCCGCCCGCCTTCCAGCTCGACCTCGTCAACGCACGCCGGGCCCTCGACCTCGCCACCGGCGCCGTCCGCGGCGTCGCCGGCTTCGCTTCCGGCGCCGTGCTCGTCCTCGTCATCGCCATCTTCGGCATGGTCGAGGCCGACCGGTTCCGCACCAAGCTCGCCGTGGCGTTCGGTACCAGCGCCGCCGATCACCAGCGCTTTGCCAAGATCATCAACGAGGTCCAGCGATACCTCACCATCAAAACCGTCATCAGCCTCATCACCGGCGTCCTCATCGGACTCTGGTGCTGGGCCATCGGGCTCGACTTCGCCGTCTTCTGGGGACTCGTCGCCTTCCTTCTCAACTACGTTCCGAGCATCGGCTCGTTCATCGCCGCCGTGCCCGCCTTCATGCTCGCCCTCATCCAGCTCGGGCCGAGCTTCGCACTGCTCAGCGCTATCGGCTACATCGCCGTCAACATCCTGCTCGGCAACGTCATCGAACCCATGCTGCTCGGGCGACAGCTCGGCCTCTCGCCCCTCGTCGTGATCGTCTCCGTCGTCTTCTGGGGCTGGCTCTGGGGGCCCATTGGGTTCCTGCTCGCCGTGCCACTCACCATGATCGCGCGGATCATGCTCGAGAATACCGAGGGCTACAGTTGGATCGCGGTGCTCATGGCACCAGTGCCGGGGCAACGGAAACGGCGCAGGAAGCCGTTGAGTGGCGACGCGAAAGTGAATGTCGAGGCGTAGGGCGGTCGCGATGGTCTATCCTTCAAAGTACTTGACAGCGCAGCAACTTCCGCACACTTTACCCGCATGAGCGACGGGCGCCGAGGCACCGCCCGCATCGAGGACCGGGCGGCCGAGAACCTGGCGTTCATCCGACAGACGCTCGAGCGGTCGGGACGGTTCACGGCACTGCCGGGGCGGACGGGCGTGCTGATGGGCGCGATCGCTGTGGCGGGCGCGTGGACGGCGCACGCGCAGACGGAGCCGATGGCGTGGCTCCGGGTCTGGGTCGTGACGGCGGTGGTCGGGTTCGTTGTGGCTGTGGCGGCGATCGTTGCGAAATCGGTGCGTGCGGGCATGCCATTGCTGGCCGGGCCCGGCCGGAAGTTCGCGTTTGCGCTGGCACCTGCGCTTGGCGTGGCGTGCCTGTTGACGATTCCGCTGGCATCGAGTGGTCAGATGGAGCTGCTTCCACCGCTGTGGCTGCTGCTGTACGGGACGGCGGTGACGGCGAGCGGTGCATTCGCGGTTCCGGAGGTCGGGATTCTGGGAGTCGCCTACCTGCTCCTGGGTGGGGTGGCGCTGTTCGTTCCGGGTTACGGGGACCATTTCATGGCTGCCGGATTTGGTGGCCTGCAGGCCGGTTTCGGTCTGTGGATCTGGAGGCGATATGGGCGCTGAGCGGAGTGGCGCGGCACGACGGACAGGGGAGGACGCGGCGGTTCGGTCGGCTGCGGCGAAACGGCCGGAGCGCGTGAAGAAGGCGAGGCCGGAACGGCTCGACGAGTTGATCCATCAGCGGACGCGGCTGGCGATTCTGAGCGCATTGGCCACGCACGACCGGCTTGCGTTCAACGACCTGAAGGCCATAACGGGTGCGACGGACGGCAATTTGAGCGTACACGCGCGCAAGCTCGAGGAGGCGGGATACGTGAAGTGCACGAAGCGGTTCCGTGGACGAACGCCTCTGACGGAATACGGTCTGACGGCGGAGGGTCGGCGGGAGCTGGAGCGGTACCTGGATCATATGGAATCGATCATCAGCGTGGCACGCGGCGGGGCGTAGAGGAGGCGGGTCCTGCGGTTGGCCCGAATTGCGTGGTGTCAATGCCTTGACCGCTGACGCTGAACGGGCGAGTGTGTGAGGTGTGGTCGAGGCGCCAGGGCAATTAGTGGTTCGTCATCCAGCTGCGACGTTCTTCCGCCTGGCAACCCCGTACGGTAGTGTGAATCCCGGATGGAAAAGGACAGGCAGTACAATGTACTCGTGCCGGTGGCGTTACCGTCAGCCGGTCCGGGCCTCATTCGCGCGGCTGCGGCGCTTGTACCGCCGGGTCGTGATCCTGCGGTAAGCGCGCTGCACATCGAGCCTCTCCAGAGCGAGGACACACCGGCCGCGGTCCGCGAGGAGATCGCGGAGATCCGCAACGAAGCGCTTGGCAGCGCGCAGCGCGAAGCGATCATTCTGGGGCTCCCGCTGAGCACGTCTTCGTACGCGTCAACGGACCCGGTGGGCGCGATCAGGCGTGTGGCGGAGGCCCGATCGTCGGACCTCATCCTCCTTGGCTGGCCGAGGCCGACCGCGGCGCATGGTGAGCCGAGTCCGACGGTGGAGCGGCTGCTCGACGGCTGCACGTGCGATGTCGCGGTGCTGCTGGACCGGCGAGAGCCGCCGTGGCGGAACGTGCTTCTGCCGTTCGTGGGCGGTCCGCACGACCTGCTGGCGGTCGAGCTGGTTCGGCGGATAGCGGAGAGCGGCGCGACCGTAACGATACTGCACGTGACGGACCCGCAACGGCCGACGAGCGAAACGCCGCGGCTGCGGACGCCGGAGACTGGATCGTTCCGTGATGAGCGCGTACGCCTCCTTGTCGTCGAGAGCGCGGACCCGGTGGGCGAGACGGTGCGGGAGGCTGCGGCGGGCTACGACCTGATCGTGGTCGGCGTTTCGCCCACGTTCGGTGCGGGCGTGTACCCGTGGAACCTGAGGAACGAGCGGGTTGCGAAGGACAGCCAGGCATCACTGCTCGTGGTGTGGAGCCATGGCGTCGCGGCCGGCCAGCGGGTCGCGCACCGTTTGGCGAAAACGGAAGAAGCGGAAGCGGCCGTTTCGAACCGGTCCTGATGGCGGTTCAGAAGCGGACGCGGACCTCGATTCCGTAGCCGCCGTCCGGTCCGGTCGCTGGTGTGATGGTGAAGGCTTCCTCTTCGTGCAGGCGCACGACGAGCCGCGTGATTGCCCAGCCGGACACGGCGCCCAGCCAGACATCGGATGCCCAGTGCTGCTCGTCGGCGATGCGTTGCCACGCTACGGTGCCGGCGAGTCCATAGAGCGCGATGCTGGCGGGCAACCGGTCCGCGTGGTATGACAGGACGGTCGCGATCTGGAAGATTGTCGAAGCGTGACCGGACGGGAATGATGTGCCGTCATTGAATGCGAAGTGTCGCGCACCGAGTTCGCGGTGCGGTCGGGCCCGCCCGACCAACCGGTTCGTGCCTGCACGGAACAGACCCGCGATCCACTGCGAGTAGAGCAGCTCGGTGGCCATGCGCTTCGGCCGGTCCCATCCGGCGAAGTATGACGTGACGGCGCCAGCCGCCAGCCACACATTGGTCTTGCCCATCAGCCCGAGCGGCTCGAGGAACGTGCCGACATCGAGCACCTGATCGAACACGGGCTCGCCCTCGTTGCGGAGGGCTGCGCGCGTGATGTCCTCGTCGACGGTGTAGAGCAGTCCACCGACGCCAATGACACCTGCGGCAAGCAGCCAGTCCTGGCCGCTCATCCATGCGGGTGCGGACGCGGTCATCCAGAGATCGCGGGCCAGGTCGGCAACGCTGCCGGCGAGGTCGTGGACGGGACGCTGGATACCGAGCGGCGATGGAGGGGCAACACGAGTCTGGGGCGTTGAATCACCGATCGGCGCGGGTGTCTGCGCCGTGACCGGGGTCGGTATGAGGAGCGCAAGGACCGCAAGGACCGCAACGATCGGGACCGTTCGGTTCATGCGCACAACATGCGACACGAATAGCTATGACGTGGTGGCGGCGGTCAGGTACTGCACGATCGTCTCGACCTCGTCGCTCGTGGCGGTCACACCGAGGATCTCCTCCACGTGCTGGTTCATTCGCCGCACGACGACGAACCAGTCCTGCGCATTGTGCGGGCGAGGTCGCCGCGGGCTGCATGGTGTCCTGCGGTGGCTCGGCGTCCTGCGGGGCCTGTTCACGCGAGCGCCAGAGCGACGAAGAGCACTGCCGCGAATGGGCCAACACGACTGCGTGGACGTACAGGCATTTTCGGTCTCCCGGGCGCGAAGCCCGTCCAACGGTGCAATTGGAACTCACCATGCAAGATACCCAATTCACGGTCCTTCACAACCGGTGGAACCGGTAGACAGCCCAGGCGCCTCTGCGATTGCGCCGGGCGTCGACCCGGTAGTACGACTGGACATCGACGTGCGCACGCAGATCCGTGACAAACGCAATGACCATCCAGGCATCGTTGCCTAGTTCGACCGACTCTGACAGCACGACGGAGATCTCGCCCTGCCGCAACTCGCAGGCGCCCGACGTTGCGATACGGCACTCGAAGTACCTGGGGGGCGTGCGGTTGAACACGCGGACTGTGTCTTCGCTGTAGAATGACGTGAGGTCGTACTCGCGGGCGTTCTGGCGCCGTTCGAGCTGGCCGACGAGCGGATGCACGGCGATCGGTGGTTCGATGTCGAGCTGGCGTTCGATCTCCTCGAGGACCGCGTAGTATGGTTCCGTCGCGTCGTCGGCCGTCCTTGCGCACGCGAGACCCGTACAGAGCAGGACAGTCAGAAGGCGGACGTTCGCGGTACAGCCGCCAGGTCGCCTTGACGAAGTCACTTCGGCCTACCGCTTCTTCGAGCTGCTCTTCCCCGGCGGTCCGGCCCGTGTCGCCTTCTTCTTCGCCTTGCGGCTGGCGGCCGTGCGCGTCTTCGACCGGGCGGCCGTTCCGCTTTTCTGTCCGGACGCGGCCGCTTTCGCCTCGTCGGCCGAGACGCGGTCGATGGGCGACGACTCGACGACATGACGCCGGCGGATCACGGCCGGCACCGAGAACCCATCCATCCCCTGGATCGCGATTTCACCGGAGTAGGCGACGCCTTCGGTGAGCTTGCGATCGATCGGTACAATCACGTTCACGACGGTCTGCTGGCCGGGCGACAGCTCGAACTTCGCCGGCTCGAACGACGGTTTCGCGCGTACCGTGTTGCCATCGGAATCGCGGAAATCGGTGGCAACGAGCGCGCACTCGATCTTTCGGCCGAGATCGTTCGTGACCAGGAACGCCGCACTGGCGGACGTGCTCTCCTCACCTTCGAGGACAACGGCGCCCGCGTTCTGGCCAGCGCTGGCGGCCGGCGATGACGCGGGGTCGGGTACGCCGCCGAAGATGTCGGCGACGGCGCGGAAATAGTCGAGTGACAGATCGACCCAGCCCTTGTACAGCTTCGCGTTGGCCTGGACGGTCCGCCGCATGATCTCCGGGAGGTCCAGCTCGTCAGCCATCTTTGGGGTCCCTCTGCACGACGTTGCGGCAGGGCCGCGGACAGTAGAAGTGGTCGTACCAGTGATGGATGTGGTCGGCGCAATCCCCGATGTGGATGTCGCAGCACGTGCTGCCCGCGCACTCGTCGACGGTCACCTCGATGCGGACGTAGTGGTCGTTGCAGCCGCGCACAATGACTGGCCCGGAGATCTGCTGGCCCGGTTTCATGTTCGCGGGCACGCGAACGGTGACGAGGAACGTCTCGCTCGATTGCGGATCGATGACGAGCGTTGTCGGCTCGAATTTCAGCCAGCCCGCGATCTTTCCGACCGCCGTGATGAGCAGGACGCGGCGGCTCCACTCGCAGTTGTCGACACGGATGCGGATGGTTCCGGTCCCGCCGGGCGTGAGCCGGAGGCAGCACTTGCCTGCGGGCCGGGGCTCCCAGCAGGGCGGCGGGATCTCGCAGCCGGGCGACGTCCGTTGACCGACACCACCGGCGAGGGCCGCGGCCATCTGCGCCGGCACGTTGAGCAGCGCCGCGATCGCGTCACCCAGCGCGCGCGTGTTCGGTGCCGTGTCGCCTGTCATTCCGTTTCCCTCCCGGTATCACGCAAAACGGGTTTGCCCACCGTGACGGCAACGATGTGGCTTGTGCTGCCGATCCGCCATGTCCCGACGTAGGAACGGCCGGCCGCGGTTGTCATGGGGATCTCGACGCGGCACCGGATGCTTCGTGATTCGCCGGGCCCGAGCGGACCCGCACCGTCGATCACACTGACACGGCCCTCGCCGCCGTGACTGCGGCGCAGTTCGTCGAAGAAGCGATCGACTCGCCGTTCGTCCTCGGCCAGGTCGGCGCGTAGCGCGATGCCGAGCGCACGGTCCTGGCCGTCGCCGTCGTCGAGGTCGAACGTGGTCGACTTCACTATGTCGACCGCGACATTGCCATCGTTCGAAACGATCAGGTCGAATTCCGCGCGACCACCGGGCTCGGCTGACAGTGCCGACTGCTTCGGGTTGACGCGCGTGCGAACGTTCGGCGCGACCTGCACGACAATCGCGTGTGTCGTCTCGCCCAGCTTGACTTCGCCGCGGTACTGGCCCGCCGGCGTATCGCGCGGAAGCTTCAGCCGGACTTCGCTCGAGCCCGGGCCGGCCGGACGGACGTAGCCACGGTGAAGCGACGCGTTCCCGGCAATGTCGAGCCGCACCGTGACGGCGACGACTTCCGGCGTATCGATGCGCACAACCGCCTTCGTGTTGTGGGGCGGTCCGGTGAGCAGGATCCGCTCGCCGCCGGAGACGGCGCTCATCCCTCGTCCCTGAGGCGGAGCACGGCTGCGACCGCGCCGGGCGTACCGGACAGCGTCGGCGTCCGCGGCGGTCCGCACTTCTCGCACGGATTCGGGACGAACGGCTCCGTGATGACCTGCGCTTCGCCGCACAGGTTGAGCGCGGCCAGTTCGACGCCGAAGACGGAGAAGCCCAGGCGGAAGTTGGCAGGGATGTGCGCGCGGATCGAGGGGATCTCCCTGATCCGTACGTTGAGGTCCGGCAGTGTGCTGATCGCGACCGTGTAGTGATCGGGGAT
>DATKCF010000145.1:0-5322 GCA_035513345.1 Longimicrobiales bacterium
TCGAGTCCGCCGTCGGCGCCCTCCGTATACTCGTGCCAGCAGGCGACGCAGCGGAGGAAGTCACCGCGCGCCTTCGTGCTCTTGGCGACCATGAAGGGCGCGGCGCAGTTCGGGCACGGCTTCGCGACCGGCTCGTCCCACGACGACCAGTCGCACTCGGGGTAGCGCGTGCAGCCCCAGAACGGCTTGCCGCGGCGCGTGCGCTTCTCGCCGATCTCGCCCTGGTTGCACTGCGGACAGACCAGCCCCGGAATCGTGCGCGGCTTCGTGTACTTGCACTTCGGGTAGTTGCTGCAGGCAATGAACGGGCCGAACCGGCCGTCGCGTTCGAACAGCGGTGCACTGCATTTCGGGCACTGCTCGCCAGTAGCGACGGGCTCTTTCTTCTCCTCGCCGTCGAGCGACTTCGTGTGCCGGCACTCGGGGTAGCCGGTGCAGCCGAGGAACCGGCCGTGCCGGTTCCAGCGGACGGCCATGGGCTTGCCGCAGTCGGGACATGGTCCGGCGTCGCCGGAGATCGTGTCACGAATGATCTCCTCACTGCGGTCCTTGCCCTCGACGAGCCGCTCCTGGAACGGACCGTAGAAGTCGGCCAGCACACGCCGCCAGTCGAGTTCGCCCTCTTCGATGCGGTCGAGCTCGGCTTCCATGCCACTCGTGAAATCGACGCTGAACAGGTCGGGGAACACCTTGACCAGCACCGTGGCGACGGTCTCGCCGAGCGGCGTCGGCTCGAACCGCTTCTGCTCCAGCTTCACGTACTCGCGGTCCGTGATGGTCGAGATGATCTGCGCGTACGTCGAAGGCCGGCCGATGCCGAGCCGCTCCAGCTCCTTGACCAGGCTCGCTTCCGTGAAGCGCGGCGGCGGCTGCGTGAAGTGCTGGGCCGGGTTGATCGCCTGCACCGCGCAACGGTCCTTCTCGGCCAGCTCGGGCAGCGGATCGAGATCATCGAGCGTTTTATGGTCGCCCTCCTCGCGCGCCTCCGTGTAGAGCCGGGTGAAGCCGTCGAACACCATGATCGAGCCGGTCGACCGGAACAGGTACGTCGGGCGGCCCTCCGGCTTCAGCTCGAAGTCGGCTGTGGTCGTATCGAATACGGCGGGTGACATCTGCCCGCCGACGAAGCGCAGCCATATCAGCTCGTACAGACGCAGCTGGTCGCGGTCGAGATGCTTGCGCAGCTGGTCGGGCCGGCGCAGTGCGTCAGTCGGACGGATCGCCTCGTGAGCGTCCTGCGACCCCTTCTGCTGCTTGCCGCCCCACAGCCGCGGTCCACCGTCCGGCAGATACTTCTCGCCGAACGTGTCGCGCACCATATCGCGTGCCGCGCCGGCTGCACTGCCAGCAACTCGCGTGGAGTCGGTTCGCATGTACGTGATCAGGCCGACGGAGCCTTCCGCGCCGACGTCCATGCCTTCGTACAGCTGCTGCGCGGTGCGCATGGTCCGCTGCGCCGTGAAGCCCAGCCGCTTGGCCGCTTCCTGCTGCAGCGTCGATGTGGTGAACGGTGCGGGCGGGTTCTTCAGGCGCTGACGGCGCTTGAGCTCGGTGATGACGAACGGCATGTTGGCGACGTCGCTCAGCACGTTCGTCGCGCTCTCCTCGTTCTCGAGGCGGAACGCCTTGCCATCGATCTGGTGCAGCTTGGCTTCGAACTGACGGCCGTCCTTTTCGAGCAGCGCGGTGATCGACCAGTATTCCTCGGCGACGAACGCGCGGATCTCGACCTCTCGTTCGGTGATCAGCCGGAGCGCTACGGTCTGCACGCGGCCGGCGGACAGGCCGGGCCGGATCGGCTTCCACAGCAGCGGGCTGACCTGGTAGCCGACGAGGCGGTCCAGGATCCGGCGCGCCTGCTGCGCCTCGACCTTGCGCATATCGAGCTGCTCGGGCGCGGCAAGCGCGCGCTGGACAGAGTCACGCGTGATCTCGTGGAACATGACGCGGCGGAAACGGGCAGCGCCGCCATCCTCCTCGTAGCCGAGCTGCTCGGCCACGTGCCAGGCGATCGCCTCGCCTTCGCGGTCAGGGTCAGTCGCGAGGATGATGTCGTCAACGCCCTCGGCATCACGGCGCAGCTCCATGATGACCTTGCCCTTGCCGCGGATCGTGACGTAGCGCGGCTCGAAACCGTTCTCGACGTCGACGCCGAGCTCGCGTTCGGGCAGGTCGCGGATGTGGCCGACCGAGGCACGCACGCGGTACTCCGCGCCGAGGTACTTGCCGATGGTCTTCGCCTTCGCCGGCGACTCCACTATGATCAGGTGCTTGGTCTTAGCCATTCAACAATGGTCCGGGCTACGTCGTCAGCCGAGCGACCGTCGACAGTGACGGTGAGGTCGGCACGCGCGTAGCGTTCAGTTCTCTGTTCCGCCAGCACACCCAGCGCGGCCAGCGGGTCGGGGCCGTTCAACAGCGGCCGTGTCACGGGGCTACCCCGCAGGCGACGTATCGCTTCCTCAGGATCGATGTCGAGCCAGACGACGGCCGTTCCTGCGGGCATGCTTTCCCACAGTCCGGGCTGCGCGGCCCAGCCGCCGCCCGGCGCCATGACGAGCTCGGACAGGGAGCATAACTCCACTGTCAACGTTCGCTCCATAGCTCGAAAGGCCAACTCGCCGTCTGTTTGGAACATCTCCTCGATCGAGCGGCCGGTGCGCCGCACGATCTCGTCATCCAGATCGACGAAGCGCCAGCCGAGCTCTTCGGCTATGATCCTGCCGACGGTCGTCTTGCCGGCACCGGGCAGGCCTACGAGAACGAGTCGCTGCAATTCAGGCAATGTTCAACCACAGAGGGCGCAAGGGGCACGAGACGGCCGGATACGTCCACGTTTACGTTTACGGGACCGGGTCAGGCCCACAGGGCATGTTTACGGGACCGTGTACGGGCACGGTCAGCGGCTGCTCCGGTGGTCGCCGGGCAGGCCGCGAACTCCGATCAGGTCCTGCTCGTAAACGTAAACTCTGCACGTAAACCTGCGCATGGGCCTGACCCGTGCCCGTAAACGTAAACGTCCCCCACGGATTCCCGGAAGAGCCTTTTCGGTTCACAACAGTTCAGTCCTCTGCGTGCTCGCCCAGTGCTTCGCTACGCCGCCCGAGCTGATCCAGGTAGCTGTCGAAGTTGCGCTTCATCTCTGCCATGCTGTCGCCCCCGAACTTCTCGAGCATCGCGTCGGCGAGCACGATCGCGAGCATGGCTTCTCCGACGACGCCGGCTGCGGCGAGGGCGACGACGTCGCTACGCTCGCGGATGGCATCACCGGCATCGCCGGTGCGCAGATCGACGCTTTTGAGGGGCTGCATGAGGCTGGACAGCGGCTTCATCGCGACCCGCACGACGAGCGGCGCGCCGGTCGTGATGCCACCCTCGAGGCCGCCCGCGTTGTTGCGGGTGCGGCGGAACCCGCCGGTCCGCGGCAGTGAGGCGTCGCTCTCGATCTCGTCATGCACGGCCGAGCCGCGGCGGCGCGCTGCCTCGAAGCCGAGCCCGATCTCGACACCCTTCATCGCCTGAATCGACATCATCGCGTGTGCGATCCGGCCATCCAGCTTGCGGTCCCACGAGACGTGGCTGCCAAGCCCGACCGGCACGCCGCGGGCGACGACCTCGAATGTGCCGCCGAGCGTATCGCCGGCCTTCTTCGTGGCGTCGATCTCTTCGACCATGCGTGCCTCCGCGCCACTGTCGAGCGTGCGCAGCGGCGATGCATCGGCAACCTCGTTGATGTCATCGGGCAGGTCAGCAGTCCGGTCCGCCTCGATACCGCCGAGCATCACGATATGGCTGCCGATCGTGATGCCGAACTCGGACAGCAGCCGCTTCGCGATGGCGCCGGCCGCGACGCGCGCTGTAGTCTCGCGGGCGGACGCACGCTCGAGGATGTCGCGGGCGTCGGAGCGGTCATACTTGAGGACGCCGACCAGGTCCGCGTGACCGGGCCTCGGCAGGTGCACCCGCCGGAGCTGCCGGTCAGTAGCGTCCGGCGTCGGCGGCTCATAGGCCATCGGCACCTGCCAGTTCTGCCAGTCCCGGTTCCAGATCAGCAGTGCTATCGGCGAGCCAATCGTTTCACCGAGCCGCACGCCCGCCGTGAACTCGGCCGCGTCCTTTTCGATCTTCATTCTGCCACCGCGGCCGTAACCGCCCTGGCGGCGCCGCAGGTCCGGATCGATGTCACGCTCTGCGGTCAGCGAGAGGCCCGCAGGCACGCCCTCGACCAGGGCAACGAGCCCGCGTCCGTGTGATTCACCTGCCGTGTGGAAACGGAAACGCATCTTTCTCCTCTGTATTCAAGCAAAGAGCCCGGTGTTACCCGGGCTCTCTGTGTCGTCGATCCGAATGAATAGACGGTATAAGCGGCGAAGTAAAGCCCTACTGCCGGATATCTCCCGCCCGGACATCGATGATTACGACGTTATCGCCCGCCGTGACCGCAATCAGCTTCACCACAATCCGCTCATCGCCGGTGAAGCGGTTTCGCTCTTCCGCGGTCGGGAACACGGCCCGGATCGGGCCGACGACATTGTCGCGGATCGCGATCTCGCCGCGCTCGTAGAAATGCACGGAGTCGATGATCTTGATGGTGCGGTTGCCGGTCGCTACGAACGCCAGCCGCCGCTCCTGATCACCAGACAGCACTCCGCTCAGCCCTGGGTGCATGGCAACGCCGCCGGCGCCGCCGCTTATGCCGCTACGGAACTCACCCTGTAGCCTGAGCGGCGTCGTCAACGTTCCGTCCGCCGTGAAGAAATAGGCGGTTTCGCGGCCCCTCGCGACGCCGTACGCGCCGGTCCAGTCAAGCGCCAGGCCGCTTACGCTCTCCGCCGCATTGTCGACCAGATCCTTGATGTGGATCGGCGTAGACGTCAGAGAAACATTGGTGCCGTCGCTCGCGCAGCAGAGGAAGATCCGACCAGGCGAAGTGCCAGTATCTCCCTCACCGAACGCGATGGTGCTCCGGTCGCCGGACGCGGCCACGTATGTGGTGTCCTGCAGGAAGTCGTCCGAGAAACCACCTGCGACCGCCTGGATGTCCGAGCCAAGCGCCTCGATCTCAGCGATGGCGACGGCTATGTCGGTGTCCGACGCGGAGATGAGAGCGCCCGTGACAGGATGGCGATCATAAATGGTGATTATGTCGGGCGCTTCCTCGAACGTCTGACGCTTCACACTGTCCACATTAGTCAGCCCGATCACATCCTCGCCACCAGCCGAGCCACTCGTCAGCAGCTTGGCGACAGGCCGGCCGCTCGACGGATCCGTTTCCACATAACGGAGCGTGCCCCGCGGAGCGACACTGGTCGGTCGCGTGGA
>DATKCF010000146.1:0-18212 GCA_035513345.1 Longimicrobiales bacterium
GGGGCCCGTCTGGTCCTGGGCTGCGCCACGCCGCCTCCCGTCGCGAGATCAGCGGGGTTGATGCCGCCGTTTTCCGGTTGACGGCGACGGGCCGGACCCGTGTATTCCTGCGGCATGGAGATCGCCACCGGTGTGCACTGCATTGATGTCGGCTATCAGGGACGGCCCGACGCCATCGCGGCGGGTGCAATCGAGACCGGTGATGGCGTCATCATCGTCGACCCGGGGCCGGCGAGCTGCCTGCCAGGCCTGCGCACCGGTCTGGCGGCGATAGGTTTGTCGGTCCGCGACATCACGGCGGTTCTGCTGACCCACATCCATCTCGACCATGCGGGCGGGACGGGGACGCTGGTGTCGGAGAATCCGGCCATCCGCGTGTTCGTCCACGAGCGAGGTGCGCGCCACGTGATCGATCCATCGAGGCTTCTGGCAAGCGCGCTACGCATCTATGGCGATGCCCTGCCCGCGCTCTTCGGTGACGTCGTTCCCGTGCCCGATACGTGCGTGACGCCCATGGTTGGCGGGGAAACGATCGAGCCCGGCCATCGCCGTGTGCGCGTCGAGTACGCGCCAGGCCATGCCTCGCACCATGTCGCCTGGCTCGATGAACAGACGGGCACGGCGTTCGTCGGTGACACGGCGGGCGAGCGCTTCGCGCCGTCCTCGTTCGTCCTGCCGGTCACCCCGCCACCGGATATCGACCTCGAACGCTGGCAACATACGATGTCGATGCTGCGCGAGCTGAACGCGGAACGCCTGTTCATCACGCATTTCGGCGTGTTCGCGGATGTCGAACGGCATCTCGACGAGCACGACACGAGGCTCGGCGAATGGGCGGCCGCCGTTCGCCACTCACTCGACGAGACGGGTACGGATGAGGAGCGTGCGGATCGATTCGAAGCGAACGTCACGGCGTCATTGATCTCGCACGTCGGGGAACAGGAGGCGGCACCCTACGCTCACGGCGGCATGCACGACAGCTGGTACGGCCTGGCTCGTTACTGGCGGGCCAGGCGGGGCGAGTAATGGCGAGGAAACGGACGTACACGAAGCGGGCTCGTGCGGCGGGCGAGAAGCGGACCCGGGCATCAATCATCGGTGCAACGCTCGCGCTGTGGGCCGAGGCAGGGCCGGCCGCGACAACAATATCGGAGATCGCTCGCCGGGCGAGTGTACAACGGCTCACCGTATACCGTCACTTCGAGGATGACGCGACGCTTGCCGCCGCCGCGTGGGCCGCGTTCCTCGACCAGCAGCCGCGGCCTGACCCGGCGGACTGGGCGGCCATCGGGTCGCAGAAGAAGCGGCTGCGTCGCGCACTGCGCAACGTGTACGCGTACTACACCCGTGCTGGCGATGTCCTTGCAAATGTGCTGCACGACGCGCCGCGTGTTCCCGCGCTCGAGGAAGCGGTAGCGGGACACGAGCACTGGCTCGACGGTGTCGTCGCCACGCTCGAGCCCGCCTGGAAGCCGCGCGGCGGCAAACGCGACGCATCGTTGCCGGTGATGCTCCTCGAACACGCCGCAATGCTGTCGACATGGCGTTCGCTCGGGCGTGCCGGTCTGGACGAACGCGGCGCCGCCCGCTTCATCGAGCGCTGCATGCGCGGACTCGCACGGAAAGGAACGAAGACGTCGTAGGGTGAGCGCGGTCAGCGGCTGACGGCTGCTACACGGCCAGGTAATGCGCAGCGAGTTTGCCGAACGACTCGATCTGCGACTGCCGCCAGCCTCCATCGCGACCGAGTTCCTCCGCCATCAGCGAAGCGACGCGCGGCGAGGCCTCGATTGCGGCGCGCGCGTCGAGCACGAGCGCGCGGGTCCGGCGCGCGAGGAAGTCGTCGACCGTGCGGGCCATCTCGTTGCGGACCGCCCACACAACCTCGCCCGCCTTCGCACGCAGGCGAGGGTGCAGCGGCTCGGCCCAGTCTGTCCGCGACGCGAGCAGCGCCTCGACCGCCAGTGCATCCGAGCCATAGTGCTCGAGTTCACCGAACTGCGCCGCATGCCGATGGATGCCGTGGATGTCGAGTTCGCGCGTCACACACTCGCGCGGTTCGAGACCGCCCAGTGTCGCGGCGTGATCGACCGCGTCCTCCGCCATCTTCCTGTACGTCGTCCACTTCCCGCCGGCGACAGTCACGAGCCCCGACTTCGAAACCGTGATCGTGTGCTCGCGCGAGATCGCGGCCGTGTCCCCTTCATTGTCCGGCGCGACCAGCGGCCGCAGGCCCGCGAACACGCTGAGTACGTCGCTGCGGGCGGGGTCCTTCGTCAGATAACGGGCGGCATGCGACAGGATGAAGTCAATCTCCTCGTCCAGCGGGATCGGCTCGAGCGCTGGGCCCGCCACCGGCGTGTCCGTCGTACCGATCAGAACGCGGTCGTGCCACGGAATGGCGAACAGAACGCGACCGTCATCCGTATGCGGTACCATGATGGCCGAGTCGCCCGGCAGGAACGAGCGATCGAGCACGATGTGAACGCCCTGGCTGGGCCGAATGAGCGGACTCGCATCCGCATCATCGAGCTGCCGCACCTCATCGGTGAAGACGCCCGTGCAGTTGATGACGACCGGGGCCGCAACGCGATACTCGTCGCCCGTCTCGGCGTCACGTGAGATGACACCGGCCACGTAGCCGTCCGCGTCCCGGATGAACGCCGTGACGGGCGAGTAGTTCAGCAGCGCCGCGCCCTGCTCGACCGCCGTTTCCGCCATGTTGATCAGCAGCCGCGCGTCATCGAACTGGCCATCATGGTAGACGACGCCACCGCGCAGACCGTCAGTCTCGATCGTGGGGATCCGCTCGATCGTTTCTTCCTTCGTCAGGTTGCGCGATGGACCGAACCCGTACTTGCCGGCAAGCGCGTCGTACACGCGCATGCCGATTCCGTAGAACGGCGCTTCCCACCACTGGTAGTTCGGTACGACGAATGGCAGCTCGCGGACCAGGTGCGGCGCGTTCGTACGCAGGATGCCGCGCTCCTTGAGCGCTTCCATCACGAGCGGAACATTGCCTTGCTGCAGGTACCGCACACCGCCGTGGATCAGCTTCGTGCTACGGCTCGATGTGCCCTTGCCGAAGTCGGATTGTTCGAACAGCACGACCGAGTAGCCGCGCGAAGCGGCGTCGATCGCTACACCAACGCCGGTAGCGCCGCCGCCGATCACGACCATGTCCGTCCCCGCGGCACGCGCCGTCACACGGCGTACCATCTCGCTCCGGTTCATCCGTCAACTTTGCTTCGGTTCATCCGTCAACCATTCCGCGTCCCTGGCGTGCACCACGCTACGCGGGCCGCGAGCCGCGGGGAAGGTCCATCGCCCCGGCCTTCCCATCCGGATCTGATCGACTACCTTTCGCGGCGAGTCATGGAAGCCCGCGCAACAGACACGGATGCATCGGTGGAAATCAAGGGTCGGCCGCTCGATTTCTCGCAGTTCTCCATCATCACATTCGACTGCTACGGCACACTCGTCGACTGGGAGGCCGGTATCGTCGCCGCATTGCAGCCCGTCCTCCAGTCGCACGGTCTGGAACTCTCCGACGACCAGGTGCTCGAACTGTACGGCGAGATGGAGCCACGTGCCCAGACCGGCGACTTCATGCCATACGCCGATGTGCTGCGCCATGTGATGGACGCCGTGGCGGACCGGCTCGGCTTCGAGCTGATCGCGGAAGAACGCGACGCGCTCGTCGATTCGATCGGGGACTGGCCGGTCTTCGCGGACACGCCGGCCGCGTTGCGCTCACTGAAGAAGCGCTGCCAGCTCTGGGTCCTGTCGAACATCGACGACTCGCTGTTCGCCAGGACCTCGCCGCGACTCGCCGTAGAACTCGATGGCGTCATCACGGCGGAACAGGTGCGCAGCTACAAGCCCTTGCCCGCTCACTTCACGAAACTGCTCGAGCGTACGGGCACCGATCCGCACCGCGTCCTGCACGTTGCGCAGAGCCTGTATCATGACATTGCGCCGGCCAGTGCGCTCGGCTTCGCAACCGCGTGGGTGAACCGTCGCGCCGACCGGCCGGGCGGTGGTGCGACGCCGGCTTCCGCTGCGCGGCCCGACCTCGAAGTCCCCGACCTGGCAACGCTCGCTCGCGCTATCGAGTAACGTAACAGGACTGATCAGCGACCGGACAGCGACGGTACCACCAGACCCTCGATCCAGCGGGAAGCCAGCCGCAGCCCGACCACCGACACCACAGGGTACAGTCCGTCCATCAGGCTCCAGCCGGTGATGTACGCAATGTTACCGGGAATCCCGAAAAAGTGGTCCAGTTCCCACGTGCCAAGGATCGTGCGTTCGGCCCATTTCACGATGAAGCTGAAGATCGCGAACAGCGCGAACTGTTCGAGGAACGGCCGGCGGTGCGCTCCGGCATAGAGGAAGCCCAGGCAGAGGCCGATCCAGATGAACGTGTGAAACGCGTTGTTCAGCCATGGCAGAAAGCTCATCACGCCCAGCCGGAACAGCAGCCAGTTGGCAATAAAGACACCGACAGCCCAGCCCCAGTACAGAGTGACGAAAGTGCGCCGGAACTCGCGGGGCACGGACCGATTCGCGTAGCGCATCACGATGAAGAGCGCGCCGTACACGAGCAGCACGAGCACGTAATCGGCGACGCCATTGCCGGCACCGAAAATCGAGGAATCCGTCACGTCGCCATTACAGCCAGTGTCGTTTTCGGAAGTATACCAGGAGCAGTCCGGCTACAACGAGCATGACACCCCAGACGACTGGATACGCCCAGCGCCAGTGCAGCTCGGGCATGTAGTCGAAGTTCATGCCGTAGACACCCGCAATGAACGTCAGCGGGATGAAGATGGTCGCGATGATCGTGAGCATCTTCATCACTTCGTTCATCCTGTTGCTCACGCTCGACAGGTACAGGTCGACGAGGCTTGCGGAAAGGTCGCGCAGTGTCTCGACGTTGTCGATGACCTGGACGGCATGGTCGTAGGCGTCGCGCAGGAAGATCTTCGTGTTGTCGGTGAACAGTCGTGACTCGTCGCGGATCAGCGTGTTGAAGAGGTCGCGCAAGGGCCACACCGCCTTGCGCGCGATCAGCAGCTCGCCCTTCAGCTGGTGGATGCGCGTGATGGTCGCGCGTGTCGGTTCGTGCATGACCTCGGATTCGAGCAGCTCGAGATGGTCGCCGATACCCTCGACGACGCCGAAGTAGCCGTCAACGACCGCGTCGAGCAGTGCGTACGCCAGGTAGTCCGGACCGCGCTGGCGGATCGAGCCACGGCCGCCGCGCAGCCGCTCGCGAACGGGTTCCCAGACGTCGCCCTCCGATTCCTGGAACGAAACCACATAGTTCGGGCCGACCACGACGCTGATCTGCTCTTCCACGACCTCGATTCGTTCCGCATCGAAGCGGAGCATGCGCACGACCAGGTAATGGTGCTGCTCGTACTCCTCCTGTTTCGGCCGCTGACGCGTGCTCAGCACATCCTCGACCAGCAGCGGGTGCATGCCCGTAAGCCGACCGACCTGCGAAAGCAGTTCGGTGTCATGCAGGCCGGTGATGTCGAGCCACGTGACAGTGCCGTGCTCGTGGGGCGGCAGGCACTCGACGGGTGAAGCGATGTCGCGTTCGTCGAGGCCGTCAGCGCCGTAACGCATGAGATGCAGCCTGACCTTCTCGACTCGCCGCTCGCCCGTGTGGATCAGCGTGCCCGGTGAAGAGCCGGGCTGCTTCCTGTGCGGTCGCACGAGACGCCGTGTCACGCGGAGGCTTCGAAGCAGTGCCTTCTGCGCGGCACGGGTCGTTCCGTTGATGAGGCCGGGCGATGCCATGGCGGTTACCGGGTCACGGGTTCGGCGCGTTCACGCGCCCGTGAATCTCTGGATCGTCGCCGTCTGAGTCCAGCCCCGGCGCCGCCACACCGGGGCCGGCCGTTGACGGAAGGCCGGGCGGCCACAACGTTTGAGTCGCCGCGCCACGCGGCCGGACTCGCACCATGCACCACTGGTGAGTAGGAGTCCCACCTTCGATTCGCGAGGTACATATGGCCGGGTCGCACTATCGAATGCTGGTCCTTCTCGCCAGCCTGGCGGTCCTCGCGCCGCCGACCCCGGCAGCCGCACAGACGCCGGCGGAACGGCCGAACATCGTGCTGATCTTCCCCGACAACCTCGGCTGGGGCGAGGTGGGGGCCTACGGTAGCGTGCGGGGCGTGCCCACACCGAGCATCGACAGGATCGGTGCCGAGGGCATCCGCCTCACCAACTTCAACGTCGAGTACTCGTGCACGGTATCGCGCATCGCGCTGCTCACGGGGCGGCACGCAGTGCGCACGGGCGGCTCGCAGGCGACGGGCATGACACTGTGGGAGGTCACCATCCCGGAAGCGTTGAAGACAGTTGGCTACGCGACCGGCCTGTTCGGCAAGTGGCACGTCGGTGGCGATGATTGGGAGGGCCGGCGCGAACCGACACATCAGGGCTTCGACGAGTGGTGGGGCATCCCCGGCACGAGTCATGTCGCGCAGTACACGAGCTTCCAGGGCCTGGAACAGGAGGATTTCCCGCAGATCAACTCGTACGGCCGCGAGACGCCCTGGATATGGGAGGGCCGCGCTGGCGAGCCCGCGCGCAAGCTGAAGGTGTACGACCTCGAGACCCGGCGCACCATCGACCGCGAAGCGGCCGAGCACGGCATCGCGTTCATGGAGCGAAACGTCGCGGCGGATCGGCCTTTCTTCTTCTACTATCCCCAGACGCAGATTCACTTCCCGACTCTCGCGCACCCCGACTTCGACGGAACGACCGGTGCCGGCGACATCGGCGATTCCATGGCGGACGTCGATTACAACGTGGGGCTCGTCCTGGACGCGATCGACAGGCTCGGTATCGCCGACAACACGATCGTCTTCTGGTGCACGGACAACGGCGCGGAACGACGGCGGCCCTGGCGAGGATCGGCCGGACCGTGGAGCGGCTTCTACAACTCGGCGATGGAGGGCGGCATCCGCACGCCGTGCGTAATCCGCTGGCCCGGCCGCATTCCCGCCGGCCAGGTGTCGAACGAGATCGTGCACCAGGTGGACTTCTTTCCGACAATCGCGGCGGCCATCGGCGCCGACATCGTGCCGACGGACCGTGCTATCGACGGCGTGAATCAGCTGCCGTTCCTGGAAGGGAAGCAGCCCCGGTCCAACAGGGAGAGCATCGTCTACAGGGCGCAGAACGGGCAGGTGCACGCGGTCAAATGGCGCGACTGGAAGTTCTGGTACCAGTTCCCCCCCGAGCCGGGCGACCCCGATCCGGCATCCAGAATGAGGCTGTTCGACCTGCGCTCCGATCCGAAGGAGGAGACGGATGTGAAGGCGTTCAACCCCTGGGTGAAGAGCGTGGCAGACAGCATCGTCGACGCGTTTGACGCCACGACCCAACGGTACCCGCACGTACCGCCGGGCGCGCAGGACCCCTACACGCCACCGCCGCGCGGCAACTGAGCGCGCTCGACAACGCTCGAGGAGGAACGCATGAAAATGCTGACAGTCGCATTGAGCCTCGCCGCGGCGGGACTCCTCGTTGGCGGCGCGGCGGCCCAGGAGAAGCCCGACTTCTCGGGCGAATGGACGATCGCGACCGAGCCGGCGACGGGACAGCGCGGCGGCGGGCGGGGGGGACGGCCCGCCGAGTTCGGCAGCGCTTGGGGCCGCACCATCAGGATCACACAGGATGCGGGCGCCCTGAAGGTCGTGTGGCCGTTCTACGGGCGAGGCGACCTCCAGCCGCCGCTCACCTTCGTGTACGCGCTGGATGGCTCCGCGACGACCGATACGGTCCTGATGGGCCGCGGCGTGCAGGAGCAGGTGTCCCGGACTGCGTGGGATGGGAACAGTCTGGTCATCACGACCCTCCACGCGTTCGCGCACCCGGAAAGCGGGCAACGCACGACGGCCGAGGTGAAGCGCACGCTGTCGCTGGCGGCACCGACATCGCTCGTCGTGGAAACGACAATCGGCGGTGTGCTCGGCGGTCCGCCGACGACGTCGCGCACCGTCTACACGCGCGGATAGGTGCGTCTTCGTGCCGCCGCCTTCATCGCCGCGGCCGGTGTGGTCGCGCTCGCCGTCGGGCTCGGGTTCGCGCGCGGCGGCGGGCACGAATTTCCTCGCCAGCTCCTCGCGACCGGCGGCGGGGACGCCGCCTTCGTCGACGACGCATCGTGCGGCACATGCCACGCGGCGGAGCGGGCAGCGTGGAGCGGCTCGCATCACGCGCGGGCGACGCAGCCGGCGACGGACGCGACCGTCGCCGGTAACTTCGACGACGCCGCCTTCGCGCATTTCGGCGAGACCACGCGGTTCTACACGCGCGACGGCCGCTTCTTCGTCAATACGGAGGGTCCCCTCGGCACGCTGGAAGACTACGAGGTAGTCTACACCTTCGGCGTCGAGCCGCTCCAGCAGTACCTGGTCGTGCTCCCGGGCGGCCGCCTCCAGGCGCTCACGATCGCGTGGGACACCGAACGCGGAACGTGGTTCTCGCTCTATCCCGACGAGCGCATTGCGCCGGACGATCCGCTGCACTGGACCGGCCGGTACTTCCGCTGGAACGACCGGTGCGCCGAATGCCATTCCACGGACGTGCGCGTCGGATTCGACGCGACGTCCGGCACGTACGAGACGACGTGGGCGGCCGTGAACGTGGGCTGTCAGGCGTGTCACGGTCCGGGTGCGCGGCACGTCGCGTGGGCGCGCACAGCGGATGCCAGGGCGACCGACCTCGGGCTCGTCGTCAGCAGCCTCGAACCCACCGCACAGGTGTGGGCGTGTGCCGGCTGTCATTCCCGGCGGAGCCGAGCGAGCGCGGAGGACGCCCACGGTCGCGACTTCTTCGACAACTTCTCAATGGCACTGCTGCGCGAAGGGCTGTACCACGCGGACGGGCAGATCGACGACGAGGTCTACGAGACCGGCTCGTTCGTGCAGAGCCTGATGTACCGCCGCGGCGTCGGCTGCGGCGACTGCCACGACGCACACTCGGGCACGCTGCTCGCCACCGGGAACACGCTGTGCACGCGCTGCCACCAGATGACGCCGCCGGCCGCCTTCCCGACGCTGCGTGCCGGCGAATACGACACGCCCGGCCACCACAACCACTCGCCTGGCTTGGCGGGCGCCGCGTGTGTGGACTGCCACATGCCCGAACGCGTGTACATGGTCGTGGACGGCCGGCGCGACCACGGCCTGCGCGTGCCGCGTCCCGACCTCGCCGTCGCCCTCGGCACACCCGACGCCTGCACGATGTGCCACGAGGACAGGACGCCCGCATGGGCCGCCGCCGCCATCGACGCATGGGTGCCAGACCCCAGACGACCCGACCACTTCGGCGCCGCGATCGCCGCGGGCCGCGCCGGCGAGGCTGGTTCGGCGGAGAAGCTGATCGCGCTGGCCGTCGACACCACGCAGCCAGGCATCGCACGCGCGACGGCGATCACCCTGATCCCGGATCCGTCGAGCGAGCTGGCGCTGTCCGCGATCCGGCCGGCGCTCGTGGATGCCGATCCTCTCGTCCGGCTCGCCGCGGTCGAGGCCGCCGCGATGCTGCCCGCCGCGACGTCGTCGACGATGCTGCCGGCGCTGCTGTTGGATCCGGTCGGCGCCGTCCGCATCGCCGCCGCACGCATCCTCGCACCGAACGCTTCCGCGATCACGGATCCGGCGCACCGGCAACGCCTCGACCGTGAGATCGCAGCGTACCGCGACGTACAGCACGCGCAGGCGGATCAGCCGGAAGCGCACCAGAACCTGGGCAATCTGGCCGCGTCGCTTGCCGATGTCGCGGCGGCCGAGCAATCGTACCGCAGCGCGATCGCGCTCGACAGCGCGTTCGTGCCCGCGTACCTCAGCCTGGCCACGCTGCAAAACCGCCTCGGCCGCAACGGCGAGGCCGAGCTGGTGCTGCGCACCGCCCTGCGCCGCGTCTCCCATGACGGCGAGCTGCACTACGCGCTCGGCCTGCTGCTCGCGGAGATGCAACGCATGACCGAAGCCGTCACTGCGCTCGGCACGGCCGCCGCGATGTGGCCCGACCGCCCGCGCGTCCACTACAACCACGGTCTCGCGCTCCAGGCCGCCGGCAGGATGGCGGAAGCCGAGGCCGCGCTCCGGCGGGCGTACGACCTCGCGCCGGACGACCCCGCCTACGTCACCGGTCTCGTGTTCCTGTATCGTGCAAGCCGCGACCGGGATCGCGCCCTCCTGTACGCACAGCGTCTCGTCGCGCTTCTGCCCGACGAGGCCGGCGCGCGTCAGCTCCTCCACGACATCGAAACGGAGCGGCAGCCATGACCGGACCGCCACGCCCGGATCGGGACGAACAGCGGACAGCGAGCGGTCCATTGAAGGCGACATTGCGGCGGCCACGTTCCGTTCGTAACGCCGTCGGCGCGGCACTGTCCGCGTTCGTCATGATCGTCGCCGCCTCGCCCGCGTCCGCTCGCGCGCAGGCCGGACCGTCGTACCTGCTCCAACCTGACCGCGTTTTCGATGGTGTCAATGCCGTTCCGCACGACGGCTGGGTCGTGCTCGTGACCGGCGACAGGATCGCCGCAGCCGGGCCGGCCGCCAGCGTGACCGTGCCCGCCGGTACGATCACGATCCCGCTGCCGGGCACGACACTGACGCCCGGGCTCATCGAAGGCCACTCGCACATGCTTCTGCACCCGTACGATGAGACGGCGTGGAACGACCAGGTGCTGCGCGAGTCCGTGGCGGAACGCGTCGCGCGCGGCGTCAACCACGTGCGGGCCACGCTTCACGCCGGCTTCACGACGGCACGTGACCTCGGCAGCGAGGGCGCCGGATACGCAGATGTCGGGCTCAAGCAGGCCATCGACAAGGGCGTGATCCCCGGACCCCGCCTGCTCGTGGCCGGGCCGGCCATCGTCGCGACCGGCAGCTACGGGCCGAAAGGCTTCATACCGGAGGCGGACGTGCCGCTCGGCGCCGAAACGGCCGACGGTGTGGATGAACTGATCCGTGTCGCCCGGACACAGATCGGAAATGGCGCCGACTTCATCAAGGTATACGCGGACTACCGGTGGGGCCCATCGGGCCAAGCGATGCCGACGTTCACACAGCGCGAGCTGGAGCTTCTGGTCGAGGTCGCCGCCAGCTCCGGGAGGCCGGTCGTGGCGCACGCGGCCACCGCCGACGGCATGCGCCGCGCGATCCTCGCCGGCGTCGAGACGGTCGAGCACGGCGATGGCGGCACGCCCGAGATCTTCGCGCTCATGCGTGAAAACGGGGTCGGGTTCTGCCCCACGATCGCCGCCGGCCACGCCATCACGCAGTACGGCGGCTGGCGGCCCGGAGTCGATGCCGAGCCAGATCGCCTGCGGAACAAGCGCGCGACCGTCCGGGCCGCACTCGATACAGGTGTCACGATGTGCATGGGAGGCGATGTCGGCGTGTACACGCACGGCACGAACGCGCGCGAACTCGAGCTGATGGTCGACTATGGCATGACACCGGCCGCCGCGCTGGTGTCCGCAACATCGACCAACGCGCGGCTGTTTCACATCGACGACCGCGTCGGCCGCATCCAGACCGGTCTGCTCGCGGACCTGGCCGCGTTCGAAGGCGACCCGACCCGCGACATTCGTGCGCTGCGCAGTGTCGCCTTCGTCATGAAGGCCGGCGTCGTCGTGCGGGCGCCGCGTCCATGACGGGACTAGATTAGGCGCATGGCCAACCGGCGCATACTCCTGGTGGATAGCGACGCGCACAGCGCCCTCGCGCTCGAGCAGCAGGTCGCGGCCCTCGGCTGTGAGGTTGTCTCGCGCTTCGCGACCGAGCGCGAGGCGATGGAGGCAGTCATCATGTCGGGGGCGCAACTGGCGTTCATCCGCCTCGGGCCGGGCGACGTGTTGGCGAGTGCGGATGGGCAGGCGAACTGGCCGATTCCGGTCGTATACATCCTGTCTGAGGCGGATGAGGCGGCCCTCGGTCGCACCAGCGGCGGCCGGCTGGATGTGATCGTACTGCCGGCCACGAATCGTGAGCTGCGCGCCATCATCGAGTTGGCCATGTGCCGGGGCGACGTGGTCCACGCGGTCGAGACGGCCGAGGACAGCTTCTTTGCCAGCTCGATCGACCTGCTCTGTTTCCTGGGCTTCAACGGCCACTTCAACCGACTCAACCCGGCGTGGGAGCGCACGCTCGGCTTTACGCGTGCGGAGTTGATGGCGCGGCCCTTCATCGAGTTCGTCCACCCGGATGACCGCGAGCGCACGCTCGAGCAGAATGCCAGAGTACGTGAAGGCGGGCAGGCGCTCGCCTTCGAGAACCGGTATCTCTGCAAGGACGGTTCGTTCCGGTGGCTCCACTGGAACGCGACGTCGGACCCCGAGGGACAGGTCATCTATTCAATGGCGCGCGATATCACCGCGGGCAAGCTGGCCGAAGAGGAGCGTGAGCAGCTCGTGCGCAAGCTGCAGGAGGCACTGACCGAAGTGCGGACATTGCGGTCGATCCTGCCCATCTGTTCGTACTGCCGGAAGATCCGCGACGACGGGGACTACTGGCACACCGTCGAAGACTACATCTCGGCCCACACGGAATCCCGGTTCAGCCACAGCATCTGCCCGACCTGCATGGCAACCGAGATGGAGCCCCAGGTCCAGAAACTGGAAGGGTACTGAGGGGGCCTGACGTTCCCTCGGAGTTGCGGGAGAAGAATACTTCCCGCAATCACTGCCCTTTATCGTCTATCTGCTATCCTGTCCTCCGATCGATGCGGACCCCGGCGGAGTGTCCACACCACAATCGCGCCGTGAGCACTCGCTTCCATGCCGTACAGCAGTCCGGCCTCTGCTGCCGGCACGTATTCGATGCTCTCGATGTCCCGCAGCCTGAGATCCTGGTAGGCGTTGAACGGGTCAGGAATGGTCATGCCGTCGAGCACGAGCGCGACCATGTCACACTTGTTGCTGTCGCCAGTGGGGCGGAACGACGGCAGGCGCCGCGTCAGTTCGACGCACGTCAGGACCCGGATCATACCGGGAATGTTGTAGTCCCGGACGCGCAGGCCGGCGCCGAGCTGGCGGACGGCGGCGTTCACGCTCGTGCCCGTGCGTTCGAGCATCGCGAGTTGCGCACCCGCGATCAGGTGCGAGGCGCGTCGGAACCCGACATCGATGGTTGCGCTCTGCCTGGTGGCCTGGCCTCGCGCGGTGATCGTGTCCAGCGCAATCGCCTCGCTCCGCAGCACGAACGCGGGCACGAGCAGCTCACGTTGATCAAGCAGCGTGATGTCACGTTCCGCCGGTGAGTAGCCGATCCGCTCGACTACGATGCGGTACTGTCCCGGGCCGCGCGCGGTCAGGATGAAGAAGCCGTCCTCCGCTGTACCGGCGCGGTCGATGCGAGTGCTGTCGGCACCGGCGTACAGCGTCACGGTCGATTCGACGAGGGCGCTGCGCGACTGCTCATCGACAACACGGCCGCGGATCTGCTGGGCCTGTGCGTTGGAGACGCCGGCGGACGCGGCTGCCGCGACGAGCAGGAGGACCGACGCCGACGCCCGCCGCGACGTTGTCGCATGCCACCGTGAGCTCGGGAACGGGCGCATGGGTTGCCTCCGTCCAAAGGGTGGACCTGTCAGCGCTCGGGGGCTGCCGCCCCCGTACCTCAGTTAGCTGTCAGCGTGAATATGACCGGTGTCGCGCCCGGCACGCTGGCCTGAACGGTCTGCTGACCCGTCGTCGGGCCCAACTGGAATATGATACTGGCGTAGCCCTTCGGTCCAGTCGTGGGCGTGAGCAGAGGGCCCGGCCTGCTACAGGGCTCCGCGCTGGCCGGGCAGGCGGTGAACGGTGTAACTTGGGACGATCCGGAAACGCCACGACCGACGGCGCGGGAGCGACAATGAGCACGGACCGCAGACAGTTCATCCGCATGACGGCCGCCGCGGGCGGCGCGCTGAGCCTTGGACTGACGCCGGCATCGGCAGCCGCGACGATGTCGACGCACGCGCGACCGCAGCAAGTACAGTCGCCGCGCGCGATCCGCCTGCTCATCCTCGGCGGCACCGGCTTCATCGGGCCGTACCAGGTCCGCTACGCCGTCGAGCGCGGTCACGAAGTCACAATCTTCAACCGTGGCAGCAACCCCGACCTGTTCCCGGGCGTCGAGGAACTGACGGGCGACCGGTCGCAGCCCGGCGGGCTGGACGCGCTCAGGGGGCGGACCTGGGACGCCGTGATCGACAACTCGGCGGCGGCGGGTCCGACCGCGCCTCAATGGGTGCGTGAGTCGGCGACACTGCTGCGGGAAAGTGCCGAGCAGTACCTCTTCGTGTCGACGCGCTCCGTCTTTGCGGACCTGACCCAGGTCCCGGCCACGGTCGACTCACCGGTACTCACACTCGAGAACTCCGGCTGGACCGAGGGTCGGCCCTACTCGTACGGCCTCGGCAAGGCACTCGCCGAGAAGGAAGCAATGGGCATCTTCGGCGATCGGGCCACCATCGTCCGGCCCGGACTCATTGTCGGACCCGATGACACGACCGACCGATTCACGTACTGGCCCGCCCGCATCCACCGCGGCGGTGAGATCCTCGCGCCCGGCAACCCGATGGTCGATCGCATCCAGGTCATCGACGTGCGAGACCTCTGCGAATGGATCGTTCGTCTCTGCGAGAACCGCACATACGGCCGCTACATGGGCGTCGGCCCCGAGAACGGCCGCTCCATCTCCGAGATGCTCTACGGCATCGCCGCGATCGTCGATACGCCGCTCTCATGGACCTGGGTGCCGTTCGAGTTCCTGCGCGAACACAATGTCCGGCCCTACCAGGAAATGCCCGTCTGGCGCCCGCCGACACCCGGCTTAGAAGGATTCGCCCGGTTCGACCTCAGCCGCGAAGTCGCATCCGGGCTCACGTTCAGGACACTCGCCGATACCGCCCGCGCAACCCTCGACTACCACTTCACCCGCGACCCGGACCGCCGCCGTCCAGGCCTGACCGCCGAACGGGAGGCGGAGGTCCTGGCCGCCTGGCACGCAACCCGTCCGGGCTGACCGGCCGCCGGGACTCCGTCCAGAGAGAGTCAGTCGCGCGACTGCGTGCAGGTCGAAGCGCGCTGAACCGCACTCGCCACATCGTGGCACGTGGTTCGCAGCACGTTCCTGCATGGCTGTGGTGACGAGCCACCAGGGAACCGATGCCCGATGTTTTCCGTATTGCGGTAGGCAGTACCGATACTCGAGGATGTGACCGCCTTGCTTTTCAGGATACGCAGTTTCGACGAGCGGCTGCTGGCCGCTGTAGTGGTTCGCCGGAAGGACTGGCTGGACCGCACGATGATCACGGTCACACACCTGGGCGGCGCGACCTTCACCATCCTCTTCTCGATCCTGCTCGCTACAGGGCTGATCCCCGGCACGGGTCCGGTCGGCCGGCTCGCCATCCAGACGCTGGCGATCTCGCACATCGTGGCACAACTGCTGAAGCGGACGGTCACGCGCAGCCGACCTCAGATGCCCGTCGGATTTGCGTTCCTTGCCGTGCCGCCAGACCGGTTCAGCTTCCCGTCCGGCCACGCGACCGCCGCTCTGGCCGTCGCGCTGCCCGTCGCCGCCGCGCTCGGTCCGATCCTGTCCGTGCTCGTGCTGGCGCTCGCGCTACTCGTCGGGATCTCCCGCTGCTATCTCGGCGTGCACTACCCCGGCGACGTCATCATCGGCTGGATCGTCGCCTGGACCACGTACATCATCCTCTGAGGCGACACACCGCATACAGCCTCTTCCGCGCAACGGAGTGGACGCAGCGGTAACGCAGAGGACTCAGCGTCCTCCCTCGCTCAACGCGGGCCACCCCGCTTGCACTGCGGGAGAGGGGAGCGGGTACGGAGACGGAGAGGGGTCGGACGATGGAGGCGGAGGGTTTGGGGAGGGGGATCGGGGGCACACGGGGCAATCAACCGTTCCGCTACTCAACCAGGGATGACGCTCAGCCCCTGACAGGCAACCCATTCCGGACGGCCCCAAAAAAAATCAGATCTGTTTCCTCCGCGCCCCCTGCGAAACCCCCTGCGTCCCCAGCGTGAAACACCCCGCCGAGAAAAACCCTGCCACGAAGCAGTCCTGGCAGCGGCCTCCCTACCCGATCGGCAGCACGCCCTCCCGATGCAGGCGATACCATGCGCGGCGGTCGGGCTCGTCGCGCAGCTCGAGCAGCTTGATGATCTCGTGCGCGAAATCGATGGCGCCGGCTTCGTGCGCCGTGACCAGGCCGCCATCGGCGACATCGATGACGTTCACGTAATGCAGATCGTCGCGGTACTCGGGCACGTGCTCCTTGAGCCACGCCAGGCTGTTCGACGTGTGGCGCACGCCGCCGAGGACGCCCGCGCGGGCCAGGACGAGGGTGCCGCTGCCGATCGCCGCGATCGGGATCTCGCGCTCGCGGAACGTGCGGATCGCAGCAGTGACAGCGGGCGCATCATGATCGACCCACAGCGGGCCGCCCGGCAGGATCAGGATGACGGCGTCGTCGGCAGTGATTTCGTCGACCGTGAAGTCCGGCAGCACGCGCAGGCCGGTAGCGGACACGATGGGCTCGACGTCCAGGCCGGCGTAGCGGATCCGGATGCGCTCGTGGGCGGCGATCTCGGCGCACGTCAATGCGGTCTGGTGGTCGGCCCAGCCTTCGGCCACGACGACCCACGCGGTTGGTTCGGCGGTGATTTCGATCATCGAGTGCGCGGCGCCACGGTACTCGGGTCGGCGTAAAGGTGGAACCCGTCGAGGACAGCGCGGTCGGGGCCGAACGCGATCTTCGTGTGCTGGCCCGCCGCGCTCGGGATGACGTGCCAGTCGACGGCGCCGTGAAGCCGTGCGAGCAGGTGCAGATACTCGGCCACCGCCTCGCGCGACGTGTCGGCGAACAGGCGAGCCAGCCGGTGGCCGTCGCGGATCCAGAGCCACGTCGTCCGCCGGTCGGCGTCCGGATCGCCGATCACCGGGTCATCCGTGTCGCGGTACCACCGGCCGAGCCGCTCGTGGAACTCGACTTTCGTGATCCAGTCCCCCCTCGCCACACGTTCCATCGTCATGACAGGGTATTACGGCGGCGAGCGCCCGGCGGCAAGACCCGGCGCCGTTCTCACGGCCGATCGGGCGGCGGACCCTGTCGATCGAGGAGTTCCGTCTGTTCCGCGAGCGCGCGCGCGGAATCCGCGAGCGCGTTATGCACGCGTACGAGTTCCTCACACGCCTGCCGGTGCGTGCGCAACGTGTCCGCGGCCGCTTCCCAGCCGGGCAGGATCGCATTGAACGTGTCGACCGCGAACAGGTATTGCGGGTAGTCACGGGCAGGCACGCCGCGTTCATCGAGCGCCTCGAACTCGGCAATGCGGGTGCGCAGGTCCTCGACACGCTCGACATACTCGTCGAATTCGGCCTGTTCGACCTCGAGCGCGGCAGCGCACGCGTCGGCGGCACGTCGCGCGTCCGACAGGTCCGGTCGCAGTCCGAAGAACTGCTGGCGTGGCGACTCGGGACGCAGTGCAACGGACAGCGCTGCCACGACAATGGCGAGCGCGCCAACGCCGAGTATGAGTTTCAGGCGGCGCGACAAATCACGACTCCCTTGCAGCCTGCTATCGGGCGGGCATGGTTCATGCCCATGAGAAAAATACGCGTGGCGATGCCGCCCGCTTCAACGTAGTCGAGGTCGACAATGCTTGCCATCCGCCTGACGCTCCTGTTCGCCGCAGTCAACATCATTGCCCCCGTCGGAGGGCCGCTCCGCGTTATTCGCGTGACTCCCGAAACGCCGGCCGATCCACTGGCCGAAGTGACTGTCACGTTCGACCGGCCCGTTGCCGGCGGACTCGACGCGAGTGTCAATGCCGAGGCCGTATTCCGCATCGACCCGGCGATCGATGGTCGGCTCGAATGGCGCGACCCCCTCACGATCCGGTTCACGCCGAACCGGCCGTTGACACCCGGCCACACGTACACGGTTACCGTGCTTCCCGGTTTCAGCGCAATGGATGGCGCGGCACTCGAAGAAGCGTTCACGCGCTCGTTCCGCGTGGCGCCGCCGCGGGTTCTCGGCGCGGATCCCGTGAGCGGCATCGACCTGGCCAGGAACCTGCCACCGAGTCCTGTCTTCAGAGTGCTCGTGAGTGCGCCAGTCGATGCGGCCGCGCTCGCTGCGCGTGCGCGGATCCA
>DATKCF010000147.1:0-14396 GCA_035513345.1 Longimicrobiales bacterium
GATGGCGCGGTTCATCGCCGAAGCCGGCAGCCCGACGACCGGCCGCTGAGCCGGGCTGCGGAATTCGATCGCCCGCGCGTCCACGCATCCGCTCACGCCACCTCGGGGCCGAGGCGGAAAATGCCGTTTGGCCTTGCCGCCGCCCCGGACGCCCGTAGGCTCGCTCAGCCACGACTCGACCAGGCTCTTTCTCTTGCGGAGATCGCCCCGTCGTAGTACGTTGTACGACATGAAGACTGGTGCCGTTACCATCCGCACCAGGGAAACCGGGAACGGCGATGCAGATCAAGGTGCGACCGATCGGGCGCGTTGCGGCCTCGTTGATTGAAGTAACCTGTCAACCCGGACTTTTCTGTAACCCATCAGCCCGGACGGTCAACAGTAGCCTGACGCTAGAAGACGGTAATTCTATGCACGATGCTCGCTCACCTCAACCAGGACCTCACCGTGTTCCAGGAGATCCAGCGCGTCCTGAAGCGTAGCCGCAAGAATCCGCTTCAAATTCCGGTTCGACGTGTTGCCGACGGTAATCCAGATTACCTTGGGCGGCGGACCAAGCCGCTCAACAAGATCGATGAATCCCGATCTTTGGTCACCACGGCATCGATGCTCGCCGCTCGAGCAGCGTCGAATAAATCGTGGTCCTCGGCCTCGTGCAGTCCAAATTCACGCACGTGCGCTGCGTCCACGTCGAAGGCTTCCGCCAGCCAGCGACAGAGCACAGGCGACAGCTGAGCGTCGAGCCAAAGCTTCACGCGGCGACGATCGGATGGTTCAGCTTTCGGCTGGCGAAGCGGAGGACCGCATCGATATCCTCCTGGACGAGGTCGGGCAGCTCTTCCAGCACTTCAGCGGAACTCAGCCCGGACGCGAGCAGGTCGAGAACGTCGCTGACGCGAATCCGCATACCCCGAATACAGGGCTTGCCTCCGCACTGCTTCGGGTTAACTGTAATTCTCTCAAAGACTTCTGGCATCGCTCGCTCCTGGCTATCTGCCCAACGCTTGGCCGCAATATAGCGTGGGAGCATGCTCGGCGCCTACCTCGGAAGCGGCGAGCCTTGCACCCAACATCTGCGTACCCTCACGATGACACACACGTGTCTTCTTGATTTCCCTTCCAACGGTTCGATCCAGATTCACGAGGTAGACTTCGAAGCGACTCACCACTCCCAATCCTCCTCGTCCCGTGAGGATGGTGTCACGGCTTCTTCATCCAGAAGCTCGTCGTCGCCCGCGCCGCGTGAAGGTTGATGCCATTTGCCGTCCCGTGGACGGGGATGTGTGACCCCGGGCCCGGTCTGGTCGCGTCCGGGGCGTGGCAACTCGCCCCTGCCAACGCCGTGTCGTAGAGCGGACTGCACCTCTGATCCTGTCCTCGGTCCTCACCTGATCGTTCCCGGCTGTGCCGGTTGACCGCTGGCTCCGATACTGTAAAGGGTGAGAATCCGAACTATGCTGCTCGTGGTCGCGCTGTCCGCACAACCGGCTGCGGGTCAGAACAGCCTGGACCGGGCGCGCGCGCTGCGCGACTCGGGTGAACTGACTGCAGCCGCGGCGGTCGTCGAGGCTCATCTTCGGACCCATCCGGATGACGCCGAGGCGCTGTTCCTGCTCGCGACGATCGACTACTGGTCGGGGCGCGTGAAGCGCGCCCGCGAGGGACTCGGCCGGGTCCTCGAGATCGATCCCGATCACGAGGGCGCCGCGGCGACGCTGCACGAGATCCGCAGCGCGTATTCACCGTGGATTCGGCTCGATCCGTCCGGCGGGCGTGATACACAGGCGCTCGTGCGGGCGGGCCTCTCCGGTGAGGCCGGGCTGTTCATCACTCCCGGTCTGACGCTCGATGGACGGGCGTCATGGATCCGGTTCGCCTGGAGCGACTCGTCGGCGCACGTAGCTACCGGTGATGTCGGTCTGCGGGCCACGGTGGCCGGCCCGCTGGCGCTGGAACTCCGCGCCGGGCTCGCGAACTGGTCCGGCCCGGCCATCACCCGATTCACTGCCCGCGGCGCCGCTACATTGCGGCTCGGCGCGCACACATCGGCCGAGTTCTCGGCGGAACGCTTGCCCTACCTCCATACGACGGCATCAATCGCAACGGCCGTGCTGCCGACCCGGTTTCAGCTGCGCGTCGGGCTGGATCACGCGTCAGGCTGGATGGGCGAGGCTGCGGGGCGGTCGGACCGGTTCGGCGATGGCAACGCAGTGCACTCGGTCTGGGCGTGGCTGCTTGCGCCAATCGTGAGCGACGAGGCCTCAGGCTTCCGCGCCGGCTGGCACGTCGGCTATCAGGATGCCGGACAAAGCCGCTACACAAGCGTCGCGGGTGCCTCATCCGATGGCGCAGGCACGCTTCCCGGCCGGTACGTTCCCTATCACACACCCGAGCGAACATTTACGCATGGACCTGCGGGCGCTCTCGCACTGTGGCCGAACGGCTCGGTAGCGCTGTTCGCGAATGCCTCATGGGGCCTGCACGCGGCGGAGGACGCGCCGTTCTTCTTCCCGGCCGACACCCTGCCGGATTCGCCGATCAACCGCGGCGAATACCGGCGCAGCTTCCATCCGCTGGAAGCGCGCGCGACGCTGCGTCTGCGCGCGGGTCCGCGCACGTCGCTCTTCCTCGAATCAACGCACAGGCGCACCGCGTTCTACGACGATACGCGGTTCCGCTCGGGTGTCCTGGTCGTTTTCCTGCCCCCGCCACCCGGTTCGCGATGAATCAGGAATCGGCGGTCCAGGTGCCGGCATTGGCCGGCGTGGCTGCACCTGCGGACACCGTCACCGCAACCGGGGAGGCATGGCTGCATCGCAGAGCGCGTGACGTCCGTTTCCGCGATGTGCTCGGGATGCTCGCGCTGGTCGCGGCCGGTTTCGTGGCCGTCGTGCGTTTCGCGGAGTGGTGGTTTCGCGCGGAGCACGTGGGATCGCTTCCACTCTTCGTTGCCCTGAGCCTCGCGCTCTGGTACGGCGTCGCACGAATCGTCATCGGTTGGATCAACTGCGCTGCGATACGGCATCCACAACCACGAACCGCGCCTCCCGGCCTGCGCGTTGCGATTTTCACCACGAGTACGCCTGGCGAGCCGATCGAGATGTTCGATCGGACGCTGGCCGCCTGCGCACGGATACGGTACCCCCATACGACGTGGCTCCTCGATGACACGCGCGATCCGCGGTTCGCTGAGCTGGCGGCAAGGCACGGAGCCCGGCACGCCGAGGTGCTCGACGTGCCGGGTGCCAAGGCCGGCAAGATCAATCGGGCGCTGGCCCTGACCGACGCCGATTTCATCCTCGTGCTCGATCCTGACCACATCCCGTTTCCCGAATTCCTGGATCGCGTGCTCGGTTACTTCGACGATCCGCGTATCGGCTTCGTTCAGGTTGCCCAGGCGTACTACAACCAGGAACGCTCGCTCGTCGCACGCGCGGCGGCGGAGCAGACATACGCCTTCTATGGCCCGACCCAGAGCGGTCTGCACGGGCACGGCGCAGCCGTTGCGATTGGCGCGAACTGCACGTTCAGACGCGCCGCGCTTGCGTCGATCGGCGGCCACGGCATCGGCCTGGCCGAGGACCTGGTCACGTCGATCCGCTTGCACGCGGCGGGCTGGAGATCCGGGTATGTGCCGGAGATCGTGAGTCGAGGACTCGTCCCGGAGGACCTCGGGTCGTTCTACCGGCAGCAGCTGAAGTGGGCGCGTGGCGTGTACGAGGTGCTGTTCGCCGAGCTGCCGCGGCTGTTCACACGGCTGTCATGGCGACAGCGCTTCGCCTACGCCGCGATCGGATCCTATTACCTCTTCGGCATCACGACCGCCCTCTTCCTCTGTCTCCCGTACCTGTACCTGTGGACCGGCGTGCAGCCCGCGGCGATGCAGTTCAACGGATTCCTGGTCGCCGGCGGGCCCGTCGCCATCTTCGGAGCCGTGATCTACCTGTTCGCGCAGCGATGGCTTTGCGACCCCGCAGCCAAGCGCGGCCTGCACCTGCGCGGCATGTCACTCAAGATCGCATGCTGGCCCATTGTCATGGCGGGTGCGCTGCTGGCGATCGTGCGCGCGCACATTCCCTACATCCCGACCGAGAAGCGCGGCGTGCGCGGGCGATTCCCCCGCCTCGCCTGGCCGCACCTCGCGCTGCAGGCGACGTTTCTCCTGACGCTCGTATGGACATTGTACCGCCGGCTCGTGCTCATGGATCAGGTGGACGTTCGCCTGACGAGTGAGGCGACGTGGGGCATGATCGGCTTCGCCGCGGTGCCCGCGTGCCTCCTTGCCCTCGCAGTCCGCGCGGCATGGCAGGCAAGGACGCCACCTCGCGGAGGCGCATGGGATGCTCTCGCGGTCACGGACACGGAGTCACGCACACTGGTGAATCACCGATGAGCACAATCAACCGCATCCTGGTCGTTTCCGTCGCACTGGCCGCCGCCACCGGCGCGACGGTGCTCCTCACGTACGCGGGTGGCCACTCGCAGGGACCTGTGGCCGCAATCCTGAGCCGGGTCGGCGCGGGCATAGGCGGAGCCGAGACTGCGATCGTGCACATGCTGCGCGGGAACGGTCGTGCGGACGACCTTTCGTGGCTCGCTCCCTATCATCGCGATGGCGGCCTGCTCCACGAAACGCCGGCGCTGCTGGTCGGCGCTTATGATGACGGTATGCCCAGCACGCTGGAGGGCGTGATCGAGCTCGAACGCTCGACCGGGATGACGTTCCCGCTGCTGCATCTATACACGGCATGGGGCGACCGACCCGATCAGCAGTTTCCACTGCGCATCGTCCGCGCGATCCGCGACCTCGGCTCCATTCCGGTCATCACCTGGGAGCCCTGGCTGAACGACTTCGACTCGAAGCTGCGTTCGCACCTTCCACTGCCGGATGACCGAGCGAGGCCCGGACTCCTCGACGTCGCCCGCGGCGATTACGATTTCTACATTGATCGATGGGCCGCGGCCGCCGCCGGTTACGGCGAGACGCTGTTCGTCCGGTTCGGCCACGAGATGAACGATCCCTACCGCTACCCGTGGGGTCCGCAGGATCGGGAGCCGAACGAATTCATCGGCGCCTGGCGCCATGTCGTCGAACGGTTCCGTGCCGCCGGCGCATCCAACGTCCTGTGGGTGTGGTCGCCGCACATTGCATACGATGGGTACTGGCAGTACTACCCCGGCAATGACTTCGTCGACTGGATCGCGACCGGCGTACTCAACTACGGCACCGTCGCACAATGGTCCCAATGGTGGACTTTCGACGAGATATTCGAACGTCATTACACCGATCTCGCGGGCGCCGGCAAGCCGCTCATGATCGCCGAATTCGGCACGCTCTCGGCCGGCGGCCAACGCGACGAATGGTATCGGCGCGCGCTCACCAACCTGCCCGACCGTATGCCCGCCGTGCGCGCTCTGCTGTTCTTTCATGCGGCGGGCGATGCGACCGTGACATATCAGTCGCTCGACTGGACCATTACGGGCGACACCGCACTCGTCGAGGTCGTGCGGGATGCACTGGCCCAATGGGAGTCGGAGATCCCGCCCGAAACGAGGCGGTGATGGTGTCGCAAGCTGTGGTCAGATCCAGTCGCCCGTGAGCGGCTGTCCGGATACGCTTGCCTTCCCCTCCTCCACGTACTGCCGCCGGAGCCGCGCGCCATCACCTCGAGCGAAGGCGGTAGTGCAGCCTCAGGAACGTGGCTCCCCAGAGGACGAGCACGTGATCGGCGTGGACCTCGCCGTTCCTGGCCGGGTGGACGCGAATCGACTCGCGCAATGACCGGACATAGCGGGCGACGATCCGGCCGGGACCATCGACGATCGTGAAGTAGAAGCCCGGATCGCCGAAGCGGCGACCGGCCGATGTCACGGACAGCGACCCGTCCTCGTGTGCCTGGGGCCGCATAATGACGAGCGCGTTCCCGTTGGGCAGGGGAAACGCGACCTTGATACAGGGGCCGTCGTGTCCCGGAATACGGGCGATCGAGTAGGTCCCCGCGTAGAGCACGTCGCCGGTGCGCACGAGATGGCGGATCCAGGCGGTGATGCGCACGCTTCCCGTGGTCGGGTCCCTGAGCCGGACGACTTCGCTGGTCACACCGCGACTGGTATCGAGGGAGGAAAGCGGGACATTCAGCTGCTGGAGCCGCCGGCTGAACAGCAGCTGCAGGAGCCGGCCGAATGGACGGAACGGGCCGCACCATTCGGCCCACGCATCGAGGTCGAACCCGCCGGTTCGCTCGTAGAAGTCCGCGACGGAGGGGTCGACGCGCGACGGATCGAAACCCGGGCCCGCAAGCGCGCCGAAGTCCTCGAGCAGACCGGCTGACGGATCACCCGATTCGAAGAGGAGGCCGTGCGTTCGCGCGTAGCGGGCGAAGAACGAGCTGCCGATGCCGTCAGCACGTCCGGTGGCCGCGTCGAGCCATGGGTGATCGGCCAGCGTAACACGTTGTCCCGTATATTCGACCCAGCGCTGAGTGACCCAGTCTGACAGGTGCCCATGCCGTTCACCCAGCCAGGGTGTATCGATCCGCTTCAACACCGGCGCCGCTCCCGTGCGGGCGTCGAACGTCGGCGAGGCGTTCCGCCGCTGTGCGGAAACGAGGCGCGGTTCGACGCGAGGGCTGCACCGTTGAGGTTCGCCACGGTGCGCGGGGAACATGAGGTTCGAAGCGCCAACGGAGTTCGCACTTCCGGAAAATTCTACCCATTCGCTCGTGTCGGGACGAATCGACAGTTGTCTCGCTCGGTCCGGTCGTCGATGTCAGCCGCCGCGGCCGGGAACCCGGTCCATCGGCCGCGCGGCTTCGAATCGACCGCCAACCGCCCATCCCATCGACGCATTCAAGGTGTTACAGCACATGGGGATCCATGGGGTTCCCGGTGGTCCGTCCAGGCTTGCGCTCCGCGCGGACGCGGCGGTTGCCCGCCCGGCCCGTCCCTTGCTCCGAAGGTCACAATTCCACTGCGGCGTTTACCGGATCGTGCGCTCCGGAGCCGTCGAGACCCCAGCCTGTCTGCAACTTTACGGAGGACCGATGAGAACGATGCGCCCACCTGTGCGTCGCCGGGCCGCGCCGGCATTGCTCGTGATGCTGGCGACAGCCGCCATCCCCGCCTGCACCGGGGAGCCGGTTTCGCCGCCAGAGGCGTCGGCCGCACTGCCCGAGGCTTCCTCGTCGCTGGTCCAGGGCGTGGACTTCGTCGAGGGTCGCCTGCTGGCCAGGTTCCGGCCGGGCGTCGCCGAACCGGCGGTCGCGGCGGCGGCGGGCGCGAGTATCGAACGTGACCTCGTGCTCGGTATCCGGGTTCTGAGCGTGCCGGCCGGCCGCGAACTGGCCATTGCGGGCGCGCTGTCGAACAACCCGAACGTCGAGTTCGCCGAGCCGGATCTGATCCGCACGTTCGGCAATCCCACGTTTGTGCCGGTCGACGATCCGTTCTTCGGCTACAAGTGGGACCTCGACAACGATGGCCACATCTACAACGGCTCGGGCAGCGTGCTGGCGATGACGGGCGCTGTGGACGCGGACATGGACTGGCTGGAGGCGTGGGAGCAGCTCGGCGCGGTGATCGGGTCGGCGCGGATCGGCATTATTGACTCGGGCATCCGCGCGGATCATGAGGAGCTGACGGGGCGCATCGCTGCGCAGCACGACTTTTTCGCGGGTGACACCAACGCGGCGGACGACAACGGTCACGGCACGCACGTCGCAGGCATTACCGCGGCGGCGACGAACAACGGGAAGGGCGTGTCCGGCGTGGCGTTCGCAAGCGACGTGCGCTTCGTTGTCGCGAAGGTGTGCGGCCCGACGAGCCGCGGACCGTTCAGTAGCTATGGCTGCCCGCTGTCGGCGATCGCGGAGGGCATCACGTGGGCCGTCGACAATGGTGCGAACGTGCTCAACATCAGCCTGGGCGGATCGAGCGGATCGTCGGCCGAGCAGTCGGCGCTCCAGTACGCACGGGCCAACAACGTGCTACCATTCTGCGCCGCGGGAAACGACGGCGGAGCGGTTTCGTATCCTGCCGCGTTTCCGGAGTGCGTTGCGGTAAGCGCGACAAACTGGTCCGACAACCTGGCCAGCTACTCGAACTTCGGTTCGCAGATCGAACTTTCCGCACCGGGCGGCGACGACGAGCACCCGAACGGCTACAGCTACATCCTGTCGTCGTACAACAACTCGAGCACGGGCTACGCGTTCGCTGCCGGCACGTCGATGGCTTCGCCGCAGGCGGCGGGCCTGGGCGCACTCCTGCACGCGCTGGGCATTACGGACGATGACGCGAAGCTGACCCGCATGATCAACTCGGCCGACGACCTCGGCGCTGCGGGCCGTGACAACCTGTTCGGCCACGGCAGGATCAACGTGTTCAACGCCGTGAACGGTCTGGGCGGCGGCGGCGATGACGGTGGCGGCGGGAACACGGCGCCGGCATCCAGCTTCACGTTCTCGTGCACGGACCTGAGTTGCGATTTCACGGACACGAGCACGGACGCCGACGGAAACAGCACGATCACCAGCCGGAGCTGGACATTCGGGGATGGCAACTCATCGAACCAGCAGAACCCATCGCACTCGTACGTCGCGGCGGGCACGTACACGGTGTCCCTGACCGTGACGGACAACGAAAATGCGAGCGACACATCGTCGCAGCAGGTGACGGTGTCGGAGCCGCCGTCCGGCGGGTTCACGCTGAGCGCGACGGGCTACAAGGTGCGCGGACTGCCGAAGGCCGACCTGACGTGGTCCGGCGCCAGCTCGACGAACGTCGATGTCTACCGCAATGGCGCACTGATCGCGACGACGCCGAACGGTGGAGCGTTCACGGACAACATCGACCAGCGTGGCGGCGGTTCGTATGTGTACCGCGTCTGCGAGGCGGGAACCTCGACCTGCTCGAACGACGTGACGGTCACGTTCTGAGCCCCGATCCCGGGTGCGATCGCGGCCCGCCGTCCCCCGGGGGATGGCGGGCCGCTCCGCGTGGTCAGGTCAGCCGCCGGCGGGCTCGTCGCGCGCGGGATCGCCGGCGGGCAGCACGTCGCGCGCCCAGTCGGTGCGCTTCCAGGCGCATGGCACGCACGCGCACGAGCAGTCGCGCCCCCGGATAAACGGCCAGGTCGTCGGGTGCGTCGGACAGACTGGCCTGGCCGTTGACGCGCAGCCGTCGCTGGCGCTGGATCCGGCTCTCTGACCGGGACCAGTCGAGCCCGCCGCCGACCGGGCGCGATCGGCCGGGGCGCATGGCGGGTTCGCAGGAACGCCGCCCCATTCGCGCGGATCAGACGACGAGGCGCACCGAAGCCCCCCCGTTCCGCGCTGGCCGGCAGGCTCAGAGCAGGCGGTAGAGCTGGAGGCCGTTTCCATCGGGGTCGCGGATGTGGAACTCGCGCGTGCCCCACGCGGTGTTCATGACCTTCGTCATTTCACCACCGGCCATGGATGCACGGAAGCCCTCGTGCAGGCCGTCGACATGTCGCCGTTCCCCGATCCGCTTCCCCGTTGGTGACGATTGTGACGTCTGCCATCGTCGGCCCGTTGTCAGAGACCGTATCTCGTGGTCCGGCAACGCTATACGCGTGTGGATGGTCACACCGTCTCCAACAAGCCGCATGTACAGTGCGAGCCGGAACGGCAGGTCCGACAACAGGATATGCTCATCACTGGTGTGCGCGCCGGCGCCGCGCGCGCCGATTCCATCGATGACGGGCAGACCGAGAGCGGCGACGAGCGAGCCCGTCACTGCCGCTGCCCTCGCCGATTGTAACTCCAAGTCCGTCAGCGAGATGCCGAGCGTGCTCGAACAGCCCGGCGACTTCGGGTGTGCGTGCGAGGGGTGGGCGGATCTCGGTCCGGACGACTTCGAGGCGGTGCCCGCGCGGCCGCCGTCGCCTGCGCTTCCGTGTACGCTGCGTGTGCGAATGCGAGCGCGGCGATTCCGTTTGCCGACGACAACCGGGCCTGAGCCTCCTGGTCGGTCGAATTGGCCGCCGCGATCTGCGCCCTCAGCGCGTCAGTGGCAGCCTGCGTTCGGGCTCGATCCGCAAACTCCGCGGACGTCCGGGCGTTGATCTCCGCGACTCGCCCGCCAGCCTCCATTCGCTGTTGCCGGTTGGCATGTCGTTCGGCAATTCGGGCGAACTCGTCTGCAAGGCACGCAGGGAAAGCAGGATCCGCCGCGGCACCCGCCAGGAGGAAATCGGGCGGCGGCACCGGTGACTGCGACGGAGTCGCGGACGGCGTTCCTCCACATGCGAACACCGGCAGACTCAGTGCGATCAATCGCAGTAGCTTACGCATGCAGCCGCCTCCTGCGGACCGGCCAGGGCGCAGTCGAAACGGGGACGGACGGGCTCGGGCTCGGACGGTCTCGGGCTCGGGCTCGGGCTCGGGCTCGGGCTCGGGCTCGGGCTCGGGCGGTGCAACATGTCGTCAGGTGCGATTCCGACGCAACATTGACGTCCGCAACGCGGCCTCGACCGACGACGCCGGAGTGACCGGCTGCGATCCCGGCGAGGGAAATCGCCTCGCGGCCGCGACGTGAACCATGCCCCGCGACGGCCTGTCAGGGCGGCACGCGCGGTCGGCATCGCCCCACCGGGCGACCAGGACGAAGCGGGCCGTTTCCCGTTCCGCGTCAGGTAGCGGCGACGCGGCGCGCCGGGTGGGCGGCTGGCGCAATGCCACACCGCATTCGCCCGCGTGACGCGATCCTTGACAATCACCCGACGGCGGGCCCTTCATTGGAGCACTGGCAAACCATCCCACGAGAGACCGCGACAGGGCACGCGCCCGCCCGCCGCACCGCGGATCTCCGGACGACAAAGGAGAGCGCCAATGAAGGACACTCAGGAAGTCGTCATCAAGGTCATCATCTTCATGCTGGTCCTGGTCCTCCTGGTCGTCGAGGCACTGGTGATAGAAATCCGGTACCTGGAGATCATCATCAAGTTCATCGTGCTGGCGCTCACGCTGATCATCATCATTGTCGAGAGAAGGCGAATCAGAGAGAAGGCGAAGATGTGCCGCGCCTTCATCTATCAGCACAGAGAGAACCGCAGCATCGTCTATTGCGAGAACGACGAGGGTGACGAGACACGCGATTTCCGCAAGATCGGCGAGGGTCAGGTGCGGTGTGATCTCGTGAGCCGCTGCTCGTTCGCGCGGTAGTCTCGCCGCCGGGCTTCCGTCGGACGGGGCAGGGTCAGGCCGGCTCGTGCCGGTCGAGCCAGTCGCGGATCCACGCGGTGAAATCCTCCGCGGTGCTGTCGGGCTGCGCCCTGTAGAGCGCGGCTGCTCGCCGGCCCTCGTCCAGCGCGCGGATCCGCTCGAGCACGTCGGGGAACGCGCGTGCGCGCGCTGCTGACGACGCGAACAGCAGGTTGTGCGGGTCGACACGACCCAGCTCGATGGCGGTCCCGACACGGCGGCGGCAGCGGCACGCGTTCTCGCGGTTACGAGCCCGCAATGCGAGGTCATGAGCGACTCGATCGCGCGTCTCGCCCGCGAGACACGGGCGCGGAACGCAGCCGGCCGGATCCCCATCGCGCTCGCGCCCTCGTTGTGGTCGAGCCCCATGATCTCGCCGAGGATGTACGCGAGCCGCTGCGCCCGGTCGAGACACAGCAGCATGGCCATCGTGCATCCGATGCGTACTTCTTCGAGCAGCAGCTCGTGCTCGACGTCGGGTGGCGGCGAGATCTCCGCATCGGACAGGCCGCGGCCGAGGTCGGCGCCGAACTCGTCGAAGCTCAGCGCCTGCCGTTCCGCTCGCCTGCGCCGCATCGTCAGCAGCGTGTTCGTCGCCACGCGGAACACCCACGTCCGGAACGCGCTCTCTCCGCGGAACGTCTCCAGCCGCGTGACCACGCGGATCAGGATCTCCTGGCACGCGTCCTCCGCATCCTGCGGGTGCCAGAGGAACCGCAGTGCCAGCCGGTGGATGTCCGGCTGGATCGCGCGAACGACACGCTCGAGTGCGGCCCGGTCGCCGGATACGGCCCGGGCCACCTCGGATTCGAGCGTGCTTTGCTCGTTGCCTTGCACCTGAACGTGCTCAGTCCGCATTGCCGATGTGTGGGCACGATCGATCATGGCACGTCGCCGTCACGAGCCGGTCCGCCCGGATCCAGCGCCGCGTGGGCCCGTCGATCCTCGCGCCTCGATGGTCGCCGGATCCACAGCGGCGCGGAATCCACCGGGCGTGTGGGACCGACCGGAGGCGGCGAGCAGCTTCTTCAGCCGCGTAAGCTCCTCTGCAAGCGTGCGTGACTGTTCGTCCATTGCGCCCTCGATCGCCTCGAGCGGCACGGGCGGCGGCGTGAGCACGAACGTGTAGACGCAGCGGTCCGCACCGAGCGGGATCACGCGCGAGTACGCTCAGCCCGATCTCGACCTCGCCGTCCGCTGTTCGCAACCGCGCGGTCCGCTCGCCGACGGCCGCGAACGCGCTCGTCCAGTCCGGCAACGTGTGCCGATCGCTGATGAACTCGAAAGCCCGTGCTGGCGCGACCTCGACTTCGATGGCCTGTATGTCGAACGTGCTCACGGTCCACCTCTCCTGTTCCGTGGTTCAGGCTCTTCGGAGAGATTGGACCCGGCGGCGGACCGATGTGTGACAGCACCGGTCGCCGCCCGGAACGTCACTCGACGACGATCCAGTCCTGGAACGTGCCGGTCGTCGGGAACGAGAGCGAAATGCTGACGCCATCGTTCACCGTGATCAGGCCGGGAATGTGGGACTGCGTTCCCGCGATTGCCTGCCGAACGAGAGCCTCGTACTCGTATTCGTCATCGGAGACCTTCACGATGTTGCGCCACTTGAGGTCGCCCGACTGGAATATGTAGATGTTCGCGGGCGTCGCCGTGATCACCGCCTGCGACTCCGGGCCGTTCACCTGCACGACCATGCCATCCAGCTCGCCGAACGAGCTGTTGATCCGCGTCCACTGGCCGGTCAGGCTGAACGGTGGCGGCACAATCGGGTCGTCGGCCGACGAGCACGCCACGCCGGCGGACAAGAGGGCGAAGAGCGTGGCGGTGACCGAATTCCTGTCGGCGCCGTGCGGCGGCCAGGTCGCTGTCTTCGCGGACGACGCGCGAGAATGTCGGGATGGAGTCCAACTGGACATAGGCACGCTGGAAGACGTAGCTGTACGTCATTATGTCGGACGAATCGGTTGCGAAACCTCTGGCCTTGAGGTACTGGGCAACGCTCGCGGTTCCCGCAAAGGGATCCGTGGCCCGACCGTTGGCCACCCCAAGCCGGCCCCAAGCCGATCGAGAACCGAGCCGATGCAACCGTCCAGGACAGCCCGTCCGGGCGCTTCCCTTACCGCCCCGGACGGGGATTGTGACGTCTATCGCCCCGGGAAGTCGGGGTCAGCGTCACTGCGACCAGAATCCGCGTGCCAGCGGCCTCGCCGGCGCTTCAACGCCCTCGCTCAGGAAGCCGGGCTCAGCGTCACCGTGATCGGAGACCCGTTGGCGAGCGGGCACGTGAGGTGCCCGACGGGATCATTCGCCTTGATCTGACCGTCGTCGTTTCCGTCATAGCGCTGTACGACGCGGACATCGCCGGTGGCGGCGAGGAAGGTGAAGACCCGTTCATGCGTGGGGTCATCGATCCTCGCCTGGATCTCCGTCGTAAACGACAGTCGGCCAGCCAGCGCCGATTCTGTCTTTGTTCTTGCCGAGTTGCAGCCACCGTTCGCTCCTGAGCGATATCCCGTTGTCCACCGACGGTTCACCGGCCAATACGGCGGCCGCATCGATTCCGACGCTGAAGCTCTCGAGGTACGTCTCCTCGAGCCTGCCGACGAGGATAGCGAGCACGTCATCGGGCAGGTCCGCGGGCTGCTTCAGACATGCGGTCGGGTCCGTCGAGTACGTCGCCCCGAGATTCACGTCCACGGTGAAGGTGCCTGACGACGCGCCCGCTCCGTTGCCCGAGCTTCCGGACTGAGGAGCCGCCGACATGCCGCCCTCCAGTGCGATCACGACGTCTGTGCCGCTCGTGGATCCGCCACCACCTCCTCCGCCTCCATTTCCGTTTCCGGGTTTGGCGACGAGCAGCGTCGGAGGTCGCCGAGGGTTGGTTCGTCTCGTGGCATAGCCAGTCTGGTCGCGGGGTTACTTTGATGGAATCCACGTAATCGTACGGAGATGTGCGAGGAAGGTTAGTTCTTGCGGAGATCGCCCACGTCGTAGTACGTTGTACGACATGAAGACTGGTGCCGTTACCATCCGCCTCGATCCGGGCCTTGAAGGAATGCTCGATCGCGTCTGCCGTGACACCGGTCGTTCGCGGAGCGAGGTGGTCCGTGAGGCGTTGCGCCGCCAGTTGGCGCTAGAGCTCCTGGAGGAGGCCCGGCGGCAACTGATCCC
>DATKCF010000148.1:0-22679 GCA_035513345.1 Longimicrobiales bacterium
GACTGCAGAACGCGTCGCGCAACTCGATGGAGTGGTTCGAGAACGTCAGACGCTACGTCGACCTCGAGCCCGAACAGTTCGCGTACTCGCTCCTTACCCGCAGCCAGCGCGTCAGCCACGAGAACCTGCGGCTCAGGGACAGCACCTATCTCGAAGGCGTCGAGCGATGGTTCGCGTCGCGTGCGAGTCGGGCGGCCCGGCCCGAAGAGGATACGGCGGCCGATGACGCGCGCGTGCCGCCAGCGTTCACGCCGTTCCGCGTGCGCTCCGTCGAGCTGGCCAACCGCATTGTCGTCGCACCCATGGACATGTACTCCGCCGTCGACGGCACACCCGGCGATTTCCATCTTGTGCATCTCGGCAGTCTGGCAATGGGCGGTGCGGCGCTCGTGTTCACCGAGATGACGTGCGTGTCTGAACGCGGCCGCATTTCGCCGGGATGCACCGGCCTCTATTCGCCGGATCACGAGGCCGCGTGGAAACGGATCGTCGGCTTCATTCATGAGTGGTCGCCGGCGCGTGTGTGCCTTCAGCTCGGACACTCCGGCCGCAAGGGTTCGACGAAGCTGATGTGGGAGGGCATGGATGAGCCGCTCGAGACCGGTAACTGGCCATTGATCGCGCCATCGCCGATCCCATGGACACCGGCACACGCCGCACCAACCGCGATGACCGTGCAGGACATGGCGGAGGTGCGCGAACAGTTCGTCGAAGCGACTCGTCGTGCCATCAGCTGCGGTTTCGACATGCTCGAGCTGCACTGCGCGCACGGCTACCTGCTGTCCAGCTTCATCACGCCTGTCAGCAACCGGCGAACGGATGCGTACGGCGGATCGCTCGAGAACCGGCTGCGCTGGCCCCTCGAGGTGTTCCGCGCAATGCGCGACAGCTGGCCCGCGGACCTGCCGATGACGGTCCGCATCTCGGCGACAGACTGGGTCGACAACGGCGTCACGGGCGATGAGTCGGTAGCGATCGCGCGTGCGTTCGGCGCGGCGGGCGCCGACGCAATCCACGTGTCGACCGGTCAGACCACACCGGACGCGAAGCCGGTGTACGGCCGCATGTTCCAGACGCCGTACAGCGACCGTATCCGCAACGAGACCGGCCTGCCGACGATCGCGGTGGGCAACATCACCGAGCTGGATCAGGTGAATTCGATCCTCGCCGCCGGCCGCGCCGACCTGTGCGCGCTCGCAAGGCCGCACCTCGCCGATCCGCGCTGGACGCAGCACGCAGCCGCCGACGCGGGCTTCGAAGCACAGTGGTGGCCGGTACAGTACCTGACGGGCAAGCGTCAGCTCGAGCGACTGATCGAGCGGCGTCGCGCAATGGAACAGGCGGAGGACGCGGAATGACCGGCATCGGAGGTACACACGCATTCGTGACCGGCGGCGGCCGCGGTATCGGCGCCGCAATTGCCACTGCTCTGGTTCACGCCGGTGCGGCAGTGACCATCGCGGGTCGCGATACGTCGGTTCTTACCGCGCACGCGGACCGGCTTCGCGCCTCTGGCGGACGCGCCGGGACCGTGCAGATCGATGTCGCCGATGAAGCGTCCGTCGATGCCGCGTTCGATCAGGCCGTCGCGGAGTATGGCGAAGTGGGCATCCTGGTGAACAACGCCGGCCTCGCGCCGAGCGGCTCCGTTGTCGACACGTCGCTCGAAACGTGGAACGGCACGATCGCGGTGAACGTCACGGGCGCATTCCTCTGCTGCCGCAGAGTGCTGCCGGCGATGCTCGCCGCTGGACGTGGCCGCATCGTGAACATCGCATCGACCGCGGGTCTGCGCGGCGTTCCTGGCGTCGCCGCGTACAGTGCGTCGAAACACGCTCTGATCGGTCTTACGCGGTCCCTTGCCCTCGAGGTCGCCCGGCACGGCATTACGGTGAACGCGGTGTGTCCCGGCTACACCGACACGGACATGGCCGCGCGCGCGGCTGACGCCGTCATGCACGGCACGGGCCGGACGCGTGAGGAAGCGGAGTCGCGCATTGCACGCGCCAGCCCGCTGGGTCGTCTGCTGCGGCCCGAGGAAGTGGCCGCCGCCGTCGTCTGGTTGTGCTCGGGCGAAACCGCCGGCATCACCGGCGAGTCACTGGTCGTGGGCGGCGAGGTCTAGCGGGCCTCGAGTATCGAATGCCGACAGGCTTCGGAGACGTACCACTGGCGGCGGCGCACAATGAACAACCCGGATCACTGTACGTTGTGGAGGCGCAAGATGACCGGACGACAGGGACGCTTCGGACAGCCTCGCGCGAGGCGCGGCGGAACGGCGGCTGTGGTGTTCCTTCTGCTCGCGACTCCCGCGTGTGGCATCATCGAAAACGACACGGTTGAGTTCGTGGTTCGCGTCGACAGTATCACCGTCGCGGGCGAGGTGTTGTTGACGCAGCCGCTCACGGTGCGCTTCTGGGGCCGCGTCGGCCCGGACCTCTGCTCGCGGGTTGTACGGGTCGAGCGACATCGCGGTGAAGGTGTATTGGAGATGCGGTTCATAGGCGAACGGGATGACCGCTCACGTATCGACGACGCCGTGCCAGCGAATAAAGTGACCGACCTACTCCGGACCTGGTCCGGATGGTCCGGGTGCGAGAGGGCCAATGGCTTCAGAGTAAAGGTGCTCGACGTAGCGGACCTCGTCGTCCGTGAGTGCGGCGAACTCCTTCTGCCGAGCACGCCTGGATAGCTTGCCTCCACCCTGGCGCAGGAAGTCATGGAGGAGGTGGACCGTCTTGTCCGGCATGTCGACCAGCTGGTTGATGCCCTCGGCGAAGCGGTCGAACGCCTCCAGGTAGGCGACTTCGTCCAGGAGATCCTTCTCCACGGTCTCGGCGACGCAGTGGTAGAGGAACTCGGCATGCGCGGTCGCGTCGAAGAACCGGTATACGTCGCCGGTATCGTTCAGGACCTCGACGTTGTGGTCCGTAGTCGTGCGCCAGTCGATGCAGCATTCGAGGAGTGGGGCCGAGTACGAAGTCAGCACCCGTTTGTATTCATCGATCTCGCGCAGGATCACGGCGCTAACGGGGAAGACCAGCCCCGGCGGGTTAAAGCCGGCGATAGCAAGCATGTGGTGGATCAGCCACCGGTGGAGGCGACCGTTGCCGTCCTCGAACGGGTGGACGTACACAAAGCCGAATGCGACCGCCGTGGCGGCGATCACGGGGTCGAGCCCTCTCTTTATGGCGCGCGCGTCATAGCCGATCAGCCCCTCCATCAGGCTGGGTAAATCCTCCGGCCGGGCACTGATGTGCTCGGGAACAGGCTCCTGGGTGATGCGGTTCCTCGTGCCGATGAAGCCACCCTCAGGCCGCAAGCCGAGATTGACGAATCGGGCGTCGCCGATCACCAGGCGCTGGAGCCGCTCCAGTTCCTCGATACTGAGGCTCCTCGATCCGGCCTCAGCGATTGCTCGCCCCCAGCGTGCGGCGCGCGAGGCGGACGGCCGCTCTCCTTCGATCCAGAACGACGCCTGGCTGTCGCTCAGGAGGAAGAAGGCGGCGGCACGCTGCACCACGTCCGGGTGCGTGCGGCCAAGTACCTCACGCGCACGCTCGGCGAGCTTGCGCGACCGATACGCCTCGAGGATCTCGGTGCGCCGGACCATGGGGCAGAACCGCGGCTCACCCGGCAGGTTATCGTAGACCCGGTGCCGGACGGATAGCTCGCCTTCCGACAGCGCGTACTGGAGATTCGGGTCGACGACCTCGACCGCCTTGACCTTGGCCGCATCCGGAACGTCCAGCGTCCGGCCGGTCAGCCACTCGTGCAGGAACCAGATCCGGCGCGCGTAGGCACCCATCGGCGTGGCCCGAATCATCTCCTCGAACTCCCCGGCCGGCACGGCGTTGAAGAGACTCGAGAGCACAGAGAGGTCGACGCCTTCGCGCTTGAACGCGAACTCCAGGTGGCCGGCCAGAGAGTCCACCGGTGCCCGACGGGGGTTGAATAGTTGCCATTGTTCGGTCGACTCGGGTCGGAACCGATCGGCGATCGCGGTCAGTCGCGGAGGGAGCGGGACGCGTAGATCGTACCGGTCAATCAGGGCCGCATACCCGACCGGGCTCGCTGGCTCCGGCAAGGGGCGCCCCCTGAAGTTCCGAACCGAGGATGGGCTAACTTCAGCCATGCGCGGATCCTTGTCACAGAACGAGGGTGTGCCGTGTCAGAACGCTCACAGGCTGCGCCGTTTCGCTCACAAACCGTATTATACGCACCAAAACAATCACCAGGCAAGCCCGGCTCCACTGCTCAGCGGGATGCCACATGCCGGCGTCGTGTGCCAAGCCATGTGCCAAGAACGGCCAGGTCAATAGTCCCAAATCATTTGTTTCGCACCCACCGTAGCTTGATCATTTGCCAGATTCCGAACGCCGGGCCGACGGCCAGCAGCGAGAACGCCACCCCCCACCCGTACCGTGTCTCGACCTCGATCATCATCCAGACGGAGAATGCCGATAGCAGAAACCCCACCGATGTCTGCAGCGTCAGTGCCGTCCCGACGGCGTGCTGCGGCGACACCTCCGTGACAAGCGCCGAGAACTGAGCGGAATCCGCTACGATCGTGAATCCCCATACCAGAGCGAGAGATACGACCATCCACACGGGCGCCGCCATGAGCCACCCGATCGTCAGAGCACACGCCCCGCTTAACATCATCGCGCCGGACGCGACGTTCTCGCGGCCGAGCCGGTCGGCCCACGAGCCGGCCAGGACGGAGCCAAGCCCGCCGATCGCGATTCCGCCGAACGCGACGACCGCCGCGAACGACAGAGATTCGGAATTCTCGAATCCCTTCCCGATGAAGAAATCGTAAAAAAACATGCTGAACGCAGCCCACCCAGCATACAGCTCCCACATGTGGCCGAGGTACCCACCGACCGCGAGTCGCGTCCGTGCGTCGCGTGCGACTGTACCGACGAGACCCCACGAGAACGGCCGCCGCTCGAACGGTTCCGGACCGTCTCTGTAGAAGGCCGCGACGAGCGCCGCGGCGGCCACGGCGCCCAGCGAAGTCGACACGATCACGCCGGTGTACACGACGGTCCCCAGCGCGCTGACCAGGTAGGGCGCGGCCTTTCCAACGGTGAGCGCGCCGACAATCGTGCCGATCGCGAAGCCTCGCCCCGTTCGGAACCACGTCGCGATCATCTTCATTGCCGGTGGATAGACGCCGGCGAGCAGCAGGCCTGTGGCGAAGCGCAGCACGAGCGCCGGCGCGTAGCCCGGCACGGCCAGCAGCAGCAGATTGGCCAGCGCGGCACCGAGCGCGCAGACGGCGAAGTAGTAGCGTGAGGGAAAGATATCGGCGAGGTTGAGCACGGCGGCCGTGGCGGTGCCGGCGACGAAACCGAGCTGCACGACGGTTGTCAGCCATCCCGCCTCCGATGGTGACAATGACCACAGTTCGCTGAGCTGGGGCGACACGGCGCTGGCCGTGAACCAGAGCGACATGCCGAGCAGCTCCGCAACGGAGAGCAGCGCGAGCATCGACCACGCCGTCGGCGCGGAGGCCGTTCCCGGTCCGCGCGTGCCAGCGGCGGTGTCGCCTTCCATGTGAACCAGGTGCCACTCCGCGATCGGGTCCGAGCTACGGCGGAACGCATGTTGCCCCCCGGACCGGCCGGACGCAACCACCCCCTCGGGACGAATCGAATGGGCTGTCGCATCGAGGACCACGCACTGATCGGCAACACTCGCACGGCGGCACTCGTCGGCAATGACGGGTGCATGGACTGGCTGTGCCTTCCGCGGTTCGACTCGCCCGCGTGCTTCGCCAGCCTGCTGGGTGACCACGAGAACGGCTGCTGGCGCATCTCGCCCGCCATCGAAGCCCGCACGGTCAGACGAAGCTATCGCGACGGCACGCTCGTCCTCGACACGGAGTTCCACACCGGCTCCGGCGCGTTCCGCGTCATCGACTGCATGCCGCCGTGGCCCGGTCGAACCGACATTGTCCGCGTGGTCGAAGGGCTGAGCGGACGCGTGCCGGTGCGCATGGAACTCGTGATCCGTTACGGCAACGGCTCGATCGTGCCCTGGGTCCGCAACGAGAACGGCTCATTGATCGCCACCGCCGGCCCGGACACGTTGATCTTCCGCAGCGATGTCCCGACTCACGGCGAGGATCACAGGACGTGCGCGGAGTTCGAGATCACCGAAGGTCAGCGGCAGGACTTCGTGCTCACGTACATGGCGTCGCACGAGGCACGGCCCCTGCCGATCGACCCGGACGCGTCCATCGCGGAGACCGAACGCTGGTGGCGCGAGTGGATGGCGCATTGCACGTACGACGGCGAATGGCCGGACATGGTTCGCCGCTCGCTCATGACGCTCAAGGCGCTGACTTACTCGCCGACCGGCGGCATCGTCGCCGCGCCCACCACATCCCTGCCCGAGCTGATCGGCGGAGTCCGCAACTGGGACTACCGCTACTGCTGGCTGCGCGATGCGACCTTCACCCTCTACGCGCTCCTCCTCGGTGGATACCGCGAGGAAGCGCGCGAATGGCGGGAGTGGCTCGTGCGCGCTGCCGCGGGCCGGCCGCACGATCTCCAGATCCTCTACGGCCTGGCCGGCGAACGCCACGTCCCCGAGTTCGAGGTGCCATGGCTCGATGGCTACGAGGGATCCAGGCCCGTCCGCGTCGGCAACGCGGCGGCCGGACAGTTTCAGCTCGACGTCTATGGCGAAGTCATGGACACACTTCACCTCGCCCGCGCCGCAGGCCTCGATGCGCAGCCCCACGTCTGGCGGATCCAGCGGTCGATTCTCGATTTCCTCGAGTCGAACTGGGAACGGCCGGACAACGGCATCTGGGAGATGCGAGGCGACCCGAAGCATTTCACGCATTCGCGCGTCATGGCATGGGTCGCCGTCGATCGCGGGATCAAGGGCGTCGAACGCTTCGGTCTCGACGGCCCGCTCGACCAGTGGCGTGCGCTCCGGTCGCGGATCCACGACGACGTCTGCCGCAATGGCTACGATGCCGACGCCAACACGTTCGTCCAGCAGTACGGTTCGAAGGAACTCGACGCCAGCCTGCTCATGATTCCGCTCGTCGGGTTCCTGCCACCCGACAGTCGCCGCGTTCACGGCACGACCGAAGCCATCGAGCGGTCGCTCGTATACGATGGCGGTCTCGTGCTCCGATACCGCACCGACCTGACCATTGATGGACTTCCGCCCGGCGAGGGGTATTTCCTGCCCTGTTCGTTCTGGCTGGTCGACAACCTCGCCATGATGGGCCGCCGCGATGAGGCGCTCGCCACCTTCGAACGGCTGCTCGACCTCTGCAACGACGTCGGCCTCATTGCCGAAGAATACGACCCCGCCGAGAAGCGGATGCTCGGCAATTTCCCCCAGGCGCTCACCCATGTCGCTCTGATCAACGCCGCCCGCAACCTCTCCAGCGCTGCCGGCGGGCCGGCCGAGGAGCGGGCTCACGCCGACTGGTGGCATTCCGCGGAGCCGACGTCCCGTCACCCATCGGTGTCATGACATGGATTCGGCGGTGGACATTTCCTGCGCACCTCAAGAGGCGGACGCCCCGGCGAAGCTCGTCCTCCCGGCCGGTGAAACCCCATGCTGACAGCATGTTACGCCGATGTCCGCGCCAGCGGAACGAAGGTTGCTCTCCGGTGGTAGGCAATCGTGAAAGGGAGGCACCATGGAGGAGCAGCAGAAGGGCGGAAAGGATTATTCGTCGGCGGAAGGCCTGACGCTCACGCTGGGGTATCTCGAGGACCCCTCGAACATCGAATGTCCGAGCTGTGGCTTCGATACAATAGAGGTCGTCGGTTTCGTCAATGCCGACAGCCTCCATTCGGGCGCGCCCGAAGTCACGTCACCCGACAGGGAGTACGCGGTGATCCTGTACTGCCATGGCTGCCGCCGTGGCGCCGCGTTGCACCTCGACTACGGGGCGCAGCCCGACCGGGAAGCTGCCTGAACGGCAGTAGCCGGCATGCTGACCGGGGCTTCGTCGGATTCATCGACGGGGCCCCGGTTTTTTTCACGTCGGGCGTTATGACCCGTTTGCCAGGTTCCGGACGGCGGCCGCCATGGCCCGGACGCGTTCGGCGTCGGCGGCGCGGCCAGCGTCCGCATCGAGTTCGCCAGCCAACCCGTTGAGCTGTTGACGCCGTGCCTGGCCGGTCGCGCGTTCGGCGGCTGTCAGCGCCGAGGCGATTGCGGTCGTGCGCGCTGGCGGCAGGCCTCCGTTCCGCACGAGCTGGTCGAGGTACGATCGCACGACCGGGAACGCGGCTGGCCACTCGAGCATCGGCTGACTTTGCGGGTTGTACTCGTCCATCATGACGAGCTTCGCCGCATCGATCTCGTTCTGCGACAGGAACTCGCTCGGCACCATCTCGAGGACGTCCAGCCCGCGCGACAGCTCCGACGAATAGATGTAGCCGTTGTACCAGTAGGCGCCCCACGAGCCGCCGACCACGAGGTCCTCCGCGTTGACGGGACCGCGGTCGAAGTAGGCGATCTCGAACGGACGCGCCGGATCCGTGAAATCGAAGACGTTCACACCACCCTGGTACCAGCCCTGGACCATGATGTCGCGACCCGGGACTGGGATCAGCCCGCCATTGTGCGACACGCAGTTCTCCGTGTCCGTCTGCGCAGCCATCATCTTGAAGTAGCCGTGCTGCGTCATGCGGCCGCCGTCAATGCTCAGAATCGTGTTGCCGCCCAGCCGGAGCGGATCCGTGAAGCGGCAGCGCGGCGATGTACCGCCGCCCCACTCATCCGTGAAGACCACGGAACTGCCGTCATTGCTGAAGACGGCCGTGTGCCAGAGCGAGAAGTTCAGGTCGGACTTCGCATCGAGACGAACCGGCCGTTCCGGGTTCGTGGCGTCGAGAAGGATGCCGAAGCTTCCGCAGGAGCCGGCAACGAGGTTGAGCGCTGGATACGAGGTCAGGTCGTGGCAGCCCGACGGACCGCGTGCGCGATTGCCCGTCGCGGTATCGCTGAGCGCGACACCGGCACGGCCCGGCGGCCGCGGCAGGTCTTCGAAGATGCGCGCGTAACCGACCACGGACGCCTGCTCCGGGTTGCGCAGCGGCACGCGGATGATGTCCACGCGGTACTGCGCGGTGTTCGGATTCTCCTCCACCGTACCGGCCGAGCACTCCGCCATCTCGGCCGGATCGCGCACCGAGGATGACCCGCCCACGTAGATGTAGATCACATTCTGGTCCGTCGGGTGTGGCACGATCGTGTGCGTATGCGAGCCACGGCACGTTTGCACGTTCCTCACGAGCCGCGGATTGCGCGGATCGCTCACGTCGAAGATGCGAACGCCGCGCATGCGGGCCTCGCCAACCGTCACACCCTGCGTGCCGCAGTCGGTACGCGACCGCTGCGATTCGGCCGAGATGAACAGCAGGTTTCCGTAGATCGACGGATCGCCCTGGTCGGTCGCGCACACCACCGTGCTCAGCAGCACCGGCTTCGCCACGTCGCTGGCGTCCCAGATCGAGAAGCCGCTGAAGTTGCCCTGATAGATGATGTCGCCCCGGAATGCGAGATCCGAGTTGATGTACGTCAGGCCGCGCGCCGAGTCGAACTCCATCGGCTTCGGTGAGTACGACACCAGTCGCATGTTCAGCGCCGCCACGCCCGCGCTGTTCCCCGTGCCGGCCGCGAGGCCCACGCGCGGATCGTTCGTGGCGGCAACCGTGTCCTGCTGCGCGCCGGCGGATGCCGTCGATACCGCGGCCGCGAACATCGCCATCATCGCAATGGCGAGGCCGCGCCCCGCCCGCCCCTTGTAGTCTCTCATCCGGTCTGACTCCCTCGAGCTGTGTCGAGCATGTCCAGCATGCTCTGCATGATGAATATTTCGTCGCGTTGATCCGCGTCGACATCGGTCACGAATCGGAAAATCTCGGAGTCCTGCGCCGAACCCGGACTCGCAAACAGTTCCTCGACCATCACGAGCGCGCCCTCGTGGTGCTGGATCATGAACCTCAGGAACAGCCGCTCGAACTCGAGACCCCGCGCCGCATCGAGTTGAGCCATCTGCTGCGGCGTCAGCATGCCGGGCATGAGCATGGCGTGCATGTGCGCGTTGTCGGGAACCGCCTGACTCCGCTCTCCCAGCCAGCGCTTCATCATCTCGATCTCGTCGCGTTGCGAGATGTCGATCTTCTGCGCCAGCCTGCTCAGCTGGATGCCTGTCTCACGCTCCGGAACCATGGCCGCCATCGTGAGGGCCTGCGCATGGTGACCGATCATGTCCTGCATGAACCGGACGTCCGCCACCGTGTAGCCCGGCCCGGCGGTCGCGCTCAGCTCGTGCGCCGGTTCGTGCGCTGGCTGCACGGGCTCGTGCACATGCGTTGGTGCCTCGGCGCGCGACGGTGCCTCGGCGCCAGCGCTGTCGCCCGGTCCGCCGCTCGTGGCACAGCCGATCGGAATCAGGCAGGCGACGAGCGCCGCCAGCCGGGCAGCTTGCTTCACGGGGGGGCAACACTCCTGTCTGATGCCACAAAAGGAACCGCCGACCCGAGGTACTTGCGGTCGACGGTCCATGGTAACTCGCGAGGCCACTTTCTGCCATTCCCTGGCGTCCGGATACCGCGCCTGCCGAGGTCCTCAGTGAGTCACACCGGCCATGACCGGGTGGCCGACCCTGATCAACCCGACCGCGCCCTTCGTCGCATCCGCGAACGCGTGCGTCACGAACGCGTACACGCCTTCGCCGCTCGCGCCCTCTTCGAACACCGTCTCGAACACCGCACCACCACCAGCCGGTACCGTGTACGTCTGAACCTTCTCCAGCGCGTTGCGCGGATTGCCGTCCGGGTACACCCGATCGAAGATCGCGCCCACCACGTGGAAGTCGCTCGGTATGCTCGGACCCGCGTTCACAACGAACATCCGCACACGGTCGCCGACGTTCACACTCAACGGTTCATCACGGTACTGGAACGCACGGCCGTTGAACACCACATGGCTCGCGTTCTTCGACAACGCGGCACCCCAGTCCGGACCGTGCACGCCGTCCGCGCCCGGCTTCGCATAGAACTCGCTCTGAACCAGCACGAACTCGCGATCCGCCTTCGTGCCCCAGCCACCCTTCGGATCCACGATGATCGCCATGTACATCCCCTGCATGATGTGCATCAGCACCGGCGGCGTCCCGCAGTGTACCAGATACGCACCCGGATCCCTCGCCTCGAACTCGAACTCCATCTCCTCGCCCGGCATGATCGTGCCGAACGCCTTGTCCATCGGGATCCGTGCCGAATGGAAGTCGATCGAGTGCGGCGTGTCCGATTCGTTCACCAACGTGACTTTCACCAGGTCGCCTTCCCGAACCCGGATCACCGGACCCGGGACCGTGCCGCCGAACGTCCAGCCCTCGTACTCCACGCCCGCCGCGATCTCGATTACCTCATGCGTCACGGGAATCCGGAACTCCCTCACCCTCGACTTCGATGCCGGCTCGACCTCCGCACGGTACGATGGCTCGACCGACGTAACCACATCGCCGAAATCGATGCGCTCCACCGCTGGCACCACTCGCGCCGCCGACAGCACCACAACCACCGTGCCCGCCAGCGCCACCATCGCGATCCCGCCTGCCACCCGTCCGTTCAGCATCGTATCCTCCATGATTGCGTTGATTTCACACCTGAAGATCGTAAATCGGAGGCCGGGAGGCTGTCGGCGCCCTCCCTATTTCCCATACAGATATGAGAAATGGCGTGTCAGGATTATCACTACAGCTGAGTTCTAACTCGTTTCTGGTTTCTCGCTATCAGAAAAAGACGGCCGACCCTCCTCCCCCGATGCCGTTGTTGAAGCGCGGGTTGACGACGGTGTTGAAGATCGAGCCGAAGCGATAGGACAGCCCGAAGTTGACGAAGTAGAAGTAGTTGGTCTGGAGCAGACGTTGGCGCAGCAGGATCTCATCGCGCGTCGCATTGCCGGCAGGCACGGCGAGCTGGTCGCGAACGTGCCTGTAGGTCGCGTTGGCGTTGGCGGAGAGGCCGCGGAACAGACGGACGCTGCCACCGCCGGACACGTTCCAGCTGTACTTCGATGTGTCGTGCAGGAACTGGGAGCTGGAGATGCCGATGGAGGTCGAGCCCCAGGGTTGACGGACCTCGTACAGGAGGGCGAGCGCGTGTGCGGCGCGGGTCTCGGAGGTCTCGTCGTAGATGGTCAGCTCGCGGTAGTCGAACGAGTTGAGGCCGATCGAATACTGGAACAAGAATTGTCGCCTTGTGGATTCCGCGTACGGAAAGATGTTGTACTCGAGGGCAGGCGCGACGCGGTATGAGAGTTCGATGTTGCCGAAGGTGCTGGATTCCAGTCCGGCAACCAACCCAGCACTCAGGCGGGGCCCGAGGCTCCCGGCAACGAGCATGCTGCCTGTGTAGCTGCGTCGTATCGACGTGATGGTGGTGACGCTGTCCACCTCGAACTTGCCCTCGCTGTAGCTGCCTCGCCCGATGAACCGGATCTTCCACGCGTCGGTCGTCCGGTTGGCCGACAGGCTCAGGCTCGAGCTGAGGCTCTGCTGCTGGCTTTCGCCGTTGAGGAATCCGCTAGCCGATGTCGAGAACACCCAGTAGTTCCAGGGATCGACGGCTGGCGCTGCAGCCGCCGCCTGCCCGGCCGTCGGCGGCGCCAGTGTGATGCGGATCCGCTCGGCCAGCGCCGAACCGGCTATGTATCGCATCAATCCGATCTTCAGCACGCGCACCACGCCCTGGCGCCGGGTATCGCTCGTGTCGTCGAGCGACGACACGTACATCAGCGTGTCCGACTTCGCCGCGAAGTTGCCGCGGCCGATGAAGTCGAACGTGAACTCGCGGCCGCCCGGCCCGGTCGCCCGTGTCGTCACGAGGATATGGACGTCGGAATCCTCGCGGTCCCGAACGTAGTCGACCCAGTCGATCTCGGTCCTGACGTAGTCCGCCTCGCATGCCGGGCAGTCCAGGAACACGCGCAACCGCTGCGTTCCCGGCTCCTGGGCCGCTGCGGCCGCTGCGGCCGCTGTAGTGAAGGCAAGGAACAGCAGTACGCAACCGAGCTTGGCGGCCCATGGCATCGGAACCGGCTCCTTTCAGGGCCTCGCGCGACCCATGAAGGCGGGGGTTGGTGTAATCACGTCGAACCGGCCGTCGGTCCGACGTTCAACTAAGATTATAGTATGACACCCGCCGCGCCAGTTTCGTTTCATCCCCGGGGCTTCGACCGGGCTTCGACCGGGCCTCGACCGGGCCTCGACGGGGCTTCGACGGGGCTTCGACCCGGCGAGCGGTTGGTTATATTGCCCGCAGTTGGCGGGTTCCGGCACTGAATCGGGGGTCATGAGCAAGTTCGCGAAGGGAAGATCGTGGATCGAGCACCGTCTGGCGGACACGCTGGAGGTGGACGGTTCGCGGTATTCGGTGAATCTGGTGGCGAGGAAGGGCACGGGCGTGCAGGGGTTCCGGGTTACGCTGGACTACATTCCTCACGAAGGCGGGACGGGGATGGAGGTCGAGTTGCCGAACGCGGCGACGACGGCGGACGTGCACCGGCTGACGCGCGAGTTGTCGGGCCGGCCCGACGAGCTTCTGCGGCTGTGCCGGGAGGGTGCCGGGACGTGAGTGTACCGGTCCCGACACCGCGCTCGCGGCTCGCGCGGCTGGTGGAGCTTCCGGAACCGGAGATCGAGCTGGCGCGCGCTGCGTTGCTGATCGCCGCGGAGGAGTATCCGCAGCTGGTACCCGATCTGTACCTGCGGCGTCTCGACATTCTTGCGGAGCGGGTCCGGGACCGGCTGGCGGACGAGACCGCGCCGCTGATCGTGCTGCAGGAGATGTCGCGTGTGCTGTTCAAGGAGGAAGGCTACCGCGGCAACATCGACGCGTATTACGACCCGCGCAACTCCTTCCTGAACGACGTACTCGACCGGCGACTCGGCATCCCGCTGACGCTCGCGATCCTGTATCTCGAGGTCGGCTGGCGTCTGAGTGTTCCACTGGAGGGCGTAAACTTCCCTGGCCATTTCCTTGTGCGCCATCCGGGCGAGGCTTTCGGGCTGCTGGTCGATCCGTTCCAGAGGGGCGAGATCCGTTTCGAAGACCAGGCCGCGGAGCTGCTGGACCGGGTCTACGGCGGCGCTGTCGAGCTGAGACCGGAGTATCTGGGCTCGGCAACGAAGAAGGACATGCTGGTCCGTCTACTCGCGAATCTGAAGGACGTGTATCTCAATACGCGAGATGAGGCCCGTGCGCTGGCGGCGGTCGAGCGGATCCTGCTGCTTCGGCCGGTGGCCGAGGAGCGTCGGGACCGCGGTATGCTGCTGGCGAGGGCGGGGCGAGTGGATGAGGCTCTGACGGATCTGCGACACTATCTGGAGAGTGTGCCGGACGCACCGGATGCGACGCGGGTCAGGCAGCTGCTTGATGAGCTGAGCGCGTGATGCGCCGGTCCGTGTACGACGCGGCGCTGTCGGGCGCGATCGTCGTGGACCGGACGGACCTCGGCCTGGTTCGCGTCTGGGGTCGCGACCCGGTCCGCATGCTGCACGGGCTGATGAGCAACGACGTGCAATCGCTCGCGGCCGGCCACGCGCTCTACGCGACGCTTCTGACACCGAAGGGCCGCATGCTGGCGGACCCGCGCATCATCCGGCGTGCGGACGACCTGTTGCTCGAGGCCGATTCCGCCGCGATAACGAACATCATCGACACGTTCGGTCGGACGGTTCCGCCGCTGTTCGCGCGGGTGGAGCGGCTCGACGGGCAGCTCGCGGTGCTCGGAGTGTACGGTCCGGCGGCCGGCCGCATCATCGCGGACGTGATCGGTGTGGCATCGACCGTGCCGGTCGATGACTCGGTGTTCGCGTTTTTCGGCGACGCGGAGCTGATCCTGCTGCGGACGGACCGGGCGAGCGTCGACGGATGGGACATCATCGTCGCCACCGATCAGGTGGAAGCACTGCGCGGGGCGCTCGAGGCGGCGGGTGCCATCGCGGGTGACATCGAGACGCTGGATGTGCTGCGCGTGGAAGCGGGCCGGCCTCGCTGGGGCGCGGAGCTGACGGAGGACGTGATCCCGCTCGAAGCCGGGCTCATGGACCGTGCGATCAGCACGACCAAGGGCTGTTACACCGGCCAGGAAGTCATCATCCGGATCCTGCATCGCGGACACGTTAACCGGCATCTGCGCGGTCTGCGCCTCGAAAGTGGAGCGGCCGCGGCGGCGGGACAGGAGCTGTACCATCCGGAGATCAGGCCCGGCAAGCCGGTCGGCACTGTCACATCCGCCGCCAGCTCACCGCGGCTCGGTGCGATCGCGCTCGGCTACGTCCGGCGCGAGGTCGAGCCCGGCGCGACGGTCCATGTCGGCTCGCCTGACGGCCCGCCCGCCGCCGTGGTCGAACTCCCCTTCCGGATCCCGGACTGAACTTCCGTCAGCAATGACGTGGGCACCTCGCGTGAACCGATCGGACGATCCCGCGACTGCGCGCCCGTTTCTCACCGCCCGGTGGGAGAGTCTGATCCTGCTCAACTACGAATGCCGGCGCGAGCTGCTCGAGCCTCTCGTACCGGCCGGCACCGAGCTGGATGCCTGGCGAGGCCACACTCTCATCAGTCTTGTCGGGTTCATGTTCCGCGACACACGCGTGCTGGGTGTACCGGTTCCGTTTCACCGCACTTTCGAGGAAGTGAATCTTCGATTCTACGTGCGCCGTGTGGTCAATGACGAAGTGAGGCGTGGCGTCGTATTCATCCGTGAACTCGTACCTCGTCACGCGATCGCGCTGGTTGCTCGCTGGCGGTACAATGAGCCGTACCTTGCCGTGCCCATGTCCAGCTCCATCACACTCGATCGGGCGTCTGGCGGCCACGCCCGGTACACGTGGTCGTTCCGGCGCCACGAGTACGCGCTGGATGCGCTGGCCACCGGTCCCGCTCGCCCGTTCGAGTCCGACAGCGAGGCGGCGTTCATCACCGAGCATTACTGGGGATACACGCGGCAACGCGATGGCGGCACGATCGAGTACCGCGTCGATCATCCTTCGTGGCCCTGCTGGGAGCCCGATGGGTTCCGCTTCGAAGGACATGGCGAACTCCTCTACGGACGCGAGTTCGGCGGCATACTCGCCGGCCCGCCGCGGTCCGCCCACCTGGCTGTCGGGAGTGAGATTGCCGTTCATCACGGCCGGACACTGCCGGTCTGATGCCTCTGTTGTGGTTGAGTCCGGAACTCGAGTCCGGAACTCGCATTGCTTCGCCCCGATCCCGCAGCCATCTTGCGGGCCAACGTGGGAGCGCAGTCATGACGACGGTTGAAGGCGAGGCCAGGCGGGCGCTGGCAAGACTGAAGCGGGCGATCGAGAAGGCGGCCAGCGAGCTGGACGCGGTCGATGGCGCGTTGCGCCGCGCGGAAGGCAGCGATTTCCCGGCAACGGCGTTCGACGACGCGGCCACGCATCTGGGCGTGGTGACCGATTTCGTGGAAGAACAGGCGGAGCGGTTGCAGGAGAAGATCCTGCACGCCGGCGGCATCGAGCCGGGCCGGATCCGCCGCACGGGCGGCCAGTGAGCCTGGGGTCCGCTCCCGACAGCCGCCAACCGGACGGCCGGCCAGGTGGCGCACGCGGCGACACGCACGATGGCCGCGTACCGTCGGTCACGTTCCACCTCTTCGTGTACGGTACGCTCCGATCGGACCGTTCGCGGGCCGCGCTGCTCGAGGGCTGCCAGCGCATCACCGAGGCCACGATCGACGGCACGCTCTATCAGCTCGATGAGTATCCCGCGCTGATCCTCTACGGCCAGACGCCTGTGCGCGGTGAGGTGTGGCGCTGTCCGGCGGATCGGCTCTGGCAACTCGACGAGTACGAAGGCGTCGGCAGCGGCCTGTTCCGCCGGGTCGGCATCGAGGTTGGCGAGTTCGCGTGCTGGACGTACGTCGCCGGACCCGGTCTTGCCCACCGGCTGACGCCCGACCGCCGACTCTCGACTGGCGACTGGACGCCTGCGGTATCGTGATCGACCGGCTCGAATACGTGCGTGCTCTGCGCCCATCGCGGCCGTGGTCCGGCCGGCCATCGTGACACAGGACGAACCCGCAATGCAGATGGGAATGATCGGTGTCGGCCGCATGGGCGCGAACATGGTGCGCCGTCTGATGCGGCACGGGCACGATTGCGTCGTATGGGATGTCGACGTGGCCGCGATCGAGGCTCTGGCCTCGGAGGGCGCGGTCGGCGCAACGTCGATCGAGGATCTCGTGTCGCGACTGTCCTCGCCGCGCGCCGTCTGGATCATGGTGCCCGCCGCGTACGTCGATTCCACGATCGACGACCTGGCCGCGGTACTCGACGATGGCGACACGATCATTGATGGCGGCAACTCGTACTATCGCGATGATCTGCTGCGGTCGGAGCGACTGTCGAGCAATGGCATCCACTATGTCGATGTCGGCACCAGCGGCGGCGTCTGGGGTCTCGATAATGGCTACTGTCTGATGATCGGCGGCGAGCCTGCCGCCGTTTCGAGGCTGGAGCCTGTATTCGAAGCGCTCGCACCCGGCGTCGCCGCCGCGACGCGGCCCGCCGGCCGCAAGGACCGGCCATCGCCCGCCGAACGCGGCTGGCTTCATTGTGGTCCGAGCGGCGCGGGCCACTTCGTCAAGATGGTTCACAACGGTATCGAGTATGGTCTGATGGCCGCGTACGCCGAGGGCCTGAACCTGCTGGCCCATGCGAACGTGGGTACCGGGTCGCGCGATGTCGATGCCGAAACCGCGCCGCTCGCCGATCCGTCGCACTACCGGTACGACATCGATGTCGCACAGGTCGCGGAGCTCTGGCGCCGGGGCAGTGTGATCCGGTCGTGGCTCCTCGACCTGACCGCCGCCGCACTGCACGAAGACGGTTCACTGTCCGACTATCGCGGCCACGTTTCGGATTCCGGCGCAGGCCGCTGGACTGTCGAAGCCGCGATCGAAACGGGAACACCGGCACCCGTGCTCGCGGCCGCACTCTTCTCACGCTTCGCATCGCGCAACGAAGACGATTTCGCGAATCGCGTGTTGTCCGCCATGCGTCACGCGTTCGGTGGACACGAGGAGAAGAGTGGCGACGGTGAGTGATCGATCCGACGCCATTGTCCTGTTCGGTGCGACCGGCGACCTTGCCCGCCGCAAGATCTATCCGGCGCTGCATGGGTTGGAGGAGCATGGCCTGCTCGATGGCCCGGTGGTCGGCGTTGCGCGGTCGGACTGGAGCGACGAGTTCGCGGACAGGGTGCGCGCCAGTCTGCGCGAGCGGAACCGCGGCGGCGACGACGTGGAGCAGCGTCTGCTCGAGCGTCTGCGTTACGTTTCTGGCGACTACCGCGACGACTCCACGTTCGGTCGCATTCGGGACGCGCTCGGCGATGCGGCCCGGCCGCTCCACTACCTCGCGATTCCGCCGGCAGCCTTCGCCACGGTCATTAGAGGACTGGGCGCGCATGGTTGTGCCGATCGTGCCCGTGTCGTAGTCGAGAAGCCGTTCGGCCGTGACGTCGAGTCGGCACGCGAACTGAACCGGATCCTGCGCGGCGTGTTCGCGGAGCCCGCGATCTTTCGTATCGATCATTACCTCGGCAAGGAAGCGGTGCAGAACCTGCTCTATTTCCGTTTCGCCAACTCGTTCCTCGAGCCGATCTGGAATCGCAACTACGTCCATGCGGTCGAGATCACAATGGCGGAAACGTTCGGCGTCGACGGACGCGGCGCGTTCTACGACGATGTCGGCGCTGTACGCGATGTCGTCCAGAACCACCTCCTGCAGACGGTCGCGAACCTGGCAATGGAGCCGCCGGCCACACAGAGTGCGGAAGCGATGCGTGATGAGCGGGCGAAAGTGTTTCGCGCGATCCGGCCGCTCGGTGCCGGCTCGATTGTGCGTGGCCAGTACACCGGCTACCGGGACGAGGACGGTGTGGCTGCGGACTCGACGGTCGAAACCTTTGCGGCAATGAGACTGCACATCGACTCGTGGCGCTGGGAAGGCGTGCCGTTCTTCATTCGGGCGGGAAAGTGCATGCCCGTGACGGCAATGGAAGTGCTGGTCGAGCTGTGTGCGCCGCCGCAGGACGTGTTCGGCGAGAGCATGCGTCCGGGCTCGAACTACGTGCGGTTCCGCCTCGGGCCGGACCAGGTTGCCATCGCGATCGGCGCTCGCTCGAAGAAAGCGGGTGCCGAGTTCGCCGGCTCGCCGGTCGAGTTGTACGTCTCCAATCAGCAACCGGAGCAGATGGACGCGTACGAGCGGCTGATCGGTGATGCCATGAAGGGCGACTCATCTCTGTTCGCACGCCAGGACGGTGTGGAGGCTGCCTGGCGAATCGTCGAACCGGCGCTGGACGGCGCTTCTCCCGTGCATCCGTACGAGCCCGGTTCCTGGGGGCCGGCGGAAGCCGATTCGATCATCGCCGGCACGGGCGAGTGGAACTCACCGGCCGCGGCCGATCCCCGAAACACGTGAAACTCCGGATCCTGCCCACGGCCGCCCAGGCTGCTCTTGCCGCGGCCAATCATATCGCGGAGCATGCCCGGTCCTGCATGTCGGAACGGCATGCGTTCACAATTGCGCTGAGCGGCGGTACCACACCGCTTGCCATGTTCGATCATCTGGTTGCGGCGGACATGCCATGGCAGCACGCACATCTGTTCCAGACCGATGAGCGGGTCGCGCCGCACGGCGATCCGGACCGCAACCTGACATCGCTGGACGAGCGCCTGCTCTCGAAGGTACCGCTGGCCGAAGACCAGGTTCACCTCATGCCGGTGGATGGCGGCGACATTGTGGCCGATGCCTCCTCGTACGAGCGTACGCTATGCCGTGTGGCGGGCCTGCCTCCCGTCCTCGATGTCGTGCACCTCGGTCTCGGTGCCGACGGCCACACCGCGTCGCTCGTCCCCGGCGATCGCGTCGTGAACGTGAGCGACCGCGAAGTCGCATTCACCGAAGCCTACCAGGGCCGGCGCCGAATGACGCTCACCGTGCCGGCACTCAGCCGCGCCCGCAATCTCGTCTGGCTCGTGTGCGGCAGCGCGAAGGCCGGCGCCGTGCTTCGCCTGCTGATCGCCGATCCCGCGATTCCCGCAGGTCGCATCCAGCTCGACCGCGCCACACTGTTCGTGGACCAGGACGCCGCTGCCCTGCTCGAAGCGGATCAGCTGCCGTGAGCCCCAGAAACGAGAAACGAGAAACGCGTACAACCTTGAAGGAAGCCCGCTCCTTCCTCGTACTCGATGAATGGAATCATGTCGCGAACGACACAACGACACTGGGGATGTGGGGACCGGACGGCGATTGGGATCATCGACACCGTGAGATGGTTCGGGTTGCGCCGGGGCAGTCGCCAGCATCCGCCCATCTCCGTTCCGATCCCCCATATCTCCATTTGCAGTTGACAACAACTACTAATAGCGAAAAGACATGACGAATGCGCTGCTCCTCGAGGACGTGACGAAACGGTACCGCGACATGACGGCGGTCGACAGTCTGAGTCTTGCCGTGCCGCGGGGCACGATATACGGCATCCTCGGTCCGAACGGCGCCGGCAAGACCACCACGCTGCGGATGATCATGAATATCCTGCAGCCGGACCAGGGCCGCATCTCGATGCTCGGATCCGAGCCTCGCCGCGATCGCACCGTCCTGCGCCGCGTCGGCTACCTGCCCGAAGAACGCGGGCTGCACCGTCGCATGAAGGTCATTGATGTGATCGTCTTCTTCGCGCAGCTCAAGGGCATGGACCGCCGCAATGCCGCCACGAAGGGCCACGAGTGGCTCGAGCGAATGGACCTCGGTGAGCGGGCCCAGTCGAAGGTCGAAACGCTCTCAAAAGGCATGCAGCAGAAGGTTCAGTTCATCACGACCGTCCTGCACGAACCCGAGCTGCTGATCCTCGATGAACCCCAGTCCGGTCTCGATCCCGTCAACCAGGAAGTCATGCGCGACACCATCATGACCGCGAAAGCGCAGGGCCGGACCGTCGCGCTGAGCACGCACAACATGAGTCAGGCCGAAGCCATGTGCGAGTACGTGTGCATCATCGCGCGCGGCCGCAAGATCCTCGACGGCCGTGTCGGCGAGATCCGCCGTGAGTATCGCGGCGACCGGTACGAGATCGTGTTCGACGAGGCTTCCGAACAGGTCGACGCGTTTTTCCGCGATGGCGGGTTCCGCAACGTGTCCCGCAACGGACTGATGTGGCAGGTCGAGCTGCGGCCGGGCACCGACAGTCGATCCGTCCTCGATCGCCTGACTTCACTCGATGTGCCCGTCTCGAGATTCGAGCACGTCGAGCCTTCACTTCACGAGATCTTTGTCGAGCGCGTGAGTGGCGACCGTGCCGGCGCCAACGGGGGTGCCAATGCATGAGATCATGATCATCGTCAGACGCGAGTTCCTCGAACGCGTCCGCAGCAAGGCGTTCCTGATCGGCACCGTGCTCTTCCCTGTCTTCATTGTCGCCATCTTCCTGATGCCGGCTGTCGGTTCAGGCGGCGGCACCGAGCGGACACTCGCGCTCGTCGATGAAGCGCCCGCCCCGATCGGTGACCGCTTCGCCGAGCTGCTCACCGCCGTGGGCGAAATCGGCGCCGCCAACACCTTCGTCATCCAGCGCGTCGCCGGCACTCTCGACGCCAACCGCGATGCGCTCGCCGCCCGCGCGCTCGCCGAGGAGATCGACGGCTGGATCGTGCTGCCGCCCGACATCCTCGAAAGCAACACCATCACCTACCGCGCCCGCAACGTCGCCAATCAGAGTGTGCTCCGCGACATCCGGAATGCAGGCTCGGACGTGATCCAGGCCGAACGGCTCCGCCTTGCCGGCCTCGATCGCAGCGATGTCCTCCAGCTCACGCGTCGCATCGACGTCGATGAATCCTCCATCTCCGAGTCCGGCGATGGCCGCGGCGCACAGGCCACCTTCTTCTACGCCTACATCCTTGCCTTCCTCATCTATTTCATCACCGCCTTCTACGGCATGAACGTGCTCCGCAGCGTGCTCGAGGAGAAAACCAGTCGCATCGCCGAAGTCATGATCAGTTCCGTCCGCGCCAAGGACCTCATGGCCGGCAAGATCATCGGCGTCGGCGCCGCCGCCATCTTCCAGGTCGGCATCTGGGTCGCCTTCATCGTGCTCCTCGTCACCCGGTCGGACCTCATTGCCGACCGGTTCGGCGTGCCACGCGAGATCCTCTCCGCGCTCACGATCCCGCCCGGCCAGGCATTCCTGTTCTTCGCCTACTTCGCGCTCGGCTTCTTTCTCTTCGCGTCGTTGTTCGCCGCCGTCGGCGCCGCAATGACCACCGAACAGGAAGCGCAATCGCTCCAGTTCCCGATCCTCGTACCGCTGTTCGTTCCGCTCATCCTGTCGCCCACCATTGCCGGCGACCCGACGTCCACGCTCGCATCCGCGCTCGGTCTGATACCGCTCACCTCGCCCATCGCCATGCCCATGCGCATCGCCAGCGCGCCGATCCCGCCGCTCGAGATCGCCACTTCGCTCGCCCTGCTCGCGATCGGGCTCGTCGCTGTCGTATGGCTGGCCGGCAAGATCTATCGCATCGGCATCCTCTCGACCGGCAAGCGGCCTTCGCTCGGCGAGGTCGTGCGCTGGATGCGGGAGGCGTGA
>DATKCF010000149.1:0-5275 GCA_035513345.1 Longimicrobiales bacterium
GAGCCGGCAGCAGGCCTTTGGTCAGGAAATGACCGTCACCCTCGAATCGATCGAGTTCGGCGGCGTCGATGCAACCGCCTTCGAATTGCCCGACGCGATCAGGGCGCTCGTCGGCAAATGATCCCTGTTCGCGTACTGCACCGGGGATGTGGGGATGGTCCCATGGCGCCCTGTCCCACTCCGACGGAATGAACCCACGCCGAAGCAGGAAGCGCCGTTTAAAGAAATCTGTTTAAGAAAATCCTGAACACATGATCCGGCGCCGGGGGGATGCCGTGCGTCGTTCTCCAAATCGCCGTTCGGTCCCCACATCCCCCTTCTTACACAAGAGCGAGCCCCCCCTTCAGACAAACAGCGAGCCGGAGCGAATCTGGATCGGTGGGATGCCGCGAGGTCGGTAGTCGAGACGGCCGGTTGATGGGCCCGCGGGGCACGTAAAAACGTACGGAGCCGGCAACTTACTTGCCGGCAGCGCGGTTCAGGTCGTGGCGTCCGGTGCCGTCAAGTGGGTCCGTGAAATCCTCCTAAAATCATATCCAGCAACGTTTTGAGTGGTGAGCCGGTCCGTGGTGCGGGCTCGGTATGCGATGTGCCCCCGTTCATCCCGTCAGGTCATCGAGCAATTCCATTCAAATCGGAAAGACCAATGGGAACGCGAAGGAGCGCGAAAGCGACGGGTCGGCAAGGTGCCGGCCAGGCCGGTGTTGCCACGGCAGTTGCCACCCGCCCGCGTGTGAACCGCAAGACAGCCGTCGTCAAGGCGGCTGCTGGCGGAGCGCGGACAACCGAATCGAAGAAGGACCACAGTGCCGCACGGACGCGACCTGCGAGCCCCACTCCTCGACGTGAGGTCAGTCCAATGGAAGCGGACCTGTTGTGGGAAGCGTTCCAGGGCGCCGGCGATGAGATTGCCCGGGAGCGTTTGCTCGCGCGGCATCTGCCACTGGTTCACCACGTGGCGCGTCAGGTGATGCGGACATTGACGGTGGATGTCGAGCTTGGCGAGCTGGTGAGCGCTGGCAGCATGGGGCTGATGAAGGCAATCGAGAGCTTCGATCGGTCGCGTGGTCTGGCCTTCAGCACGTACGCGGCGCCGCGCATTCGCGGCGCGATCCTGGACGACCTGCGACGGTCGGACAGTGTTCCGCGGTCGATCCGTCGGAAGCAGCGCCAGCTTGCAGGCGCGGAAGAGCAGTTGTCGGGCCGTCTGGACCGTGCTCCGGTGGACCGGGAAGTCGCGCAGGTTCTGGAAATCGATATCGAGACGCTCTGGCGCTGGCGCAATGACACGAACGAGGCCGTGCAGGTTTCGCTGGACCAGCCGATCAACACGGGACCGGGCCGCACGGCGATGCCGTCGGAGCTGATCGAAGGCGCGAACGGCGTTGAAGCCGAGGATGATCTCAATCTCGGCGAAGAGGTGACCGTCATGCGCGAAGAGATCCTTCGCCTGAAGGAGCGGGAGCGGATCGTTCTGAGCCTGTACTACTTCGAAGAACTGAAGCTGCACGAGATCGCAAAGGTGCTGGGGCTGACGGAGTCGCGCGTATCGCAGATTCGTTCGAAGGCGCTGCTGACCCTGCGTTCGAGGATGGCAAGGCTGCGCGAGCCCGGGGAGTCGTGAATGAAGATTGCGCCGCGAGGCACGCCGCTGTTGGCGCTCGCCATCGCGGCGTACGGCATCGTGGCGCAGCCGGGCAGTGCCGCTGGACCCGTCGCCGCGGCTGAAGGGGTCGACACGAGAGACTATGCGACCGTCGGTCGAGTAGTCGCCCGCTTCGTCGATGGCAGGACCGTGGTGGTCGTACCGGTCGCTGGCACATTGCGACCGAGGCTGAGCGAGCCGATCCGCGCAGGGAAGCGCTGGAGGCTCGACCTGGTGATCGAGGACGCGAAGCTGTCGAGCGGGGTCCCGGTGAGGCGGCCCGAAGGTGTGGTCGCACTCACGGTCCGCGAGGTCGGATCGGACGTGAGGGTGTCGGTGGAGGTTGACGTGCTGGGCGACTACGGCGTGCGCAGGTCCGAGGAAGGGATGCTGTTGTGGATCGATGCCGGGCGAAAGGCGCCGTCAGTGAACGGGCCGACAACAGTACCGGTAGCTGGCTCGGCGGTAATGCCCGGTTCGGCAGGTCGTGGACAGGAAGCGCCTGTCGCACCTCCTGGCACGAACTGGGTCGGCATGATCGCTCTTGCGATTGCCGCGGCGGTGGCCGGAGCGGCAGTCAGGTACGTGCGACGCAACGGCTGGCCAGGATGGGCGACGGACCTCCGCGAGAACGCAGTGCCGCGGATCCGCGAACTGCTGGTCGGAGCACAGAGCAGCGGGGCAGCCGGACCCGACACGGCCGGTGCGGTCGACGGCGGTGAGTCGCACAGGGTTCCGTTCGGAACGCCGCCAGCCGACCCGCGTGGTCGGTCCGCTGAAATAGGGGACGCGTTCCGGGTGCAGCCGGAGAAGCCCGCGTCGGGAATCGCCGCCCTGGTAGCGGCGAACGAGAATTACAACGAGAACGACGCAGAATAGGAAACGCGAGGAATCATGCTGATCCTGAGCCGCCGACCCGGCGACGCGATACTGATCGATGGTGGCATCCGGATCGTGGTGCTCGCTTCGGGCCAGCGCTGCGTTCGCCTCGGGATCGAGGCACCCGCAGAAGTTGGCATCGTGCGCGAGGAAATCGTGTCGCGCACGCCTGAAGGCGGTGCGCGCGTCCCGGTGCTTAATGGCTCCGAGCCGAAGGCCGAGCCGGTTGCCGAGCCGGTTGCCGAGCCGGGCCCGGCCGACGACGTCTGAGGCCACGGCCTTCAACCGACGAGCAAGGAGCCGAACAGAGGCGAACACCGACAATCGAAGCCGCCCATCGACAGCCGGACACCGTACACCTGTGGTCGTCCGGCGAGGTTGTTCCACATCCTGCCTCCAGGCCGCTCGCCTGCTTCACTTCGTTCCTGCCAAGGCCGATACTTCGAAACGTGCCGGTCTGCAAACGCAGTGGCGGCGCGAGACCTGAACGGACCGGAGAGCCGATGCCCAGGAAGAAGTCGGGCCCGAAGAATGCCTCCAGCAAGCAGACGCCAGAACCCATACGATCAGAACCGATGAACTCGTGGAACTCCACGTCACCCGATCTTTCGCCTGAACGGCTCGAGGCGCTCCGGCGCTGGGTCGAGGCAGGCGGTCACAACGACCCTGCCGTGGCCGAAACTGTCGCGCGCCGGATCATCGAGCGCGGTGATGTGCGCGACGCTCGCCGCGACGATCGCATCGATCCGCGCGCCACGCCCGGTCCATGGATACACTGACGGACGCGTGACGACCGGGCGGCATGGACGGTCGATCCGGGCGTCGCCCGCCCTTGCACGCGTGACGCCAACCACGCCATTCTTGCGCCTCCATGGGTCGCAAACTCCAGCTTGTTGTTCTCGTCGCTCTGAGCGTCGCTTCCTGCGGCCCGGGCGGCGCCACTCGCCCCTGGCGCAGTGCAATCGATGATGTCGTCGCGACCGAGCGCGCGTTCGCGCAGCTCGCGTCCGATTCGACCGTGCACTTCGCCTTCATGAGCTGGCTTGCTCCCGACGGTATCCTGTTCCGGCCGGGTCCGACGCAGGGACTCGCCTGGCTCGAGGCCAATCCGATGCCAGCCGACATGCGCCTCGAATGGGAGCCGGCCTTCGCCGATGTCTCGATCGACGGCACTGTCGGCTACACGACCGGTCCCTGGCGGTCCGGACGTCGTGGTGATGGCGGGACGGACGGCGCTGCGGGTCAGTACGTGGCGCTCTGGCGGCTGTCCGGCGATGGGTACCTCGCCGTTCTCGATTTCGGAACCGGCAACGACTCGCCGGCCGCGACGCCAGCCCTCGAATTGTCGCCCGAACCCGATCCCATGATCCTGCCCGGCGATCGTGAGTCTGCGACCGAATCCGTCCGCATGGCCGATGAGGATCTGGGCGAAGCACTGGCAGCCAGTGGCAGCCCCGTATGGCAGGTCTACTCACATCCGTCGGCACGGTGGTTGCGCGAGGGTACCGGGCCCGCGTCGGGCGTGGCTTCAGCGCCGAACGAGTGGGGCCGCGAGTTCCGCACGCTGGGGGCGGACGCGGCCGGGTCGGGCGACCTGGCGTGGACGTGGGGCGAGTGGACCCCGGCCGGCGAGGACCGCCGCGAACCGGCCGGATACTACCTGAGAATCTGGAAGCGCCAGAGCGATGGCAGCTGGAATATCGTTCTCGACGCCGTGAGCCGGAGCGGCTAGCGGAGCGAAACTCTGCCGACTCGGGCCCGGTACATGCATCGGGAGCTGTCCCATGCGACGTCCGGACATTGCAGAAAGCCGCATTCTCATCGTCGACGATGAGCCTGCGTACATCGATCTGCTGCAACGGTTCCTGCAGTCGATCGGGTACAGGAACACGAGGGCGACCAGCGATCCGTTCGAGGTCGCACAGCTCGTCGTGGACTACGACCCGGACCTCATCCTGCTCGACCTGCGCATGCGCGGCATGGACGGGATCGCGGTCATGCAGCAGCTCGAGCCGTATACGTCACGGTTCTACCTGCCCATTCTCGTTCTCACCGGCGACATCACCGACGAGGCCAGACGGGCATCGCTGTCGAGCGGCGCTCGCGACTTCCTGAACAAGCCGTTCGACCTGACCGAGGTCCGACTGCGCATCGAGAATCTGCTCGAAACGCGGTTTCTTCACCTCGAGTTGCAGCGCCAGAACGCGTTGCTCGAGGAGCGCGTGGCGGACCGGACCGCCGAGCTGGAGGAGAGCCGCATGGAAGTGCTCGAGCGACTGTCGACCGTTTCGGATTACCGTGACGACGTGACGGGCAGGCACACGCGGCGAGTGAGCGCACTGGCGGCGGCCCTCGCTCGCGAGCTTGGACTCGACGAGGATGAGGCCGCCGTCATTGGCGCCGCCGCCGCGCTCCATGACATCGGCAAGGTCGGCATTCCTGACTTCATCCTCATGAAGCCCGGTCCGCTGACGCCCGACGAGACCACGCTGATGCAGACGCACACCACCATCGGCGCGCGCATGCTGGCTGGCAGCCGGTCGCGCGTGCTCCAGATCGCCGAAACGATCGCGCTCGGCCATCACGAACGCTGGGACGGCGCCGGCTATCCCCGTGGAAAGCGCGGAGAGGACATCCCGCTATGCGCGCGCGTCGCCGGCCTTGCCGATGTCGTCGATGCGCTCGGCTCCGACCGGCCCTACCGGCCCGCATGGGACCCCGAGCGCATCCGCGCTCTCGTCGACGAGGGAA
>DATKCF010000150.1:0-2097 GCA_035513345.1 Longimicrobiales bacterium
GACGCGGGGCCGGTCCGGGCGACGCTTCGGCAGAGCGCTCGTCACGGTTCAGACGACACTGGCTCTGATCCTGCTCGCCGGCGCGGCACTGCTCACGCGCAGCTACCGCGCACTCGGATCCATCGATCCCGGCTTCACCACCGACGGAGTGCTGCACGCCCGAGTCACGCCGGTCGACGGTCGGTATCCGGACGCCGCTTCCCTCGCCGGGTTCTACGCCGACATTGAAGACCGGATCGGCGCGGTGCCCGGCGTGCTCGGTGTCGCACTCACGTATGTGCCGCCTGGCGTCGGCGCGGCCGCCGAGCAGCCGTTCGCTATCGCCGGCCGCGCGCCCACGCAGGGATCATGGCCGACTGTTGCCTGGCGAGCCGTGAGCGACAGCTACTTCGGCGTACTGGACATCCCCTTGCTTCGCGGGCAGTCATTGGATCGGGGAAGCGGTCTACCGCGTGCGGCCGTCGTCAACGAGGCGTTCGTCAGTCGGCACTTCCCGGATGGCGATGCGATCGGGCAGCGGCTGCACCGCGTTCGGCCCGGCGAGGACGAGGCGGATCGCGAAGCGTGGACGATCGTCGGCGTAGTCGCCGACGCACGCGAGGAGTACGTCTTCCGGCCCGCCCCGCCGGCAGTATACGTCGACTGGCACGACGAGACGCCCGTGACAATGGCGATCCTGGTGCGGACGGTCGGCCCGCCGCTCGCGCTCGCGCAGTCGCTGCGAACGGCCGTCGCCGGTCTCGACCCGGACCAGCCGGTCTACGGCATCCGCGACCTCAACTTCATGCTCGCGAGCGAGTACGACCTGAACCGCCTCGGCATGGCGCTCCTCGCCATCTTCGCCGCCGCGTCCCTGCTCCTCGCCGCTGCCGGTATCTATGGCATTGTCGCGCACAGCGTCGGCCAGCGGCTGCGTGAGATGGGCATCCGCATCGCGCTCGGCGCCCGCGCCGCGGACGTGATGCGTCACGTCGTCGGCGAGTGCGCGAGCTTCGCGGGGCTCGGCGTGGCGGCCGGTCTGATCCTGGTGGCAGCGCTCGGCAACGTGCTGGAGGCACTCACACCGGTCTGGGCCGGTGTCGCACCGCGCGAGGTCGCGACATCCGCGATCATCGTTGCGGTAGTCGCGCTCGCGGCCGCATATGTCCCGGCGAGGCGCGCTGCCTCGGCGGATCCGCTCGACACGCTCCGCCAGCAGTAGCCGCCGACCACCGGATGCTCCCGGGGGCACAGCGCCATGCCGGACCCGGCGGTATCGGTCGGTCGGGGCCGCCGGGCGGGATCAGGACTTCGGCGACAACATCTCGAGACGCTGCGGCAACGACATTCGCTAGTCCGGGCCGCGCCGCTGTGCGAGCCGGCTTTCGATCAGAAAGCGATAGGCCTGCCGCTCGAGCCTGTTCCAGCCGCGGTACGCCGGCTGGACTTCCGCGCACACATGGTCGAGCTCGTCGCCCTGCGCGAGCGCCCTGGCGATCGTGTCCAGCGTCGCCTCATCGGGCACGACATCGGCGGACAGGGTCGCCAGAGGCACATTCAAGCCGCGTCCGAAGGTGAACGTCCTGGCCGTGTCGGGAGGAACCTCCGGGGATCCGGATGTGTCGCTGCCCAGCCGGATCTCCCACGTCCGCACGAAGCCCTGCCCATCTTCGAGAGCCACGGGACCCGAGTCCTCGACCGACTCGATTGCCAGACGTGGCAGGTTGACCCCGGACGTCCGTCGGGTCGCTCGGCGTTCACGGGCACGAAGCCGTCCGAATTGACTCAGAATCCAGCCCGCCGCCAGAACGATGGCCGCGCCGAAATAGTAGTACTCGCCCTGAGTGTTTCCGCCCGGTCCGCGAGTGCCGATGAAAACCACTACCAGGGCCACGATCGCGACGACCGCGAGCCACAGCAGAACGCGCGACAGCACGACGAGCATCCGCTCGGCGGAATCCAGTCGGTCGAACATGTGCCTGCGATTGCGTGAGGTCGGTCATGGAAGCACCCTGGCCCACCGTGCCCCGGCGGGTCATGCACAATTACGGTGCGACGGGATCCATCATTCACACATCCCACCGCGACCTGCAAGAGTTCCGTGTTCGTGGCGCTCCC
>DATKCF010000151.1:0-4021 GCA_035513345.1 Longimicrobiales bacterium
ACCGACAATGCTCTGGGCAACGATGCGGCCCTGGCGGTCGTAGATGGTGCCGCGCGGCGAACGGACGACGAGCGGGCGCATCCGGTTCTGGCGGGCCTCGAGTGAGAACTGCTCCGCGCCAGCGATCTGCAGGCGATAGAGGGGCATGATCAGGAAGACCGTGAGAATCGCGACGACCAGACGAGCGCCCGTGCCCCTTCGCTGGCGTTGCGCTCTCGACTGATGGACCCGCGCATTGAACTGCATTGGTTCCCCGAGGATGTCCCGACCGCGGCAGCGTCAGCGGTGCCGTGATCGAGCGTGTACTTCACGTCGGACCTGGCGTCGCCGGGCAGTCGCCCGGCATTTCGCTCATGTGTCGCTTCCTCTTGAATGTATCGGCACAGTGCGGCGTGTTCCAGCACCTTGCTCCGGTTCCGCGGAGTTTCCACTTTCGTCGCCTGTGAAACCGGACCATTCACTGCCAACACATGATGGCGAGCAACGCGAACCTGTCGGTCGTGGAACTGCCGGTCCGTATCGGGATCCGGCTCGTGGCGCTTCAGCGGCTGGACGAGGCGCTTGCCGCGCGCAATCGCCTGACACGGGACCGTGACGACAGCGCGCTACACGATTTCCGGGTGGCGTTGCGCCGGCTGCGGAGCGGGTTGCGCACGTACGAGCGGTGGTTCGCCGACACGGTGGGCAAGGCCGATCGGCGCAAGCTGCGGGACCTGGCCCGATCGACGGGCGAGGCACGCGACATCGAAGTACAACTCGCGTGGCTGGACGCGGCCGAGCTGCCTGACGGACCAGCCGCGGGCGCCACCATGCTGCGGGAGCGACTCGAGAAGGCGAAAAAACCGGCGGACCGGGCCGCGCTGCGATCCGCACACCGGTTCCCCGCGCTGGCGGAGCATCTACGCGGCCGGTTGCAGCGATACACGGGCGAGATCGACACCTCGCGGCCGTTCGCGACGGTGACCACGGGGGTGGTGACTGCGAAGCTCGCCCGCAAACTGTTCGCCAACCTCGACCGGCACTTCGAGCAACTTCGTTCGGACGACGACGTGGCCGTCGCCCATCGCGCGCGCATCGCCGCGAAGCGGCTGCGGTACCTCGTCGAACCGTTCGGCGGCAGTGTCGCCTTCACTGACGATGTGGTTCGGACGCTCGAGTCGATGCAGGACGACCTGGGCGAGATGCACGACATGGACGTTCTCATCGAGGGCGCGGAAAAGCTGAATCGGGACATCGGCGAACGGGACGCCTCGGCGGTGGCAGCCTTCGCAGCGCACCTGCGCGCGACACGGAAGGATCTGCTCGTGAGGGTCCGCGCCCATCACGCCGGGCATCCGGCGGCCGGCCTCGGCCATCAGATCGAGCGCCTTGCGACAGAACTGGAATCAGCCGGCGACACCGCGGACTTCGAGATCGAGCGCAAATTCCTGCTCAACGGCCTGCCTCGACGGCGGAACGGGCGGACTGTCGTGCGGATCGACCAGGGCTGGCTGCCCGGCGACCGGATCGTCGAGCGCGTCCGGCGTGTGCGCGGGCCGGACACGACGAAGTACCTGCGCACGATCAAATTCGGACGCGGCCTGGTCAGACGCGAGGTCGAAGACGAGATCGACGAGGCGATGTTCCGGCAGCTGTGGCCGCTGACGCGGGGTCTCAGAATCTCGAAGCGGCGCTACTCGTTTCGCGATGGCGACCGCGTGTGGACGGTCGACCGGTTCATCGACCGTGACCTGATCCTGGCGGAAATCGAACTGGAATCGCCGGACGACGAGGTCGAACCGCCGCCCTGGCTCAAGCGCTACGTCGAGCGCGAAGTCACCGGCCTTGCGGGGTACCTGAACGTCCACCTGGCGGAGCTGGTGGGCGCCGTCCCCCGGTGCGAGTAGAATCGCGCCGCAGCTCGATGCGGATGCCGAGACTGTCGAGCCGCCGGACGAGGCGGGGATCCTCGAGCATTACGTCGAAGGCGCGTCGCTCGCGAGGCGGCATCATGAAGAGCGTTCGCCGGCCGGCTTCGCTGGCCTGGCGGACCCACTCGACGGCCGTTTCGATCTCGCCCATGCTCATGTAGATCGGCGCGATCAGCGCCTGGACGGGCCGACCCGCCTTCGCTTCCAACTCGAGCCGTACGATCATTGTCCGGGCTTCGTCCAGACGGCCGGCACCGACCAGCGCGCTCGCGAGTTGCGCTGTCGTCACGAGATCCGTCGAGTCCATGGACAACGCGGTTTCGAGTTCGGTCAGTGCGTCGTCCGTGCGGCCTTCGCGGCGGTGGATCGACGCCAGGACGACGTGCGGATTCGCGGCCGACGAGTCCAGGGCCATTGCTCTGCCGAGGTGTGCCTTCGCAAGGTTGACCTGCCCCGCCGACAGCGCGAACTCGGCAACCTGCGTGTGCACCTCCGACGACAGCGGGTCCAGCGCCGCCGCTGCCCGGGCCTGCTTCATCGCGTCGTCAGGACGGCCGGTCGCGAACAGGATCTGCGCGTACCGCAGTCGAGCGGGCACCGAGTTCGGGTTGGCTTCGATCGCCTGGCGAGCAGCCGACTCCGCTCCCGCGGGGTCCTGCCCGCGCAACGCCCGCATCATCGCGAGCGAGCTGTGCGCGTCCGACAGGTTCGGGTTGAGCTGCACCGCCCGCTCCGCCACCCGAACGGCGGCATCCGCCGCGGCATTGATTTCCTCGGTATCCAGGTCGAGCGTGACCGGCGTGCGCAGGTTCGCCAGTGCGGCCAGCGCCGGCGCGAAGTCCGGTGCGATCGAGATGGCCGAATCGAGGTGCGCTTCGGCCAGTCGACGGTCTTCGTCCGACGACGAGTTGGACATGGTCCGGCCACGCATGTACTGGCGCCAGGCCTCCGGATCGACCTCGGGCACGTCGTTCGACGCAAGAACGGCAGGCGAAAGGCGACCGCCCAGTGCGCCGGCGATCTCGCGCGCGACTTCAGTCTGCACCGCGAAAACGTCGGAAAATGTCCTGTCGTACGTCGCTGTCCAAATGTGCGAGTCCGTCGCCACATCGATCAACTGCGCCACGATCCGGACCTGGTCGCCACGAACCCGGACACTGCCCTCGAGGATCGCACCGACGCCCAGCTCCGCGCCGATCGCACCGATCGACAACTCCGTGTTCCGGTACCGCTGCACCGACGTCCGGCTGATCACGCGGAGGTCCTCGATCTTCCCGACTTCCGATATGATGTCCTCGGTGATCCCGTCCGTGATGTAGTCGTTCTCCGCATCCGGCGTCATGTTCACGAACGGCAGTACCGCGACCGACTGCCGCGCGGTAGCCGGATCGAACAACGCGAGCGCCTCACTACTCTCCGCCGCGGGCGCTCCGCCCGCAGTCAGACCGTCGGGCGCCGGCGTCCTCACCGCCACATACCATGACGTGCCCAGTGTGGCCAGAACGATGCCCGCGAGCAGGGCCAGTTCCGTCCGCTGCATGCGCTGGTGGCCCTTCTCGCCATGGTACCACGCGAGCACGACGACAGCGACGAAGCCGAACGCCATGACCACTGACAGTACGCGCAGCAACGATGCCGGCCACGAGAACGCGCCCTCGAGGACGTCCGCGATCTGCAACAGACCGAACGCACCCGCCAGGTAGCCGACCACCCATTCCACGATCTTGCGGCTGCGCAGCCGCTGCCACACCGATTCCATCACACTCTATCCCGTAGGGCGAGCATTCGCCGCTCCATGATACGCGCCTGTCCGTGGTTGGTTCGCGACGATCCACTTCCTTCGACGCCGCAGACAGCCCGGACGTTTGCTCGGCGCTGCGCGCCGTGAGATCAGTGAGGTGGGGGGAGAGGGCGGGAGGGATTTTACCGCGGAGCGCGCCGAGGGCGCTGAGAACGGCGGTTCGGGAAGAAACATTGCGGCGGTGGGACGGATTTTTCAACAGGGTTTAACGGATTCTGGAGCGGGCTCTGCAGCGGATGGGGGCGGGGTCGGGGGCGGATTCACCAACAGCAAGGGGGGTGAACGGATATGGGCCGGGATGGCGGGGGAT
>DATKCF010000152.1:0-68294 GCA_035513345.1 Longimicrobiales bacterium
TCGGCAACGCGCCGCTTCCAGTCGTCACTGTGAAGCTCGTACTCGACGACCTTCTGGGCATTCAGCCAGTGCTCGACGTGGTTGCCGTGAACGAGAATGCGCGACGTGTTCCACTCGCCAGCGGGACGCACGATGCCGCGCGGTGCGGGGTGAAGCGCGTAGTTGGCGCCGGCAGATGTGATTTCCGACTGTCCGTCGCGGTGATTGGCGTCGTCGAGCAGCTGCATCTCCGGTGCGCCGTGATAGATCTGCTCCTGGCCGAGCGTGACGTTGTAGAAGATGCCACTGTTGCCGCCCTGCTCGACCTTCCATTCGATGCTGAACTCGAAGTCGTCGAACACTTCGGTCGTGACGATATCGCCGCCCGATCCGACGCGCTTGATGGCGCCGTCCACGACTTCCCAGCCGGTCGTCGCCTCCTGACGATAGCCTCGCCAGCCGTCGAGCGTGGAGCCGTCGAAAAGCAGGCGCCAGCCGGCCTGGCGCTCTGCCGCAGTCAGCGTGTTGGGCATGGTCTGAGCCGGCTCGTCCGCCGTTGGAGCGGCTTGACCTGCGTCCGCGGCGGGCTGCGCTTCCTGCGCGCCCGCGGAACACGCGCTCAGAAGCGCAACCAGACCGGCGAACGCCGGCCGTGATCCCGGAATGCTCATTGTCGCCTCGCTGTGAGAACGCGTGGAACCACGTAACGTCACAGGCTCCAGCCTGCACGATACGTGCGCGTCAGATAGTCATTGGCTTCGGGTGCGTTCGTGACCCTCATGTTGTCGCCATCGTAGTATATCCTGCGACCCTGTCCGGTGCGCAGTGCGACAATGCCGAGCAGCATGACCTCGGTCAGCTTCGCGCCATACTCGATCGGAGACGACGCTTCGACTTCACCCTTGCACGCGCGCGCCCAGTTCATCGGGTGATCGTCCTCGATGCGGGCCATCGTCTTCGGCACGCGCTCCGCTTCCTCGCGCAGTGATTCCGGAAAGAGAGTCGGGTTCCTGCCATACGTCTCGTGCATCAGGATGCCACGTTCGCCGATGTAGATGACGCCGCCCTCGCGGGTCAGCTCGAGCGGCTGCTCCTGGCCGTCGACCATGGTCGTGTCGGGCAGCGCGTCCGGCCGCGGCGGCATCAGCCCGCCGTCGTACCAGTTCATGCGGACGGGTGGAAGCAGGCCGCGCCGAGGGAACTCGTAGTGCGCGGTCATCGCGAGCGGATACGAGACCGGGTTTGCGCTCGGTCCGCCCCACGGCGACGATGTCGCTTCAATGAAAGTCGGATACCCGAGGTCGAGCGCCCAGTACGGGTGGTCGACGAGATGCGCGCCCATGTCACCGAGCGCGCCCACACCGAACGCCGTCCAGCCTCGCCAGTTGAATGGATGATACATCGGATGGTACGGGATGTCGTCCGCGACCGGTCCGAGATACAGATCCCAGTCGATGTCGCGCGGCACATTGAACCGGCCGCCAAGCGCCGCCGCGAGCTGCCGCGTGATGCCGCCACGGCCCCAGTTCCGGTCGCCTTCCACGCGATTCGACGCCGCCGGCTGCGGCACACCCTGCGGCCAGATCGGCCTGTTCGTCCAGATGTTGACCTCGCGGACCGCACCGATCACGCCTGCCTGCACCCACTCGTTCACCAGCCTCGCTTCGTCACTCGAGTGGCCCTGGTTGCCCATCTGTGTGACAACGCCGGTTTCCCGCGCAACACGGCTCAGTACTCTCGCTTCGTGCACCGACCACGTGAGCGGCTTCTGTACGTAGACGTGCTTGCCCAGCTCCATCGCCGCCTTCGCGATCACCGCGTGCAGATGGTCCGGTGTCGCGACCACCACAGCGTCAATGTCCGGCTGCTCCTCGAGCATCCGCCGGAAATCCGTGTATCGCTTCGCACCGTCGTACAGTTCCTTCAGGCGAACACCCTCCGGCCGCGCCTCGCCTTCACGATTCGTCTGCTTCTCCTGGAGACGACGCTCGACGTAACCGAAGTCGATGTCGCAGATCGCCACAATGTTCTCCGACCGCATCGATTCCGCGTTGTCCATGCCCTGCCCGCCCGCACCCACGATCGCCAGGTTGAGCGTGTCGCTCGGCGCACGAAAGCCCGGACCGCCCAGAACGTGGCGAGGCACGATCGTCGCCCCGAGCGCCAGCTTCGACGTGTTCGATACGAATTGCCGGCGATTAAGTCGGCTCTCTGACATGGACCAGTTCCTTTCCGTGGACGGGTCAGGCTGCTTGAACGCGGGTGGATCCGGATTGTGCGACACGCAAGCCGTCCCGCGCAAGCCGTACACGCATGTGACCGGATTCGCGACTTCGAGTCCCCGTTCCGGACCATTGCGGAGTGAACCCGTGGCGCGGCAACACTGTAAATGATTATACCACAACGAGTTATGGACAAGGACGTTCAGGCACGCGCGTTGCCTCGAGTGCGCTTGGTTCCTGCAACCTGCGAGGTACGACCTATGATCCTCGATCTGAGACTCGCGTGGCGGCGGTTGCGCCGCGCACCCGTCTTCGCCACGACAGCCGTGGCAACGGTCGCGCTCGCGATCGGCGCGAACACGGCGATCCTGAGCGTCGCGGATGCAGTGCTGTTCCGACCGCTCGGCTACGGCGAAGCGGACCGCCTGCGGATTGTGCAGATGCGTGATCCGTCGACGGGCCAGCGCTACACGCGCATCCCGCCGGAGTACCTGGACGTGATCGAGCGGCTGCACGGCGGTGTCGGCGAGGTGGGCTATCTGGAGAGCGGCTCGATAGTCGAGGCGGGACCGGACGGCGCGGTCATCGTCGCGACCGCGGCGGTTTCGACGAACTATTTCCGCATTCTCGATGTGTCGCCACACCGCGGTCGTTTCTTCGATGAGAGCGATGCCGGTAGTGCCAGCCGTTCGGCGGTCCTGTCACACTCGGCATGGCAGAGCCGGTTCGCGGGTGATCCGGCAGTGGTCGGCACATCGGTGGTGGTTGGTGCGGCGACGTGGGACATCGTCGGCGTTCTTCCACCGGCCTTCACGTTTCCGTCATCGTTCGCGCGCGCACCCGATCTGGTGACGATCCTGCCGCCACGCGCGCCCGATGCGGGCGCGTTCAATCCAGTCGTGCGGCTCGAGCCCGGCGTAACGGCCAGCCAGGCGCAGGTCGAGCTGGACGCGCTCGGCTGGCGAGTCACAGTCGGCGATCCGAACGTCGGGACCTCGGTGCCGGTGCTCGATGGCGTACGCGACGTACTCTATGCGACGGGCCGGCCGATCATGGTGTTCCTGCTGGCGGCAGCCACGCTCGTACTGCTGATCGCGTGCGCGAACCTGACCAACCTGTTCCTGGCGGCATCACGCTGGCGCGAACGCGAGACGGGCGTAGCGGGCGCGCTCGGCGCGAGCCGCATTCGCCTGATCCGGCCTGTCGTTCTCGAGACCACGATGATCGCGGTCATGGGTGCCGTACTCGCGCTCGTCATCGCATCCTTCGGTTTCGACTTCCTCGTGCAGATCGTACCGCAGGCCGCGTATGGCGACGCGGCGGTCGGCGTGGACTATCGGGTGGCCGGCTTCGCGCTCGGCATGGGCCTCGTTGCGGGGCTCGTCACCGCGGTCGTGCCAGCATGGCGAGCGACACGGCTCGACCCGCACACCGTTATCACGAACGCCACGCGGTCCGGCGATGGCCGCCGCTTCGGTTTCGGCCGGCCGATGGTCGCCGTTCAGGTCGCGCTCGCGGTGGTTGTAGTGTTTGGTGCCGCGATCGCGGCCCGTGCTTTCGTCGACGTGCTGCGGATACCGCTCGGCTTCACGCCCGACGGTGTAGCCCTGATAGAGGTGCCCGCGGCGGGCGAGGATGGACTGGCGAGGCAGGCGTTCTACGGGCGAGTGATCGCGATGCTCGAGGATCGGGCCGACGTCGCGGCGGTCGGCGCGACCGGCAGCGTACCGGTCGTCCGCGGCGTGCCATGGGGCGCGGCACGGCCAATGCCGGACGCGGCCGATGTCGCAAGCATCGTTCATGTGCTGCCAGGTTACTTCGAGACAGCCGGCATCGAACTCGTGGCCGGGCGGATGCTCGGCCACGAGGATGCCGGTGGATCGGCTTCGAGCGCCGTCGTCAGCGAGTCGGCGGCACGCGCCCTGTTCGGCGGCCGCGATCCTGTCGGTATGACGTTTGTCGACACGGACGGCACGTCATTCGCCGTCGTCGGCGTCGTCAGGGATGTGCGCATGCTGCTCGAACACGAGCCGATGCCGCCCGCGTACGTTCTGCCGGGCAACGACACTCGCCGGATGACGATCCTGGTGCGGCCGCGCGAGAGGAGCGGCGCGCAGCTTGCCAGCCTGCGCTCGGAGGTCTCGCGCATGGCGACGGGCGCCATCGTCACCGTCAGATGGTGGGACGATGCGATCGGCTCCCTCACGCCGTTCCGTAACCCACGCTTTCAGACGGTTGTGCTGGCCGGCTTCGCGGTACTCGCCCTCGGTGTCACGGCGCTGGGCATCATCGGCGTGATCGCCTTCACACTGGCGCTCAGGAAACGCGAGATGGGCATCCGTCTGGCCCTCGGCATGGCGCCGCGCGGGCTGGTCGGGCTGATGATGCGGTATGCGCTTGCGCCCGTCGCCGTCGGTCTCACCGCCGGACTCCTTGCCACGCGCGCGCTCGCGCAGCTTGCCGAAGCGCAGCTCTTCGAAGTCGAGACGCGCGATCCGTTGACACTCGCGGCAACCGTGCTCGTCGTGCTGCTCGCGGCGTCCGCTGCGGCATGGCTGCCGGCGAGGCGAGTCACTCGCCTGGACCCGACCGGAACCCTGAAGGCGGACTGACCGACGCGCCTGAGACGCCGACGATGCTCGTGTCGTCGCCCGCGTTCGCGATGCCGTTGACGTTCTCGAGATGCGCGTTGTCGCCGATCAGCGAGTCGTGCAGCGACGCGTTCCGGATCACCGTGTTCCGGCCTACAATGCAATCGCGAAGCGTGGCGTTCCGTATTTCGCAGCCGGTCTCGATGCTGACGTTCGGACCGAGCGTGACGTTCTCGAGGGTTACGCCGGGCGCGACGCGAACGGGACCGTTGATGCTGACGTTGACGCCGCCATCGGGGTCGAGCGCGCGTGTCGTTTCGAGCAGGTGCAGGTTCGTCTCGAGGAGGGTGTCGAGCTTGCCGCAGTCGTACCAGCCGTCGACTTCGCCGACCCGGATCTTCGCGCCATTGTCGATCATGTACTGGAACGCGTCCGTCAGGTAGAACTCGCCGCTGGGACCGGGCGGCTGGTGCATCGTGTGATGGATGCCCTCGAAGAGCAGTTTCCAGTCACGAATGTAGTAGAGCCCGATGTTGGCGAGCTTCGAGATCGGTTCCGTCGGCTTCTCGACAATGCGCTGCATGTTGCCATCCTCATCGAGCACGACGACGCCGAACCGCTGATAGTCCTCGACTTCCTTCGCCCAGATGATGCCGGCCGCATCCGCGGGCAGACGCTTCGCCATGCCGAGGTCCGCATCGAAGAGCGTATCGACGAAGATGATCAGCAGGTCCTCGTCGATGAACGGCTCCGCGAGCAGCACTGCGCCCGCCGTTCCGTTCTGCACGGGCTGTTCGACAAAATGCGCCGTGAAGCCGGGCCACTCCTCGCGGACGTACGCTTCGGCCTTCTCCTTCAGGTGGCCGGTAATGAAAACCGCCTCGCTGACACCCAGCGCTTCGAGGTCGCGCATGATGTAGCTCATGACGGGCTGCCCACCAACCCGGAGCAGTGGTTTCGGTGTCGTATGTGTGTGGGGCCGCAGGCGAGTGCCCTTGCCGGCGAGCGGAATCACGACTTTCACGTTTCTGACCTCTCGGGTTGCCCGACTCAGGCTCGGCCGCGAGCGTTTGCGCTGGCGAAGCGAGCGTGATCGGGACGGGTCGTCCGGTGCGCGGAGCCAAGATAGGCGGAACCGCGGCCCGTGCCAGTCGTACCACTGACGTGACGAGGTGCCGCGGCACGCGCCCGATGCTGCGGCTCCCGACCGGAGCGGCCGCCGCGGCGGCCCGTCACGCGGCCGCCGTCGGCCACGGTTCTCGCCGGGATCCACACAACACATTATACTGGAACGGGTTGGGGACGGGCGAACGGCCCCGTTTCGGAGGTGTCACGATGTACGCAGCACGGATTGCCACCGCTTGCCTGATTCTGCCCGCGGCCCTCGCCGCACAGATGCAGAATCCACAGAACACGATCGCCGTCAATGCGACCGCAACCGTCGAGCGGGAACCGGACCGCGCCCGGCTCTCATTCGCCGTGGTCAGCGAAGGCGCCACCGCCGAGTCCGCTTCGCAGGCGAATGCGAACCTGATGACGCAGGTGATTGCCGCACTGCGCGACATGGGCCTGACCGGAACCGCGGTGCGGACGACCTCGATCCAGATCAGCCCACGCTACTCGCGCGGACAGGGCGAACAACCGCGGATAATCGGCTACACCGCAACCAACATGGTCGAAGCGACGATCGATTCGCTGCCGCGTGTGGGCGCGATCACGGACCGGGCGATCGCCGCTGGCGCCAACCGCGTGACCGGACTGATGTTCGAGCTGAGACAGCCGGACGCGGCCCGGCGTGAAGCACTCGCGATAGCCATGGAGAAGGCCAGGGCGGAAGCGGAGACGGTGGCGGCAGCCGCCGGCCGGACGCTCGGCCCGACGCTGCGGATCGAGGTCGAGCCGGAACAGGGTGTTCCGATGTTCCGCGGCATGGCGGGCCGCGCAGAGATGGCGCAGGCAATGGACACGCCGGTCGAGGCGGGCACACTCAACGTTTCCGCGACGGTGCGTGTGGTCTACCGGATGGACGTGCGGTGAGCATCGCACAACGGGTCCGCAAGGCCCTTGGCGATGGCGGCGCGGAAACGCGTGCTGACGCGAGGGACGCGCGGTTCCGCGGCCGGACCTACGCGATTCCGTTCGAGGATGTGTGGCAGGCCTCGCTGACGCTGCTGCCGAAAACAGGCTGCCAGTTGCGGCTGGCGAACGACCGCGACGGTATCATCATCGCCGAAGCCAGTGCCGTGTTTCCGCGACGTGTCGATGATGTGACCATCAGCATCGTGCTCGACAAGGATGCGCAGACGCGGGTCGACATGCGGTCGATCGCGCGCGACGGCAAGGCGGACCTCGGCGCGAACGCACGACGCGTCACCCGCTTCTTCGAGCTGCTCGATCGCAGCCTCGCCGAACGGCCGTGGCGGCCGCGCCGGAGCAGCGCCCACGCGGACGGCTGAGAGCCGATGGTGCCAGGCGCAATCATCGACTTCCACACGCACCCCTGGCTGCCCGATCAACTCGCACCGCACACCGTCGAGTTCATCCGTTCCATCTCGCAGGCACTGCGCGACCACGGCGAGCGGTTGAGCGAACCGGCGTACGCCGCATCGGTCCTGCGTGAGCAGGGCGTCCGCAATGCCGTCCTGCTGCCCGAACACTGTCCGCGCTCGTCCGGCAACGTGCGAACGGAAACCGTTATCGAGTTCTGTGCCGCTTCCGACGGCTTCTTCGTGCCATTCGCGTCCGTCGATCCGAACTCCGATCCGGACCCGGCCGGCCTGATGCGACAGTACGTCGAGGATGGTGTCGCCGGACTCAAGCTGTATCCGTCCTATCAGCATTACTATCCGAACGACCATCGTGTGTATCCGGTCTACGAGATGTGCCGCGACGCGGGGATACCCGTGCTGTTTCACATCGGCAGCTCGGTCATACCGAACACGAGAATGAAGTACTGCGACCCGATCCATCTGCACGACATTGCCGTCGACTTCCCCGACCTGGTCGTGGTGATGGCGCACGGCGGGCGAGGCTGGTGGTATGACGCGTGCGCGTTCCTTGCCGCGCATCAGCCGAACTTCCACATCGACGTGACCGGCCTGCCGCCTGCACGGCTGACCGCGCTGTTCCCCGACCTCGAGCGGATTTCGCACAAGGTCGTGTTCGGCAGCGACTGGCCCGCCATGCCGAAGAGCCCTCGCGCCAACGCCGATGCCATTGCGAACCTGGGACTGTCGCGCGAAGCCGTCCAGCGCATACTCTATGACAATGCGGCCGCGCTGCTGCGTCTCGACCGAAGCGCGCCGCCGACCCCGCAACCGCTCGTCGATGGAGGGCACTGACCGATGGCGAAGAACGCGCCCGCTGGCCTGCCCGATTCGCTGCCCATTATGCCGCTGCGCAGTACAGCCGTCTTTCCGCTCGGCGTTGCGGCGGTTCAGGTGGGCGACGCGGCGGTCCTCGAAATGCTCGCCGCGAACCCCGAGCCAGGCCTGCTCGTTGCGGCTGTCATCGCGCCCGGCGGACCCGACGATCCTGTCGATCCCGAGTCACTGAAGAAGGTCGCGATCATGGCGAGGGTCTCCGACCGGCTCAACCTGCCGGGCGGCAGCGTGCAGGCCACGCTGCAGGGCATACAGCGGATCCGGATCCGGTCCGTCAGTCGCAGTGACGGCCATCTGGTCGCGGGCATCGCCGCTACGCGCGACCGCCCGATCCGCGATGAGGACGCGTCCGCACTCATCGCTCGCATCCTCAACGCGCTCGAAGGACTGTCCGGCCACGTCGAACGCATTTCGGCCGAAGTGCCGCGCATCCTGCGCATGAATCTCGGCGATGCCGGCCGCTTCGTCGATCTCGTCGCGGTACTCTCCAACTTCAGTGTCGCGAGCAAGGACCACGTCATCCAGGCGCTGTCGATCCGCGGCCGGCTCGGGTTCGCGGTGTCCGAGCTGGAAGGCCAGCTCGCCCACGTTCGACGGATGTCGGGCGACAATGCAGCCGCTGACTCCGCGGCCGCCGCCGATGCACCGGGCCGCGGCGCCGAGTTGCGTCGCCGCATCAAGCTGCTCCAGGCCGAGCTGGGTGATGTCGATCCGGTCGAAGCCGAAGTCGTCAGCCTGCTGCGTCGCGTCGACTCGGCCGCCATGCCGGCGGCCGCGGCCTCGAAAGCACGCGCCGAGATCGAACGGCTTCGCCATGCCGGCCATGACTCGGGCGCCATCCGCACGTATGTCGACTGGCTGCTGTCGATGCCATGGCGACGAACCGCATCCGAAGGACCCGCGCGCATCGATCTCGCGAAAGTCGCGACTGGCCTCGATGAGGAACTGCTCGGCCTCGACGAAGCCAAGAACCGGATCCTCGATCACCTTGCCGTCGCTCGACTGCGAAAGTCGCTCGGCGGACCCGTACCGTGCATTGTCGGACCGCCCGACACGGGCAAGGCCGCTCTCGTCGCGGCGCTCGCCCGCTGCCTCGGCCGGCCGCTCGTCCGGCTCGACGTGCGTGGCCGCTCCGCAGGCGACCTGCTCGGCGTCCGCCGAACGCGAGCCGATGCGCAGCCCGGCCGACTGGCCGCGCTGCTCCGCGACGCGAAGGTCGCCGATCCCGTCATCCTGCTCGGTGACCTCCAGGAACTCGGATCGGCGAAAGGCGAGGACACCGCCGAAGCACTCGAGGAAATCCTCACGAGTGAACCAAGGCGGCTCATGGATCGGTATCTCGAAGTGCCGTTCGAACTCGGCGATGCGCTCTTCGTCGCCATCGCGCAGGACCTGCAGAAAGTGCCTCGCGGCGTGCGCGAACAGCTCATCGAGATCCGCATCGCCGGCTACACACCGGAGGAGAAAGTCGACATCGCAAAATCCCGGCTGCTGCCGAAGATGACGCGCGAGCACGGACTCAAGCCGGGACACGTCGCTTTTCCTGAACCCGGTCTCTATCACATCGCGTACGGCTACGCCCGTGATGCCGGGATCGGCACGTTCCAGCGCGCGGTCGAAACTCTGCTGCGCACGCGCGCGCGGGCCAGGGCCGAAGGCGACGCGTCGAAGTGGACGTTCGATGCCGAACGTATCGAGAACGTGCTCGGCGTGCCGCGCTTCGTGGCAACGACCGCCGAGAGCGCACCCGAAGTCGGCGTCGTGACCGGCCTCGCCTGGACCGCGTCAGGCGGCGAACTGATGTTCATTGAAGCACTGCGCATGCCCGGCAGTGGCCGCCTCATCATCACCGGCATGCTCGGTGACGCAATGCGCGAGTCCGTCAACGCCGCCTACTCGTACGTCCGCAGCCGCGGCCCGACTCTGGGCATCACGGAAGACGATTTCCGCGACTCGGACGTGCACGTGCATTTCCCCGTCGGCGCGATCCCCAAGGACGGACCGTCCGCCGGTGTCGCTGTCACGCTCGCGATTGCGTCATCGCTCTCGAACCGCGCAGTACGCCACGACATGGCAATGTCGGGCGAGGTCACGCTGCGCGGCCGCGTTCTCGAAGTGGGCGGCATCAAGGAGAAGGTGCTCGCGGCCCATCGCGCGGACATCCGCCGCGTCATCCTGCCTTCCGGCAACGAGAAGGACCTGCGCGATGTGCCCGAACGCGTCCGTGCAGGTATCGCGTTCCATCTCGTCGACCGCATGGACGATGTCATGAAGCTCGCACTGCTCGGCGGGACGACAGCGGCCGTGCGGCTGCGGTCTGACGCGGCGCGTGAGCCACGCGTCGCGCGCCGCGGCAAGACCTGATAACCGCTGATCGGGCTCCGCTCGATCGTGTGCCGCCGGATCGCGTCAGCTCAGGTCACCGGCTCCATGTGTATCGAGTGATCCACTGGCCGCGGCACCAGGTCCTCGCCTTCAGACCGTGCAATGACAGCCGCCGCGGTCAGGTCACCAGTGACGTTGACCGCGGTCCGGATCATGTCGAGAATACGGTCGACGCCGAGGATCAGCGCGATGCCGGCCTGCGTGTGGGCGGCGAGGCCGACGGACTGGAGCACGAGGATGAGCGTGACGATGCCGGCGCTGGGCACGCCGGCGGCGCCGATGCTGGCAAGTGTCGCCGTCATCACGATCACGAGCTGGTCGCCGATCGTCATGGGCACGCCGTAGATCTGCGCGATGAACATGACGGCCACGGCCTGATACAGGGCGGTGCCGTCCATGTTGACGGTCGCACCGATGGGCAGCACGAAGGAGGAGACTTCCTTCGAGATGCCGACTTTCTCCTGCGCAACTTCCATTGTGACCGGCAGCGTGGCGCTCGAGCTGGAAGTCGAGAACGCGACGAGTGGCGCTTCAGCGATACTCTTGTAGAAGGCGAGCGGCTTCAGTTTCGCGAAGGTCCGTAGAACCATCGCGTAGGTGCCGAAGACGTGGAGCATGAGGCCGCCGACAACGACCAGCGAATAGACGAGCAATGACTGGAGCAGGTCCATGCCGAACTGGGCGACGATCGCACCCACGAGTGCGAAGACGGCGTAGGGCGCGAGCCGCATGATCCAGTCGATGATGACCATCACGGTATCGTTGACGGCGTTGAAGAAGCCGAGGATGTGGTCGCGGCTTTCCTTGCCGATGAGTGTGACCGCGGCGCCGAAGATGATGCTGAAGATGATGAGCGGCAGCAGATCGCCGGCCGCGGCGGCGGCAAAGACGTTGTTGGGCACGAGCCGTTCGATGGTCTGTCTGACGGTCGGCCGTTCGGAGGCGAGGTCGACGCGCACTGCGGCTTCCGCGGCGGAGCGTGAGGACAGGGACTCGCGCGTGGCCTCGTCGATTCGCGATCCGGGCTGCACGACGTTGGAGACCACCAGGCCGATGGTGACTGCAACGGCGGTCGTGAGCATGTAGTACGTCACGGTCTTGCCGCCAAGCCGGCCGAGCTTGCGGATATCGCCGAGCGAAGCAGTGCCGATGATGATGCTGGCGACGACGAGCGGCACCACGATCATCATGATGAGTCGGATGAAGATCGTGCCGATCGGCTCGATGGCGCTGAGCGTTGTCTGGAGCCAGGTGATCTGGCCGAAATTGGCGATCAGGCCGACAGCCACGCCAGCCGCGAGTCCGATCAGGATCTTCTGCCAGAGCTGCATGAGCCGACTCCGTCGAGTTCGGGGCTGTCCGTTGCCGCGCCGTCGGCGCGGGGCCGGCCGAATGTAGACCGCCTCTGGGGCCCGTGCAATCGCCGGCGAGTGTGTCGGTGAAACCGCACGTGGTGTGACAGCCGTCTCTGTGACCGAGGGCCTCGATGCCGGTCGCCTGGCGTGCTACCTTGGTGCGGCACCGACCCGAGGGATCGCACGACCACCGGAACGACGGACGCGGCATTGGACCCCGTTCTCATGCAGGTACTGTTGACCGTGCTGTTCGGCGCGATCGCAGGCGGCACGACCAACGCGATCGCGGTGTGGATGCTGTTCCATCCGTACGAAGCGCCGCGCATCTTCGGTTGGCAGCTCCGTCTGTTCCAGGGCGCGATCCCGAAGAACAAGGGTCGTCTGGCGTCGACGATGGGCCGTACGGTCGGCAACAAGCTTCTTACGTCGGAGGACCTGGCCCGAACGGTAGCCGAGCCCGGCTTTCGCGAAGCATTCGAGGACAAGCTCTCCGAGTTCGTGCAGTCCCTCTTCGACAAGCCGATCGGCTCGGTATCGGAGATGTTTCCGCCGGAGGTCGTTGCGGAGCTGCGTGCGATTCTGGAGGATGTCGCGGCGAAGCAGGTGGATCGACTTGCCGAGTATATCGGCGGCGACGACTTCCACGTGACGGCGAGGCGTTGGGCAGAGCGACTTGCCGAGGAGGTACGCGACCGTCCGCTCGCGCAGGTGCTCACACCGGAGCGGGAGAACGCGCTCGCCGATGCGGCCGAGCGGTGGATCGCGGAAGCTGTCGAGAGCCAGGGACTCGAGGACGCGCTGACCGACTACGTCGACCGTGGCGCGCAGCGCGTTCTCGTGCCGGGCCGCGCGTTTCAGGACATGCTTCCGGTCGGCCTGGTTGCGACTGTCGAGCGAGCGATCTCGGGCTATCTGCCGATCGCGCTCGAGCGGCTCGCCGGCCTGCTCGACGACCCGGCTGCCAGGCGCCGGGTCAAGGTCATTCTGCACGAGCTGCTCGACCGCTTCATGAGCGACCTGAAGTTCCACCAGCGCCTCGTCGCCGCCTTCATCATCACGCCGGAAACCGTCGACAAGGTCCTGAAGGCCGTCGAGGACGAGGGCGCAGCGAAGATCGCCGAACTGCTGTCGGACCCGACTGTGCGAGACGCGATGGCACGCGGCGTGAACAACGCCATCGTCGAGTTCCTCGAGAAGCCGGTCGTATCCGTGCTCGGCGGGCCGCAGGACCCGAGCGTCGTCGATGCGAAGCAGACAGTCACGTCGTGGGCGCTGTCGGTCGCCCGCGACGAGCAGACGCGCACGTTCCTGGTCGACAAGCTGCGATTGACACTCGCGGCGGCCGAGCGCCGGACCTGGGGCGACATCTTCCGCCACGTGCCGCCGGAGAAGGGCGCGGACGCGATCGTCAGCGCACTGCGCAGCGAGCGCGCCCGCGAGTTCTACGGCGAAGCAGCGGACCGCCTGATCGATCTCATCCTGAACCGGCGCATTGGCCGGCTCGGCGACCGGCTGACGCCGGACGCGCCACAACGTTTCGAAAAAGCGATCGTCGCCCCGTTCTGGGCGTGGATCCAGGAACAGGTCCCGTCGATCGCTCAGCGCATCGACATTGCCGGCCGTGTCGAGCAGAAGATTCTCGAGTTCCCGACCGAGCAGGTCGAGCAGCTCATCAAGGGCGTGACCGAGCGGGAACTGAAACTGATAGTGCGGCTGGGCTACGTGCTTGGCGCAATGATCGGCCTGGTCTCGGCCGGGATCGCGATCATGTTCGGCTGAGCGACTCGCCTTCGAACGCTTCGATGCGCGACCGCACATCGGCCGGCACTTCCTTCGACTCGCCCGTCGCGTAGTCGTACATCACCTGTACGGTCCGGCCGCTCGCCTTCCGCTCGCCATCGACGGATCCGATCTCGAACTCCATCTCGAATGACTTCGTCCCGATCCGGCTGACTCGAACGCCCACACGCAGCCGGGACGGGTACTCGATGCGGCCGTGGAATCGGACCGTGACTTCCGCCATGACGTAGTCGATGCCGTCCAGGTTGTCCCGGCCTGCAACTTCCCGCCAGTACGCCGCGCGCGCTTCCTCCAGGTAGATCAGAGGCAGCGTATGGTGCGCGTGACCCATTGCGTCGAGATCGTGGAACCGCACGTCGACCTCACGCGTGAACCGCGGCGCGGCCGACTCGGCCGGCTCACTCTGCTCAGGCCGCATCCGCGCTCGCCACGAGACGTGTGATGCCGCCGGCAACAATCGCGAGCAATGCGACGAGGATCAGCCACGTGCCGGGCCGGAACAGCGCAGCGATCGGGATCCCCGCAATCGTGATGACCATCCCGATCACGAGCAGGAGCAGGCCGGCCGGCAGCAGGATGGCCAGCCTGGCGGCCAGCGGCGCTGGTCCCGGCTGGGCTTCGGATCCGGTCGGCATCGCGGGTGGGGCCGGGGCCTCTTAGTGCTTGCGCGGACGCAGCCAGTCCAGATGGCGGGTCGGCAGCCTGCGGGCGCGGCCCTGGCTGACCACGCGATCCTCGCGGCCCGGCATACCCGGCATCCCGAGGCCTACGTAGATCCCGACTCCGAGCGCCGCGACCAGTGACAGAATGATGAGGAACGACATCGGTACTCCGCTGGTTCGGTGGCAACTTTCGCGTTTCGAGAATGGTGTTTACACGGCCGCCTGCTCCGTGTGCCGTTCGCCGCGGAATCCGGATTCGACCGTGGTGGCCGGACACTGCCGGGGATCAGGCCTCGACGGCTTCGATTCGCCGTACGGCGACGCGCAGCGAGATGGTGGCCAGCGCGATCGAGATGGCCAGTGCCGCGCCCAGGCCGATGACCGCGCTGATGATCTCGCTCAAACCGACGCTCGCACCGTGCAGTTGCGTCTGGAGCAACGCGTAGACCGGCCACGCTTCCAGCACGATGACCACCGTGATGAACACGGTCGAGGCCATCATGAACAGCAGGCCACCGAAGCTGGTCGGCACGTCGGCGGCATTCTCCGAATTGAACTTCGGATACACGGCACCGAACCCGAGCGCCATGGCGGTGATCGTGAACGTCATTACGACGATGGTCCCGACGCTGAGCATGGCCATGAACCCGCTCACCCGCAGGATCATGTTCGTGCCGGCGGTGATCGCGACGGCCAGCACGAGCAGCGGGATGACGCCGACCCAGAACTTGCTCCACACGAGGGATCGCATGTGCAGCGGCGAGGACCGCAGCAACCAGAGCGACTGGCCCTCCAGACTGATGGCCGGGAACACGAGGCGAGCCGCGATTGCGGCCAGAACGAAGCCGGCGAGTCCCGTATTCAGGAACACAACCACATTCGTCAGCAGGAATCCGACATCCTCGCCGGAGAAGATCGGCAGGACCTTGATGTTGTACACGTAGACGATGACGAGCACGGCGAGCAGTACGAGCTGTGACCACTGGGTCGTATCGCGGAAGAAGTTGCGGATGTCCTTGACGACCATGCTGCGCGCCGCCACGGGCAGTCGCGCCAGCAATCGCTCGGCAGGGAACCGCGACTTGCCGCTCGTGCTTCTCTCCGCTCCTTCATGCGCGCGGCTCAGGCCGGACAGGAACAGCCGGTCGTGCAGCCACGCACCGCCGATGATCAGAACCGCGGCTGTACTCGCGAGCAGCAGGAGCGGGAACATGTCGCCACCGTGCGTGATGCCCAGTGGCGTGAGGATGGCCTGCGCCGCCCATTCGCTCGGCAACCAGATCGATTGCGGCGTCTGCAGCGATGCAATGAAATCGACCAGGTCGCGGAACCCCTCGGGCCGGGCGAGCTGTTCCGGCCGCATGAGCCGGAACACGGCAATGAACGCGGCCGCACCGAGCAGTGCGACAAGGGCAAGAATGTCGCGCGCGCGGCGAGCCGGAAACACATTGACCAGAACCTGCGTGGTCGCGGTCCCGATCGCCGCCGGAATCGCGAGGAAACAGACAACGGCCGCCAGCGTGAGCGCCACCCACACCGGCCCGCCGCCGAAAACGGCGCCGTACGCGCTCAGGACGGGCACGAGCATCAGTACGATCATCCACGACGAGTGCGTGAACGTCTCGAGCAGTCTGGCGCCATAGACGCGCAGCCCATCGATCGGCGCGGCCGCAAGCAGTTCGAGGTCCTTCGCAAGGAAGAACGATGACAGTGCCGTGATGATGTTCGAGAGCAGCAGGATCGGCAGAAACGCGAGCAACAGCGTGGACAACAGCTTGAGCGCGAGCACGTCGCCGAATCCGGGTGTTCCCTGGAAGTGCGACAGTACGCGGTACATCACGCCGAACAGTGCGACCCAGAACAGCAACCCGACCGCGCCCAGGATGACACCCCTGGCCACGCTGCCGCTTTCGGTCAGCCGTCGTCGGGCCATCCGCCATTTCGGTCCGATCAGCAGGCGAACACCCGGCTCGCGGGAGCCCTCGCCGGCGACCTTCGGCACTGCCGTCCGTGGCAGGCTCGTTTCCATCGTCGCCATGCTCAGAAGCCTGCGGGCTCGCGCAGCAACGCGACCAGCTCGCGGGCTTCTTCCGTGCCCGTCAGCTTGAGGAACACCTCCTCGAGGCCAGCGGCTCCGGCTGCCGAGGCGTTCCTCAGTTCATCCATCGTGCCGACCGCCTGGATCCTGCCCTGGGCGAGGATCGCAATGCGGTCGCACAGCACTTCGGCAACTTCCAGCGTGTGCGTCGAAAGGAAGACGGTGCCGCCGCGGTCGACGAACTCGCGTAGCATGTTCTTCATCAGCCGGGCCGAGCGCGGATCGAGCCCGACCATCGGTTCGTCGACCACGATCAGGTCCGGCGAGTGAACGAGTGCGGACGAGATCAACAGTTTCTGGCGCATGCCGTGGCTGTAGTTCTCGACCAGCGAGTTCTTCCATTCGGTCAGGTCGAACAGGTCGAGCAGCTCGTCGATACGCCGCTCCATCACAGGCCCTTCCCTCCCCCACAACCCGCAGACGAACCGCAGGTACTCGGCCCCCGTCAGCTTCTCGTACAGCGCCGGCCGGTCGGGGATGTAGCCGATGTGGCGTTTCGCGCCGATCGGGTCCTTCAGCAGGTCCACACCCGCGATCCGGACGGTGCCGGACGTCGGCCGCAGAACACCGGTAACCATGCGGATCGTCGTCGTCTTCCCCGCTCCATTCGGGCCCAGAAACCCGAACAGCTCGCCCCGCCGGACGTGAAGGTCCAGCGGGTGCAGCGCGGTGAAGCTGCCATACCGCTTCGTCACTTGTTCGATCTGGATCATATCGCTTCGATCTCGAGTCGGCCGATCAGCCGGATCAGTTCGACCTGGCGGGCCAGGCCGCCTACCAGGAACCGCAGGTGGCTCGCGTCCGCCGGGAACTGCCCCAGCGTCGGATCCATTGCGACCCACCGGTCCGCCAGCCAGACCTCGGGCCACGCGTGGTAGTAGAAACGTCCCTCGATGCTGACGAGCCCGATCGCCGTTCTGGCCGGCAGGCCGACCGACCTGGCCAGCGCCACGAACAGAACCGTGTGCTCGTTGCAGTCGCCGCGCAGTGCACGCAGCACCTGGACGGCGCTCGGTATGCTTGGCGTGATTTCCTTCCGTACCGACGAAAAGACCCAGCCGTTCAGCTTGCGTGCCGCCTCGACCGGATCGGTCACGTCGCCAAGAATCGATGCCGCGCGTTCGCGGATCCGCCGGTCGTCCGACTGGATCAGCGGCGTCGCGCCCAGCTCGGCCAGCGCCTCCGCCGACATGCCACGATACGGCAGTGCGTAGCCGCCATCGGCGATGTCCCGCAGTGATTCGCGCGTGACCGTCAGCGTATCGCCGGTCAGCGACTGGCGCCCGCCCGACAGGTCGAAGCCCGACAGGTCGACACCGAGCAGCCGCACCGACAGGTCCGGTCTGGCCTCGATTCCGTGCAGGTTCACGTTGCTCGCGATCGCCGTGCTCTCGATGAGCGCACCGTAACCGGCCGTCATCGTCGGATCGCCCCGGGCGTCCACCCACTCCTGGCGCGCCATCTCGTACGTAGTCCGCTCGATCGCGAAGCCGAGCGGACTCTCCGCCCTTACCACCAGCCCGTCCTCGTCGACCCAGCTCGCCATCGACACGCTGCCAATGTCCTGCTCCAGACGCCAGACCGGGATCGTGTCCCACACCGTCGTCCGCCACAAACCGTCCACCACATCCGCGCTGTCCGGCACGATCAGCGTATCGGTTGCCGTCACACGGATCGTCACATCCCTCGTCTCGAGCGCCGACGGGTCGAACGTTCGAACCGTGGCGGCCTCTCCAACCCTGAGCCGGCCCGCGGCCGCCAGTCGCGGCCCGATCGCGCCATCCAGTATCGCACCACCGCCTGTGATCGGCACGCGAGCGCGTTGTGATCCGCCGCCGGCGTTCACGACCAGATCGAGCGACGAGTCGGGTTTCGTGGTGCCGGCAACGTGGAAATCGCCGATCCTCGAACCCAGCCGGAACGTGAATTCGATCATCCGCAGCGATGTGTCGAGCCGGATCCGCGACTGCGTCACCGCCCGGTGCACCCCATCCATGGCCGGCACGTCGAGCAGCAGATCGTCCGTCAGAAGGTAGCCGGGCGGCACCGAGTCCGACATTTCGATGAACTGGGTCGTCGCCGTGCCGATGGCCCGGCCGTTCAGCCGTACCACGTAATAGTAGGACCCCGGCGCGAGCCGCCGCGCGCCTTCCGCCAGCCGCTCCGCTTCGGGCACGAAGTATTCGCGCTTGACGTGGACTCCGACAATGGTCAGCCAGCCGATGAAGATCGACCAGGCGACACCGCTCCGCAGTTTCATTACAGTTCAGCAAGCAGACGCGTACGAACGGCGCACCGCGCGCCGCCCGCAGGGGAGAGAACCGCGGACCGGTACGGACTCAGGGATCGAGCGTTGGCAGACCGATGGCGCCGCCGGCCCGGACATCGTCCAGGCCCGTCGCACGCTCGAATGCCTCGCGCTCGTACTCGCTTTCCACAACCACGACGATGTGGCGGGGTTGTCGGTCGCTCCGGAGCCATTCCTTCAATATCGGCACCATCACGTCCGCAGCCGATTCCGCGTCCAGATTGCCGGCTCCGACGCCGAGGGGCGGCATGGTGAGCGCCTCGATGCCCCACTCATCGGCTCTGCGCAACCCGTTGCTCAGGGCTCTGGCCACGCCGTCTGCACTGACGGGCTCGGACGCGGACCGGACCACGACGTGGATCATCAGTTCGGCTGGCAGTCCGCCGGCACTTGTCACGATGGCCGACCCGACCGGCAGTTCACCCATCGCACGGCACTGCCGCTCGATCTCCTCGCCCGCCGCCGCCTCGACTCGCCGCATGGCCGCTGTCACAGCCGTCCATTCCGCGGTCACCGGCCGGACGATTCCCGCCGAGGGCATGTTTTCCAGCTCGCCGAGCCGGACCTCGATCATCCCGGCGTCAGCTCCCGCGATCGTCGGAACATGGCGCCCGCCTCCTGGGACCGCCCCTTCTTGTCCAGCACGATGCCCATGACGTAGTACGTGCGCGGATTCGTGGGGTCGAGCCGGGCCGCCTGTTCGAGCATGCCGAGAGCCTCGTCGACCCGACCGATCTGGTTCAGCGCTTCGCCGCGGTAGTGGTGCGCACTCGGCGATGCCGGGTCCAGCTCGATCGCCCGCTTGAGATCTTCCTCCGCCTGCGCGTACAAGCCTCGCCGCACACCGATCGTGCCGAGCGAAACAAACACCTCGGCCCGCGTCGGGTCGAGCCTCGCCGCCCGCCGCAGCTCCCGCTCCGCCGCATCGTACCGGCCCAGCACAGCCATTGCCCGCGCGTGACGGACTGCCGCGTCCACGTTCTCGGGGTCCGACCGCTTCGCCATCTCGAACTGCTCGAGCGCCTGCAGATGCTGCCCGATCTTCTCGTGCAGCGAGCCGAGCGCGAAATGCGCTTCCAGGTTGTCCGGTTGCGTCCGCAGGATCTCACGGTACAGGTTCATCGCCCGATCCACCTGACCCGCCTGCTCCAGCTCCCTGGCCTGCGCCAGCGGGTCCGCCGGCCGCGTGCTGCCCGCCCCCGTGTAGCTGCCGATCGAAGGTACTCGCCCGACCGGGGCCGACCCAGTGCTGCCCGCGCCACGACCATGGCTGGCCGCGCCGGCCGCACCACGGACCGGCGCTACACGGCGGACCGGTACCGGATCGACGGTCGAATCCGCGGTGTCGCCTGCTTCGACCTCGGCCCGGCCAACGTCGTCGTGCTTCGGGGTCGACGCCTCGTCGGCCACCGCACCGGCTTCGGGCAACGCGGGCCTCGCGTCGAACGATCCGCCGCCGTGCCCCGCCTTTCCGAGTGGCTCACCCGCGTCCAGCGGGTCCGGCGCGTCGAACGACCCCGACCCCACTCCCTCGGCCGCCAGGCCGTCCGTACCGGGCTCGGGCCCGGCTGGCGAGCGGCGCGTCCAGACCCGCTGCCGGCGGGACCCCCTGCGTTTCATCGAACCTTGCCTCCTTGCTGCACACCGGATCGACGCCGGCTCATTGATCTGCCGGTGACGATGACTCGGCATAGACTGCTTCGATGCGCCCGGCGTTGTGTTCCTCGACCACGCGCCGCTTGACCTTGAGCGTCGGTGTGATCTCGCCGGCTTCCAGACTCAGTTCGCTGGCCAGCGCCAGCACTTTCTTCGGCTGTTCGTACCGCGCGAAGGACTCGACACGGTGCTGCACTTCCTGCTCGAGTTTCGTCTGCACACGCTCATCCTCGATCAGCGATTCCGGCGAGGATGTCTTCACGCCGTGGTGGCTGGCCCATGTGCGCAGGTTGTCGAAGTTCGGCACGACCACCACGATCGGATACGGCCGCCTGTCCCCGAGCACCACCGCTTCCGAAATGAACCGGCTGCCCTTGATCGCGTTCTCGAGCGGCTGTGGCGCAATGTACTTGCCGCCCGCGGTCTTGAGCAGTTCCTTCTTCCGGTCCGTGATCTTCAGATACCCGTCATTGTCGATCTCGCCGATGTCGCCCGTGTGGAACCAGCCACCGCTGTCGATCACTTCGGCCGTCGCTTCGTCGTTCCGATAGTACCCGCGCATCACCTGCGGGCCCCGGACCAGGATCTCGCCATCATCCGCGATGCGGACCTCCGTCCCGGGAATCGGCCGGCCAACCGTGCCAATCCGCAGGTGCGTCGGCGTGTTCACGTTCGTCACAGGCGACGTTTCCGTCAGACCGTAGCCTTCCAGAATCATCAGGCCGGCGCCATGGAAGAACTCCGCGATCTGCGGAGCCAGCGGTGCGCCGCCCGAGATGAAGAAACGGATACGGCCGCCGAGCGACTCGCGGATCTTCGAGAACACGAGCCGGTCCGCCAACCCGTGCTCGAACCGCAGGAACCCACCGGGCGAGCGACCCGCCAGTGTCGCCTGCGTCCATGCGATCGCCACCCGCCGGGCCCACATGACGAGCTGGCGCTTCAGCCCCGACACGGACAGAACGCGGGCATACACTTTTTCGTACACGCGCGGCACCGACACCGCAATGGTCGGCCGTACCTCGCGGAAGCTGCGCGACACGTCGTCCATCTTCTCGACGTACGCGATCGTGACGCCGTACGAGAACATTATGTAGTCGACCAGCCGCTGAAACACGTGGGACAGCGGCAGGAAGCTCAGCGCGATGTCCGCCGGACCGATCGGGAACTCGGACAGCGACGCGTTGATGTTCGTGGACAGGTTCGCGTTCGTCAGCATCACGCCCTTCGGCGTGCCCGTCGTACCGGACGTGTAGACCAGCGTCGCGATGTCCGACGGCTTCGCCTCGCGCGCTCGCCTGCGGAACTCGCTGTCATCCGTTGCCGCTGTCGCCGCACCGGCTTCCAACTGCGCCAGCGACTTCACACCCGGTTCCGTCGAGGCGACATCATCGAATGTCACGATCCGGCGCAACCTCGGCCATTCCCGCCGGATCTCGAGCATCTTTTCGAGCTGTTCGGCCGTCGAAACGAACGCAACGCCGACCTCGGCGTGCTTCATCAGATAGACGATCTGGTCGGCGGGCAGCGACGGGTACACCGGCACATTGAGCGCACCGATGCAGAGCAACGCGTAGTCGGCCAGCGCCCACTCCGGTCGGTTCTCGGACAGGATCGCGACGCGGTCGCCGCGCATCACGCCATCCGCGACCAGCGCATCCGTGATCCGGTGGACGCGGTCGAGGACGTCACGGTGCGAGACCGGCTTCCAGCCGTCCGCCGTCCGCTGCAAAAGCGCGTCCGGCTTGTCGAACTCGTCCGCCGCGCGCAGGAACAGCTCGGCGAGCGTACCCTCGGCAACGTTGCCGGCCGCACTCGCGTATCCCGGGCCGGTCGTGACGCCGGCCGGGCCTGGAGGCGCGCTGGTCCTAGAGTCCGTCAACTCGCTCATGCGCAGCTCCGCGTTGCCAGGATCATGCGAATGCCACTTCGGTCTCTACCGTCACATCGCTGCGAATCGAATGCAGCGCACTGCAGTACTTTTCGTGCGACAGCTCGACCGCGCGTTCCACCTTCGGCCGGTCCATCTCCGCTACGCCCGTCACCCGGTAGACCAGCTTCAGTCTCGTGAAGTGACGCGGCGGTTCCGCGCGCCGCTCCTCGATCGCATCGACATCCAGCGATCCGATCGGCACACGCATTCGGCCCGCAATATCGACGATGTCGGACGCCGTGCACGCCGCCAGTCCCATCAGGAACACCGTCATCGGGGACTGGCCGACCTTGCCGTCGCCATCAACTATTGTCAGCGGACCGGCTTCGGGCCCACCCGCGAAGCGCATCCCTTCACCCAGCCACTTGAGCTTCACGGGCATCAGGGAATCGCGCCCTTTGCGGTATCGCCCCCGGCCTCGAGGCTGTCGAGTGTGCTTTTCGCGTGCTCGATGTGGCGAGCGGCTTCCGGTCCATCCGGCGGCTCGGCCAGGAACGTGCGCAGGTGCTCCTTCGCGTCGTCCGCCTTGCCGTCGCGTAGCAGCAGGAACGCAAGACCGTAGTGCGCGCCCGCTGCGTGTTCGTCATTGGCAAGGACCTTCCGATACGTCCGCATCGCCTCGTCAGACATCCCGATGCGGGTGTAAACGATGGCCATCTGCTGGAGCACGGCCAGGTCGTCGGGCGTGTCTCTCAACGCGAGGCGCAGTGACGTCAGCGCCTCGTGGTATTTGCCCGACCCCAGCAGGGCGACGCCTTCCTCGTAGTAGTCGACCGCGTCCTGGTCCTGCCCCAGCAGCTTTTTCCAGATTCCCATCGGCCAAGTCGTAACGGCGGGATCACGAAAATGAACGGTATCAACATAGACATCGCTTCAACGGCCGCGCAATCGAACGTCACACCTTCGTGGCCAGCGCCGTGCCTTCCTGTTCGGCGGCGATCCTCAGACCGGCGGCCGCAAGGCGCTGGACCATGAGCGCGGGCGAGCCTTCGATCACCAGCCGACCCAGCGGGTGCAATGCGCGAGCCCCCTCCTCCAGCCATGCGTCCGCGCTTTCGCCGCTGAGCCAGACGCCGTGCAGCTTCCCGTCGTAGAACGGCAGCCGCGCGCCCAGTCGCAGCCGGCTGGCCGCACCGGAAGGAGCGTGTATCGCGTCCGCAATGATCTCGACGGTCCCGCCCAGCTCCGCCAGATCGGCGGCGAACGCGGCAGCCGGCCCGGCCACGAGGGCGAAGCCGGACGCATCATTCAGGCCGAGAAGTGCGGCGATCCGGATCGCGGCCTGGGGATCGCCGCCGGATCCAGCCGCCACCGTGTCGCCCGGCATCCGTTCATCCTCCGGATCCAGCATGGCGACACCGCCTCGGACCGGATAGGTCCGTTCGCAGTTCGGACAGCCGAGCGCGCCCTCGAGGACCCGACGGTCCCGCATGTCATCCGACCGTACGATCAGACCGAACGGCGGCCCGCAGACCGGACACGCAAGGATGTCGGTCAGCAGGATGTGCACGGGTCAGGGCCGGAACTCGACGAAGGTTACGCGGCCGGGCTCCACGCGGATGCGACGCCAGACGCGACGGTCGCCAATGTCCGTGCCGAGCAGGTACGTGCCCGCGGGGACGTCGCCGATCGCGAAGTTCTCGCCCAGAGCCCCGTCCGCGCGAGTGCGGTCGCCGTACGTTTCGACGAATGAGAACGGCGTCTCCGCCGGATACGGCAGCACGAGCCCGTACACGCGCGCGGCCGCAAGCGGCTGACCGTTCGCGTCCAGCACGCGACCGGCGACCGTGCCCATGCCCGGCAGCGGTTCGATCCACAGCTCCGGATTCACCGCGTACGGCGGGAACCGCTCCTCGGGGTTCACGATCGCGCTCGAGTCCGGCAGCGGCGCAACGTGGATCTCGAGGTGCAGATGGTCGTTCGTCGCGCGACCCGTGTTGCCGACCTGCGCAATGACATCGCCGGCAACGACGCGCTGGCCATGACGCACCGCCAGCGAGCGGTTGTGGTAGTAGACCGAGTAAACGTACTGCCCATCCTGCCGGTGGTCGTGCAGGATCGCGACCGTGTTCGACCCGGCCTCCGCTTCGCCCGCGAACGCGACAACGCCGTTGCCGATCGCGAGGACCGGTGTGCCCGCCGGGTTGTTGAACTCGATGCCCATGTGCTGCTGGAGGGTGCCGCCCATCGTCGAGCCGTAGCGATACGTCGGATCGATGAAGGGATTCGTGCCGGTCGCGTCCGCAATCGGACGCCCGAACCGGATGTGCTGCGCATCACCGGGGTCCGGTCCGATCTGCACGTTCGAGTAATCCACGGTCGGGCCTTCGCCCGCCAGGACGCGCGCAAGGCCGTACTGCGATCCGCCGATCGGCCACAGCGGCGGCCCGGTCCACGTCATCGTCCACATGTCCGCCGCCGGCTTGTAGTCATCGCCCGCGGCCAGGAAGTAGATCCGGAAGTTGCCGAGGCCGTTGCCGGCGGCCAGTCCGCGCGACAGTACGATCGACGGTTCGGCGACACCCGGTGCCGGCACGATCGCTCGCGGCTTCCCCGGCAGTCCGCTCCAGCCGGGCAGCCGCATCGTCGCAGGCACGAACTTCAGCTCGCTGAGCGAATCGACCAGGATCTCGGACTCGGTGGCGACCCAGACCATCGTGTCCCGCGTGGCAGCGATGGCCCGGATGCGCTGCGGCGCTACGCCCTCGGCCTCGCCGAGGTTCTGCCAGGTGCGACCGCCGTCCTTCGACAACGAGACGCCTTCGAGGTGACCCACCCAGATGTGGCCTTCCGGACTGATGTCCAGACTCAGCACGTACTCCGACGGCAGTTCGGCGACACGGCCGGCGCATCCGTCGTTCGCGCGTGGACCGCCCGCCACCGATGCAGCCGACTGCACGCATCGCCAGCTCGCGCCCCGGTCGCCCGTTATGCGGACGCCGTCCGCCGTGGCGATGACCACCGTGTCACCGCGCGACCGGATCCCGTTCAGCGCGACGTACTGCCATTCCGGACCCAGCTCATCGATCGTCCAGTTGCGCCACGTCCGGCCCGTGTCCGCGGACATGCCGAATCCATTGCCGACCGTGCCGTACCACACGTCGCCGTCGTCGGTGAACGCCAGACTGTTGACGTAGCCCCACGAAATCGACGCGTCGTCGTTCGTTGCCGCCTCGATGTGGCGCCACCGGGCCGAGTCGGCCGGCAGGTGCCAGATGCCTTCGCCGGCCGTGCCCGCCCAGAGGCCACCTGAACCGTCGACCTCGAGCGCCAGCACGTGCACTCCCCAGTTCTTTCCCGACGGCAGCACTGGCGGTACCCGCCTCACCGCCGCCTGCTGGCCTGGTGGCGCCGGCGGCGCCGACCCCAGGCATCCCGTCGCGAGCACCGCCGCGACTGCCGTACCCGCTGCCAGACGGCTGCGGAACCGACGCCTCATGTGAACAGAACCCGTTCGGTGTACTGTGCCCATTGCGTAGGCGTCTCCCAGACCCGCGTGTAGAGGAGCGCATTCGCTACATCACCCGGCAGCGAACGCTTGAGTTCATCCCAGAAATATTTCGCCTGATTCTCCGCCGATGGCTCGACTTCGAGGAACGGCGGGAGATCATTGAGGTTCTCGTGATCGAGACCGTCGGCCAGGGCTCGCAGATGCTTCTTCACGACCACGAAGTCGAACGCAATGCCCGCGTCGTCCAGTCTGTCCGTTGCCAGTGCGATCTCGACCACGTACCGGTGACCGTGCAGCCGCTCGCACTTCCCACGGTAGTTGCGCAGGAAGTGCGCACTGTCGTAGTGGGCCTGCACGCTTACGACGAACATTTGGCTCCGAGTCGTTCGGGGTTCCTGCCGGATCGGTATCGGTAACGGCTCACGCGCGCTCCAGCGAGATCAGGGGGATGCCCGTTCGCTCCGGCCGCGTGATTGCGTACAGCACTGCGTCCGCCACCGCTCCGACCTCCAGCATCGTGTCGGGTTCCGGAAGCCCGGCGTTCTCGTCCCGGTCCACCGCGTCCCACAGCGTCGTATCCGTCGCGGCCGGCTCGACCAGAGTGCTCCTCACACCCGTGCCCTTCAGCTCGAGGTCCAGAACGGCGTGCAGACCGCGCACCCCGAACTTGGACGCCGAGTACGCCCCGTTCGATGGGAACGCCTGCCGGCCCGCAATCGAGCCGACCGTGACGATGTGGCCCGAGCCGCGCTCGATCATCGATGGCAGGAATGCACGCATCAGCAGGAACGGCGCGCGCAGGTTCACGCCCAGGTGCCGATCGAAGTCCTCCGGCGTCGTATTCACCAGCCTCGCCATCGAGAACGCGCCCGCCGCATTGATCAGGTAGTCCGGCGCCGCCAAATCGAAGACGGACGCGAAACTGCGGGCCAGCCGCTCGATGGCCTGCCGCTGCGAAACATCCGCCGCAAGCGCGACACCGCCGATCTGCTCCGCCGCGCCGCTCAGCTCCGCTTCGCCGCGCGCGACCATTGCGACTCGTGCGCCGCCCTGCCGGAGCTGATTCGCGACCGCGAACCCGATACCCCGCGATGCGCCGGTGACAAGCGCGCTCCGCCCGCTCAGCTCAGTGACGGGAGCCATTCACCATGCACAGCCGGAGGAACTCCTCACGCGTCTTCAGATCGTCGAGGAACACGCCGCGCATCGCGCTCGTCAGTGTCTTCGAGTTCTGCTTCTCCACGCCACGCATCATCATGCACAGGTGCCAGGCTTCGAGCACAACGCCCACGCCCTGCGGCTTCAGCACATCCCACAGCGCCTGCGCAATCTCGTCCGTCATGCGTTCCTGCACCTGAAGCCGTCGCGCGAAGACGTCCACCACCCGTGCGATCTTCGACAGCCCGATGATACGACCGTTCGGGATGTAGGCCACGTGCGCTTTCCCCACGAACGGCAGCATGTGGTGCTCGCACAACGAGTACAGCTCGATGTCCTTGACGATGACCATGTTGTGATGGTCCTCGTCGAAAATCGCGTCGCCAACCACATCCGCCACGCATGTGCGGTAGCCTCGCGTCAGCCACGAAAGACTCTCCGAAACCCGGTCCGGTGTCCTCACCAGACCCGGTCGCGATGGGTCCTCGCCCAGTCGCCGGATCATTTCCCGGACCAGATCCGGAAACGGCACGCTGTCCAGCCGTACCACGGGCTCCATCTCGATCGTGCTCATTCCGTCCGATCCCTGCCTGTGTATTCGACGTAATTACGGGGCGTCTCGTAAAGAACGAGTCGGACCAGCCGGATCGTGGCAGGCATGCCGCCCGCCAGCCGGTCCCATATCGCGACAACCAGGTTCTCGGTCGTCGGGTTCACTCCCTCGAGCCAGGATACATCGAGGTTCAGATTGCGGTGGTCGAGATCGCCGATCACTCGCGCTTCGACCATGTCGCGCAGCGCCTTGAGATCAAGGACGTATCCCGTCTCCGCGTCGATCGGCCCCTCGACCGTCACGTCGATCTCGTAGTTGTGACCGTGCCAGTTCGGATTCGAGCAGAGCCCGAAGGTCTCGCGGTTCCGTTCGTCCGTCCAGTCACTGCGGCTCAACCGGTGCGCAGCACTGAAATGAAGACGACGAGTCACCCTGACGATCGGTGCCGCCCTCGTCGCCTCGACCCGATCGCCCGCCACTGCCTTGCTCGTCTCGTTCATCGCTCTCGACCGACCGTCCCGTTGCCACCGCGTCCGAGTACCCGCCTGCGCTGCAACGGGTTCGGAGCCGGCACCCGGATCCGCCCGAAAAAGAAGGCCGGCCCGCGCGTAGCGGGCCGGCCAATGACGCACCGGAGGTCAGTTTGTTGGAGCCCAGTCATGATAGACTGGTGACCTCCCCACACCTTGCCGCCGTCCCTTGCAGGGCGTGACGTCCGTTGCGGGAGCCGGCCCCAATGATGTGTTGCTGTAGGCCCAAAAACGCATCCTCCGGCACGCCAGATGCGGTCTCGAATGTAGCCGGACCTGCTGCCGCGGTCAATCGATCGGACACACCGCGTCAACGGTTCCGGAACCCCGTCGGCGAACCGGCATCGGTCGCGCCTGCCATGCGCATTGTGCGCGGCCTTGCGTTGTCGTACACTTGGGAAGAAGATGGTCGTTTGACCCCGGCTGCCTGCTCCGCGTGATCTGGTTCGTTGCGTTCTACTTCCTGACGGTGCTCGTGCTTCCGCTTGTGGTCGGAAGTGCGGTGACCTACCGCGCGCTGCCGGCTGGCCGCGCGTGCCCGCGCTGTCGCGCCACCACCATTCTGCTCCACAGCCGGCTGCTTGGCGTCGTGTCGCGCCTGCCGTTCCTCGAGCTGCAGCGGCGCTGGTGTCTGTCGTGCGGCTGGGCCGGCGTCGTTCGCGTTCCGCGGCCGTCCGTTCGCCTCGTCGTCGCTGGCCGCTCCGCGGAGTCCGGTGATCCGAGAGTGATCGACGTCAGGCACATCATCGTCGACGGCGTCCCGTGGGGGGTCCGGCTCGAAACGTGGCGGACCGGCCAGCTCTGGTACGGGCGCCTGCTGTTCGTCGATACGTCAGGCAGGCTCTGGTCGGATGCGCGGCCGCTGCGCGGCATGTCGGACGGAGAGGTACTCGATCAGGCGAGGCGGCTGCCGCCCGATCTTCTCGTGTCGCGCTTGCGCGAACTCGTTTCCGGCTGAGCCCGCTCCGCCACGGCGGCCTTCGAAGCGGCCCCTGGTTCCGCCGTGTCGCCATCTTCCGCGCAGCCCGCTGCCTTCATCGCCGCATCGAGCATTGCGCGCCTGGCCTTGTACCGCAGCCTGCGCCTCGTCTCCGATGGCGTGAACCAGGCGAACCGACTCGCTTCCTCGGGCGAGATGGTGATCTCGGTGCGCAACGCCTCGGCCAGGTAGTACGTGACCCGCTTGCGTACGAACGTCCTGTCCTTGCCGTCGCCCGCCGTGAATCGGTAGTCCTCGGCCCGTGCGAAGCTGTCGACGAAACGAACGTCGGCCGCGGCCAGGCCGGTCTCCTCGCGCAGTTCGCGCAGCGCGGCCTGCTCCAGCGTCTCACCTTCGTCCACGCCGCCCTTCGGAAACTCCCAGAGCGGCCGCCGCGTCAAGCGGGATCGGAGCAGCAGGAACCTGCAGCCTTCCGGGCTCCTGTGGAACACGATGACGCCGGCCGAAACATCCCGCCGGTGTCGCTTGCCTTTCGCCTTCTTCACCATCAATCGCGGCCTGTCACTCAATGGGTTCGGGTGCGGGAGGCTATGGACCGCACGCCCGGCCGGCAACCGCCGTCTGGTCCTCGCACGGCCTCGTTGACAGCCCGCCAACCGGCCTCGATCTTCCCGCACCCATGGAACTCACACTTGCGTTGCTCTGCGAAGAAGCCCGTGACCGGCCGGATGGAAGGTTCGACATCCTCGGCGTTTTCACCGAACTGAGTGCGCCCGGATTCCCCGCCGTCCAGGATCGTATGACCGCGTTCTTCATCATGGAGTGGGATGCCGACGAGGCAGGAACACAGGCGTTCCGCGCCGACCTGACGGCAGCCGACGGCACGCGCGTCGTGACCATTGAAGGCGAAACCGAGGTTCCGGTCCGCCAGCCCGGCAGCTCCGCCGCACAGACGCGTCTTGCACTGCCCCTCGAGAAGATCGTCTTCCCGCAGGCCGGCCCCTACCACTTCGACCTCGTGGCGGGCGGAAACGTGCACCGTGCCTGTTCGCTGTTTCTGAGCGAGCGTCAGGGCTGAGACGACGAGGAGTTCCCCTGAAAAATCCCTGGCTGCCTGCCCGGCGCTCGGGGTTTCACGCTGAGGACGCTGGGGGAGCGGAGGCCGCGGGTACTTGTTGTTGAACTCACGGCGGAGCAGGGGTCGACGCGCACCGGCGCCCCGCGATCGTCGCCCGACGTTCCGCCGCCGTGTGGATGTCGACTGACCCCCGCCCGATCCTGAACTGACCAGCACCCGGGACCACGCCAAGAAACAGAAGATTCCCCCAAAAAGATCCCCGGCTGCCTGCCCGGAGTCGGCGCCATCATGAGGCGGACGAACAGCAGCGTCCGCTCCCCCAGCGTCCTCAGCGTGAAACCCCGAGCGCCGGAACTTCCTGTCTCACGCAGTGGACGCGATGGGGGCGGAGGACACGGGGACGGATTACTTGTTGAGGGACGTCCTCAGTCTTCCTGGCCGGGTATCCCCACCTCGGTCATCGCCCTCGCGTCCAGGACCTGGTCCAGCTCGGCATCGGGCAGGACCTTCTGTTCCTTCGCGACCTCACGCGCCGTCATTCCGCGTGCGAATGCCTCCTTCGCGATCGCGGCGGCGGTGTCGTACCCGATCTTCGGGGCGAGTGCGGTGGCCAGCGAGAGGTTGCCCTCGAGCAGTTCGCGGCAGCGCGCTTCGTTCGCGGTGATGCCGCCCACGCACTTCTCCGCGAACACGCGGCTCGCGGACGCAAGCAACGAGATCGACTGGAGCAGCCCGTAGGCCATCACGGGCATCATCACGTTGAGTTCGAAATAGCTGCCCATTCCACCCACCGTGATGGTCGTGTGGTTTCCCATCACCTGCGCCGCCACCATTGTCACGGCCTCGGGGATCACGGGATTCACCTTGCCGGGCATGATACTCGACCCCGGCTGGACGACGGGCAGCGTGATCTCTGCCAGGCCGGCACGCGGCCCGCTGGCCATCAGGCGAAGGTCGTTCGCGATCCTGGACAGCGACACCGCCACCGTGTTGAGCGCGCCGTGCGCGTGCACGATCGTGTCACGCGTGCCCTGCCGCTCGAAGTGGTTCGACGCTTCGCGAAACGGGATGCCGGTCTCCCCCGCCAGCCGTCCGATCGTGAGTGGCGCGAACCGCGCGTGCGTGTTGATACCCGTACCGACCGCGGTCCCGCCAAGCGGCAGCTCCGCCAGGTCCGCCGACGCTTCGTTCAGCCGGCGCATGCCCTGCGTGATCTGCGCCGCGAACCCGCCGAACTCCTGGCCCAGCCGCACCGGCGTCGCATCCATCATGTGCGTGCGGCCGGACTTCAGGATTCCATCGAACTCGACGGCCTTCGCGGCCAGGGCGTCCCGCAACGTCTGCAGCGCCGGCATGAGGTCGCGCGCGATCGCTTCGCACGCCGCCACCTGCATTGCGGTCGGGATCACGTCATTCGACGACTGCCCCGCGTTCACGTGATCGTTCGGGTGTATGCCCTTCTCACCGATCGCGCCGCCGCGAATCCGGATCGCGCGGTTCGCGATCACTTCGTTCGCGTTCATGTTCGTCGACGTGCCACTGCCCGTCTGGAAGATGTCCAGCACGAAGTGATGGTCGAGCGTTCCGTCGATCACCTCCTGCGCCGCCGCCATGATGGCCTTCGCGATGTCCGCGTCCAGCAGATTCAGCTCAACGTTCGTCGCCGCCGCCGCCCTCTTGATGCGGCCGAGCGCAGCAATGAATCCGCGCGGAAAGCGCAGGTCGCTGATCGGGAAGTTCTCGACCGCACGCTGCGTCTGCGCGCCCCACAGGGCATCCGCCGGCACCTTCATCCCGCCCAGCGAGTCCTTCTCCGTCCGGTACTCCGGTTCGCTCATCGTCCTGTCTTCCGTTTGATTTCGGCGGCCCGGCCTGGCCGCTCGGTTTTCGCGTTCAGTTGCGTCTGGGTGGCTTCGACGGACGCAGCTCGATACGGCTCGTCAGCGACCGGCCCGGATACGACAGGACATCCAGCACCGCTCGCGCCACATCCTCCGCCGCAATGCGCCAGTCGGCGCCCTCGCTGTCATCACGTCCGCCAAACTCCGTAGCCACACTGCCCGGCATGATGCAGCTGACACGGATGTCATCGTACCGGACCTCCTGCATCAACGCCTCCGTAAAGCCGATCAGGCCGAACTTGCTCGCATTGTACGCGCTGCCTCCCGGAAACGCGTTCTTGCCCGCCAGACTGCCTATGTTGATCACCCAGCCACCCGCCGCCGCCTTCAGATGCGGCATCGCTTCGTGTGTGCAGTAGAACACACCGCTCAGGTTCGTCTCGATTACCGCATCCCATGTCGCGGGCGCCATCTCCGCCACCGGCTCGAACGCGCCGATGCCCGCATTGTTCACCAGAATGTCCAGCCGGCCGAACTCCGAGACCGCCTCACGGACCATCCGCCGGCAATCCTCGTGACGCCGAACATCGCCCGTCACGCCCGCCGCGACCTTCCCGCTCCCGTTCGTAGCCGCATTCAATGCGCGCACTGCCGCATCCACGTCGCTCGCCGTCCGCGCGCTGATCACTACGCGCCCGCCCGCGTCCACCACCGCTTGCGCAACCGCCCGTCCAATGCCGCGGCTCGCCCCGGTTACCAGTGCGACTCGGTCCTTCAACGCCGTCATCGGTTCTCCATTCGTTCGTCGGCAGTCTAATTGCCCCTTACGGGCGTCGCCACTATTCTGGCCAACCCTTGCACCGCATCGACCGGAGGCCACTCAGCATGGATCTCGAAGGCCGGGTCGCCCTCGTTACCGGCGGCGCTCGCCGCGTCGGCCGCGCCATCTCACTCGCCCTCGCCGGCTCTGGCGCCGACGTCGTCGTCAACTACAACGACTCCGCCGACGAAGCCGACGATGTCGTCGCTCGCGCCCAGACCGGCGGCCGCCGAGCCATCGCCGTCCACGCCGATGTCGCAACCGATGAAGGTGTTCGTAACCTCGTCGATCGCACTCGCCGTACCTTTGGCCGGCTCGACATCCTCGTCAACAGCGCCGCCCTTTTCGAACGCTCGCCGTTCGACAACATCACCCGCGAGGACTGGCGCCGCGTCATCGGCGTCAATCTCGAAGGCCCCTTCTTCCTCTCCCAGGCTGCCGCACCTCTGCTCCGCCAGAACCACGGCTCAATCGTCAATATCTGCGACCTCTCCGCGCTTCAGGCATGGCCATCCTTCGCGCACCACGCCGTATCCAAGGCCGCACTCCTCCATCTCACAAAGATCCTGGCCCGTGCGCTCGCACCCGATGTCCGCGTCAACGCCATCGTCCCCGGCACCGTCCTCCCGCCAGACGACTTCGACGGCCAGGACCACGCCGGCGGCCCCGATCGCAGAGTCGTCCGCCGCGAAGGTCGCGCGGACGATGTCGCCGACGCTGTACTCTACCTCGTAAAGGCCGGCTTCGTCACCGGCCAGACCATCGTAGTCGATGGCGGTCGGATGCTGCTCTGACTGCGGCACGCTTCGGCTGTTCGCAGCACCGGACTTCACATCTGCGCCGGCGCTTCAGCTGTTTCCAGGACCGGCGACTCGCCTTCGCCGCGGTGCGACAGCCAGCGCTCTGCTTCGAGGGCCGCCATGCAGCCCGTGCCGGCCGCGGTCACCGCCTGCCGGTAGTAGTCGTCCATGACATCGCCGGCGGCGAACACGCCTTCCACGCTTGTCACGGTCCGCCACGGCTGCGCGAGCTTGATGTAGCCGCCCGGCGTCGTTGCGAGCTGGCCGTTCAGAAACTCCGTATTCGGTGTGTGGCCGATGGCGAGGAACAGCCCGCCCACTTCGATCGTGCGCCGTTCACCCGTCTGCGTGTCCTCGACCCGGAGCCCCGTGATCTGGTCGTCACCCAGCACGTCGACGACCTTCGTGTTCCAGAGCACCTTCACCTTCGGATTGTCCAGGACCCGCTCTATCATGATCGGCGATGCCCTGAACGCATCACGACGATGGATCAGCAGCACCTCGCTCGCGAACTTCGTCGTGTACAGCGCTTCCTCCATCGCGCTGTCCCCGCCACCGACAACCGCCAGGACGCGCTCCCGGAACAGCGGAAGCGCCGCGTCGCACACCGCACACGCCGACACGCCACCGCCCGACTTCGCCAGCCGTTCCTCGTTCGCCAGCCCAAGCCACTTCGCGTTCGCGCCCGTCGCGATGATCAGCGCGTCCGCTTCGACTTCGTCGCTGTAATTCGGCTTCACGATGAACGGCCTGCGCGACAGATCCAGTTCGGCCACCGCCTCGCTCACTACGCGCGCGCCGAATCGCAACGCCTGCTCGCGCATCTTCTCCATCAGCTCCGGACCCGTCACACCTTCCGGAAAGCCCGGGTAATTCTCGACCTCCGTCGTGATCATCAACTGGCCGCCCGGCAGCATCGTGCCGACTGCCTCACCCTCGTAAACCAGCGGCTCGAGGTTCGCCCTCGCCGCGTATAGTGCCGCCGTCCAACCCGCCGGTCCGGATCCGACGATCACCAGCTTCTCTCGTTTGCGTTCCGTCATCTTCTCCGCTTCCGTCGTTCGTTCATGCCTTCAAGGTAAACCTTCCCTCCAGCCCCCGATCGCGCCAGCTTCGCACGGGCAGCGCAAGTCGTTCCGGCACCGACCCGATATGCTGGGCGACAGCCCGCCAGAGGGCCTGCCCCCCTCGCGCAACGGGCCCGCGACGCCGAAACTCAGAAGTCGGCCACGCGGCCGCGTGTTCCGGCCGTCGTGTGGGAATGCGCCATCCCGGCCACACCGAAGCCGGCACGACCCGACTGCCCATGGCGCCACCACCATATGTGGGGGTGGCGGGTGCACGACCAACACAATATCTTCGGGGGATCTCCCGACGGAGTCATGAATCTCATTCAATCGCCCTGGCATCCCGAGAACGAAGTCGAGCGGCTCCTGTGCTCGCTGGCCGGTGTAGCGTCCGCCCGAGTCGTGGCCAACCCGCTGGGTCGGCTCGAGGAGATCCACATTCTTGCGCCGCCGCTGCAGGGTGCGAAGCAGGTCGTGCGCAACGTGCAGTCCGCGCTGAGTGCGGGTCTGGGCATAGTGGTCGACCGCCGCATAATCAGCGTGGCTCAGATCCGGCAGGGTGCGCTCGCGCCCCTGTCGACGCTGGAAGATGATGAGATGACGGTTGTGCTTCCGCACGGTCCGGGTTCACCGGCGCCCGTGCCGGAGACGAAGCGGCTCGTTTTCGTGGGGTATGATGCACGCAGCCGATCGCACACGGATGCGGAGTGCCGGGTCCGCGTACGTCGCGAGAGCGACGAATATTCGGGGACTGGTGTCGGCGCGGCGACGATGCTCGGCCGGGCGCAGGCAGGCGCGAGAGCGGTATTCGCGGCGGTCATGGCGGCTCTCGAGGATGACATTGTTGCTCTCGAGAGTGCATCGGTCGTGGATACGCACGGCCGGAGTTTCGTTCTGGTTTCCGCCCGATCGACCGCAGGCCGGCAGGCGTGGCAGCTCACCGGCGTCGCCCGGCTCGATCGTTCACCCGAAGAGGCCGCGATCCTGGCCTGCCTCCAGGCGACGAACCGCTGGATCGCGCTCGGCGCCTGACGCCGGCATCATGAACGCGCCATGAGCGACGAGCAGAACGGCGCGCGTGAAGCGACGCACGACCTCGAGCTCTGGCTCGTCCACGCCGTCGAGCAGTTGCCCGGCGTCATGGCGGCCGCCGTCTGGCTGACCGATCTCGGAACGGTCCGCGCCGTTCACATAACCGCTGCCGCCAGCGCTTCGGGAACGATCCTGGCCAACGCGACGGCTCGCGTTCTTCGCAAGCATGGCCTCGAGTTCACGCCCGAATCGATCCGCGTCATGACGAAGGATGCGGCGGGCGCCGAGATCGACGTAGTCTCGCCCGACGCTTCGGCCGACGCGCGGTCGCAGACCGGGCCGCGGTTCCTGCTGCTTCACGACTTCGACGTGGCCCGGTCGGGCGCCAGAGTCACCTGTACCGTGCGAATCGACCGGGGCACCACCGTCTTCGAAGGAGAGTCGATCGAACTCGACACCGAAGCCGGCCGCGCACGGGCTGCCGCGCGGGCCACCCTGTTTGCGGCCGAGCGTGCGGACGCTCGCCTCGCGCTCGGGCTCGAGGCAACGGTGATCCTGGACATGTTCGGGCGCAGGTATATCGCGGCCTCGGTCGAGGCCGCCCTCGAGAGGCGCTTCGCCTTGCTCGCAGGGCTGGTTCCGGTCGATCCGGGGCGCTCGCTCGAGGAAGCCGCGTGCCTTGCCGCGCTACGCGCGATCGACCGCTGGATCGCATGGTAAAACGACCGACACGCCGGTCGAGCGGTGGCCAACCGGTCACTTCTGAATAAACCGGTTTGCGGATCGCCGACGCCGGCGCGCCGGCCGTTCAGTGCGTTTCGTAGCTCCCGTTTTCTGCAGCGTGACCACGAAGAAAACGTCGGATCTCGCTGACCACACGCCGCGGTGCGATCGGCTTCGCCAGGAACCCGTCGCAACCGCATTCGCGCGCCCTCTTTCGATCGTCCTCGAGGGCATGCGCGGTCAGTGCAATGATCGGGATCGAGCGGGTCGCCGGGTCGGCCTTCAGGATCCGTGTCGCCTCGAACCCATCGATCTTCGGGATCGATATGTCCATGAGGATCAGGTCCGGATGCCTGTTCCGGGCTTCCGAGATGCCGGCCTCACCGTCCCGCGCCTCGAGCACAGCGAACCCGACGTACTCCAGGATCGTCCGATAGACGGTCAGGTTATCGTCGTTGTCTTCGATCAGGAGTATCCGCGCGCGGTCATCCATGGACTGAACGATCTCCCATGACTCAGCGACTGTTTCAGACAGCCGAAGTTGCGGACGCAAACAACGGGCCGTTCAACGGGCGCCCTCTTCGGCTTCCTGCTCCGCTTCGGCCTTCTCGCGGTCCTTGAAGACCTTGAGATTCGTCGAATGTCCCGGATTGTAACGGGCCGCGGGATTGATGTGATGGGCCGCGTGGTTCACGGCCATGGCGGCCTCACTGAACCCGGTCGCGATCAGTTCGAGCTTGCCCTCGTAGGTTGCGATGTCGCCGGCGGCGTACACGCCCGGCAGGTTGGTTTCGAGCAAATGGTTCACGCGGATCGAGTTCTTCTCGAGCTCGAAGCCCCACTCGGCCATGGGCCCGAGGTCAGGCTTGAAGCCGATCAGCGCCAGCACGGCGTCGACCGCGTAGGTCGTGTCCTGGCCGGACCGGTTGTCGAAGATCGTGACGCCGCTCACGCCCTCGCTGCCGTGGATCTCGCGGACCTCGCGGTGCGTCAGCAGTTCCACCGTACCGGCCTCGACGGCGGCGAGCATCTGGCGCATCGAGTGCGCGTGAGCCCGGAACCCTTCGCGCCGGTGGATGATGATGAGGCGTTTCGTGTGCTCGTGCAGATTGAGGACCCAGTCGACCGCCGAGTCGCCGCCGCCGACGATCAGAATGCGCTGGCCGTGGTAGACCGCCGGGTCACGAACGTGGTAGGCGACGCCTTTGCCGAGCAGCTCCTCGTACCCGGGGCATTCGAGCGAGCGCGGCGCAAACGCGCCCTTGCCAGCCGCGATCAATACGGTCCGCGTCGGGTACCGGTCGCGGTTCGTCACGACAGTCCAGTGGCCGTCACTGCCCGGAATCAGCTCGCGAACCTGTTCCTCGAGCCGGATCTCGGCGCCGAACGAGGTGCCCTGCTCCGCCAGGTTCCGACTCAGGTCCCGTGCAAGGATGCGCGGGAATCCGCCGACGTCGTAGATGTACTTCTCGGGATACAGCGCGCTCAGCTGGCCGCCCAGCTCGGGCAGCGAGTCGATGACGCGACAACTCAGTCCGCGCATGCCGGCGTAGAACGCGCCGAACAGACCGGTCGGCCCGCCACCGATGATCGTGATGTCCGTCATGTCCGCCGTATCCGCCACGCCTGCCTTCGTCCCCCGATCATGAGTGCGGCGCGGCCTCCGGACCGTACAGCCGCGACGAACGGTATCGCTCCAGGCCCACCTTCAGCAGCAGTTTGACCAGTACGGCCCCCGGCATGGCCAGCAGCACGCCTGTGAAACCGAGAAAGTACCCGCCGACCGACAGCGCCAGCATCACCCAGACGGGATGGAGGCCCACGGATTCGCCGACGATCCTCGGACCGGTCACCGATCCGTCGATGAACTGCACGATCGCGAACACGATTCCCGCCTGGAGCAGCGACGCTGCCACGTTGCCGCTCAGCAGCGAGATGATGATGACCGGAATGATGCTCGCGATCAGGCCGAGGTACGGTACGACGTTGAATACACCCGCGATCGCGCCGACCATACCCGCGTTGGGGAACCCCGCGATCAGCAGCCCGACCCACGTGAGCACGCCGACGATCGCTGCCGCGACGACCTGGCCGCGCAGGAACCGCGACAGCAGCCTGTCGTACTCGCGGCCGAACGCCACGAAGGCCGCACGCCTGGCGGGTGGCATCAGCGAGCTCGCGCCGACCTTGATGGTGTCGAAATCGCGCAGCAGGTACACCAGCAGGACGGGTGTCAGTACGATGTAGCCGAGTACCGTCAGGACCGCGCCGACACCTCGGCCGACGCCGAGCAGCGCCGTGACGCCGCCCTCCATTATCCGCGACTGCCGTTCCTCGATGATCCGTGACAACTCGTCCGGATCGAGGAACGGGATGCTGAGGCCGCCGATCCGCGTCGGCAGGGAGTCGAGCCATGTGCTCACCCGACGCACCGCTTCGGGCGTCTGTTCGACCAGACTCTCGACCTGGTTGACGATCGCGGGCACCGCGAGGATCAACACGACGGCAATCACCGCAAGGGCGGGAACGCCGAGAATGGCGATGGCGGCGGCTCTCGGCACCCGCCGCTCCAGCGCGTCGACCGCAGGGTCGAGTATGTACGCCAGCGCGAGCGCCAGAACGAACGGCGCGAGCAGGCCACCGAGCGTCACGAACAGCCAGATCACGATCAGCGTGGTCGCAGTGACGAGGATCGTGCCATGACCGCGTCGCCTGGCGTACGGCGAGAGCAGCGCGACGAACAGGAAATAAGCGAGTACCGGCGACAGGATGCCCCTGACGGACCACAGCAGCAGACCGCCCGCGGCGAGGACTGCGGCGGCGTAGATGAATCGCCATGTCTCGCCGCGCGATTCGTCGCCCTGTTCGCCCGCTGCGACCGGTTCCACCGTCATCGACCGCCCTCCCGCCGTTGCCGAGACCGGCGCTCAGTCTTCGCCAAGCTGCTCGCCCGCCGCGCGCAATACGTCGCGGGCGTTGTCGTACGTCACCGTTTCGAGCGCGCTCCGGAACGGTCGCCAGATGCACTCGGTGATACCTTCATCGTGCTGGGGCACGGGCTCGCCGTCGGCCGATTCGACCAGATAGAAGTGGCAGATCTTGTGTACGAGCCGGCCGCGGTCTCGGAAATACCAGTCGATCGTCGGAAGCTCCGCGACCACGGCGATATCGCTCAGACCGGTCTCCTCGGCCACTTCACGGACAGCCGCGTCGACCGGCGACTCATCGCCCTCGATATGGCCTTTCGGCAGGCCCCAGTTGTCATAGGGATCGCGAATCAGCAGAAACGCCAGGCCCTCGAAGTTGCGGCGGAACACGACGCCGCCCGAGCTGCGCTCGATGCGCGCCCGCCGCCGCCTTCGCCTTCCACCCGATCGCCTGCTGCCGCCGGACTCGCCCACTCTCGCGCCGGCCTCCTAGAAGATGCGCACGTTGATGTAGCGGCGCGGATTCAGACGAAGGTCGCGCAGCAATGCCTGCAGTTCCGCGTTCGTTTCGACGATCCTCCAGTACAGCGTCGTGTCTCGCAGCATCAGGCCGAGGGTGCCCTCACCGCGACTCAGCGAGTTCGCGATCGTGCCGACCGACCGCATCAGCGTGTCTGCCGTCATTGCGGCCGTCTGCATGGTCCGGCTCGTCTGCAGCAGTTCCGAACTCAGCGAGTCTATGCGGACGGACGCATGCTCCGCTGCCGACACGATGTTGACCAGCTTGTCGCCGGAGATCGCCGTCTCGACCTGGAGGAACGCGCGATTGATCGTCGCGACCGCTTCGCCCAGCGACGCCGATGTCTCCTGAAGGTCGCCGGCCAGGTCATCGATCGCCTGCTGTTGCCGTGATACCATCGTCGTCAACTGCGCGCTTACCGTCTGGATGTTGTCGATCGCTCGCCTGATATTGTCCGCCGTTTCCTCCGTGAACGCGACCTCGAATCGCTCGCTCAGGACCGCCAGGTTCTGCGCGATCTGGTCCGCGACCGCCGTCAGCCGCGACATGTCCGGCAGCGTCGCGCCCGGCAGGATCGTCGCGTCCGGCGCTTCCGCGTAGTCGAACTGCGGTACGGACGTGCGCGGGAATATCTCCGCCTGCCAGTCGCCGAACATCGACTCGGGCGCCAGCAGCACGACCGGATCCTCCGGCAACTGAACATCGGCCAGCACCCGCATCGCCACGATCACCCCAGCGCCTGACTCCTCGAGACTGATCGATTCGACCCGGCCGATCGGCACGCCCCTCACCTTCACCGCATTGCCGCCCTGGAGCTGGCCAACCTCGCGGAACCGGGCACGAAGCTCCATCTCCTCACGCCCGAAGCCTCTGCCCTGCATCCAGACCGTGCCCACGACCACCGCCACGATCGCAAGGATCACCACTGCGCCAACCGCTATCTCGTTCCGTGCTTTCATGCCGCCGCACCCTGCAACAGGTCGGGCCGTCCCTCGATGAACCCTTTCACGATCGGGTCATCGGTCGCCCGGATCTCGTCCGGTGTTCCCGAGTAACGGATCAGTCCACTGTACAACATCGCGATCCTGTTCGCGACGCGATACGCGCTCTGCATGTCGTGCGTGACAACGACGCTCGTCACTGAAAGCTCTCTGGCCATGCGCAGGATCAGGTCGTCGATGACCGCTGTCGTGACCGGATCCAGACCTGACGTCGGCTCGTCGTACAGCAGATACTTCGGCCGCGTCGCAATCGCTCGCGCCAGCCCGACACGCTTGCGCTGGCCACCGGAGATCTCTGCCGGCAACCGACTCTCGTATCCATCCATCTCCACCAGCAGCAGCGACTCCGCCACTCGCTGGCGTATCGAGGCGTCCGTCATTTCGCCCGACCGGCGCAATCCCATGGCCACGTTGTCGAACACCGTCATCGAGTCGAACAATGCCGCGAACTGAAAAACATAGCCGATCTGGCGTCGCAGCTCGTGCAGATGTTCCCGCGACAGAGAACGGACATCCTGCCCGTCGACACTCACGCGGCCGGCATCCGCCTCGATCAGCCGCACGATCGTTTTCAGCAGGACCGACTTGCCCGAGCCGGACGCGCCGATCACGGCCAGCGTCTCCTGATCGTGAACCTCGAGGTCGATGCCATCCAGCACGACCTTCGAGCCGAACGCCTTGCTCACACCCGCGAGTTCAATGCTCATAGCAGCGTCACTGCCCAGAACGCATCGAGAACCAGGATCAGCATGCTCGACACCACCACCGCCTGCGTGGTCGCCTTGCCGACCGCCTCCGCGCCACCCTGCGTCGTGAACCCGAAAAAACAGCCGATCGACGACACGGCGAACCCGAACGATGCCGCCTTGATCAGCGAGTATTGCACGTCGAACGGCTCGAAGAACAGCCGGAGCCCACGGACGAACTGCGGCGTCGACAGGTCCAGAAGATTGATCGACGTGATCCAGCCGCCGCCCACGCCCACCACGTTCGCGAATGCGACGACCGCCGGAAACATCACAATGCTCGCGAGGACCCGCGGTACCACCAGATACGACAGCGGATCGTACGCCAGAGTCTCGAGTGCGTCGATCTGCTCCGTCACACGCATCGTGCCGATCTCCGCAGCGATGTTCGCGCCGACCCGGCCCGCCAGCGCCAGTCCCGTCAGAACCGGGCCCAGTTCGAGGATCATCGTCTTGCCCACAAGTGCACCCACGAAATACAGCGGAACGGCACCCGTGAACGTGTACGACGCCTGGAGCGCCAGCACGATACCCGTGAATCCGGCAATGAAAAGCGCGATCGGCAACGACGCGACGCCCAGCCTCGCCATCTGGATGATGACCAGGCGGCCCCACACACCAACGTCGGGAAGCGCCCGCCCGGCGGACAGGACGAACGCGCCGAAACGGCCGAAGCCTGCCGTGAGCCCCAGCGCCTTGCGACCGACCGCGGCCACCGGAGCTTCCAACGCCCTTCTCATGCGCTGAAACCTACCGTACAGCCGAGCCGAGTGTCCACTCGACTCTGCTCAGGGTGCTGCGCCGGCCAGCCACTCCAGCGCCGGCACCGATGGCGCCTCCCCGATCTGCACCGCCAGCTCGTAGTAGCGGAGCAGACCTTCCTGCATGCGTGTGTCCAGGTCGAACCGCAGCGATCTCCAGTATGTCAGCAGCGCTTCGGGCTCCACATTGAACCGCCCCGCGTGCCGCTCTGCCGCAGTGGCGGCGTTCTCTTCGTACCACGCCCGCGACTCGATCAGCACCCGGTACGCACGCCGCAGTTCGTCCGCGTCACAATCTCGTCTCGCCTGCCACAACGCGTACGCGAACGGCAGCCCTGTCCACTCCGTCCATGCCGCACCGAGGTCGATCACCTGACGATCCGCCGGCACGACGCGGCGCAACGCAACATCCCCGATCCGCAGTACCGCGGCCGCGCGTATGCCTATGGGATCGCCCGCATCGGTCTGGTGGAACCACGCGTACTCCGGCTTCACGCCCCACCGCAACTCCAGAAGAATCCGCAGCAGTACGACCGACGACGCGGATGCCGTCGGCAGCCACACCATCTCGCCGCCGAGCGACTCGGGTGGCAGGGCCGTTTCCAGGAGAATGCTGCCGACCGGGCCATCCGATCCTATCGCGAGGTCCGGCAACAGAACGTATCGCTCGGAATGACGAGCGTACTCGATGCTCGAACAGGGCGCGACATCCACCAGACCCGCCAACATCGCTTCGTTCAGCTCCGACGGCACGCCCATCACCAGCCGGAGCCCCTCCGGCCGCTCCCGCCCGAGCAACTGCGAATGCACCGGTACGCAGTTGCTGTAGTCGATATGGCCGAGCCGGATCATTCAGCCAGCTCCACGGCCGCCGCCCCCACACTCAGCCCGTCGTCGAACGGGGACGGCGACGCCGTTTCCGTTGCGCCTGGCCGTCTGTCAGCGTGAACCGGATCGTCGATGGGTGGCCGCCGGCGTCCCGTTGCGTCGTCTCCACCATGATGCGCGTCACGACACCGTCAGGGTCGTGCAGGTCGATCTCGAAATCCAGCGACTCCGATTCCGATACGACGCGCGTCCGCACTCGACGGCCCGGCAAACCAGACGCCGAGGACGGGTTCCGGATCAGCGTCTTCGTGCTCTGCCGGCCGTTCTCCAGATTGCGTGTCACCTTCACGTGGCGGAGCCAGTCCGGCGGGTAGCTGATCGTGTACTCGGAGCCGTGCTGATCGGTACCGCGTCCCTCTCGGTTGTGACGTGCCATCACACCTCCGCCATATCGCCTGCGGGCCCCGCCTCCGCGTGGGCCGCCCGTCGAGCCAAACTCCCGTAGCCCCCGACCGGTGTCAAGCGGACACCGATCCGGAACTCCGCCTCCCCATCACCCTGCCCAACGCCACTCTTGACCTTGCCCCGGGCCCGTGCTACACTACCCCGTCACCACGACAACTCGATTTTCCCCGACAATCGGCGCGAGCGCGCCCAACCCGAGAATCCGGCCCTATCGCTCTCTGATCAACATTCCGGGCGTACAGCGCTTCCGATTGCCAGGCGCTGACCTTCCCATGTGCCAATCCAGACTCAAACGTGTCTTCCGGAGCAAGGAACCGTGGACATTGCCGAACTGAAGAGTAAGTCCATCGCGGAACTTCACGAGATGGCGGAAGATCTGAAAATCGCCAACTACTCGGGCCTCCGCAAACAGGACCTGATCTTCCGCATCGAACAGAATCTGCTCGATTCCGACGTCGTCCTGCGCGGCGAGGGCGTTCTCGAGATCCTGCCCGAGGGGTACGGCTTCCTCAGGTCGCAGGACTGGAACTACCTGTACGGCCCCGACGACATCTACGTCAGCCCATCACAGATCAAGCGGTTCGATCTCCGTACGGGCGACACCGTGCTCGGCCAGGTCCGGCCGCCCAAGGAGGGTGAACGGTATCTGGCCCTGCTCAAGGTCGAGCAGGTCAATGGCGATGATCCCGAGCGCGCCAAGCATCGCATCGCGTTCGACAACCTGCGGCCGCGCTACCCAGAGAACCGGCTCAAGCTCGAGAACTCGACCGGCGACCTGTCCATGCGTCTCATGGACCTCGTCGTGCCCATCGGCAAGGGCCAGCGCGGCCTCATCGTCTCCCCGCCCAAGGCCGGCAAGACGATGATCATGCAGAAGATCGCCAACTCCATTATCGAGAATCACCCCGAAGTCCACCTGATCGTACTGCTGATCGACGAACGGCCCGAAGAAGTCACCGACATGGAGGAGAACGTCAAGGCCGAGGTCATTTCCTCGACCTTCGATGAACCCGCCGACCGCCACGTACAGGTCGCCGAGATGGTCATCGAAAAGGCGAAACGTCTCATCGAGCACGGCCGTGACGTCGTCATCCTCCTCGACTCGATTACACGACTCGCCCGCGCTTACAACGTCACCGTACCGCACTCCGGCAAGATCCTGTCCGGCGGTGTCGACGCGCACGCGCTGCACAAGCCGAAGCGCTTCTTTGGCGCAGCACGCAACATCGACCAGGGTGGCTCCCTCACCATCATCGCGACCGCCCTCATCGAAACCGGCTCGCGCATGGATGAGGTCATCTTCGAGGAGTTCAAGGGCACCGGCAACATGGAGGTCGTGCTCGATCGCCATATCGCCGACAAGCGCGTCTTCCCCGCGATCGACATCAACCGTTCCGGTACCCGCAAGGAAGAACTGCTGCTCGACGAGATCGAACTCAACCGCGTCTACCTGCTCCGCAATTTCCTGGCTGACATGCCGCCGGCCGAAGCGCTCGAATTCCTCCTCGACCGCATGCGCCGCACCAAGGTCAACAAGGAATTCCTCGACAGCATGGCCAAGGGATAGACGGACGAACCGGATTATCGCAACGACAGCCGATTCTCGACCAGCAACTGGATGGTCGCGCTCTGCGCCTCCGAGACGTCCACCGGCCGCGCCACGATGAATCCCGCCCTGCCGGTCTCCGGAACGAAGAGTATGAGATGATCCGATCGGGCGGGCGGACCATACGGCCACGCCATGCCGGTCGTGTCGACGGCCATCAGCTCCCCGGCGTCCGTCAGGCTGGCAAGCATTCCGCCATACTCGATCCATGTATCGATCGGGTCCTGGCCTGACAGGATCCGCGGCGTCACGGTCGTTTCGAAGTACTGGACCGCCTTCCCGAACGCCTCTCGCCCAACGGCCTTCAGCTCGCGCAACCGGTCGCGGTACGCGTCCCGGCTGTCGATGAAGCCGCGTTCGGCGAATCCTCTCGCCAGCTTCGCGTCGAGTTCGATTCTTGCACCCTCTGCCATGGGACGCGGATCATGGACCCTGCCGGCCGTACCGTCAACGGCTTCCCACGATCCTTTGGGTCCGCTACATTGCCGATCCCCACGCCGGTTCATGCAGACCATGGAGGGCACCCATGACTCGACCGAGCAGCATGTCCGCAAAACGTGCCCCCGGAATGCCCGATGCGGACGTCCTCGAGATGGACTGGGAGTTCTTCGGCGAGCTTTGTCGCGTTCTCGCCGTCAAGGTGGCCGCGTCCGGATACCAGCCGGAGATCGTCATCGGAATCGCGAAGGCCGGTGTCATTCCGGGCGCGGTCGTCGCTTCGATACTCCGCTGCGACTTCTACAGCCTCAAGATCAGCCGCGACGCGGGCGGGTCACGGACTCGCGCTCGGCCGAAGATCTTCTCCGCCGCGCCGGTCGAGGCATCGCGCAAGCGGGTCCTCGTCGTCGACGAGATCTGTACGTCCGGCGAAACCCTGCGCATCGCGCTCAATGCCATGCGACAGGTCAATCCGGCCGATCTCAGGACAGCGACCAGCCTCGTCAAGCAGGGCCTCTACAAGCCCGACTTCTATGCTCTCGAGACTGGCGCGACGGTCATCTTTCCGTGGGACCGCCAGATCGTTGATGCCCATGGCGACCTCGTCGTCAATCCGATGTACGAGAATCTGATCGAGGACTGAGGGTCCGACGCGCGCTCACCGATCGGCTACCGACCGCAGCACGTCCAGGACGCCGGCATGCGCGGGCACGTGATCCTCGGCGGATAGCCGGGCGCCGGCATCCAGCAGTGCCCGCACCGAGGCCTCGTACACACCATCGGCTTCGAACCCGATGTCCGCTCCGAAGCAGGCCCAGCCGAGTGGCGAGGCAGTATGCTCGGTGTCCCTGATCCGGAAGTCCGCGCCTCGGCGCAGCAGTTCCCGGACGATCGGTGCTCGCCCGCGAATCGCGGCGTGATGCAGAGCACTGGCGCCGGACGCATCGGTCGTGTCGACCGGGAACCCGGCGGCCAGGCAGGCTGATACGACATCGAATCGGCCACGTGAGGCCGCTTCGGGAAGCAGCCGCAGATCCGCCGGTTCGAGTGATGCCACCGTATCCGTTGACGCGATGCGGCTCGCCCCCGCGGTATCGCCACGCCCGCACACAGCCAGCAGCGTGTCCGCCGGCGACAGCATCTCCGGCACGGCGCCGGCCTCTGCCAGGACCGCCGCAACCGCGTCGAAGCCGCCGCGCATCGCCAGCAACCACGCCGTCCGGCCGTCGGCACGGCGAGCGTCCACGTCGGCGCCGTGACGTATCAGCAGACGCACGATCTCCGGCTGCTGCCCTCGCCGGGCAGCAGCGTGCAGCGCACTCTCCTGCTCCCGTCCGGACCGGACATCCGGGTCGGCGCCGTGATCGAGCAGCCACCGCAGGCCTTCCTCGACACGTCCGTCACTTGCGACATCCCACCAGTTCAGCAGAAAGTGCAGGGCCGTGTTGCCCCAGTCGCCCGTGAAGTTCAGATCGACGCCGTATTCGAGCAGCAACTCGAGCGATTCCTCGTGGAATCGCTCCGCCGCGTGAAACACCGACTCGCCATCTGTCGGGCTGGCCCCCGCCTCCAGAAGCATGCGCGCTATGCGCGGCACGTTGCGTACTCCCGTCACCGCATACAGGGCGGGAACATGGTAATGTCCGTCTTTCGTGTTCGGGTCGGCGCCCGCATCCAGCAGAACTCGTGCAACAGCCGCAAGGCCGTCATCACGGTCGGCACTCTCGCCATGAAACGGCGAGTAGCAGAGCCATAGCAGTGGTTCCCCCGACGGTGTGCCTGATCGGCTGTTCACTACAGCCGGGTCGCCCGCCACGTGGCGCCGGACTGCCGTCTCGAGCCCGAGCACGGCAGCCACATGCACGCTCGCTTCCACAATGCGTGGCTCGGCCTCCAGAACTGACAACGCACCAGACCCCTCACCCGCCAGGACCAGCCGCAGGAACCCATCGACCGCATCGCCCACACCGCGCGAGCCCGCGACGTGCGCGCGCAGTTGCGCCCAGCTCCTGAACCCGTACTCGCGCGCAATGACACGCTGCGCTTCCGTCAGCTTCAGATCAGCCTTCGCCCCCACCACCGCCTGCACGCGTGCCACCGCTTCGGCGTCCCCCTCGAGGAACGCCTGCCGCAGTGCTTTTGCCTGTCGCTTGAGATGCTCGAGATCGGGGCGCCCGGGAAGATTACGTGCTGACACGCAGAACCTCCTTTCAGTGGATCGCCCGGCGTCCGCGCCGTTCGGGCTGAAAGAAGGTCGCTATCAGTACTGCCAACTGCTCAGGTGGACTGCGTCCTTTCCGCGGACCGGTTGCGCCCCTGCCTGCGCCAGCCAACCGTAGCCCCGCCCACCCCAAACCGCAAGAGCCCCCTCCCGCACCCCTCCCGCAGTGCCCCCCAGAAACCAGCCCCAGAAACGTGTCCTGTCCCCCTAAACATCCAGGTTCTTCACAAACTTCGCATTCTTCTCGATGAACCTGCGGCGAGGCTCGACCTCATCACCCATCAGTGTCGTGAACACCATGTCCGCCTCGACCGCATCCTCCATCATGACTTTCAGGATCGTACGCGTCTCCGGATCCATCGTGGTCTTCCAGAGCTGGTCGGGATTCATCTCCCCAAGACCCTTGTAGCGCTGCAGATTGATGCCTCGACCGCCGCCTTCCTTCCCGTTCGGCGCCATGCGCTCGTACAGGACCTCGCGCTCGTTCTCCGAGTACGCGTAGTGCTCTTCCTTGCCCTTCGCCAGACGGTACAGTGGCGGCTGCGCGATGAAGATCATCCCCTCGTCGACCAGCTGCCGCATATGACGGTAGAAGAAGGTCAGCAGCAGAGTGCGGATGTGCGCACCATCGACGTCCGCGTCCGTCATGATGATGACCTTGCCGTAGCGCGCGTTCTTCACGTTGAACTCGTCTTCGCCGATACCTGTCCCGATAGCCGCGATGATCGTGCGGATCTCTTCGTTCGACAGGATCTTGTCGAGCCGTGACTTCTCGACGTTCAGGATCTTGCCGCGCAGCGGCAGGATCGCCTGGAAGTTGCGGTCCCTGCCCTGCTTCGCGCTGCCGCCGGCGCTGTCGCCCTCGACCAGGTACAGCTCGCACAGTGCGGGATCGGTGATCGAGCAGTCGGCCAGCTTGCCGGGCAGGACCATGCCCTCGAGCGCGTTCTTGCGGCGGACCAGTTCCCTCGCCTTGCGCGCCGCCATCCGCGCCCTCGCCGCCTGAAGCGCTTTCTCGATTATGATCTTCGCGACCGGAGGGTTCTCCTCGAGGAATGCCGCGAGTTTCTCGTTCACGACCTGCTCCACGGCGCCGCGCACTTCCGAGTTGCCAAGCTTCGTCTTCGTCTGGCCCTCGAACTGCGGCTCGCGAACCTTCACTGACAGAACGCACGTCATGCCCTCACGCACATCCTCACCCGACAGCGTGTCTTCTTCCTTCTTCAGATGGTTGTTCTTCCGGCCATAGTCGTTGATCGTTCGCGTCAACGCCGACTTGAAGCCCGTGAGGTGCGTGCCGCCTTCGTGCGTATTGATGTTGTTCACGAAAGTGAACGTGTTCTCCGTATAGCCGTCATCGTACTGTATCGAGATCTCGATGTCCGCTTCCTCGCGCGACGCCTCGATGAACACCGGCTGCGGATGGAGCGGCTTGCGTGCACCGCGCAGGTACACGACGAACTCGTTGATGCCGCCCTCGAAGTAGTACTCCTCCGTGCCCCTGCCGCCGCTATCCTCGTCACGTTCATCGGTGATCAGAATGCGCAGACCACGATTCAAAAACGCAAGCTCGCGCAGACGGTTCGACAGAATGTCGAAATCGAAGCGGATCTCCGGGAAAATCTCACTGTCGGCCATGAACCTGACCGTCGTGCCCGACTTCTTCGTCTTGCCCGTGACCGTGAGTTCCGTCTCCTTCTTGCCGCGCGCATACCTCTGGCTGTAGACCTTGCCATCGCGGCGGACTTCGACCTCGAGCCATTCCGACAGCGCGTTGACGACGCTTACACCCACGCCGTGCAACCCGCCCGACACCTTGTAGCTCTCCTTGTCGAACTTGCCACCCGCGTGCAGCATCGTCATTGCGACTTCGACGCCCGGCTTCTTTTCGCCCGGATGGATGTCCACCGGAATGCCGCGGCCGTCATCTGACACGGTGACCGAATTGTCCGGGTGTACGACAACTTCGATGTGCGTGCAGTAGCCCGCGAGCGCTTCGTCCACCGAGTTGTCGACTACCTCGTAGGCGAGATGATGCAGGCCGCGTGGACCCGTCGACCCGATGTACATGCCCGGCCGCCGACGCACGGCGTCAAGACCCTTCAGGACCTGGATCTGCCCGGCTGTGTAGTCGTTGGCCTGCTGCTTCTTCGTCATGACGCTCCGCCTCTGTCGTACAACCTCACCCCGCCCGTCCCGGAATAGCCGTTATTGATACCCCGGAACGGACCGGATGTTGTACCCGGATCCACCTCACTGCCGGCGCACCGTGGCGCCACCATCGATCACGAATCTCAGCTTCGTCAGACGGCCCTTGTCGCGGCCAGCATTCAGCTTTCGCAGGATCTGCCGCTCCATCATGTGAAGCTCCATGAGCCATGCGCTCGACCGGACCGCAACGATCAGCGTGCCACGCGATACGGTGACCGGCCGCGTCACCTCCGCGATCGCCGGTCCGACCCGCTCCGCCCAGTCCGGCACGACGGCGGCCTCGGCGAGCCGCTCTTCCATGCCCGCCGCCTCGATGTAGTCGGCCAGGGCCCTGCCGATCGCGGTAAACGGGTTGTCGCTCATTCGCCGTACGCCGTGATCCGGCCGGCCAGGATACCGAGCCGGGGCAATTGGGCGATCGATTCCGCGCCCTTCACCGATCTCAGCCTCACGTCGGACTCCTTCGGCGCGGTCAGAATGACCTGGCCATGGCCTTCGGCTTCGAGCGTCTCGAGCAGTCGAACGCTGCGGCCGGCATCGAGTTCGGCGAACACGTCATCGAGCAGTACGATGGGCGCGCTGCCACGCGCGTGTCGCACGGATTCCGCCTCGATCAGGCGCAGCGCGATTGCGGCCGTGCGCAACTGCCCGCCCGACCCGAAATCGCGAAGCTCGACCTCGCGTCCGTCCATCGCCATCGTGATCGCCATGTCGTCGCGGTGCGGCCCGATCACCGTCATGCCACGGTCCCGTTCACGGTCGGCCACGCGTTCGATCTCCTGTTCGAGCACAACCCTCGCGCGGCCGGCGTCCAGCGCGGCATCCGGCTCGATGCGCAGGCCGGGCCGGTACGTGATCGATGCCTGCGCGCCATCACCGACAGCCGCATAGCGGCGGGCGAAGCCAGCCGCGTGCCGGTCGATCCAGCGAGCTCGCTCGCTCACAATGCGAGCGCCCGCCTCGATGAACGGGGGGTCGAACGCTCCGATGTGCGCGGCCGCCGCGCCCTTCCGCAGCAACGCGTTACGCTGGCGCAGAGCCTGCCGGTACGTCTGCAGCGCGCCGAGATAGCCCGTCACGTTGACGGACAGCACGATGTCGAGGAACCTGCGCCGTTCGGCCGGACCGCCCGTGACCATCGCGAGGTCGGACGGCGAGAAGATGACCGCTCGCGCACGGCCGATCGCATCGCCGATGCGGTCCGGCTCGACGCCATCGACCGTCACACGCTTCGTCCTCGTCCTCAGTTCGTAGCCGGCCGCCACTTCGACACGCGTACCGGTCCCGCCGTCCTCGAACCACGCTCCGACGTGGAACGCGGCCTCGCCGCCACGCACGAGCTGTTCGTCCGCGGAGCCGCGAAACGAGCGGAATATCTCGAGGTAGTAGATCGACTCGAGCAGGTTCGTCTTGCCGGACCCGTTGTCGCCTATCACCGCAATGCCCGACGCCGGGATCTCGAGGTCGAGCGTCTGCAAGTTGCGGTAATCGCGCAGCCGGAGCGTGCGGCAGGCGAGTGCGGCCACACCGTCGCTCATCTCGCCATACGGTCGCTCATCGCGCCATCCTGAAAGCTAGCTCGCGCGCGCGCGCGCGACCAGTGGGCGGGCGACAGACCGGCCGGCGGATCAGCGGCCCTTGAACGCGGCCGCGCGCTTCTCGAGGAACGCCTGCATGCCTTCACGCATGTCGTCGGTGCTGGCAAGCAGACCGAACAGGTCGGATTCGAGCCTCAGCGCGTTGCCGACGGACGAGGTCGCCGCGTTATCGACGGACTCGAGCGCCATGGCCAGCGCGATGGGCCCGTTCGCGACGATCGTACCCACCAGCGCGCGCGTCTCCGCCATGAGCTGCTCCGGTTCGGCGATGCGGTTGACCAGCCCGATGCGGTGCGCTTCCGCCGCGTCGATCATCTCGCCTGTCAGAATCAGCTCGAGCGCGCGGCCCCGGCCAACCAGTCGGGGCAGCCGGATCGTACCGCCGTAGCCCGGAATGATACCCAGCTTGACTTCGGGCAATCCGAACTTCGCTTTCGACGACGCGATGCGCAGATGGCAGGCCAGCGCGAGTTCGAGGCCGCCGCCGAGCGCGAACCCGTTCACGGCCGCAACGACCGGCTTGCCCATCGTTTCGAGGAACCGGAACGCGTCCTGCCCCTGGCGCGAGACACGAATGCCGTTCAGCGGCCCCATCGTTGCCAGCTCGGCGATGTCCGCGCCAGCGACGAACGCCTTGCCGCCCGCGCCCGTCAGGATCAGAGCGCGCACGTCGTCGTCCCTGTGCGCCTCGCCGAACGCGGCGTGCAGCTCGTCGATCGTCGCCGCGTTGAGCGCGTTCAACTTGTCCGGCCGGTTTACCGTGATCGTTGCGATCGCGTCGGCGGTCTCGTACTGGATGGAATCGTATGTCGTCATGGAATCGTGGGTCCGTCAACCGTTGGAAGTCTCGATCGGTGAAAACATGGAAGGCGACACTGCCGCGGGCCTCGCCACCGTCGGAAACCTACGGTCCAGCACCCCCGCTGGCTACGACGCGGATCGCATGTCACCTCGCCTTGCCGCTGCCGCGAACGATTCCTTCGACCATGCGATCGCCATCGAACCAGCGCGCGGCAGCCTCACGGATTGTGTCCGGCGTGACTGCCGCCACTCGTTCCTCGTAGTTGCGCACTTCCTCGAGGCCCGATCCGAGCAGCAGCGCGGCGCCCAGCTCCGCCAGTTGCGCGCCGTTCGTCTGCAACTGGATCTGGCGTGCGCCGATGAGGTATCGCTTCGCTCGCTCGACATCGTCGGCCGGCAACGGCTCTACGGCCAGGCGAAGCAGTTCATCGATCAGAGCCGCACGCGCTTCATCCTCGCGGTCCGGCGATGTGGCGATGTACGCGACGAACGCACCGCCTCTCAGCCGCGCGATCGGCCGTGCCGCAACCGTGTACGCCAGCGATCGCCTGCTGCGAAGTTCCTCGAACAGACGGCCGCCCAGTCCCGCGACGGCGGCGGCAAGGACCTTCAGTACGAGAGCGTCCGGGTGATTGCGGTCGGGGCCGCGGAACCCGAGCGCGAGGGCCGACTGAGCCGTATCGCGTTCGACAATGCGCCGGCGAGGCCCGTCAGGCCAGCCAGCCGGCTCAGCCTCGTCCGTCGGCTCACCGGCGGTCGGGCCCAGCAGGCTCGCCGCGCGGTATACGATATCCGCATCCGTGTCGCCCGTTACCAGGAGCATCGGTGACCGCTCGGCCGTCAGACGAGCGTGCCATGCCACCACTTCGGCGAGTGTCGCGCGCTCGACCGAGGCTTCGTGCGTCTCCAGCGGGAAACCGTACGGATCGCTTTCGAACGCGGCCTCGAACAGCAGCCGCATCGGATACGCGTACATGTCGTCCCGCAACTGCTTCGCCGCGCTGAGTGCCGCCTTGCGTTCACGCTCGAACTCGGGCTCCGGGAACGTCGCGTTGAAAACCACATCCGCCAGCAGGTCCAGGGCGGTTTCTGCGTGCCGCGATGGCACGGCAATCGTCCATTGCAACGCATCGGAACCGACCGCGGGCCCGATCGCGCCGCCGAGCGCTTCACTCTCCTCGGCCAGACGCGCCGCACTGCGCCTCGCCGTGCCCTTGATCGAAGTGCGTGCAACAAGCCCGGTCAGCCCCACGCTCGCCGCGTCCTCGTCCGACGCGCCGCCCGTGAACGCCACCGCCATCGCCACCAGCGGTACTTCGCGTCGCGACAGCAGCACGATCCGCGATCCGTTGGCGCGATACTGCCGTACGCCGTCCTCGACGCTCTCGAGATCGACATCGGCATCAGCGACGCTCGCCGCGGGAGCCGCCAGCGCCGGCACGTCGACCTCGTAATCCGCACTGAACGGAACGGCGCCGGATCGTGGAGCCCACGCCACCCGATCTGTGCCGGCCGGCCGGTAGACGAGGACTGTCGCCGTTTCCGCCCTGACGTAATCCCGCAACGCGCGCTCGACTTCGGAACGCTCCGCCCGCATCAGCCGGTTCCAGTGGTCCTCGAACAGGCGCCAGCCGCCCAGTGCGTGCCATTCGGCGAGCTTTGTTGCCTGGCCCTGAACGGTCTCGAACCTCGCCACGAGGCGAGCTTCCAGGATGTTGCGGGCCCGCTCGAGTTCGGCATCGCCGATGCCATCGTTGCCCGTCGCTTCGAGAACGCCGTGGATCGCGTCCAGCGCGTCGCTCGCCTCGTCCGGCCGCCCGACCGCCGTGACTTCGAACAGGCCGAGATCGCCGGGCATGTACGTCGCCGCGCCGATGTGCGTCACGAGCCCGCGTTCCCTCACGCCGCGGTACAACCGCGATGCGCGGCCCTGGCCGAGCACCATCGCGCCGAGATCGAGGTATGGCGAGTCCGGATCGCGGATGCCCGGCGTGCGCCAGCCGAACTCGAGATGCGTCTGCGTGATGTCGCCCTGGATGTCGCGGAACCGGAACTCGGCGCGTGGCGGCTCGTCAGGACCGCGGTCGCGACGGAACTCGCCGGAATCGAGGTCGGCGTAGTAACGCTCGACCATGCGCAGTGTGGCATCCGCATCGATGTCGCCTGCGATGCACAGCACCACGTTCCTCGCCCTGTAGTGTGCGCGGTAGAACGCGACGACGTCATCACGCGTGAGACGCTCGAGACCCGATTCCGTCCCGATCCGCCAGCGACGCATGCGGTGATGGTCGAACATCGTCTCGTACAGCGTCTCCCGTGCGACCGCCGATGGGCTGTCGAGCTTGCGCTTCGCTTCCTGGATGATGACGCGCAGTTCGCGCTCGAGTTCGCCCGCGTCGATCGCGGAGTTCAGCAGCGCGTCCGCCTGCATGTCCAGAGCCTGCTCCAGCCCCGTCGACGGAACCACCGTGTAGTAGCTCGTGCGGTCGTAGATCGTGCCCGCGTTCAGGAAGCCGCCCAACGATTTCGTCTCGCGGCCCAGATCGCCAGGACCCCGTCTTGCCGTGCCCTTGAAGAACATGTGTTCGAGCACGTGGCTGATGCCGACTTCGTCATCGGTCTCGTCGAAGTAGCCGGCACTGACGTGCGTGACGATGGCCACGACGGCCGAGCGCCGGTCCTCGACCGCAAGCACGGTCAGGCCGTTGTCCAGCCGGTGTTCGCGGACTACCGAACGCAGTGGGAATCCGCGCTCCGTCAATCGGCCTCCGGTTCTTCGAATGGTTGACTGCCGCCCGCACTCGCGGGCCAGGCGGGGCGGGCAAGGTTATGGCCGGTGGCGTGTGACGAGCAAGCGCGCACCCCGGCCGTCAGCCCCCAACGAGCTCGCCCTGGTCAGCGAGCCCGGCACGTCCGGCAGATGCCACCGCTCGGAACGTCGATCTGTCGATCAGTATCGTGAAGACACACCTGCGCACCGCGTTCACTCGCGTGAACGCACAATCGCGTACGCAGGCTGTTGCCCGCGCACGCGATCTCGGCTGCCTCCAAGCAGCCCGACTGCTTCTGACGCACCCTCCGGGGTACGGCCGACGTCACCTGAGGCCGACTCTACGCGCTCCCCATGCCGAGCTGCCGGAACGGCCGCGCGTCGTTCTCCTCGCGCCCGCTGCGGTTCAACCGCCTCCGATGCACCACCCGCTCCGGACGCATGTCCGACTCCGGTCGCGGCCGCAACTCCATGCGGAGGAACCCTCCGCACTCCGGACACTTCCGCAATGCGGCCGCCCTGTACCTCGTCCGGTGGTCACACCCGACGCACGTCAGTTCCGCCGCCCACGCTGCTTTTCTGCCCATAATGCCTCTATGTCATACCTCTGGCCGCGCCCGCAACCATCTCACGCAACACCCTATGCAATTCGGGTGCCCCGGGAGACAAAAGCCGGAAAACCCTGCCCAACAAGCAGAAATCCGCCCCTCGACAGTCCGTGGATCCCGGATGACAGCCGCGCCCCCCCGCACGGGGTCGTTTTCAGTCGGTTCTAAGCGTGTGCGCCGGGTCGAGCCGGCTCGCGCGGCGAGCGGGCAGCCAGCACGCGAGCAGTGCCGCGGCCGCGAGCGTGAGCGCGGTCAGTGCGAGTGTCGCAGGATCACGCGGCGTGATTCCGAACACGAAACTGCTCAGGACCTGCGTCGATGCGAGCGTCACTACGCCGCCAATGGCCAGGCCGATGCCAGTCAGCAGCATTCCGCGTCCGATCATCAGCCAAACGACATCGCCCGGCCTGGCGCCGAGCGCAACCCGTACACCGATCTCGCGGGTGCGCTGCTCGACGGCGTACGCGATCGTGCCGTACAGGCCGATGAAGGCGAGCACCAGGGCCAGACCTGCGAATGTTGACAGCAGCAGCGTGTAGAAGCGTGGCTCGACGATCGACCCGGCAACGTGGCTCTCGAGCGTGCCGTAGCGCTCTATCGGTAGTGTCGGATCGACCGCCCACACCTGCTCCTTCATCGCGCGTAATAGTGAACCCGGTTCGTTCCGGCTGCGCACGACGAATGCGACGCCGGTCCGCGGTGCCTGTCGCCACGGGATGTACAATTGCGGATCCGAGGCCTCGCCCAGGCCGCGCTGCCGCAGATCCCCGACCACGCCTACCACACGCATCCACGGGCTCTCACTCGCCGGCTCACCGAGCTTCAACCGCTGACCCAGCGCGTCGCGATCCGGCCAGAACTGCGTCGCAAGCGCCTGGTTGACGACCGCGACCGGCTCGCCACCCCGATCGTCGGAAGCGCTGAACGTGCGGCCGCGCAGCACCGGCGTGCGCAGCGCCTCGAAGAAGCCTTCCGTAGCCCGATTGAACTCCACCACCGGCGGCTGCTCCTGCGGACCGGGCACCAGACCCTCCGGACTCACAGACGTAACCGAGCTGTTCGCTCCCATCGGCATGTTCTCGCTGCCGCCCACCGCTTCCACGCCTGGCAGTGAACCGATCCGGCTCAGCACGGTCGCGAAGAACGCGTGCCGTGCCTCCGGCGACGGGTACTCGTCGCCGCCAATGCGGACCTGCATCCAGACCGCGCCGTCCGCCTGGAACCCGGGATCAACCTGGTGCAGCCTCACGAAGCTGTGGATCAGCAGCCCCGCGCCCGCAAGTAGCACAAGCGCTACCGCCGTCTGCCCGACAATGAGCCCGCTGCGTAAACGGCTCATTGCGCGCGATGCCGAAAGGTGCGCCGCACCTTCGCGCAGTACGTGCGCCTGACCCGTTCGGCCCGCACCCAACGCCGGAACGAGACCGAAGACAAGGCCGGTCGCCAGCGACACCACAAGCGCGAACACCAGAACGCGAACGTCCACCGCGATCTCCGCGAGACGTGGCAGATCGCCCGGATTCGTCGCCCGGAACGCGGCAACGCCGCCGTATGCGAGCACCGCGGCGACTGCGGCCGCGACAACCGACAGGACAATGCTCTCGATGACCAGCAACCGGACGAGCACGCTGCGCTTCGCGCCAAGCGCCGTTCGCAGCGCCATCTCCCGGCTCCGCTCCGTGGCCCGCACAAGGAACAGGTTCGCAACGTTCGCGCACGCAATCAGCAGTACGAAGCCGACTGCGCCGAGCAGAATGGCGAGAGTCGTGCCGACATCGCCGATCGTCCTTTCGCGCAGCGGCTCGATGCTCCACACACGCCCCTCCGACTCCGGATGCTCGATCGCGATCGTCGCCGAAATGCGCTCGAGCTCCGATGTCGCTGCCATGACCGTCACGCCCGGTGCCAGACGGCCGATGGACTGCAGAAAACCCGACTCTCGCTGGTCCAGATCGTCGCTCACCAACGACAGCGGAAACCACACCTCGACGTCACCGTGGTAGATCGCTTCCGGTGGATGGAACCGACGAGGCATCACGCCCACCACGGTGAAACGCCGGCCGTCGAACTCGAGCATCCGACCCACGATGCTCCGATCGCCGCCGAACCGCCGCTGCCACAGACCCCAGGACAGGACCGCAACGGGCTCGGCGCCCCGCGAATCGTCCGCCTCAGTGAAAGCGAGACCCGACATTGGCCGCACTCCGACCACGTCGAAGTAGGATGGCGACACACCCGCACCAGTCACCGACAGCGGGTCCCCGTCTCCCAGCAACGTCAACGATTGCAACCGCGACGCCGCAACGTGTTCCAGCGATCGTGTCGCTCCACGCATGTCGAAGAAGTCAGGGGGAGTGCTCGGAAACAGACGCTGCTCGCCGCCCGTACGCACGCCCACTACCACCAGTCTGTCCGGATCCGGATACGGCAACGGCCGCAGCACCACACCGTCCACAACACTGAACATCGTCGTGCTCGCACCCACCCCCAGCGCCAGAGTCAGTACCGCCGCAACGAAAAAGCCGGGCCGCCGCACGAATCCTCGCACCGCATAGCGCGCATCCGCCGCCCATACCCCGAAACCTGAAGGCCCACCGCCACGACCAGCAGCCGCCCGCAATGCACGACGCGATTGCATGTGTGCGGACGGCAGCGAACGCAACAGATCGCCCGCAACGAACCATGCCAGCCGCACCCGCCCCACCGAACCCGCATGCCTGTGCTCCGCGCTCCGATCACGCAACGCCTGCTCCAGATCCGCCGCATACTCCGAACGGAAGGACGCCGGATAGAGGCGCAGCAGCATTCGGTACAACCGCTCGGCTGTCGTCATTTCACGCACCCATCCTTCCGTCCGCCAGCTCGACGGCACGGCGCAACCGCCCCGTCTCCGCTCGCAGCACCGCAGCACCCCACCGCGTCAGACGGTAGTACCGGCGTCGCTCCGAATGCACGCCGTCCTCGCCCGGATTCGCCGACTCCTCGATCAGTTCCTCGTCCCGCATCCGCTGCAATGAACCGTACAGCGTACCCGGACCCATCCGGAGCCGGCCGCCAGTCTCCCGCTCCACTTCCTGCGCGATCGCGTAGCCGTGAGCCGGCCCGCTCGCCAGCGCGATCAGCGTGTGGAACACGACCGGTGTGAGTGGCAGCGCTTCGTCGGCTTTCCGTCGTCTGGCCATGGACGCACCCTTATCTTATATCTGTTGTCGTTACATCGTCTACAGATATATAACGGCTACGGATATACCGCAAGCCCCGGATCGACGACGCCGGACAGCGACCCTGACGAGCGATCGTGCCGATTGCGATCAGTCGAACCATGCTGCGTGGGCGGGTGGTTCGTGACGAGCCGCTAGCCCTCGCGTGATCCTGGCCGGGGCCGGGCACCATCGGCCCACTCGAGTGCGGGCCGGTCCCAGTTCGCGAGGTCTGCAGCAGCTGCGTACGTGGACTGGAGGAATGACATCAGTGCAGCATCCGGGTCGCTTGCGGACTGGACCGCCGCATAAGGCAGGACGAACTCGCTCAACTCTGTGCTCCATGCGGCGGCCGCCGGAGCCACGGTCCGACCCGACAGACCGGCAGGGCTCGGATAGGCATACGAGTAGAACGTAGCGTGAGGGTAGGAATCGCTGCCGGGCCAGAAGCCGGCACTGCTGACTTCGTGCGAGTAGGCTTCCCGGGCAGCCCAGTCCGGCATGTTCGGGATACCACCGGGATGCTCGGGTGCACGACGCCCGCTGAAGCGCGTTACCGCCAGATCGAAGCTGCCCCAGAAGAAATGAACCGGGCTGCACTTGCCGAGGAACTCGCCGCGGAAGTCATTCAGGACGCGAGCGCTGTGCACGAGCACGCGCCGGAACCCGTTTGCATACGCGGAATCGTACGATGCGTGTACGTGATCGAGGTGGAACGGAATCGGATCGACGACCTCGTTCGGCGCACCGTGGATCCGGACGTTCAGGCCGAGTTCGTCGAGTCGCGCCATGAACTCGGCGTGGAAATCCGCGACGGATCGCGGATACAGGCCAACAACGGCCTGCCGTCCGTCATCCCGGCGGATCTGAAGGTGATGGTCGATGAAGTCGAAATCGATCTGAAACGCCGATGCACCATGCGGGATCAGAGATGTCGTCAGGCCCCGTGCGGTCACGTACTGGCTGACATGCCACGAGTGGTTGATCCAGGGCGTACAGGCCAGCCGCACCTTGCCAACGATCTGTGTCCACATGTGGAGCGTCTGGCATGTGTCGCGCCACGCGGCATACTCCAGTTCGGGCCAGCCTGGCCCGCTCTCATCTCGTGTCAGGTCCACTGCGGCATCCTCCCCTTGACTGGTCGACGACCCACAGCAACAATCAACGTGCTCTGGCCTGCACGCGTTGCGTCATGGCTCCTCGGCCTGTCTGTGCCACCGCTCGACCGTCAGCCGGCGAAGCTCGGCGAAGTAGGCCTCGTGCGGATCTCCTGCGGGTGGCACGTCATTCGACACCAGGTCGTGCATGTGAGCCGCAAGGACAAAGCCGATCGCATGGATCGCGTCATGGCGACTCAAGCCCTCCCGCTGCAGACGTTTCAGTGTCGTGATGACCGTGGCCTCGCCCGAGGCGATCTGATTCTCCACGGTTACGTGGAACACGGCATGCAGCGCCGCGTCGGGTAGCCGGATCCGGCTCCGCTTGTGGTACGACTCGACGAGGTGGAGTGCCTCGTCCTCGTCCAGACGAAGCCAGGCCTGCGCATCAGGAGCCTGGTCGGGGTCGTACTTCATGGGTAGTACCGAGGTTCGGGTTCGGTCACGACGTCCATCGGGGCGCCGGTCCGGTTTCGCCGGTTCGCTCATGAATGGCGACGAAGGCGGAACACAAGAACGTGCTGCGAACCGAGGCTGTCCTCCGCCACACCGAGAATATGATCCATGCCGACTTCATGCACCTTGACGTCGGCCGGAAGCGTGACGTCCGCAACGTTCGAACGGTCGGTCCCGATCGCTCGCAGTCTCTGGTCTGGCCATCCCCAGGAGCGAGCCGCGAGACCATCCACGCGCCGATCCGCCGCACCGACTGAGGGCCGCGAAGCGTGACGCCTGTTGTCATGTGCCGGGGGCCACTCCCGGCCGACCGGCGAGGCCATTCGCGTCAGGCCGTTGCGTACGCGCTGCTTCCTGATCCTTGAAGCCAGCGATCACGGCGAATGCGTCCCGGCGCCATAGTACCTCCGCACCGAAGCCCGCGGCTTGCAGCCACGCGATCTCATCTGCGAGAGGAAAATAGACGTCTTCGCCAGCCCACGACTCGAGGTGCTGCTCAGCTTCCCTGCTTGTGTAGCTCTGCCTCAGGTGGACCAACCACGCTTCTCGCTGATACTCGGCTACTCGCGCGCGTTTGCCGGGGAAACAATCGGCCGTGACGAGGATGCCCGAAGGAACAAGCGCCTCGAAGCATCTCCGATAGAATGCGCGCTTCTCCACCTCGGTGCGGATATGGTGCAACGATATGCACGCCACGAACGCATCGCACTTCGGCAGCGCGGCCGCCAGGAAGTCTGATTCGATCAGCTCCACGTGGCCCGCATCCGCGAGCCGGGCGCGCGCGCCGACGAGCATGCCGGGATCCGAATCCACACCCACGATCCGGGCGTCGGGACGGCTCTGCAGACACGCGGCGGACAGCGCCCCTGTGCCGATACCAAGATCGACAACCGTGGGTGACGATACCGCAACGAATCGAAGCACGGCCGCCGCACGTCCAATCATCTCTTCGTATCCAGGCACGAACGTTCGAATACGGGCATCGTATTCATCGAGCTCGATTCGAAGATGACCGGCAACGCTCACCTGGTGTGCCTCCTTGATCCGCGACTCCGCCCTCCTGGCTTCGACAATTGCCTTACCATTCGAGGCAAACGAGAAGCTCGTTGCCATCAGGGTCCTCGATTCGAAGCACGTCGTACCCCCACCACGACTTCTGTGTCTGAACGGACCGCTCGACGGTCATCTGAAGCAGTTGGTCGACGCCTTCGCGCGACAACTCGAGGAAAAGGCGGCCCCGATCACCCCGAGTGGTGTCTTCGCACAGAATGATCTCGCACCCGCCGCGATCGACCTGGCACACCGTGCCCTTGCCATCTCCTTCGTGCCATTTCTTTACGAAGCCGAGCTTGCCTTCATAGAAACCGAGCGCGCGCTGGATGTCTGAAACGAAGAGTACGGGGCGCGCGTACCACACGTCAGAGATCGCCTCCTTGACAGGTTGCTCCATCATGTCCTCCGCCCGATTCGTTGCCAGGGACACCACTCGTCAATACTTCATGGCGGGGTAGCCGATGTACTTGCGGATCAGTGCCATTTGACCAATGTGATACGATTCATGCTGAACGAGGAAGGCCAGCATCCCACCGACACTCGGGTCATCTACAGGAAACCGGGGGCGCGACGGAACACGCAACTCACTCGGCGTCAGACTCTTCACGCACTCCTCGAAAACAGGAGCAAGCGATCGCCAGGCCGCCCGGATATCGGTGATGGACGGGAACGACTCCATCTGCTCGATTCGTTCCACGCTTCGGAGCTGGTCGGCAAACGGATTCACCTCGTTGAGGCCGAGTTGCGCCGCCAGAAAGTGGCGCGAATCGACGAGGTGACAGCCCAGGAAGGCCAGGTTGTTCGTCAGCGTGTTGGGACGCTCTCGAGCCTTGCCATTCGTAACGTCTTCGAGGCAGTTCAGGAACAACCGCGTGTTCAGGCGGAGGACGCTCGCCAGGGCCGCCAGTGCGGACATGCATTACCTCCACCGGTTGCCGCCAGGATCCACGTTTTCCAACCAGCGGCCCCATCGGACAGCCGAACCGGGATTCAGTTTCCGATAACGCCACCGCGACGCTCACCACTCGTGCATGAGGGAGACAGGCCTGCCGTCGCCAAGCACCGTGAGATCTCCGTCATCGATGATTGAGTGGTGTCGGCGAGAGGCGTGTAGACGACAGTACTCGTCAGGCGACCTCTTCCAGCGATGCTCCCGGATACGGAATGGCGATAGCGGCCCGAAACCACCACGCTGTACACTCCGTCCGCGGTCCACTCGTACTGCAGGTGGCGGTTGGCGTCGTCGAGCCCTTCCAGCGTCGTCGCTCGTAGCCGAGCGCCGGACGGAATCGAATGGCGCAGCTGGATGCTGCCGGCCTGCACCTCAATTATCCGGGTCGTCGGATCCACCTGCGTACTCATGCTGGCGGTACTTGAACGCGTCGAACCGGCGCTGTTCAGATCGGCGCCGGGTGTGGCTGTAGCGCAGCCCCAAAGCAGGGTGATCCCCAAGGCGAAAACCCTCATGGCGACACTCCTGTCCTATTTACCGGCTAACGCCGGATTGCTGCAAGTGCGCTATCAACCACCTGCCGTCAACCTTCTTCCAGATTCTGGTTACAGTCAGCAGGTATGGCCTGTCATTGCCGGGCTGGACGTCGTACTCACTGATGGAGTACGCTGCGTTCTCGGAGAGAACGCTGATGACGTGATCTCTCAGACTTCTGGTGCTCTCGGATTCGACCTCCTGCATTGCGTCACACGCCATACGGCGTACGTCCGGGTGGGGCCGGAGTTGACCGTCCACATAGATGATCGGTTCCCGGGCCGTGTAGAAGGCGACCGCTGCCTCGCAGTCCCTCGCTTCGAACACGGCCTGCTCCGAGGCGAGTGCGTCTCGGACTCCGACTTCAATGGCGGTGGTTTGCGCGGAAGTCAAAACTCCCTGGGCCAGAACCGATGACCAACCCGGGGTGGCCAGAGCCGCGGCGATTGCTGTGATCCGTAGTATACTCATCGAGCTGTCCTCCCGGCTGAATCAAGCGGACTCCGCGTGAAGCGTCGCTGCCGATACGGCCCCCACAGGTCCTCGCTCACGCAGAATGCCCCGGCCACGCTGGATTTGCAGTGAGGAGATCAATGTCACTTGACGTTTACCGCGTCTCCGCGCCCTCCACAAGTTGCACCTTTCATGACATGCGTGGCAAGCGCGCAATCAGCGCGCGACTTTCGTAACACCCAGCGTGGCCTTCCAAAGAATACGATCCACAGGCTCGGAAGAGCAACTGCCACGGCCCAAGCCAGGCGGCGGGATCAACCAGGCGACAAGCAGAGCATTTCGGATAACGATTCAGCGCTCACGACGCGACACGGAGGCGAAGCGAGCCGCCGAAAGGCGGCGACCGGAGCTGGCGTGTCCCGTCAGGGCAAGGCGGCGTAGCCGCCGCGCCGTGAGCGCGTAGTTAGCCGATGTTGCGTCCGCCCCGACCCGGTCAACACTTGCTTCAATTTCGACCGCGGGCAAGCACAGCGACTTGCGGCACCGGCTGATTTCGCTGCTCGTAAGCGTAACGCCCGCTCGCTGCGGCGATCAGCGGCAGTTCCGTACTTCGATGCACCTCCTGGCCCGTCGCGAGTTCGAGAAAGCGCGATTCCAAACCGTACTCACTCGCATCAGGACCGCCGGTACCTGTGCGAACTTCATACTGAAGCAAAAGGAGGTCATTATCCCAGCGTGAGGCCGAGAGCGCCATGTGAATCCCATCCTCAGGGCTCGGCGCCGCACCAACCCCGCCATTCTGCTTTACTTGGAGTTTGATAGGTCGGAAATCGCTGAGTTCCGTCTCCCAGACTTCGTCACCGTCTGGCGTGTAGGCGCGGATAAGCGGGGAGCTGCGGCCGACGGTTACGATCAGATCAGGTTCGCTTACGCAGACAACAGGACCGGCGGGAATCATGCTTTCGCCCAACCACCGCGCCGCACCCAAGGATTCTAGACCCGGCGTAGAGATCGGCGTACCGAAGGATCTGACTGGCTCCGGTCCTTCTCCGATTTCGTGCACGGCGGCATCATTCCTGGGCACGCTGAGGTAAAGACGATCTCCGAGAGCGCAAAACTGACTTCCGCCGAGCTCGTTGCGGCGCTGATTCGTGTAATCTATACCAGAATCGTTCAGAGCGAACCAGCTTAGACGCGCGTTCGAAGGGTCCAGCACGACGAGATCCCGGCTGCGGGTTAATGCGATGTCTACCGGGAATGCCAACTCACCGGGGCCCTCACCACGCGCTGTGACGCCGCCCATGTACGTTCCGTCCTCCGCGAACCATGACACCGAACGTCCCTGTCCGTCCAGTAACAGAAACCCGCCGTCACCGGTCGGCTCCACCGCTCGGATATCTCCGAAGGTTTCGACGTCGTTGCCCTCGGCCACGCCAACGACCGCCAGGGTGTCGAACCGCACAGCTGCCGGGTCAAACCGGCCAGCTTCGTCCGCACAGCCGAAGAGTGCGTAGCTGCCGACCAGTAGACCACTCCTTAGCCGGACACGAATTCTCATGCACGGTTCTCCTCAATATGAGCAAGGCGGACGCAATTTCGGCTAACGAGATCAGGTTCATGAAACGCCGGAGCCGACCGTCAGGGCGCCGCAGGCGTTTCCGCGCCTGTCCCAAGCTGCACCTTTCAGGGCCTGCGCGGCAAGCGCGCGACAGTGTGCGCCGCATGACACCGTTTGTTGTCTGCAGTTGGATTTGGTGGTTGCACAGCGGAGCGCCTGGACAGCTCGTGACCGTTTGACGAGCCGTTGACACGCAGCATACTTTCGCGGACGAAACCTCGGTCTGACAACCGGAGGAGCCATGCCTACCCATCCTCCCAGCCAACCGCGCTGGTCACCGGCCGCTGCACCGATCCGCCTGCCGTTGGTACTGATCGGAGTCAGCTGCATGGTCATGCTGAGTTCGTGCCAGGATGATCCGACCCCGGAGCCGATGACGGCTGCCGTCAGGGACAGCGCCGGGATCAGCATTGTGGAGAGCGTCGCCCCGCGCTGGGGGGGTGGATGGGAATGGCGCCTTTCCTCGCAGCCCGTCGTGCAACTGGGCGGCGGGATCGACGGCGACCCCAACCACCACTTCGCGAATATCCGAGCTGTCCGACTCTTGCAGGACAGCGTCTTGATGGTGGCCGACGCTGGAACGTACTCCTTGAGCTTTTTTGACCTCGACGGTGCGCTGCTTCAGCGGTCCGGTGGGGAAGGCTCTGGCCCTGGCGAACTCGGGGGCGGGTTGATGCAACGTGTGATCTTCTGCCCAGGCGATTCAACGTTCGTGGCGGGGCGTGGGCGGTTGACGGTATTCGGTCCATCTGGTGTCTACGAGCGCACGGTGACCATGAATCTACCACCGGGACAGTCCGCCGCTCCTGGCTGGTGTACGGACCGCCACATCGTAGCGCTGATGCAGTACAGCCGGTTTCACACGGAACCCGGACTCTACCGTGACTCGACGCTTCTGGGCTTTTACTCGAAGGACGGCGACTTCGTTGAAACCCTCGGACCCTTTCCGTATCAGGATCGCACGTTTAGCAGGGGCGTTGAGGGTGTCGGATACCATCCGACGCCGTTCGGGCGAACGTTGGCGATCGCTGCGACCGATGGACGGCTGGCCATGGGAATCGGAGACATATTCGAGATCCGTCTTCATGATTCGATTGGCAATCTCACTACAGTCGCTCGGATCCTTGAGGACGGCCAGCCGTTGACACGAACGCAGATCGACCGGTACCGCGGCTACGTCTTCGGCGACTTCCGCGGGAACCCGACTGAGCGGCGCAACCTTGAGGCCGAACTGGATGGATCAGATTTGCCCTCGACCGTTCCAGCGTTCGCTGAGCTGCTTTTCGACAATACTGGGAATCTCTGGGTTCGGCGGCACGATCACTACGACGCCATTAGTTTCTTCAACTACGCGCTCGTCCCTGGTAGGAGGGAGATCAGCACCCGAACCATGCCTGCGGAAGCTCGCACCTGGTCTGTTGTTGATTCAGCAGGAACTTACTTGGGAGACGTTGCCACTCCGCCAGGCTTCCTGGTTCATCAAATAGGCGATGACTGGGTTCTTGGGATCTGGCGCGACCAGCTGGATGTGGAGCATGTGCAGCTCTACGATCTACTGAAGCCGACACGCTGAGAGTGGTCGCTCTGTCCCAAATCCAATTGCAGATAACGTAATCAGGTTCATGAAGCCCGCGCAGCCGGGCGAAGCACGGCGGAGGCGCCTTGACAGTCTTGTTTGAGCCGTACGGGCGGCTTACTTCCTCTCGCGCTTCGCCGGGAGTTCATCACCCTTGACCGGAGGCTTGCCCTTGCCGGCTCGCTCGAGCATCTCACGTGCCTTTTTCGTGTCCGCGCGCGACGCTCGCTCCTTGAAGTAGGCCTCCGTTCGGAGCGCAGAAAGCTTCTCCGCCACAGCCACGCAATGAGCTGATTCACGGCGATGCCTTCTGCTTCCGCGAGCTTCCGAGCTTCATCGAGCCAAAGACGGCTGGAGCCGTAGAGCAAAGTTACTCCGACGCATAACTGCTTCTCAGCAGCCTCGCAGCGCGTGCCGCAGCCATTACAGTCTAACCTCTACCAAAACGAGCGTAATGACACCTGGGCCAGGATTCCGCAGCCTATGCGTCGAACCCGGATCCAGCACGAACCAATCGCCGGCCGCACTGGTTGAGGCAGTGACTCCACCGTGAGCATGCAACTCCGACTGTCCGGTGGATACTTGAACAACCACAACCGGGTTGGCGAGATCGTCGGCTTGGGCCTCCTCACCGGCCTGAAGAGAGAGTCGCGCTCGTCCAAACCATTCGCTTTCCGCCTCGACCGAGCCAGGTATCTGATTAGAAACGCCGGCCTTGGCAGACGGGGTTAACCGAAGGGTTAACCGGCCGCGCCCACGGTTGACCACCGCGATCAGACGAAACAGGCGGTGCCGATATTCGCCACCCTGTGTGTCACTGGTTCGCGAGCGTATTCCAGGTTCCACGAACCACTCCCCACCGGCAGCGCCGAGTTGCCGGTGGAGTCGACGGTCGGCCACGCTTCGCCCAACACCTGCGAGTTAATCGGTGACCCATTGATCACCACGTAGTGAATTGGCGCGTCGTGGACATGAAAGAGAGTCGTGTCACCCGGCGAAAAACCAACGTCCAGGATTTGAAACGGTGGCCGCTCGAGGACGAGGTGATGACGTGGCTCCTCGTGGACAGGAACGACCTGTTGGGCGCTCGCTCCCGTGGAGGCCGCGAGCAGCAGCATGAACCCTACTTCAGACTTCATCGTGCCTCCAGTCGACTAGCTCGGATCGCGTTGCGAGTTCGATTTCAGCTAACGTTATCAGGTTCATGAAGCGCCGGAGCCGACCGAAGGGCGGCATAGGCGTTTCCGCGCCTTTCCGAAGCTGCACTTTTCATGACCTGCGCGGCAATCGCGCGAACGCGCGCGACGCATGACATCGTTTGTTAACTGACCGCGCGTGGCAGCCCAATGACCCGTACCGGTGAACGATCTCGGTAGCCCAGCCTCTCTCGGACTTCGCCTGCGACGCGGACGCATGCCGCCCGCCTAGA